>DASSYA010000016.1:0-104698 GCA_035703525.1 Gemmatimonadales bacterium | reverse complement strand
CTGGCGCTCCGTCAGGCCACCAAGAGGTTCAACGCCCCCAAGCACTGGCGTGAAGCGATGCGCCACATTCGATTGCTGTTCGGGGATCGCGTCCCCGCCGATGCATGATCACCGGCTCATACACAGAAAAACAGACACGCCTAGCCTCCGCTTCCAGCGCCTAACCTGACGAGATCGAGATGATCCAGACCCGCAGCGCAATCCCGTTGACCCTCCTCCTCGCCGCCTGTAGCGGCTCAGGCGCCGGCTCCGATGGCGCTCGCGCATCCGCCCCACTCCAGCCAACGGTCCACGATTCCTCAGGTGTCACGATCTACGAACATCCCGCCGACGCGCTCGCCCGCGCACCGCTGCTGACGCTCGATTCCACCCCACTTGCGGTATTCGCCGGCGATCTCAATGATCCGAGCCTGGATGTCTCCGCGCTCACCTGGCCGATCTTCCTCGAATCCGGTGATCTCGCAGGGTATGATCGGCAAGCGAGGCAGATCCTGGTACTCCGCGCAGCCACGGGAGCTCGTGTGCGGCGCGGTCGAGCGGGGAGTGGCCCTCTCGAGATCGGCTTCGCTGGACCATTCGTGGCGCTCCAGGACGATTCCCTCATTTTCGACGATTTCCAGAACGATCGATGGGCAATCGCCCACCCGGACACTGGAGTTGTCCGGACGATCGCGAAGAATGCCGTGGAGGGGCTGCGTAGTTCCCGGCTGATTGGGCGAGATGGAGGCGGTGACGGGACCTACCTTCTTACCGTCCCGGGTCAGGCGCTCCAAGGCCCGCCGCCGACCGGTCGGGTCAATTCGCCGCAGTACATCGGCACCTGGGTCATCGGGGACGATTCGGTCCACGCCCGTTTCAGCGTGCCGACCGGCCCACGGGTCTGGGTGAAGATCGGAGATGGGATCGCCCAATACCGCCTCGGCCTCGCCCCGAGCACGTCGCTAGGCCGGTGGGGCGACGGTTTCCTGGTCGCCAGGGGGGAGCGATGGACGCTGGAGCGCTGGGACACCGGAGGCCGGCTACAGTCCGAGGTGCGTCTCGACAGGCCGAGTGTCCTGGTCGACGATGCGATGTTCGAGCGCTCCGTGCAGAGTGAAACCGACGAGATGGTCCGAGCTTTTGTCGCTGCCGGCCGACCGGCAAACGCTGACTCCATCCTGGTCGCGATCCGCTCCCGCGGATATGCGGACACGCTGGCGGCTCATGGCAGCGTGTTCGTTTCTCCGAACGGCACGATCTGGGTGACTGATTTCATCATGCCCGGCGACTCTGGCTGGGCCGCCACCGCGGTCGCACGGGACGGTCGGATCCTTGGTCGGATCATCGAGCCGAACGGAAAGCTGCCAATCGCTTGGGGCGACGATCGGGTCGCGATCGAGACCGAGGATGCCCTCGGCATTGCCACGATCACGATCCGGAAGGTGCGGGGGTTGTGATCGCTCGTCCCCACTAGACTACGGGGATACCGTCTCGAGGTAGCCGAGCCATGATCCGCTTCGATGCCGCACACCGGGCCGTGCATTATCCGGCCGATCGCCGATTCCATCTCTGGATCCGGCCGGCGATCCTGATCGGTGTCGGCGTCACCCTCCTGACGCTCGTGGCCATCCCCTGGCTCCAGGTGGCGCTCAGCGGGCTCCCGACGATCCCTTCCCCGACTCCCTCGACGTCCACCGCGACGGCAACCACCGGATTCCCGCTCTGGGTCCGCGCCTGTCACCTCCTCAACTTTTTCTTCGTGATGCTCCTGATCCGGAGCGGGCTCTCGATCCTGGTCGATCACCCTCGCCTCTACTTCAACGACGACTGCACCCCGGGCAGCGAGTGGATCCGCTTCACACCACACACGGTCCCCCGTGACCGGCTCTGGACGGCCAAGGACGACGCCCGCTACATCTCCCCCCTCGTCGCGACACCGGGCTACCGCCACACGATCGGGGTCGCTCGCTCGTGGCACTTCATCATGGTGCATGGGTTCATCGTCACGGGACTCGTCTATGGCGTGATGCTCGTCGTCACCGGTCGCTGGCACCGACTGATCCCGACCGATCCTGTGGTGTTCCAGGAGGCCTGGAGCACGTGGGTCCACTACGCCACACTGCACCTGCCGCCCGAACCGAACGGCTTCTTCGGCTACAACGCCCTGCAGCGCCTCGCCTACTTCGGGGTGTTCGGCCTGTTCGGTCCACTCGCGATCCTCACCGGCATCGCGATGTCGCCGGCGGTCGTCAATCGCTTCCGATGGTATGCACGGATCTTTGGTGGCCGGCAGGCGGCCCGATCGATCCATTTCCTCACGATGATCGGCTTCGCCTCGTTCATCATGGTGCACCTGACTCTGATCGCGATGACGGGCCTCCTCCGCAACATGAACCACATCGTGCTCGGCGCGGACACCAACCAATCACTCGGCCTGATCCTCGGCATCGTCGGGATCGCTGTGGTCGGGTTGTCGTGGGTCGCTGCGCACTACATCTCATGGCACCGCCCGCGCGCACTGCAACATGCCCAGAAGTGGGTGACGTATCCGATGCAACGTCTCACGCTCAACCGGCTCGCGCCACGACTTGACTACAGCCCGTCAGAGATCTCCCCGTTCTTCTGGCCGAATGGCAATCTGCCGGTGCGGGAGGATTGGACGCGCATGGCGGCCAACGGCTTTGCCGACTACGTGCTCCGCGTCGATGGACTCGTCGAGCAGCCGGTCGCCCTCTCGCTCGCAGAACTCGAACGCCTGGGCCTGACGGGGCACACCGCGTTGCATCATTGCATCCAGGGATGGAGCGGCGTGGCCGAGTGGGAGGGCGTCACGATGCGCGCACTCGTCGAGCTCGTTCGACCCCTCCCGGAGGCCAGAGTGGTGGCGTTTCATTCGTTCGGGGAAGCACTCTATGGTGGTGCGTACTACGATACACAGCAGCTCCAGGATGTCATGGCAACGCACTGTCTGCTCGCCACGCGGATGAACGGGGCACCGTTGGACGTCGTCTATGGCGCGCCGCTCCGACTGCGCGTCGAGAACCAGTTGGGCTACAAGATGATCAAGTGGATCGAACGGATCGAGTTTGTGGCAACCGAGCGGGAGCTTGGCAAGGGCGAGGGCGGATCGAACGAGGACGAGGAATACTTCGATCTGCTCCCCAATATCTGAGAGGAGCACGCAGCGATGACCGTCACGATCAAGCGAGTCTACGAGGCACCTTCGGCGCACGATGGCACTCGCGTCCTGGTCGATCGCCTCTGGCCGCGGGGACTCACCAAGGCGAAGGCGGCGGTCGATCTCTGGCTCAAGGAGATCGCCCCGACCAGAGAGCTCCGGACGTGGTTCGGCCACGATCCGGACAAGTGGGCCGAGTTCACCAAGCGCTACCGCGCCGAACTCACGGCGAATACCGAGCAGGTGGCGCTGCTCCGCAGCGCCATGAAGAAGGGCAAGGTGACACTGGTCTACGGGGCCAAGGACGAGGAGCACAACGATGCCGTGGTGCTGCAGAAGTTCCTGGGTGGCTGAGGAGTCGGCGACCCCCTTACGCAGTCGGGGATTCGGCGACATCCTCAAGGGACTGCTCCCCCGCAGCTCACCCGGACCCACGGCAAAGGAGCGCGCATGTCCCCGGCCCCGGACGACCCGACCACCGCGCATGGTCGTCGCCAGATCGAAGAACGTCAGGAGGTCTGGAACAGCCGATGGGAGATGTTCCGTCCGGCCCCTGGCGTTCATCGGGAGCCGATCTTCCATATCGACATCCCGACGCTCATCCTCTCGATTGTCGTCGGCTTCCCGGTAGGGACGGCCGCGGCGATCGCGCTCACCGGACAACCGGGGATGGGCGGTTTCGTCGGGATCTTCCCGGTCATGCTGGTCTTCGGCTACTTCCGGCGACGCATCCAGCGCTGGGGCTCACGCGAGGAGCGGATCGAGTCCGCGGAGTCGTCAGTCCCACGCTCACCGCGACGCATCCTGATCACCAGAACGATTGGCGGCGCGACACTGATGGCCCTCCTGGGGGTCTGGTTCGCGAGCAGCGAGGGAGATCTCCCGCTCGGGACCGCTGGCATCCGGTTCGGGATGCTGGGCGCATGCGCCGGCTTCCTCGTCGGGTTGATCGCGGTGTGGCGAACCCGACGATCGAGGTAGATCGGGCGCGAGCCCGTGACCGCAAACCAGCCTCCCCTGCGCATTGTCAGGGAGCCCCCCCAACCGGAGCCACCCATGCTGATCAGCCCAGTTCTCCTCGTCGGCCTCGTGGCCGGAGTCACCGCCCCTCCCAGCCCGACTTCCCTAACGCCCGTCCCGCTCGGCCGAGTGCTCAGCGCCTTCCTCGCCGACTCGGGTGTCGCCAGCCGTGGCCTGGACTGGACGCACGGCAATGCGCTCCCCATCACGTGGAAGTCAAAGGCGCCAGTCGCGGTGACCGAAACCTGGCTCACATCACAAGGCTACACGCAGCAGCGCACCGCCACCGTCATGGTCACCATCGGCGCCGACTCGGCGCGCGAGATGACGCTCACGCCGCTCGGCACAGCGGCCGGTATCCAGCACCTGTCACTCTCGTTCGGCTACCAGGGCAACTTCGACGCCTTCAACCCCAAGAGTGCTGTCACCGCGGCACTCGCGGCGGAGGGGATGACGCTCACGCTGCTCAAGTGTGACCCAGCCGCTGAAGGCACGATGTTCGGCAACCTCGTCTACGTGCTCAAGGCTCCGGGCAAGACCGCGTCGGCACTTCACCTTCTCTGGAACTGCACCGGCACCGGCGACTGCGGGATGGAGATGGCGCTCATCTATCGGCGGGCAGAGCTGACGAAGATCGAGTGCGCGGGGAGCTGAACAGCAGCGACGACATCGGATCGGGTTGGCCATTCGGGGAGACTGGCAGTCCATGCTGCCCCGATTATCGTCAAGTGATGCAGACACGCACCCTCGGCCCCACCCTCCACGTCTCCGCGATCGGGCTCGGCTGCATGGGACTCAGTCACGGCTATGGCACCCCGACCAAGCACGCCGACGCGCTCGCGCTGATCCGCCATGCCGTCGATCGTGGTGTGACGTTCTTCGATACCGCCGAGTGGTACGGGCCATTCAGCAACGAGCGGGTGGTGGGCGAGGCGCTCGAACCGGTGCGTGATCGGGTCGTGATCGCCACCAAGTTCGGCTTCCATCTCGACCCGGATACCGGCGAGAACCTCGGGGGCCTCAATAGCCGGCCGTCGCATATCCGGACCGCCGTCGAGGGGATGCTCCGTCGGCTCCGCACCGACCGGATCGACCTGCTCTATCAGCACCGCGTTGATCCGGACGTCCCGATCGAGGAGGTGGCCGGCACCGTGAAGCACCTCATCAACGAGGGGAAGGTCCTCCACTTCGGGCTCTCCGAGGCGAGCGCCAGCACGATCCGGCGCGCGCATGCCGTGCAACCCGTCACCGCGCTGCAAAGTGAATATTCGATCTGGTGGCGCGAGCCCGAGTCGAAGACCTTCTCGACGCTGGAGGAGTTGGGCATTGGCCTGGTGCCCTACGCGCCACTCGGTCGCGGTTTCCTGACCGGCACCCTCGACGCAACGACCGCACTCGGCACCACCGATTTCCGACAGACGCTGCCCAGATTCTCCTCGGAGAATCGTCGGTTGAACCAGGCGCTGGTCGGCCTGCTCCAACGCATCGCGACTTCCTGCGGTGCGACGCCGGCGCAGATCGCCCTGGCGTGGCTGCTGGCCCAGCGGCCATGGATCGTCCCGATTCCCGGGACCACCAAGCGGCATCGCCTCGATGAGAATCTTGGCGCGCTGGATCTCGAGCTCTCGGCCACCGACATGGCACGGATCGCGGACGCTACCGCCCGGATCGAGGTCCACGGTGCCCGATACCGTGAGCTTGCGGCGCGGATGATCGACGAGTGAACTTCCGATACATGCATCCCGGGCCCCTGCATCAAGGACGCATTCCATGACCGATCGCCACGATGCCGCCGCTGTCCGGTTCCCGCCGCCCTTGATTCCGCTCGGCGCCATCCTCCTCAGCGTCGTGGTCCAGCGCGTCTGGCCCCTCGATCTCGGCGTGTCGCTCTCCCCGCCATTCCGCTACTGGGTCGGCGGTGGCATCGTGGTCACCGCCTTCTTCGCCTTGGGGCTCTGGGCCGTCGTCCTCTTCCGACGTGCCGGCCAGAGCGAGCTCCCGTGGACACCGACGCCCCGGATCGAGCAGCGCGGCCCGTTCCGGTTCACCCGCAACCCGATGTACCTGCAGATGGTCCTCATCTGCCTCGGGCTCGCGATCATCATGATGAACTGGTGGCTGCTGCTGTGCACGCCGATCGTCGGCTGGTTGCTGCAGCGCCATGCGATCCACCCGGAGGAGGCCTACCTTGAGCGCAAGTTCGGCGATGAGTACCGCGACTACAAGCGGCGGGTCTCTCGCTGGCTCTAGCACGAGCGACATCGGCCCCGACCTTCCACAACCCGGAGACCCGACGTGACGGACCTCCCTCCCGATCCGCAGCTGCTTCGGCTCCTCCCCGAGGAGCTGGTCGGCACCGTCGAACGCATCGCTCCGGTCTCGCAGGGACTCTCAGGCGCCGGGGTGTACGCGATCACCACATCGTCCGGTCAACATGTCCTCCGCATCCAGCCGCGCTCCACCGACCCGACCACGTTCGCCGAGCAACTCCGGATCATCCGTTGCGCGGCAGCGGCGGGGATCGCACCCGACATTGTGCATGTTGACGAGGGAGAATTCGCCGTCGTGTCGCTCCGTGTGCCGGCACGGCCGATAGGTGAAGCGCTCGCCGATCCGACCCAGCGTGGCGCGTTTCTTGGTTCGATCGTCGAGAGGCTGCGGTCACTCCATGCGATCGATCCCGCAGGGCTCACCGAGCGCGATCCATTGGCATACGCCCGCGCTTCGTGGCAGGACGCCCGGGAGCGGCCGGGATTCCCTGCGTGGGCCGCTGCGCTCGCTCCGACGTTCGCCGGGATCGCGGCGGTTCTCGACCGGGATCCCCGACGAGTACTCTGTCACAACGATCTCAACCCGAGCAACGTCCTGTGGGATGGATCGCGCACATGGCTCATCGATTGGGAGATGGCCGGGGTGGGGCATCCATACTACGACGTCGCCGTCCTGGCACTGTTCCTCCGGATGACCGAGGAATCAGCACTCGAGCTGGTCACGGCACACGATGGGATGCCACCGGACGAGCGATCCCGTGCCAGCCTGACGGCGCTCCGCCAGCTGGCCGGCCTCCTCACCGGACTTTCCTTCCTCGGACTCGTCGGGGACCTCACCAGGTATCCCGCACCCCAGCACGACGCATGTCCGTCGCTCGACTCCTGCTACCAGGCGATGCGCACCGGCGAACTCGACCTGCAGGAGCCGCAAGGACAGTGGTCGATGGGCATCGCCCTGCTTGCCGAGGGTGTCGGAGCAGCAGGCTGAGTACCACAGGACACCGGATTCCTAGCCCCCACCCACACGCAATTGGACGAATGCCCATGCCCAAGCCCACGCCACCAGCCGACGAACCCTCGCCTTCATCGCTGATCGACGCACGAATCGCGGAACTCGACGACTGGCGCGGCACGACACTCGCGCAGGTCCGCAGCATCATCAAGGCCGCTGATACCGACGTGATCGAGACGTGGAAGTGGCGCGGGATCCCGGTCTGGGAGCATGATGGGATCATCTGCACCGGCGAGACCTACAAGCAGGTCGTCAAGCTCACCTTCGCCAAGGGAGCATCACTCGAGGATCCGTCCGGGCTCTTCAACGCGAGCCTCGAGGGGAACACCCGCCGTGCGATCGACATCCGCGAGGGCGAGACAATCGACGCGAAGGCGCTGAAGGCCCTGATTCGCGCGGCCGTCACGCTCAACACCACCAGATCACGCAAGTGATCCGGACGCTGGCGACCCGGCCTATTTCTCGCGCCGGGATGTGATCACCAACCCCGCGGCGACCGTGCGCAGACCATTCCATTCGCGTCGACGTCCCCGATCCCTGACCATCAACTGTCCCGAGATCCCGCCGTCGAGCAGGACCGCACGCGCGGCCCCCAAGGCGCCCATGATCGCTGCCATCTCGGGCGTCGTGAAGCCGAACGGAACGACCTCGAGCACGCCGCCGAGTCCCTCGAACCGCGTCAACACGACGAGGACACGGCCGTCGCGCAACAACCCGAATGCCAGACGGCCATCGCGGTGGGTCAGGTCAACCCCGGAACCGGTCACCCGGAGTGCGGGCGGAATGCTTCCGTCGCCGGTGAGCAGCACCGGATAGGACTGGAATCCCTCCGCCACCCCATGGAGCAGGCTCAAGCTGTCCCGTGGAATCACCAGGACTCGGCCGTCGTCCGCGAAGGCGACTCCGGGTGCGAGCGGGCCGGTGCCCGGCGGCTGGCGAACAAGGCCATCGGTCACCAGCCAGCCCCAGGGGCCACTGGTGAATTGCCCCGCGTTGAGCGCCACGAGCGCCGTGCCCGGAGCGTCGTCGATGCTCCAGCGCCCTGCAAAACCGTTCGCCTTCACGGCGGGGACCACCACGTCGAACCGGACGAGTGTGGGATCGATCCTGACGAGGATCAGGCGGATCCGCCAGGCCTCACCCGCACCCTGCAGGGTGAGTGTTCCCAAATCCACACCGGTCGACGCCGTGTGCCAGGAGACCGCGTTCGCCACACGCGGCAACGCGCGCTCCCACCGAGTCGGCTGCGCCGTGTCATGCCACCACTTGACCCACTCCCCACCGACTTTCACCGCCAGCGACTGCGGCCTTGCCGCCTGTGCCGAGATCAACGCCGGCAGCATGGCAAACAGGAAGGCGACGGCCAGACGAATCAGACCGGGACTCCGGCCTTCTTCAGGTTCTTCTCGACCTCACTCAGCTTCTGCGCGGCCGCCTGTAGTACCGAGACTTCCTCGGCAGAAAAGCCCATCCTGGACGGCCGTCCCTTTTCGGCCATCCAGTTGATCACACGCTCCCGCATGATCGAGTACCGCTCCAGTCTCGCCGCCGGGGAGGGATCGTTTCCATCGAGCGCTGCGGCATCGGCCCCGTAGCGCAGCAGCACGCTCTCCGGTCCCCGCAACTGCTCAGCCGGGTTGATGGGCGCCTTGGGTTCGGGCCCGCACGCGGCGACCAGGCGCGGGTTCGCGGTGCGATCCCGCTCCCGTCCCGCGTTCATCCCGGCGACCACCTCCTTCATCCGCCGTGTCTGCTCCCGCTGCAACGCCGCAGTTTCCCGGGTGTAGGCCTGCCAGCCGAGGTCGGTGGCGGGATCGAGGGTACCGGCCATCGTCCGCTTGGCGAATGCCTCTCCGCGGAGGGCCAGGTCCTCGATGTACCGCTCGAACTCCTCCGTATTCATCTCCGCGAGCACCTTGTCCATCGCCGCCTCGTTCGCCATGGCCGCTTTCAGCTCGGTCGCACGGAACCCATCCGCACACGTCTGGTACGCTGCACGCTTCTTCTCATGCTCGGCGCGTGCCGCCTCGTAGGCGTTGTTGGCCGCTTCGGCTCCCTTGAGCTGTTCCTCGTATTCCTGCTTGGCCGTCTTCGCATGGGCCACCTCGGCGTTGAAACCCAGGAGCAGTTGATCGAGTCGGGCGGCAGTGATCTCCAACACGCGATCCGAGAATTCGGGCGCCGCCTGTGGCGTGAACGGCAGCTGCTGCTCCACTGCCTCCCCCGCCGCCTTCTTGACCTTCTTGCCCAATGCCCCGAACTGCGCCGAAAGCGGGGTGCCGGTCGCTCCCTGGAGTACAAGAACCGCCACGGAGGCGGTCAGAACACGGACGAGCCGAGACATGGGATGTGCCCTCGCAAAGGGGAAACCACCGAGGCCGACCGGGAAGCCGGGTGCGGCTGCTTGAAGATGCAGTCCGGCATTCTGGTGCGCCAGAGGGGGTCGTCGACGACCCGGGTCCCTGCCGCACCGCACCGTCCGGCCGGCGAGCCCTAGCCATACCTTGTACCTCAATGTATACTACTGCAATGTATGCACCGGATATCCCCCTTCGACCCCGGAGTCGCTGACCCGATGTCCATCAACAAGGATCTGGTCGCGGCCTCATCGACGCCGATCGTCCTGGCAATCCTTGCCGAAGGCGACAGCTACGGCTATGCCATCCTGCATCGGGTGCGCGAGCTGTCGGGCGGCCGGATGGAGTGGACCGACGGCATGCTCTACCCGGTCCTGCACCGACTCGAGCGACAGGGACACATCAAGGCACGGTGGGAGGTCGCGGAGACGGGCCGACGCCGGAAGTACTACCGGATTACCCCACCCGGCCGAAGGCAGCTCGCGGAGGAGCAGCGGCAGTGGCACGCCGTTGATGCCACCCTCCGTGGGGTCTGGGGTGCCCTCACACTCTCGATGATCCCCCCCCTGCCCCATGGAGCGACCGCATGAGTGACCCGGAGATGATGCTCGAGGCACAGATCGACCAGTGGCGTGCGTTCCTGACGCGTCGGCAAGCGATCCAGGCCGTTGATGTCGCGGAGCTCGAGGACCACCTGCGCGCGCAGGTCGACGGGCTGGTCGAGGCCGGCCTCGCCCCCGACGAGGCGTTCCTCGTGGCGGTCAAGCGGATGGGCAACCTCGACGCCCTCTCACGCGAGTTCGCAGAGGCACACTCCGACCGACTCTGGAAGCAGCTCGTGGTCTCGCCGGCGATGGATGAGCGTCGCGTGGCAACGACGCGGCAGGACGGGCTCGTGGCCTTCGGCGTCGCGGTGCTGGTCGGTGTGCTGATCAGGATCGGGATCATGCTGGACCTGACGGACAGCATCTACGTGCGGAATGTGGCCCTCGTGGTGCTGCCACCCCTCTCCGGCTACTTCGTGTGGAAGCGCCGGCTCGCGGGACGGACCATCGCCGTCGTGGTCATGGCATTCGTGGCAGCAGCGATCCTTGCCAATCTCTATCCGCTCGTGCCGCAGGGCTCGACCGAGATCCTCACGGCGCTCCACCTGCCGATCGCGCTCTGGCTCGCCGTCGGGATCGCCTACGCCGGCGGGCGCTGGCATGCCGTCGCGGGCCGGATGGATTTCATCCGCTTCTCGGGTGAGCTCTTCATCTACTTCGTGCTGATCGCCCTCGGTGGCGGGATGCTCACCGGCTTCATGGCGATGATCTTCCAGGCGATCGGGATCGACATCGAGCCGTTCTTCGAGGGCTGGATGCCGAGCCTGGTCGGCGGTGCCGTGATCATCGCGGCGTGGTTGGTCGAGGCGAAGCAGAGCGTGATCGAGAACATGGCACCGGTCCTCACCCGCCTCTTCACGCCGCTCGTGACGCTGGTGGTCCTGGCGTTCCTCGGTACCGTGCTCTGGACCGGCCGCGGCGTGGCGATCGAACGCGAGGCGTTGCTCGCCTTCGACATGCTGCTGTTGCTGGTGCTCGCGCTGGTGCTTTACTCGCTGTCGGCGCGCGACAGCGCGGCCCCCGTCAGCATCTTCGATCGTCTGCAGGTCGTCCTCCTCGTGAGCGCACTCCTCGCCGATGGTGTGGCGCTGTCGGCGATCATCGCCCGGATCAGCGAGTGGGGCTTCACGCCGAATCGGACTGCGGTGCTCGGGATCAACCTGCTGCTGCTGGTGAACCTCGCCTGGTCGACGGTGCTGTACACCCGCTTCGTCCGCGGTCGTGTCGGTTTCGCGACCCTCGAGAAGTGGCAGACCGACTATCTCCCTGCCTACGCAGCCTGGGCCGCGGTGGTGGTGGTCGTGTTTCCGCTGGTGTTCGGGTACGTCTGATCCGGACTCCTCCCGCGAGTGTGCCGGCCGCGGCTAGGTTCCTCTCGACCCAGAGAGGACACGCGGCATGGATCCACTCCCGATCGCCACACCCGCCCTGCTGATCGACGTCGCCCAGGTCGATCGCAACATCCGCCGCGTCGCCGGCTACGCCGCTCGGCACGACCTCGAGTGGCGACCGCATGTGAAGACCCACAAATCGCCCTGGATCGCGGCGCACCAGCTCGCTGGTGGCGCGACGGGGCTCTCCTGTGCCACGCCGCGCGAGGCCGAGGTGATGCGCGAGGCGACCGACAACATGCTGCTCGCCTACCCACCGATCGGTGCCGACCGCCTCCGACGCACGGCGTCCCTCGCCGCGTCCAGCCGGCTCGGCGTCATGCTCGACTCGCCCGCATCGGCGGAGGCGATGTCGGTAGCTCTCCATGGCACGGGCGCCTCCGTACGTGTGCTCGTCGAACTCGATGTCGGCCTCAAGCGGACCGGTGTGGCCGATGTGACCGAGGCCATCGCACTGGCCACCCGGATCGACGGGTTGCCCGGACTGGTCTTTGATGGCTTCGGCTTCTATCCCGGCAACACGCGAAGTGCCGGCCCGGAGTCCGACCCGGTGCTCGCCTCACTCACGGCGATGATCGCCGAGCTGATTGAGGGCGCTGCCCGTGTCGGACTCGCGGTCAACACGATCTCCTGTGGTTCGACGCCGCTGCTCTGGCGCTCGCACGAGGTGGTGGGGACGACCGAGATCCGGGCCGGCACGGCGATCTACTTCGACCGCACCTCGGTGTTCGGTGGAGTGTGTGGCTACGACGAATGTGCCGCCACGATCCTGACCACGGTGGTGAGCACTGCGGTGCCGGGCCAGATCGTGGTCGATGCCGGGCTCAAGGCCGTCGGGCGCGAGGTTGTGCGCGGTGCCAATGCCCCCGGGCATGCGTCGGTCGTGGGACACCCGGAGCTGGCACTCGTCCGCCCCTCGGAGGAGCACGGCATCATCGAGTTGAACGACAGCACGTGGCGCCCTGCGGTCGGGGATCAACTCCGAGTGATCCCCAACCACATCTGCATCGCGGTTCACAATTTCGATGAAATGCACTGCATGCTTGGCGACGGCAAGTTCGAGACCCTGCCCGTCGCGGCGCGGGGGCGGTGAGGGGCCTGCGTGGCAAGGCACGGGTCCGCATGTGCCTCGACCCCTTCCCTCAAGTCCGGCTTTCGGCGTAGAATCTCGAGACCCGGCACCTTCCCACCACCCGTGCGGCAACTCATGCCCATCTCCCCACGAGCACGACACATGCTGAACGCCGCCCTCCTCATCCTCGCCATCCTGGCCGCGACCCTCGTGGTCGCGAATATCCTCGGTGCACGACGCTGGTCCAGGGTGACTACGACACTCCGCCAGCAGATCGATGCCGCTCGCATCACACGACCGGCGCGCCAGGTCGACTTCCGGGAACTCGCCGACCTCCCGGCGCCGGTCCAACGCTACTTCCGCACTGCACTTGTCGACGGACAGCCGATCGTCGGTGCCGCACGATTCCAGCACAGCGGCTCATTCAACATGGGCGAGGCCACCGATCGCTGGGCGTCGTTCACCTCCGACCAGCTGATCACCACCCACCGTCCTGGACTGGACTGGAACGGGCGAATCAGGATGGCACCCGGGTTGTCGGTTCGCGTCCACGACGCCTATGTCGCCGGTGAGGGCATCCTCCACGCAGCAGTACTCGGGCTGGTGTCGGTCGCCGACATGCGAGGCACTCCCGAGCTCGCCGCGGGTGAACTGATGCGCTTCCTGGCGGAGGCGACCTGGTATCCGACCGCGCTGTTGCCGAGCGAGGGAGTGAGCTGGGCACCAGTTGATGCGCACTCCGCCAAGGCGACATTGCAGGATGGCGCCAACACGGTGACACTCAGGTTCGTCTTCGATGACGCCGGCCTCATCGGCTCCGTCCATGCCACCAGCCGCGGTCGGACGGTCGGCGGCACCACCGTGCCGACGCCCTGGCAGGGGCGCTTCTGGAACTACACCGAACGCAACGGGATGCGGATTCCGCAGGATGGCGAGGTGGCCTGGCTGCTCCCCACTGGCCTCAAGCCGTACTGGCGCGGGCAGCTGACCTCGATCAGCCACGATTTCCTCCGATGAGAGACACGGTTCGGCTCCATCGCATCAAGTTGCTGCACACGGTCGCTTGGGCGTTCTTCGCTGGCTGCACGATCGTACTGCCCATCGCCGCGGCCACCGACCACCTTCGGTTTGCTGGCCTGCTGGCGGCGATCGTGTTCGTGGAGGTCCTGATCCTGCTCGTGAATGGCTGGCATTGCCCACTCACACCGCTGGCAGCACGCTACACGACTGACCGTCGCGCCAACTTCGATATTTTCCTCCCCGAGTGGCTTGCGCGCCTCAACAAGCGGATCTTCGGCGCGGTCTACATCGCCGGGCTGCTGATCCTGCTGTACAAGGCGTGGCGGTGAGCCCACACACGCCTCATCAGGGTCCGTGGGTGGCCCGACCCGACGCTGCTTACCGGGGGTCGGCCCCCCTCCGTGCTCACCTCCCTCAGAACCCCGTCCGCCACGCCACCAGGAGGCGTCGCCCGGGTGCCGGCCGGACGAACCCCGCATTGCCCGCTTCGGCATAGAGGACGTTCCCGACATTCTCCAGGGTCGCGGTGAGGACGTGTGTCGTCCGACCCAGTTGCAACGCCAGCGCACCCACATCGAGATCCACCACCGAGAACCCGGGGAAGTTCATCCCCACCACGGACGACTCACCGAGTGTGCCATCGCGACGGCCCTCGTGCCGGAACCGGACGCCGGCCCAGACGCGTCCCGAGGGAATCCGGTACCGTGCACCGAGGATCAGCTTGCTGCCGTAGCCATCACCCACGGGCACCAGCGGTTCGGCCGTGTCAGTCTCATCGATCGTGGTGACGTTACCGAGCAGGGTGGCGCCGGCGAACGGGGTGAGCGTCGCGGCAAGTTCGATCCCACGCACCCGCAACCGATCGACATTCACGTTGTGGTACTCCGGGAATCCCATGACGGTATCGCCCGTGGCGGCAATGCGAATGCCATCGCGCAGGTTGTTCTGGAACGCAAAGGCCTCGAGTGACCAGGTCGCACGCTGCACCCGCACACCGAGATCGGTATTGATGCTCGTCTCGGCGACGAGTCCGAGGTTGCGCGACTGGAAGCCGCTCCCTTCCGGAGTGACACCATTGAAGAACCGCTCGACCAGATTGGGACTCCGGAATCCCCGCGAGGAGGAGGCGATCAACCGGACCCCATCTCCGACGCGATACACCGCATTCGCCGCCCAGACGACCGTGTTGTCGCCACCGGCCACCGGCTGCTGATCGAGACCAGCAGTCACGAAGCTCTCGGCGTGATTGTCCTGGTACCGTGTGCCGAGCACCAGCCCCAGTCGATCAGTGACCGCGATCTCGTCCTGCAGGAAAAGGCCCACCGATCGGAACTCCGCCCGCGGCAGCGCCGGGGTGTTCGACGTTTCCGGCTCGGGTGGTCCGAAGCCGAGCACGGTATTCGTCGATGAGTCCGTCCCGACCGCCTGATCGAGGTTGTACTCGACACCCCAGGTGATGGTGTGGCGGCCGCCCACGCGTCTGGCAGCCTCGAGTCGGAGGCCGGTAGCGTCGACATCGGTGAAGTTGCGGGTCGCAATCGCGATCCCTGCACCCGGCGGGGTGCCCGGACCGAACGGGACGAAGATGTCCTGCGCGAGGTCGCGACGGTTGTCGGACCGATAGGCCGCCACCTCGACGCGATCGGCCACGCCAAGGTCGAGATCGGTGCCGCGATATCCGAGCGTCCCGCGACGCACCTGCTGGAACGGGTAGCGGATGTCGACCAAGGTCCCGTCGCCGGCGACGGCCGGGTCGAGGAAACCGAAGCCCGCATCGGTGGCACGGTAGTCACTGAATTTGGCGAAGAAGTGGCTGGTATTGCCCACGTCCCAGCCGACCTGTGCTTTCAGGTGCCGATCCTCGACACCGGTCCCCCGGATCGTACTTGGCTTGGCGAGTGTGAGATCGCCAAAGCTGCCGGCGGGTGACTCGTAGGCACCGGCATTCCGGAAGTCGGCATCGAGGCGGAATGCGAGCGGCCCCCGACGCCCCGCAAGTGCGCCCGACGGCTGCGTGGTGCCAGCGCTCCCGCCGACGTACTGGAAACGCAGGTCGCCGTGGAACGCGTCGCCGGCGGCACGCGTCGGCAGTTGGCTCCCGACGATATTGATCACGCCGCCGATCGCGTCCGACCCGTAGAGCACGGACGCCGGTCCCCGCACGACCTCGACCCGATCGAGTCCGGACTGGCCGAGCAGTGACGGGAGTTCCCCGAAGTCCTGTTGGCGACGCGCATTGTTCACGCGCAAGCCATCGTCGAGCAGCAGGATGCGCTGGCCGGAAAAGCCCCGGATCACCGGGCGCGCCTGGTTGGGGCCGACCCCGGTCACGTCGAGGCCCGGAAGATCGGAAAAGAAGTCTGTCACCGAGCCGAACGGGCGCCGGTTGAGATCGCCGCGCGTGATCACGTTGGCGGCACCCGGGATGTCCAGGAGGGCGCGGGGAGTCCGCGTGGCGGTCACCACGATCGGCGCGAGCGGCTGCACCTGTCGAGTGAGGGTGTCGACCGGCATGGTATCGCGAGACTGAGCGGATGCGGTTGAGCGTGCGGCACTACTGAGGGCGAGCATGGCAGAGAGAACCAGCAACCGGTGCATCGATGCTCCGAGATGGTGAGAGAGGACAGGCTGACGTGATGTCAGTGTATTCCCCACCGTTTCCGCGGTGCATCCGGGAGGATACGATCCGGGAAATTCCGGAGGCCCCGCCCTACCCCAGTCGATCCACCGCCCGAAGGTTCGGGAAGAGCCGTGTCCAGAGACCGGTGATGCCGAGCGAGCCGATGCCGCCGAGTGTCGCGGCGAGAACGGGCCCGAAGAGGCGGGCGGTGACGCCGCTCTCGAATTCCCCCAACTCGTTGGAGGCGCCGATGAAGAGGAACGACACCGAGGCCACGCGACCACGCATCGCATCGGGTGTCACGACCTGGATCAGCGTCTGCCGGATGTAGACCGAGACCATGTCCGCCCCGCCCAGGGTGAACAGGGCCATCAGCGACAGCATGAAACTCCTCGAAAGGGCGAAGACGACCGTGGCGACCCCGAAGAGCGCGACCGCACCGAACATCGCGGCACCGGCACGCTGCCGGATCGGCCGACTCGCCAGCACGAGGGCCACGAGCGCCGCGCCGACCGCGGGTGCCGATCGGAGGACCCCGAACCCTTCAGCGCCGACCTGCAGGATGTCGCGCGCGAACACCGGCAGGAGCGCCGTGGCCCCGCCCAGCAGCACGGCGAACAGGTCGAGCGAGATCGCGCCGAGCACGATGCGATTGGTGCGGATGTAGGCGATCCCCTCCTTGACGCGGTCGACCGGCGAGCCGACATGCGGCGCCGGCCTGGTCGAATGCCGCACAAACGCCAACCCCACCACCGGCACGAGGTAGAGCACCAGTGACACCGTGTAGGAATGGGTGGCCGACCAATGCCCGACCATGAACCCCGCGAGCGCCGGCCCCGCAATCGCGCCGACCTGGAAGGCGAGTGAACTCCAGGCGATCGCCCGGGGGAGCAGCACCTCGGGCACCAGCATCGGGGCGAGTGCCACGCCGGCCGGTGCCCGAAACGCGCGGGCGATGCCGAACAGCACCGCGATGCCGAGCAGCAGGTTCACGGTGAGGTGGCCACTCAGCGCCGTGCCGACCAGGAGCACGGCACACACGGCCTCGGCCACGAAGCAGAGGGAGAGCACCCGTTTCCGCGGATACCGATCGGCGACCACCCCGGCCGGGAGTGCCAGGAGGAAGAGCGGCAGGAAGGTCGCCAGCCCCAGGAAGCCGACATACAGCGCCGACTCCGCGACCCCTCGCTCGGCGCGCGCCAGGTCGTAGACCTGCCAGCCCATCGTGACACTCTGGGCCGCCGTGGCGAGCACGCCGAGGGTCCGGGTGCTCAGGTAGATCATGTAGTCGCGCTGGCGGAGGAGAGCGCGCGCGGAATCCCGGTTGTTCACCATCGCAGCATGATATCAGGATCTGGACCACTTTGGACGCTCGGGGTGCCCCCCGTGACGATCCGCTGGTTCGGGGCGTCATATTGCAGAAGCTCCACCCCAACACCAGAGGGCCCCATGGTTTCCAATCCTCGTTTCCAGATGGCCATCCCAACCCTGTTCCTCGCGGCCCTCGCCTGCAGCGGTGACCCGACGGGGTCCGGCAATCCCGATGGCGTCGCCGCAGTGGTCACCTCCCCAAGCATCGCGCTCGGTGCCGAGATCCCGGTCGTCCTCCAGAACCGTAGCACTCGTGTTCTCACCGTTGGCCCGCTCGGTTGCTCGGCGGCGCTCGAGCGCCACGATCCGGCCACCGGGGAGTGGCAGCGCCTGGTCTCGCTCCGGAGTTGCATCAATCACCAGACTCGGGTCGGCCAGGGCAGCAACTTCGGCTTCAACGTGCCATCACCAGACGCGACGGGTCGCTACCGCGTCTTCTTCAGCGCGTCACCCGATGGAGGAGCGGTGGTCGACGTCCGGAGCAACACTTTCGAGGTGACTTGAGCGCGAGGCGCGCAACGCATCGTTGTGAATCGCTCAGCGTGCATCGTGCATGGTCCATCGCGCCCCGACCCCCAGGTACGCCACCAGCAGCAGTGCGCTCGCGACACTCACCGCGGCGCGCGCAGCGAGGGGCCAGTTGCTGGCCGAGATGAAACCCTCGATGAGCCCGGCGACGAGGAGCAGCACGCCCGACGCCGCGACGAGTCGGAGCGCGGTCCGGCCAGCGAGGACCATGGCATCGCTCCGTGAATACTCGCCGGGCCGGAACAGTGCGCCACCAAGCAGGAAGCCGGCGGCACCGGCGACCCAGATCGCGAACAGCTCCAGCACTCCATGCCCGACGACAAAGGTCCAGAGGTAGCCGAGCATCCCCGCGTTGGCGAATGCGCCGGAGATCGCGCCGAGGGAGAGGCCATTGAAGGCGAGTGCAGCGAGTGAGCCCACACCGAACAGAATGCCCGAGGCGAACGCCGTCATCGCGACCCGGAGGTTGTTGGTGATGATCGAGATGGCAACAACGGGACGTTCCGTCGTCTCGGCGACGTAGTAGCCGAGCCCCGCCTCGGTCCGGGCTGGGCCGGCCTCGATCCGTTCGAGCATCGTGTCGGGGATCAACTCCGGGGCCAGTTGCGGGCGTTCCCGAAGCAGCGCGAAGCCGGCGATTGCCGGGAGGAGGAACGAGATGAAGGCGAGCAGCACCACCCGCCGGTTGGCGACGACCGCGGCGGGCGCCTCAAGCGCCAGAAAGGTCGCAATCCTGCGCCAGGTGCGGCGGTCGACCCGATAGAGTGCGTTGTGACCCGCCGCAACCATCCGTTCGAGACGGAGCAGCACCATCGGGTCCGCCTTGTAGGTGCGGGCCCGAGCGAGGTCGGCCGCCACCTCGCGGTACCGCTCGGCGAATTCCGGGAGTTCCGCGGGTGTGAGCGACGCAAGCCCCCCTCGCGTGACCCGGTCGGCCATCACCTGAAACGTCTCCCACCGTGCCGACTGGCGCGCGACCAACCGCTCCGCGACCGCTGGCGCGGCACCGGCGTGCCGGGCTGCCCCGCGACTGCCGAACCGACCCTGGCGCCGGGCCTGCTCATCGTCATGGAGGCGACGGAGCCGCGTGATGGCATCCCCCCCCCTGCTCGTGGAGAGTACCTCGTGGAATCGCGTGGCGAGCTCCCCGGCCAGCCGATCGCGCGCGGCGTCGGGCAGGTCGGGGGCCCGATCGAGAAAGGCGCGCAACAGGTGCGCATCCGCATCGGCGAGCACCGGCGTGCCGGTGACGGCCTCGGTCCGGGGCGGCGTGGTGGTGTCCGCGACCTCGATCACGGACGCCACCTGCACCGGTCGATCACGCACCACGACCGTCCCCGCGACCATGTCCCCCAACCGCCTGGCGCGTGGGGTCACCGCGATGAGGACCACGCCGACCATGCCGATCAGATCGATCGGCAGCAGGAGGTTCCGAACCGCCGCCTCGGCGAGTGTCACTCCGTGCCCCGTGTCCCGGATCACCCGGATGTCAAGCTGACGCTTCCCCGGCGTCTGGCCACCACGGAACGCCTCGAAGAGGGTGAAATATCCGTAGGTGATCCCGAAGGAGAGTGCGATCCCGGCCGCGAGGACCCAGCGCGCCGACGAGGCGACCCACGCGAAGGCCACGAAGCACACCGTCACAAGGGTCCCGACAATCAACCAATCCATCAGCGCCGCGAGGACCCGACTACCGATACCCGCGATCTCCAGATCGAGCATCACGTGCTCGGGGGTCTCGAGTTCAAGGTGCTGACGGAAGTCGGTGGGTGCCGGATTGGACATCGGAATCCAGGTCGGGAGGTGCCGGAAAGCCTGCGAGGCGGTAATCTACAGGACCGGATGTCCCCTCCGCCTCCCTCCCCCACCAGGAGCTCATGCGATGACCGCCCCAATCCTGCGCCCACTCTCGATGGGCGAGGTCCTCGACACCGCCTTCGGCCTGTATCGCAACCAGTTCGTCGCACTCGTCACCATCGCCGCGGTGCTCCAGATCCTCCCCGGTCTCCTCGGGGTCTACCTCGAGGTCACTGGGCTCTCGACCACCAATCTCGGCTTGATGCTGCTGGTGCTCTTCATCGGCTTCGTCTTCAGCTCCATCGCCGTCGCCGCCTCCACCTTCGTCATTTCCGGTGCCTACCTTGGCCGACAGGTCACCGCGGGCGAGGCAATTCCCCGCGCTCTGGCGTTCCTGCTGCCGCTCATGGTCCTCTCGGCGTTGAGCGGCCTGCTGATCACGGTCGGCTTCCTCCTCCTCATCATCCCTGGATTCATCGCGATCGCCGGCCTGGCACTCGCCAATGCGGCACTCGTGATCGAGACCCCGATCAGTCCGATGGATGCCATGCGCCGCTCGTGGGAACTCACCAAGGGGGCCCGCGGCAAGGTGATGACGACGATCTTCGTCGGCTCGCTGCTGCTGGTGATCCCGATGATCGTGGTCAGTGTGATCGGTGTGATCGGCTCGGCGCTCGGGCTCTGGCCGATCTGGATTTCACCGGTCCTGACCCTGGCACTCCGGATCTTCGTCTATCCGTTCGTCTATGTGGTGGTGGTCGTGCTCTACTATGACATGCGAGTCCGGAAGGAAGGGTTCGACCTCGAGCTCATGGCCAGCGCGACCGGCACGGGATGATGGCATCCCAGCAGGCCGACAGCCTGCGACGAGTGCTCGATCGGGTGTTCGAGTCACGGGCCTACGATTGGGTCCCGGATCGTGATCCGTGGGCCTGGCTCCGCCGTGCCTGGAGTGCGTTCGTCCTCTGGCTCCACGACCTCGAGCAGGCGAATCCCCTGGGCTTCCGCCTGCTCGCGTACGGCGCCGTCCTCGTCCTGCTGCTGATCGTCGGTCATGCCATCTGGATCCTTGTCCGGACCGTCCGCGCGGGACCGCACGCGTCGAACACGGTGACGGGGACGGATGAGCGTGCCCGCGACGCGGCATGGTATCGGCAGGCGGCCCATGATCTCGCCGGGGCAGGCCGATTCCGCGAGGCAATGGAGGCCGACTTCCAGGCGCTCCTCCTCGCCCTGGAGGAACGTGCCGTGCTCAGGGTGCAGGCGAGCACGACGCCGGCGGAATATGCTCGGCAGGTCAGGTTGTCACCCGACGCGAGCGCGGCGTTCACCGCAACGGTCAACCGATTGTACGGCTACCTCTTCGCACGCTGGCCCTGTGGTCCGGACGAGTATGCCACGTGGCAGCCCACCACCGATCCCGATCGCTATGCGCCAGCGCACTGAGCTGCTGCTCGCGATGGCGACCCTGATCGTCCTCACGACGATCGTCGCCATTGTCGCACAACGACCCGCGGCCGACCGCGATCGACGCGCCTCGACACTCCGCACCGGTCCGCTCGGCAGCAAGGCCCTCTACGAGGCCACCGCACGGCTCGGTGTCGGCGTCCGGAGATTTCGGCAGCGACCCCAACGCCTGCCGGTTCCCGACAGTGCCAGCCGGACCCTGCTGATGATCCTCGATCCGCCAGCCCCGCTCTCGCCGATCGAGGTCGCAAGCCTGGTCTCGTACAGTGCGCACGCCGACCTGCTGCTCGCGGGCCGAGGCACCAACAACCTGATGCGCTGTTTCGGCTACCAGTTCGAGGGGAATGTCTTCGATTCGAGCACCGTGCACATGCAGGACGCCGCCGCACCGCGCGTGAGTGGCACGCTGGTACCGACCGACCACCTCGTGCACCGCGATTCGAGTCGGGCCGCCGATGCCCTCATCGAGCAGTGTACCGTCCCACCGATGCGTTCGGTGACACCGCTGCTCGGTTCGACGCGGGGGGACGTGGTGCTCAGACTCGAACGCGCCGATGTCGATCACACCATCACGCTGGTCGCTGACGCGACTCTCTTCCGCAATCGCACCATGCGCGAGACCGCCGCCGGGCCATTCGCACTCGGCCTGGTCGTGGCGAATCACGATGCGGTGATCTTCGATGAGTATCATCAGGGCTACGGCGCCTCGGGCTCGCTCGGCAAGGAAGCGCTGGCGTGGAGCACCCGCTCCCCGTGGGGATGGGCGGTGTGGCAACTGGTGGGCGTGGGCCTCCTGGTGTTGCTCGCGGGCGCGATCCGATTCGGTCCGATCCGCCGGTTCCGACACCAACCGCGTCGGTCCTCCCTCGAACATGTCCGAGCCCTCGCCACCGCGCTCTCGGCCGCCGATGGACACGATGAGGCGATCGCTGCGCAAGTGCGCGGACTCCGCCGCCGTCTCGCCGTGCGCAGCATGCGCGCGCGCGATGACTGGCGCACCTGGCTCGACCGACTCGAACAACATGCCACGACCCCGGCGACCGCCAACGCGATCGCCGAGGTGCAACACCTGACCACGCCAGGGCAACCACGAACAAGTGTCCTGCGCACCGCCCATGCCGTGGAGGATGTATGGAAAAGCCTGCAGCCGTGACCACCACCGATGTCCGCGTCCACGCCGACGCCGCCGCCCGCATCCTCGACGAGCTTCGGCGCGTGGTGCTCGGCCAGGAGGCTGTGCTCCGCGAGGCCCTGCTGGCGTTGCTTGCCCAGGGCCATGTGCTCCTCGAGGGGCCGCCGGGGACAGCGAAGACGCTCCTCGTCCGCTCACTCAACCAGGCGCTCGGATTGAGCTTCCGCCGGATCCAGTTCACGCCCGACCTGATGCCCTCTGACATCACCGGCGTCAGCATCCTGGAAGCCGGCGCGGGGTTCACCTTCCGGCCCGGGCCACTCTTCGCCGACCTGGTGCTGGCCGACGAGATCAACCGTGCCCCCGCCAAGACACAGGCGGCCCTGCTCGAGGCGATGGAGGACCGGAGCGTCACGGTCGATGGCATCCGGCACCCCATGTCCCAGGCCTTCACGGTGTTCGCGACCCAGAACCCGATCGAATTCGAGGGGACGTATCCACTTCCCGAAGCCGAGCTCGATCGTTTCATGCTCAAGAGCATCCTGCACTATCCGGATGACACCACCGAGCAGGGTGTGCTCAACCGCGTGCTGGGTGGCTTCGAGTCATCGGAAGCGGCGACGTTCGGGATCTCGCCGGTGCTCGATGGCGAGGGCCTGATGGCGCTTCGCCGCGCGGTGCGTGCGGTACGAGTGCAGCCGAGCCTGGTGGCCTACATCACCGCGCTGGTGCGCGCCACACGGGATGCGCCGGCCCTCACGCTCGGCGCGTCACCACGCGCCAGCGTCGCCCTGCTCAAATTGTCCCAGGCGGCGGCACTGCTCGATGGACGCGATTTCGTGATTCCCGATGACGTCAAGGGATTGGCGCTCGCGGTGCTCCGGCACCGGGTGATGGTGGCCCCGGAGCTCGATCTCGAAGGCGTGAGCGCCGACGAGGCCCTCACGACGCTGGTGCAGCGGATCGAGGCGCCGCACGGATGATCCTGCCGACCACGCGCTGGTTCCGGATCGCAGCGTTGCTCGCGATTCTGGGGCCCCTCGCATTCTGGCGACCGGAGGCAGCGGCGCTGCTCCTGATCTTCGACGTCCTCTGGATCGCGGCGTGGCTCCTGGATGGCATCCGCAGTCGCGATGCGGACCTGGCCGCGTTTCCCGTTGAGCGCGAGGCTCCACCCGCATTCTCGGTCGGGAGGGCACTCCCAGTCACGTATCACTGGACCAATCCGACCTCGCGGCCGCTGACCATGCAGGTTCGCGAAAATTGGCCGACGACGTTCGGCGTGCAGCAAGATCACGAGCGCCAGCTGACGCTGGCGCCTGAGAGGGTCCTTCGCGAGACGTTGACGTTGGTGCCGGTCACACGTGGCCGGAGTACCACGGGACGCATCGCGCTTCGCGTGCTGGGGCCGTGGGGGCTTGCATGGCGCCAGGGGAAGCGCGAACTGCCATGGACCGTGACCGTCTATCCCAATCTCCGGAACGCCGCCCTCCGGGCGCTCCCCACCCAGGCGCAGCGGCGGCGTGAGGCGGGGTTCCGGAACCTCAGGCGCCTGGGCGAGGGCCGGAGCTTCGAATCGCTCCGTGACTGGACGCCGGGCGACGACTCGCGGGCGATCGACTGGAAGGCCACCGCGCGTCGTGGGCACCTGATGACGCGACAGTACGAGGACGAACGGCGGCAACAGGTGATGATGCTGATCGATGCCGGTCGGATGCTGACCGCCGACATCGATGGTCGTCCTCGACTGGAGGCGGCGATCGACGCGGCACTCGAGTTGGCGCACAGTGCGGTGCGTCACGACGACGACATCGGCCTGCTGGTCTTCGCGGACGAGATCCTGCATTACGTCCCTCCGGCGCGCGGGCGCCGTGCGCTCCGATTGGTACTCGAGGGACTGGCAACCATTGAGGGGCGACTGGTCGAGCCGCACTACCCGGCGGCGTTTGCGTTCCTGGCCACGAAGAGCCGTCGTCGCTCCCTCTCGGTGTTGTTCACGGATGTGATCGACCGGACCGCGAGCGAGGCACTGGTGAGCCACGCCGGCTCACTCAGGCCACGGCATTTGCCCCTCGCGGTGACCCTGCGCGACCCGGCCCTCGAGCGGCTGGCCACGACGAGACCCGCCGACGAGGAAGGCGCCTTCGAGCGTGCCGCGGCCGAGGAACTGCTGGAGGCGCGCGAGGGCGCGCTGGCGGAACTGCGCAGTCGGGGCATCCTGGTCCTCGATACGCTCCCGGACCGTGCCGCCGAGAACGTGGTGGAACAATACGAGCGACTCAAGCGGCGGGCGATGGTGTAGTCGGAAGTCGGAAGTCGGAAGTCAGAATGCCACGGATCATCCGACTTCCGACTTCCGACTTCCGATTACCGCCGCATCACCATCCGCACGTCGGCATCGAGCGCACCGGCCGCACTGCCGCGTGTCAGGAACGACACACCCAGGAACATCAGTAGCGACACCACCAGCATCACGCCCGCCGCGGTGAGGCCGGTGGGGAGCGTCATCACCTTGTAATGCGCCAGCGTCTCGAGCAGCAGCGTGCCGACGACGGCGATGCCCATCGAGGCGAACGCGCCCGCACGCGTTGCCCCCTCCCAGATGAGCCCGATCGCCAGCGCCGGGACGAGACTGCTGGCGAAGAGCCCCCAGCCGAACACGCCCAGCAGGGCCACCAGGCGTGTGGTCCCGAGTGCCAGCACGATGGCGGCAAGGGCCACGATCACGGTCGCGATCCGCCCCCAGCGGAGGGCGTCACGTGACGGGCGACCGGGAATGTCGAGTGTCAGCGCGGCGGCCGAAATGTTGAGGAAGGCGCTGACCGTGCTCATGATTGCCGCGACCACGCCGCTCATCACCAGGGCCGCGAGGAACACGGGTGTCCCGGTGCGGAGGAAGGTCGTGGTCGCATCATCCGGTCGGGCGAGTGCCGGTACGCGCCCCGTCACCACCGCGGCCTTGATGGCGATGCCGACCCCGACAAAGAGCAGCAACGTCACCAGCATCGCGCCGGTCATGATCGCGGGATACCAGCGCAGTCGCGACGGATCGCGCAGCATGTAGAACTTGTGGAGCAGGTGCGGTTGGCCGAGGGTGCCGAGCCCGAAGACGAAGAAGAAGGAGAGCGCCGCGACCGGGGTGTAATTGCCCCAGGGACCGAACCAGCCTGGATCCGCGGCGAGGATGCTCCGGGACTGCTCGGCGAGGCCACCCCCACTCGCGGCCGCGGCGATGAACACCAGCACCGAGGCCACCGCCATCACCAATCCCTGGAAGAGATCGGTGTAGATGCCGGCAAGCATCCCCCCCCCCGCTGAGTACGCCACCACCGTCGCCGCACCGATCAGGATTGCCGTGGCCCGGTCGAGGCCGAGGACCGCTTCGAGGATCAATCCCATGGCGAGGAAGTTGGTGGCGATGTAGCCGACCGAGGCCACCACGATTGCGATCCCGGCGAGTCGCTGGAGTCCTGGCGATCGATACCGCACCCCGACCGCCTCGGGGATCGTCACGACACCGCGCACTTCGGCCAGCAGTCGGAGGCGCTGCCCGACGGTCCATGCCGTGAGGGTCGCGGTGATCGCGGCCGGAAGCACGATGAATACCGCCCCGGTGCCATGGGCGTAGACCAGCCCCGGGCCGCCGATGAACGCGAACCCTGACAGTGATGACGCCATCGCCGCGATCGCGAGTGCCCAGATGCCGATGCCGCGACCCGCGAGGAAGAAGGCGTCCGCCGACGTGGTCCGCCGGGTCGCCCACGTCGCGATACCGGCGCAGGCGGCAAGGTACGCCACCGCGACCAGGGCCACCGTCCCGCTGAATCCGCTCACTCGTCCCGCTCGGCGGCCCGGGCCGCGCGGCACTCGCGCACGAATGCCGCGATGGAGTCCGGATCGAGCTTCTCGCGAGAGGCGGCCCTCGCGTACGCCCAGGGGAGCACCAGGGCCGGCAACACGCCGACCCCGAGCAGGACGATGGCGGCGCCGCGTGGGAGCCCCATGATGATCGGGCTGCTGACGACGTCGTTGGGGCGCCAGAGCACCACCAGAAATCCGACGATCACCACGGCCAGGACCGTGGCCACGGCGAGCCACAGCGGGGCCGGTGCGGGTCGACCCGGTGAGGCACAGAGCAGGGTGCCGCCAAGCGTGGTACCGACGCCATAGATCATCAGGACAGGCGGCAGGAGGCCGGCGACCGCCGCACCCATCAGCAGGTACGCGGCAGCGATGGCAAGCAGGCCGGACACCAGGAGTGCCCAGCCGATGGTGCGGGCAGTCACGCGTCGTCGGCGAGGAGGGTGGCGGCCCATGCGCGGGCATCGAACGGGGCCATGTCCTCGACCGACTCACCGGTCCCGACGAATCGGATCGGCACGTCGAGTTCACGCCGGAGCGCCACCACCGCGCCACCGCGGGCGCTGCCATCGAGCTTGGTGACGACCAATCCCGTTGGGGCGGCGACCTGGGAGAACTGCTTCCCTTGCTGCACCGCGTTCTGGCCAACGGTCCCATCGAGCACCAGCAGCACCTCGTGCGGGGCCCCCGGCAGCTTCCGCCCGACAACGCGGGCGACCTTGCCGAGCTCGGTCATCAGGTCGTCCTGCGTATGGAGGCGGCCGGCGGTGTCGATGATCACCACATCGATGCCGCGGGCCACGGCGGCCTCGACCGCATCGAAGGCGACCGCCGCGGGGTCTCCACCGGGTGCGCCGCTCACGATGGGCACACCGAGCCGCTGGGCCCAGGTCTCGAGCTGCTGGATGGCGCCGGCCCGCCAAGTGTCGGCGGCACCGAGGAGGACGCTCCGCCCCTCGCCCTTGAGGCGATGGGCCAGCTTGGCGACCGAGGTGGTCTTCCCCGCTCCGTTGACGCCCACCACGATCACCACGGTCGGGCCCGACTCCGCGCGCGCAATCCGCCCCGGCTCCACCGGCCCCGACAACATCTCCGCCAGTCGATCGCCGAACGCCGTCTTGAGGTCGGCATCGGTCTTGACCTTGCCGCGCCGGACCAGGTCCTCGAGGAACTCGACCAGATCGAGCGTCGCGGGAACGCCGAAGTCGGCCTCGATCAGCGTCTGCTCAAGTTGCTCGAGCTCGTCGCCCT
Organism: Gemmatimonadales bacterium; assembly: GCA_035703525.1. Classification (GTDB taxonomy): domain Bacteria; phylum Gemmatimonadota; class Gemmatimonadetes; order Gemmatimonadales; family GWC2-71-9; genus Palsa-1233. The sequence continues at coordinate 76,767 of DASSYA010000016.1, read as the reverse complement.
TGAGCCCACGCACCAGCACACCGACGTCGGTCAGTGCCAGGCGCTTGATGCGCTTCCAGAGTCCGAGTTTGGTGGAACCGAGTTTGGGCATAGGCGATTTGCGAGAGGCGAGAGGCGAGAAGCGAGAAGCGAGAAGCGAGAGGCGAGAAGCGAGAAGCGAGAGGCGAGAGGCGAGAGGCGAGAAGCGAGAAACGAGCTTGGCGATCGGTCGGGGCAAAGTTAGTTGGTGGCAGGCTGCAACGCATTACCCTACCCCGCACTCCCCACTCGTCTCACGCTCCTCGCTTCTCGCTTCTCGCCAGCGCTTCCCACATCACCTCGACCGGATGCCGAGTCCGCCACCCCGTGCCATCCAGGATCTGGTGCCGGCAGCTCGTCCCGGGTGCCACGATGATGGTCCCCTCACTGGCGCCTCGGACCGCCGGGAAGAGCACCAGCTCGCCGATCTGCATCGAGAGATCGTAGTGCTCGCGTTCGTAACCGAATGACCCGGCCATGCCGCAGCAGCCGCTCGGGATTTCCTGCACGATGTGGCCACCCGGCAGCGAGAGCATGCGGATCGTGGCCTCGGTGCTCGCGAGCGCCTTCTGGTGGCAGTGGCCGTGGAGCATCACGGTACGCGCGGTCCGGTCGAACGCGGCATCGGTGATTCGTCCGGCGTCGATCTCGCGCACGACGAATTCCTCGAACAGAAGCGCGTGGTGCGCGAGTTCGAGCGCTGCTGGACGCTCGGCGGGACCGACCAGATCGGGATATTCGTCCCGGAAGCCGAGGATCGCCGAGGGCTCGAGGCCGATCAGCGGCGTGGCTTCGGTGACGACTGGCGCCAACCGGCGTACGTTCTCCCGTGCCAGCGCCTGCGCGTCGCGCACCAGGCCCTTCGATAGATGCGCACGGCCGCTGTCGACGTGCTCCGGGATCAGGACCCGGTAGCCCAACGCATTGAGCAGCTGGATCGCCATGGCACCGACCGGCATGTCGATGGTGTCGGTGAACTCGTCGGCGAACAGGTGGACGGTGCCGCTCGGGAATGCCTGCCCACTCGGGTTCGCATGCACGGCGTGCCAGCGACGGAGCGTGGTGCCGTGGACCGGCGGCAGCGAGCGCCTGGGGTCGATGCCGAGCACGTCACGAAGGATTCGCCCGGACACGCGGCCCCGCATGAGGGCATTCGCCATCCGGGGCCAGTGTGTCGCGCGTCGGAGCGAAGCACCCGCCCGCGCGAACTGCTTCGCCCGCCACGGTACCCCCAGACGGTCATGTCGCTGTTGCTGCCACTCGGCCTTGAGCCGGGCCATGTCGACATTCGATGGGCACTCCGACCTGCATCCCTTGCACGAGAGGCAGAGGTCCATCACCGCCGCGACCTCATCACTGGTCCACGGGTCGTCCGGGCGCGACGGACGCGCGAGCGCCTGGCGCAAGACGTTGGCGCGGGCACGCGTCGTGTCGTGTTCGTCACGCGTCGCCATGTAGCTCGGGCACATCGTGCCACCCGCCGCCGCACTCTTCCGGCATTCCCCCACGCCGTTGCAGCGCTCCGCAGCGCGCAGCAATCCGCCATCGGCCCCGAAGTCAAACACCGTGAGGTAGCGTGGGTCCGGATCACCTGGTGCGACACGAAGCGAGGTGTCCATGGGTGGCGTATCGATGATCTTGCCCGGGTTGAGCAGGTTGTCCGGATCGAACGCCGCCTTGATGCGCCGCATCATCGCGAAACATTCGGGACCGACCATGAACGGAATGAACTCACCCCGCAACCGACCGTCGCCATGCTCACCGGAGAGTGAGCCCCGATAGCGCTTGACCAGGGCCGCGACATCCTCCGCGATCGCCCGGAAGCGCGTGAGACCTTCCGGGGTCCGAAGGTTGAACAGTGGCCGCGTGTGCAACTCGCCGGCACCGGCGTGCGCGTAGTAGACGCACGAGATGCCATACCTCCCCTGCATCAACTCATCGAACTCGGCGATGTAGGCCGGCAGGTCCGCCACCGCGACGGCAGTGTCCTCGACGATCTCGCGCGGCTTGGCATCGCCCGGCACATTGGCGAGCAGCCCCTGTCCGGCGCGCCGGAGCTCCCAGACCCGGCCGACATCGGGCCCTTCGACGATCGGGAAGTGCGTGCCAACCCCCGCCGCCGCCATGTCACGGGCGATCGTCTCGAGCCGCGCCACGGCGCGTGCCGGGTCCGCCTCGCGGACCTCGACCACAAGGATGGCCCCCGGGTCGCCTTCGACGAAGAAGCGATTCCGGGCCTGTGCCAGATTCCCGCGCGTGCACTCCAGGATGGTGCGGTCGATCAGTTCACACCCGCTGGGGCGATGCCGCATCGCCACGAGCGTCGCGGTAAGGGCGTCTGCCACCGTCGTGAAATGCGCGCAGAGGAGCGTCCCTGGTGGCGGGATCGGCTCGAGGGCGAGGGTGAACTCCACCCCGATGCAGAGGGTGCCCTCGGAGCCGGCGATGAGACGACAGAGGTTGAACGGCTTGGAACTCTTCCCCTCGAACACGGCTGCATCCATCAGCTGGTCGAGCGCATAGCCGGTATTCCGGCGCGTCACGGTCGATTTCGGATAGTGCGCCCGGATCAGCTCGCGATGCTCCGGCGAACCGAGCAGGTCGCAGACCTCCCGATACAGTCGCGTCTCGACGCTCGCACGCCCGTCGCGCTTTGCCGCGACACCGAGGGCGTCGAGCGGCCCGAAGACCGCAACGCTGCCGTCGCTGAGGTAGGCATCGACCCGGATCAGGTGCTCGCGTGTGGCGCCGTAGACGATCGAATTGGCGCCGCACGAGTTGTTGCCGACCATCCCGCCGATCGTGGCGCGGTTGGCCGTCGACGTTTCGGGGGCGAAGAACAACCCGTGCGGGGCGAGCGCACGGTTCAAGTCATCGCGCACCACACCTGGTTGCACCCGCACGGTCCGCGCGACCGGATCGATGGCGATGATCCTGTGCATGTGTCGAGTGAAGTCGAGCACGATGCCACCACCGACCACCTGTCCGGCGAGGGAGGTGCCCGCGCCGCGCGCGATCACCCCGAGCCCGTGTCGGCGTGCGAATGCGAGCACCACGCCCACGTCGAGATCCCATTCGGGGGTCACGACAGCGGCCGGGAGCTCCTGGTATTCGGAGGCGTCGGTGGCATGGCTCTGCCGCGTGACGAGATCGCGCGACAGGTTGCCGCGAACAGCGCGGTGGAGCTCTGCCCAGTCAGGATCGGTGAGCGGCTTCGGCGGTGAGGCACTGATCATGCGCGGGGACCCAGTGGCATCCCTCAAGATTACCGCCGACCTACGCCAGTCCCAACCGTCGCCGCAGGATCCACTCGGTGGTGAAGCCGAGGAGGGCCAGGCCGAAGAGCGCAACGAGATCACGAAGCGAGCGACGGATCGGTGTGGGAGCGACGGCCGCCACGCCCGCTTCGATCGTGGCGTGTGTCGGCACCAGCTCATGCGACCACGGCTCCACCATGACCGTTCCGCTGGTGCCGCCCTCGAACTGATATCGGAAACGACCAACGGGCAGCACCAGATGGGCCACGCCCTCCGAGTCGAATCGGAGGGTATCGGTGCGGACACCTGCGTCCGCCGAGAGCGTCACCACTACCGGGTGCGGCCCCCCCGTCCCGGTATACCGGAACCGGACGGGCCGGCCCCGCTCGACGACCGGCTCCACCGGTTCGGCCAGTGCTCGACCGACCTCCGGAGTGGCCAGGAGCCAGTTGGCGACCTGGGCCACCATCGTGCGCCAGGCCTGCTCCGCTTCCCCCCCCCGGAAGGCCCACTGATACATCCCCTCGGCACCGAACACCACGGTGCGCCCGATGCCGACGCGGCCGACCACGATCGGGACCGGTGCGCCACGCCGGGCCAATCGCGCGGTCAGGCCGATCCACTCGCCGCCGCCCGCACTGCTGGCGGCCGGCAGCGCCGGCAACGAATCGGTCTCGACGCCCGCGAAGGCCTGACTGATCGGCGAGAGCCCACCGGGCACGGCATACCAGTCGCCCGTGGCTTGCCCGGTCGGCCAGAGGAGGCGTGCCTTGCCCGACGTGCGCCAGGCCGCGGTGTCGCCGCGGACCGCGAGGAACTCGGCCGCATTCGCCGCCGCACGGACCTCGGCGCTGGCTGCGGGGGTCAGGTCGCGGGTGCGATACCACCCACCGGGTCGGAGCTGCACATAGCCGCGCACCGCCGCCTGGGTGACGCGCTCGAGGGTGGCAAGCAGGAACTTGCCGTCCCAATCGGGGGTGGCCAGCAGCACCACGATCCCGGGTGCGGTTGTCACCCGGAGGCGGCGCCACCGGATGTCATTGACGGGCTCGATGTCGGGAGCGCCAGTCCGGACCAGCTGCAACCAGTGTTCTCCCTCGAGATCCGGTGGCAACACACCGCGGAGACGCACCACCTGGCGTCCTCCGCTCCGCGTCCCGACCGTGACGCCCGTGAGGAGCACTCGGTCGCCGTCGCGCAGTTCGACGCGCAGCGTGTCGGCGGGAACCTCACCGCGCACCAGCACCTCCACCGACATGGCCAGCGTATCGCCCCTCGCCACGCTGGCCGGCATGTCAATGTCGGTGATCGCGATGTCGTCGCCCTGCGGCCGTGGAACGAGCCGGATGGTGGCCTGCGCCAGCAGGTCCGGCGGGATGGATGATGCGTCCGACAGTTCGCCATCGGTCACCACCTCGATCGGACGACCGGCGGTGACCGCCGCCGCGAGTGGATCGCCAAGCCGTGAATCACCGCCGGGGACGCCGGGCGCTGCCTCCCCGAACGGGATCACCTCGCCCCGGGACACCAGGGCCGCGCGTACGGAATCGGTCGGCATGCCGGTGGCATGCATCGAGACGGAGTTGTCGAGCAGGATGATCGGGCGGCCGGGCCCGAGCGTGGCCCGGAGCCCGGGATCGACGAGCAGCACCAGGAGGGCAAGGATGCCGATGCCACGCGCCCCGGCGCCGATCCGACCGACCGGGGTGTCGAGATGCCCGCGCCACGGCAACCAGGCGAGCGCCGCGGCGGCGAGTACCGCCCCGACCAGGATGATCAGCCGGAGCGGCTCCACGTTCGGTAACGCCGCCTCAGTCGACCAGCGTCACGCTCGGGTCCGGGGCAACCGTCCCCGGGCCGGCAAGGAGCTGTGCCAGCTTGTCGCGGTCGGCGCGGAAGGCCGGCCGGTCGCTGGCCACCAGCGGCTCACCGGCATCGAACTTCATGGTCCGCGGGTCACGCGGAATGTTGTTGACCCGGAACTCGTAGTGCAGATGCGGGGCCGTCGAGTTGCCGGTGGTCCCGACACGACCGATCACGTCGCCTTGCGTCACCTTGACCCCGGGGCGCAGCCCGCTCGTGATGCTGTTCAGGTGACAGTACCGGGTGACGATGTTGTTCCGATGGCGGAGCGCGACCATGTTGCCGCAACCGCCGGCTCGCCCGGCGCTGATCACGGTCGCGTTGGCGGCCGCGCGGACCGGTGTGCCGGTCGCGGCCGAATAGTCGATGCCATTGTGGGAGCGCATCGTCTTGAAGATCGGATGGAAGCGCCGACCGATGCCGCTGGTGATGTACCGGAACTCGACCGGCGCCGCGAGGAATTCCCGCTTGAGGGCCTTGCCGTCGGCATCATAGTAGCCCGGCTTGTCGTTGGCGCCCACGAAGCGGTAGGCGAGCAGTCGGCGACCCCCGATCGTCAGGTCGCTTGCCAACACGCGCCCGAATCGCACCTCGCCCTCGTCGTTCCGGAGTCGTTCGACCACGACGGCGAAGGGATCGTGCGGCTGCGGATCGCGCGAGAAGTCAACCGACCACTCGTTGACGTTCGCCAGCTCGTGCACCAGCGCCTGCCGCGCACCAGCGTCAAGGGTCGCCTCGCTGACCACCCGATCAACGCTCTCGTAGAGTGAGGCATCGATCTCGCCAGCGACCCGGATCGTGTCCGTCCGCCACTGGATCGGCACCGACTCCCCCTCCCAGCCGGCCGAGGTCCGGATGAACCGGAAGCGCTGGTCGGCATCGGGCCGGAACTCGATCCGGGTGGCCTCGTCGGTCACCGCATCGCGGTGAAACGCAAACGGGGTCTCGGCGCGGAGCGACCGCGGATCCAGCCGGAGGGATTCGGCAAGGTGACTGAAATCGAGACCGATCACCCCTTGCCGGGCCAGGAGCGCGGAGACCGTCTCACCCTGATGCAGGGTGTCGTTGACGACCCGGAAGGGATCGCTCACCACGATCGGCAAGGTGGTCGGGACATCCGACAGCCGCTGCCATGGCCAATGGCCCTGAAGCGTGAAGACCGAGGCCGCCGTCAGGATGCCGAGTGCGAGCAGGATGCGTGGTGTGGTCCGTGCCATCAGTCCATTTGCCGCCTGATAAAGGTCGGGATTTCCATGTCATTCACGTCATTCGCAGCCGGTCGGGCCGGCGGCGTGGTGGCCGGTCGGGCGAACGGCTGCTGCGTGGGGGATGCCCGAGGTGCCGGTGGGGTTGCAGGGGCGCTCGCCGCCGGCTGGGCCGGCACGGCGGCGGGTGGCTGCCGGCGGAACGGCAACACCTGCGGATTCCCGCCGCGATCGACCACGGGCTCCCCCGTGACGGCCCGGTCAAAGCCGGTCGCGATCACCGTCACCCGGATCTCGCCATCCAGCTTGGCGTCGTTGCCGGCGCCGAAGATGATCTGGGCGTCGTCGCCAACTGCGTCGTGGATGATCTCGCTGATCTGGGTTGCCTCGCCCAGCGTCAGGTCATCGCCGCCGAGAATGTTGATCAGCACCCCGCTCGCGCCATTGATCGAGACATTGTCGAGCAGCGGCGAGGCGATCGCCTGCTGGGCGGCCTCGAGGGCGCGATTCTCGCCACTCGCGGCGCCGGTGCCCATCAGCGCGGCGCCGCCGTTCTGCATGACCGTGCGCACATCCGCGAAGTCGACGTTGATGATCCCCGCGCTGGTGATCAGGGAGGCAATGCCACGGGTCGCGTTGAGGAGCACCTCATCGGCCTTCTTGAGCGCGTCCTGGAACGGGATCCCCTTGCCGACGACCGCCAGCAGGCGCTCGTTCGGCACCACGATCATCGTGTCGACGTTGCGACGGAGCTCGGTGATCCCCATCTCGGCCTGCTTCATCCGCTTCCGCCCCTCGAACAGGAACGGCTTCGTGACGATCCCGACGGTGAGTGCCCCGATGTCCTTCGCCATCTGGGCGATGATCGGCGCGGCCCCGGTCCCGGTTCCCCCCCCCATGCCGCAGGTGACGAACACGAGATCGGCGCCCTGCAGATGCTCGAGCACCTCGTCACGGTTCTCCTCGATCGCCTGACGACCGATCTCGGGGCGCGCGCCGGCCCCGAGTCCGCGCGTGAGCTTCTTGCCGATCTGCACCTTCACGTCACTGCGCGAGGTGCCGAGGGCCTGGGCGTCGGTATTGACCGAGATGAACTGGACCCCTGCGAGGGCCTCCTCGATCATCCGGTTCACTGCGTTGCCGCCACCGCCCCCAACGCCGACCACCTTCATCCGCGCGTTCTGTGTCGGCAGCTCCTCGATCTCGAAGACCATCCCGTTGTCCATCGCCGAGCCCTCCCCGGAGTTGCTCAGAAGAAATCCTGTAACCAGCGCTTGACCGGACCCAGCACCTTCTCCACCGCCGGCGAACTCCGGCCACCCGCGCCGAACCCGCCGCCGAACGCCACCTGCCGCGCGCCGTAGAGGGCAAGCCCCACCGGGACGGCACAAGCCGTGAAAGTTACACGGTCGACCAGCCCCCTGAGGCCGGCGGCCGGAACCCCGAGCCGAACCGGGGCTGCGAAGACGTCGCGGACCAGCTCGACCATCCCGGGGGCCGCGGCTCCCGCCCCGCTCAGAATCACCCCGCCAGGCAGGGCTCCCATGGTGTATCCGGCCCGAGCCACCTCGTCATAGGCCAGCTCCGCCACCTCCTGGAGCCTCATGTGCATGATGTGGGCGATCAGGCGCCTCGGCGCATGCCGGGTGCCCTGCCCCCCCACCGGCGCCAACTCGACCACCTCGTTCTCCGGCACCATCGGCTCGTAGGCCGACCCGAATTCGACCTTGAGCCGCTCCGCATCCGCCTGCGGCACCTGCAGCCCGTGGACCAGGTCGCTCGTGACATGCCCACCAGCGAACCGAAGCGCTACCACGTGCCGGAGCCGGCCTCCCTGGAAGATCGACATCGACGTGCTCCCGGCGCCGAATTCGAGCAACACCGCACCGGCCTCGCGCTCATCGGGGGTGAGCACGCTGAGCGAGGCCGCCAGCGGCTCGAGCACGAACTCGCCGACATGCCAGCCCGCCTTCTCGACGGCGCGCCGGATGTGCGACAGGGCCGACGAGCGTGCCGTGACCAGGTACACCTCTGCCGAGAGACTGTCGCCCGCCATCCCGATCGGATCGGCGAAGCCCGGCTGGGCATCCACTCGGTAGTCGTGGGCGATCGCGTGCAGCAGTTCCTGGTCATGCCCGAATGACACATCACTCGCGATGTCGATCACGCGGGCCAGGTCGGCCGTCCGGACCTCGCTCCCCTGGATGCTGGCCGTCCCGTGCGAGATGCGATGCGCCACCAGCTCCCCGGCCACGCCCACGTCGACCGTGCCCACCTCGATGCCGGCCATCCGCTCGGCGTCCGTCACGGCCTTCCGGACCGCACGCACGACCTCATCGAAGTCGCGAATCACGCCCCGCCGCAGGCCGTTCGACGGCTCGCTCGCGATGCCGAGGATCCGCAACCCCCACGAGTGGGCATCCCCGGTGACCTCCCCGATGATGGCCACGACACGACTGCTGCCCAGGTCGACCGCCGCCACGAGGCGTTGCACCTGCGCGCTCACTGCTCCCCCCCCTTGAGCACGAAGAACCGGGTGGGCACGCGCGCGTCGAGTTGTCGCCAGCTCACCGCGCTGTCGGCCAGCCACTCGCGCACCAGGCCCACATGCCGAAGCACGCCCGAGCCGGCATCGAGCCGCAGGCGCACGGTGTGCCGACCGGCATCGAGCCAGAGATCGCCACCCTGCCGGCGGACGCGGTCGAGGAGACCATACCCCTGAGGATCGGCGAGTCGAAGCCGACCCAGCAGGCTGGCCACGGTCGAATCCTGCGGCGCGATCGGGAGCGGATGCTCGATCCGGCTCGGCGACCAGGGCAGCACTTCGCCTGTCACGTCCATCACCATGAGCTGTCCTTCAACGGAGACCAGGGCCACCGGAACCGCCTCACGCACCCGCACCACGAGGGTCCCGGGCCAGCGACGCGTGATGCGCGCCTCCCGGATCCCCGGGATGTCGCGCGCACGCGCCTCGATCGGCTCGAGATCGACGAGGATGTGGGACGACGGCGGAATCGCGAGTCGATCGAGAAGGTCCTGCGGCGCGAGATACTGCACCCCCTCGAACTCGACCGACGCGATCCGGAAGAATGCGAACCGGTTGATGATGGTGGGAACGGCGATGAACAGCAACGCCCCCACCCCGATGACGCCGAGCACGATGACGACGAGGCGCCGCCCGCGGAACCTCACGCGTCCGCCACGAGCAACGCTCGAACCGCTGGTCCCACCCTGGTCACATCACCAGCCCCGAGGGTCAGCACCAGATCCCCGGGCTCGATCAGTTCGACGACCGTCCGATCGAGATCGGCACGATCAGGTTGATAGAGCACGCGGGCGTGACCGCGGCGTGCGGACTCGGCCACCAGCTCGCCCGTGACGCCGGGGAGTGGTGCCTCGCGGGCCGGATACACGTCGGTCACGACCGCGACGTCCGCGACCCGAAGGGCCGCACCCATCGCCGCGTGATGCTCACGGGTGCGGGAGTACAGATGGGGCTGGAACACCGCAACAAGCCGACGATCCGGATAGGCCTGTCGCGCCGCCGCCAAGGTCGCCACCACCTCGGTCGGGTGGTGCGCATAGTCATCGACGAAGGCGATCCCGGCGACCTCGGGACCCCGCTCGAACCGACGGCCGACCCCGGTGAACCCGGCCAGTGCATTCGCCGCGCCCTGCACGTCCCCCTCCAGCGCCCGGACCGCCCCGAGGGCGCCGGCGGCATTGCGAAGATTATGCGCTCCCGGGACACCGAGCCTCAAACGCAGTTCATGGCCATCGGGCCAGCGAACGAGGGCGTCGCTGCCGGCCGGCGAGTTGCCAAGCGCTGTGAGGTGGAGTCCAGCCTCGACCTCGAAACCGAACCGGATCGGCCCGGGCAACAACGCCGCGACCCGGTCGGAACCTGCGTCGGCCGTTCCGATCAGGACCGTGGCCGCCGGCCCCGCGAAGCGCACGAACGCCGCTTCGAGGTCGGCCACCGTGCCGTAACACTCCAAATGGTCCGCCTCGACATTGTTGATCACGGCCACGGTGGGGGTCAGCGTCAGAAAGGCCTGATCATACTCATCGGCCTCGACCACCCAGAGATCGTCACCGTCGAGCCAGGCATTGCCACCCCACGCCGGGACCCGCCCGCCAGCCAGCGCCGACGGATTGAGCCCGGCCCCCTGCAGCGCGAGGGTGGTCATCACGGTCGTGGTGGTCTTGCCGTGGGTTCCCGCGAGCGCCACCACCGTGCGACCGGCGATCAGACCGGCGAGGGCGACCTTCCTGGGTACCGTCTCGATGCCGGCGGCGCGAGCCGCGACCAGCATCGGGTGGTCCGGGGCGGCAGCCGCGGTGTACACGAGCGCCCTCGCGTCTGCCAATCGCGTCGGATCCGAGCCCTGGTAGACCTCGGCACCCGCTGCCTCGAGGTCGGAGAACGCGTCCACCGCGTTGTCGCCGCCGACGACCGCGATCCCCCGACGCCTGGCGGCGAGCGCAAGCGCGCTCATCCCGGCACCCCCAATCCCGAGGAAATGGAGATGCCGGTGGTCGTCAGGTGAGAAGAGCTGGCTCACGCTGCCCCTAGAAACAGAATGAAGTGAACACCGCAACGAACTGTGAACATGCAAAACAGCAGGCTTTTCAACATCGCGAATTCCGCACAACCACCGTCAGGCCGGCCCCTGAACCCGGGGATATCGACCCGCAGTGGTCGGTTCCGGCACTTCGCTAACGTATTTCCGGATCAAACCGATAGCGAAGGGTTTGTCCTGGACTTGCAGAGCGAGTCCATTCTGGCCGTTCGCGCACGAGCCGTCAAGAAATCAGACAGCGCCATCATCTAGAAAACACTTCAGATTGTCAGCACTTACTCATTACGTAACAAGGCTTTACGCCACCATGGAACAGTCTGGCATATCATGTGCCTTCCTCCGCCGTGCGATCTCTGCTACCCAATCCCGGGTACCGAACGCTTATCCACATCAGGAGGCTCCATGCGTGTTGTCATGCTCACCGCTGCCGCGCTGCTTGCGGCTGGCACCGTCTCGGCTCAGACCGCATCCATCACGGCCAAGGCCAATGTCTTCACACCGTTGGTGATCAGCGGTGCCCAGGACCTCGACTTCCAGAACGTCTTTCCCGGCGCCGCCAAGACGGTCGGTCCGGCGGCAGCCAGCGCCGGTCGATTCGACATCACCGGTCAGGCCAGCGCCCCGATCACCCTGACCTTCCTCCTCCCCAGCAACCTGACCAACGGCGCCGCGACCCTGCCGATCGGGAGCTGGACCGGGTGTCGGAATCCGACCAACACCGCCACCGGCTGCACCACCTTGACCCCGAGCGCGACCGCCACGAACGCCACCTTCGGTGCGGCGGGGACGATGTTTGTCTTCGTCGGTGGTACGGTGACCCCGGGCGCCTCCCAGGCGGCCGGTGTCTACACGGGCTCGGTGCAGCTCACTGTCGCCTACCTCTGAGCCAGGCGGTGCGTCCCGGACTCCTCGTCCTCGCCCTCGTGGCGTTGGCCCCGATCGGCCTCAACGGGCAAGTGACCGTTGCGGCCGAGCGGGACCTGGACTTCGGAGTCGTCTTTCGGGGCGTTCCCTCAACCGTCGACCCCACGGATGCGGTCAAGTCCGGCCGCATCCGGGTGTCGGCGCCCCGGAGCGTCCAGTTCCGGGTCTCGTTCAGCGTACCCAACACCCTGCAACGGGCCGGCGGAGCCACGATGCCGATCTCGATCGGCAACGGGGACATCACGGCCCGGTTCAACACTGACAGCTACCGGTATTCGCTCAACCCATCCTCGATGTACATAGTAACGATGGGTCGCGGCTACATCACCTTCGAGTACGGTGGGACCGTGAGTCCGTCGCCAAGCCAGGCCCCCGGCGACTACGAGCGCCCCATCATCATGACCGTGAGCGTCCTGTGAAGCGTCTCGATCCCATCCCGGCCCTCGTGCTCGCCCTGGCCTGCTCGGCGGCATCACTCCCCGCCCAGGCCGTCCTGGTGGCGCCGCACCTGATCACCCTGACCCATGCCGATCGGGGGGGGGTGGTCAACCTGTACAATCCCGGCGACCGGCCGGTCGAAGTCGAGCTCGGGCTCGGCTACGGCATCCCGACCGTCGATTCGATCGGGGAATTCACCCTGGAACTCGGCAGCACCGGCCCCAGGGATGCCTCGGGGTGGCTGCAGCCCTATCCCCGTCGACTCCGGCTGGCTCCGCTCCAGCGGCAGACCATCCGCCTCCACGCCACACCACTGGCAGGACTGCCCGATGGTGAGTACTGGGCCAGGCTGGTGGTCTCCGCGAAGGCCGACAAGCAGGATCAGGCGTCGACGTCGGACCGGATCGCCATCGGACTCGGTCTCGAGGTACGGACGGTGCTCCCGGTGCTCTACCGGAAGGGGAGCCCGACCGTGTCTCCGACGCTGGGTGAGGTCACCATGGCGCGGTCGGGTGACTCGTTGCTCGTGACCCTGCCCCTCGCCCCGGTCGGCGATGCCGCGTTTCTCGGGATGGCCACGCTCACCCTGCTCGATCAGGGCCAGCAGCCGGTCCAGCGGGCCGAATTGCCGCTCTCCCTCTACGCGCCATCGGCACCGATTGTCCGGATCCCTGCCCTGGATCCACGAGCACGGTCGATCCAGGTTCGGATCGCCTCGGGTCGCGAGGATCTCGAGGCCCTGCCGGTCCTCTCGAGCGCGCCGGTCACCCGGGCCTTCCCGATCCCGACCCCGTGACATTCCGCACGGCGGCGGTCTGCCACTGGGCCCTGGCTCTCCCCGGTGCACTCGTGGCGCAGGGGTATGCGCCCCTGTCGTCCGGGGTGGAGGAGGCCGTCGTCTCCCTTGAGCTTGCGCGGCTCGATGAGCGGATCATCACCGTCGATCGCGATGGGGGGATCGCCTGGATCCCGCTCACCGAGGTGGCCGCCCTCACCGGCTATGGCTATCACGATGGGACGGACCATGCCGCCTTGCTCCAGGGAAAGGACGAGATTGCCACGTTCCGCGCCGGCTCGGCCAGCCGGAGCACACGATCCGGCTGGGTGGTGCGGAGCGACTCCCTGGCGCGCCAATTGGGGATCGACATCCAGGTCGACTGGCAGGAGTTGCGCATCGTCCTGATCGATCCCGGCACCACCCCGGTGGCCCGCCGCATCGCGCGGGAGAAGCGGCAGCGCGAGCTGTTGCGCGAGGCCGCGAGCACCCCGCTCACCGCACGGGCCTCGCGTCCGTTGATCGACGGACTGGCGGTCGAGTACGGCCTTGGCTTCGCCTCGAACGGCAGCCCTGACCGGTTCACCACCACCGTCGGGACGTCGGTGCTCGGGGGGGGGCTCCGTCTCCAGATCGATCAGGCAACGGCGACCCGGATCGATGGCAGCTGGACCTCCGCCTGGACCGGCGAGCGAGCCGTCTCCCAACTCCGGCTCGGCGATGGGGTCTCGAGCGGTCCGCATCCCCGGACCCTGCGGGGCGTGGCGCTGTCGAATGCCCGGCTCACGCGATTCGAGGATCTCGGGGACCTGCCGGTCACCGGTCAGGTCGGCGCCGGCTGGGAGGTCGAGGCCTACCGCGGCGGCCGTCTCGTGGCCGTCCAGCAGGCGGACGCGCTCGGACACTACCGGTTCGATGTCCCGGTCAGGATCGGGGAGAATCCGGTGAGTGTCGTGGCATACGGGCCGAGCGGCGAACGGCGCGAGTCGAGCAGGTCGCTCACGATCGACGACGACATCACTCGACCGGGACGGTTCGAATACGCAGTCTCCGCCGGTGAGTGCCGGACCACCGAATGCCGGTTCACGGGCAACCTGGATGCCCGGTGGGGCATGGCGCGCGGCTGGACCCTGCGCGGGGGCTACGACGCCTTCACACGCGACACCGCCCCGAGCCTGCAGCACCCGTATGCCGGGATCACCGGGCGGCTCACCAACCAGTTCTGGGTCGAGGGCGAAGCGGTGGCGAACGCCTCGCGCCGGGTCGGTCTCCGCTACGAGCCGTCGGCCGCCTTCAACGTGCGTTCGGAGTACTTCCGTTTCGACGACGGCGTCCGCCAACCGATCCTCACCATCCCCGGCCGCACGGAGCAACTCACGACCTCGGCCTTCTGGCGCCCCCGCGGGATCTACGGCACCACGTCGTTCGAGCTCTCCACCGATTATGTCACTGGCACATCCGGCACGCAGACGAGCGCGCGGTTCACGGCCAGCCTCAATCAGGGACGCCTCCGCATGCTGCCTTCCGCCCGCCTGCTCCGCACGGAACAGGCGGGACGATCCGTCACCACACGGAGCGTGGGGATGACGGCGATGCTCTTCCCGGGCGTCCGCGGGAGCGGCATTCCACTCCTCGGCAAGGCCCTGATCCGTACCACGGTGGAAGGGGATCCCACCGGCGAAGGGCTCCAGACCATCGGTGCCTATGCCTCGTGGCCCTCATACCGGACGGGACAACTGGAGGTCGGCGCCACGTGGAACCGGCTGAGCGGGACGGCCCTCTCGGTCCGCAGCACACTCTCGCTCGGTGGCGCGCGGCTCTACGGTAGCGTGACCCGGCGCCCGGATGGCTCGGTCGAGACCAACCCGTACTTGCAGGGGATGCTCTACCTCGACCCGACCGGCGGGGTGCGTGCCAGCGCCGAGACCGGTGGCGATCGTGCCGGCGTCACGGGCGTCGTCTGGGTCGACAGCGACGGCGATGGTGTCCAGGATCCGGACGAAGTCCCAGCGGCCGGCGTTCGGATCGAGATCGGTGCGCGAAGCGTGTTGACCGACGAGAATGGACGGTACGAAACGTTCGGCTTCGCACCGTACATCCCGGTGCGGATGTCGATCGACTCGATGACCTTTCCCTCCCCACTCCTGGTGGCCTCGTTGCCGGATTCCGGGATCGCGGTGGCACCGTTCCGCCTGGAGCGTATCGATCTGCCGCTCGCGCCGGGTGGCGTGCTCGATGGTCGGATCGACCAGCATGACGGGACTCCTGCGGCGAATACCGACGTCGAGATGTGTCGCATCGGCACCCGTGATTGCCGCGCGATGCGGAGCTACGGCGACGGTGGACTCTACGAGCTCGGGATCCGGGCAGGGACATGGGAGATCCGGTCGGGCGGGGTTGTCCTCGACTCGGTGACGATTCGAGCGGGTCAATCGAGTGCCGTGCAGCTGCGACTCCCCATCACGCCGACCGCACTCGCCGGTCCGGAGGCATGGCAACGTCCGATCGTCCCCCTGGCGGACCTTTCTCCACCATCGGCCGGAGATGTGGCGGCGAACGCGCAGACCGGCGTGACCAGCGCGACGTCCGCCGAAGCTGCCACCACGACCGCGGTCTCCGGCGCCGACCAGGCTGTCGTCACGCCACCGACTCCGATCGCACCTCGCGCGATGCCGGACGGCGGGGCCGATCCGCTCATCACCCCCAGCCCCGACATGCGGCCCGATTCCACGACCCAGGCACGGAGCCCCACGGAGGCCGAGGTCGTGGCGACTCCACTCGGTGTCATCCGGGTGCCGCTCTCACCGGTGGATTCGGCCTCGGTGCTCCGGGCCCGGGAATGGCTCGAGCGCCGTGATCCCTTCGACCGGCCACGCCGGGCGCCGACTCACATCGACTCGTAGGCGGGCATGATGAGGGCCAGAGCTCGCCGAGCCAGCACGATCGCGGCATCGGGCAGCGCAGCACGCCGGGCCGCCACGCGCATCGCCTCGCGCCGCACCGGGTCGCCAAGGATCGCGCTGATCTCGGTCTCCAGCCGCGCCGGTGTGAGCTCGCGTTGTGGCAGGTGGACCGCGTACCCGGCGGCCTGTGCCGCACGCGCGTTCGGCGTCTGGTGATCCGCCGCGGCACTCGGTAGCGGGACGAGGATCGCCGGGATGCCCCACGCGGTCACCTCGGCCAACGTCATCCGTCCGGCCCGGGTGAGCGCGAGGTCCGCCACGGCCCAGGCATCGGCCATCGGATCGATGAAGTCGAGCACATGCCGGAACGGGGGCTGGTGCCGCGCCGCGAACTCGGCGTGCGTCCGCGGCCCAGTGGCCCAGATCACCTGGAGGCCATCCCCCCCCCCACCATCCAGCCAGGCCGCTACCGCGCGATTGAGCGCGAGCGACCCCTGACTACCGCCCGTCACGATCAGGACAGGACGATCCGGATCGAAGCCGAACCGCGCCCGCGCCTCACTCCGGCGCTCGGGATCCGGGGGAAGGATCGGCGCCCCGGTCAGGTGCGCCCGTGCCCGTGCCTTCGCGGGCAAGCCTGCCCGCGAGGCCTCGGTCGCCAGCCAGATCTCGGTGACCCACGAGGCGACGAGGCGCGTGGCCAACCCGGGACGGACATCGAGCTCGAGAATCGCGGTCGGGATGCGACGCCGGGCGGCACGCCAGACCACCGGTGCGCTCACGTAGCCTCCGGTCCCGATCACCAGATCCGGGACAATGTCGTCGAGCCAGCCATCGATCTCGCGGACCAGGGTGCGCGCCAGCCCGGGCCAGGCCAGGTTCCGCCACCACTGTCGCCGATGGAGCGGCTGGAACGGGAACAGCCGATGCGGGACACCACGGGCCGGCAGGATCGTCGCCTCGACACCCCGCACGGCACCGGCGTGCACCTGGCGAACCCCGGGATCGATCGCCCGGATGGCACGGCCGATGGCGAGGGCCGGGAAGAGGTGTCCGCCAGTCCCCCCCCCGGCAAACACGATCGTCCTCATCGCAGCTTGCCACGCCGTTGCCCGATCGAGACCAGGACACCGGTGGACAGCAGGGAGATGATCAGGGACACTCGCCCCGCGGAGATGAAGGGCAGCGTGAGACCGGTCGGTGGCATGAGACTCATGCCGACAGCGGCATGCATCAACGCGGCGATCGCGATCATCGCGGTGAGGCCGACCGCCAGCGCGCGGCCGAACGGATCGGTGGTCGTGAGCGCGATCCGGAATCCCATCCAGCAGTAGATGACAAAACAGAGGGTCAGGACCACGACGCCCGCGAAGCCCCACTCCTCCGCGAACACGGAGAGGATGAAATCGGAGAAGCCGAACTGCATGTGATCGAGCTTCTGGGTGCCTCGGCCGAGCCCCACACCGAAGGCCCCGCCGGTCCCGACCCCGATCATCGAGTTGCAGACCTGCTCCCCGGTGACACACTCCAGTGGTGGCTGGGTGAAGGTCGCATATCGATCGAGTCGTTCCGGCGAGGTCTTGATCATCACGACCACCGCGGCCACCCCGACCAGGGCGGTGAGCAGCAACGGTCCGAAGCGGATCCCGGCGACGAATGCCACACTCACGCCGGTGAGGCCAAGCAGGATGGCCATCGACAGGTTCGGCTGGGGTGCGACCAGCAGCGCGGTGAGCGCCACCGGCAGCAGGAGCGGGACAAATCCCTCGCGGAACTGTCGGACCCGCGTCCCCAGCTCGGCCGCGAGGGCCGCGACCATCACCGACATGGTGAATCGGGCGATCTCGGAGATCTGGATCTTGAGGAACGGCACCTCGATCCAGCGATGGGCCCCGTTCGTGTAGGGCACGAATCGCCGGACGATGGCGGGCCCCTCGGACGTGTGCCAGATGACGGCGACCACGGCGATGACGATCAGGGCGGCGAGCGTCGCATGGAACATCGGGCGCGCAAATCGTCGATACAGGCGATAATCGAGACGCGCCGCGACCAGGAACACCCCGCCTCCAAGGATCGCACCGAAGACCTGCTGCCTCGCTTCCTTCGCCCAGACGCCGGAGTACGTCCCCGCCGCATAGCAGACCACGACACCCACCGCCACCAGCACGAGCGTCACGACCGCGAGGAGGCGGGTCTCCCAGCGCTGTTCGCCGGGATGCCGAATGGCCCGGGCCGTCACGCGCCCCCGACCAGGGTCCGGAAGCGAGCGCCCCGCTGTTCGTAGTTGTCGAACATGTCATAGGAGGAGCAGGCCGGCGACAACAACACGGCGTCCCCGGCTCGTGCCAGCCGGCGAGCCGCCTCGATGGCCTCCTCGAACGAGTCCACCCGGGTGATCGGCACCAGCCCGGTCAGGTGGTCGACCACCAGTGGGGCTGCCTCGCCGAACGTGACCACCGCCCGCGCGCGTCCGAGGACATCCGCCAGCGCCGTATACGGTTCCCCCTTGTGGCGCCCACCGAGGAGGAGCACGAACGGCTCGACCATTGCCTCGAGGGCCACGCGCGTCGACGCGATGTTGGTTGCCTTCGAGTCGTTGATGTAGCGCACGCCGTCGATCGTGGCCACAGGCTCCATCCGGTGCGGCAGGGCCGCGACGTCGGTCAGCCCGTCGCCCACCACGGACACCGGCACACCGGTGAGGGTGACGGCCAGCGCGGCGGCCAGTGCATTGGCCACATTGTGATCCCCGAGGAGCGGGAGCCGGTTCCGAGCGATCAGCGGCGTCTCGCCGATCCGGAGCACCCCGCCATCGCGATCAAACCAGGCATCGGCGCGCACGCGCGTGCTGAACGCGAAATGCCGGCCAGCGACGTCGGCCACCATCGTGCGGGACTCGGGGTCATCGAGATTGTGGACCCAGAGGGATCCGGCATGCGCACCCTCGAACAACCGCGCCTTGTCGGCGTAGTATGCCGCCAGATCCGGATATCGATCGAGGTGGTCAGGCGACAGGTTGGTCAACACACCCACTGCCGGACGGAGGACCGGCATGTCATGCAGCTGGAACGAGGAGAGCTCGACCGCCATCCACTCGGGGGCCTCCGCCTCCAGCGCCACACACGAGAGCGGGAGCCCGATGTTGCCAGCCGCCACACTCCGCCGACCGGCACGCTCGAGCAGATGGCCCACCAACGTCGTCGTCGTGGTCTTGCCATTGGTGCCCGTGATCCCGATCCACGCGACCCCCGGCAGCGCCTCGAGCCCCAGCGCGGCCTCGGCGATCACCTCGACACCGGCCTGCCGCGCGGTCACGACGACCGGCGCGTCCGGCGGGATCCCCGGCGACAGCACCAGCGCCATGCTCCGAGCAATCCGGGCCAGGTCATGCCCGCCGGTCTCGATCGTCACCCCGGGTCCGGCGAGGGTCCGCGTCGCCTCGGCCGCGGTCGCTCCACGGTCCGAGGCATACACAGGGATCCCGTGCCGGGCCAGCAGGCGCACGGCCGCGACCCCCGAACGCCCCAGGCCGGCGACCGCCACCTCCCCCCCCCGCTCATGCCATGCCGCGAGTCGGGTCATCGCAACTTCAGCGTCGCGAGGGCGATCAGCGCACAGAAGATCCCCAGGATCCAGAACCGCACGACCACCGTGGTCTCGGCCCAGCCAAGCTTCTCGAAATGGTGATGCACCGGTGCCATCCGGAACACCCGATGGGCATCGGCATACTCACGTCCGCGCGTGCGACGGTACCACTTGTAGGTCCCCGTCTGGACCATGACCGAGAGCGCCTCGGCCACGAACACCCCGCCGATGATCACCAGCAGAAATTCCGACTTGAGCAGGATCGCCATCGTCCCGAACGCGCCACCGAGCGCGAGCGATCCGGTGTCACCCATGAAGACTCGCGCGGGCGGCGCATTGAACCAGAGAAAGCCGAGGCAGCCGCCCATCAAGGCCGAGCAGACGATGGCGAGCTCTCCGGCACCGGGGAGCATGACCAGGTTGAGGTATCCGGTCGTGTCGGTCCGCCCGAGGATGTAGGCGAAGAAGGCGAACGCGCCCGCCGCGATCGCCGAGAGTCCGGTGGCGAGCCCGTCGAGCCCATCGGTGAGATTGACGGCATTCGAGAAGCCGGTCACCACCCCGGTCACGAACACCACGTAGAGCAGCGGGGACATCACCAGCAGGGTGAACTTGAGGAAGGGCACCGTCGTGGCATTCGCCGGCAGGATCGCCTCGGGGACGATCGGGAACTTGAGGAGCAGGATCCCCAGCGTCACGCCGAAGGACACCTGGCCCGCGAGCTTCCACTTGGCGACCAGGCCGCGGGACTGGCCCTGCACCACCTTCAAGTAGTCATCGAGGAACCCGATGGCCCCGGTCCAGAGCATCGCCACCAGTGTCACCAGCACGAAGGGGTTGTCGAGTCGGGCCCACAGCAGCGCCGGGATCACCGTCGCGGCAATGATGATCAAGCCGCCCATCGTCGGTGTGCCGCGCTTGGCCTGATGCGAGGCCGGACCGTCGGCCCGGATGACCTGACCGACCTTGAGGTCCTGGAGACGGCGAATGAGGCTCGGCCCGACCACGAACGCGATCAGCAATGCCGTCACCATCGCGCCCGCTGCACGGAACGAGATGTACGTGAAGAGGTTGAAGATGATCAGCGACTTGCCGAGTGGTGCGAGAAGGTGATAGAGCATCTGGTCTCAGTCGAGCGGTGAACGAGAAAGAATGGCGGGCAGCAGCTGTTCGAGGGCAGCCCCACGCGATCCCTTGAGTACGAGCAATTCGCGACCAGTGACCCGCGGTGCCAGCAGGGTACCGGCCTCGGCGGCCGTCGGGGCCGTCAGGACATCGCCCGCATAGCCGGCACCCACGCGCGCGAATGCCGGCACGAATTCCCCGACCAGCACGAGCAGCTCCGGGGCCAGGCCCATGAGCGACTCGGTCACGGCATCGTGCAGCGAAGCCTCGTGGGCCCCGAGCTCCTTCATCGTCCCGGCCACGAAGATCAGTCGACGACCCGCCCGGAGTTCGCTCGCGAGTGCGATCGCCGCCGCGAAGGACTCCGGATTGGCATTGTAACCATCGTTGAGGATGGTGAGGTCGCCATGCTGGCTCAACTCCCCCCGACCACCCGGTAGCGCGAACTGCTCGAGCGCCGCGGCGGCGGCGGCGAGATCCAATGCGAGGTGCCGGGCCACACTCCACGCGAACATCGCGTTCCCCGCCTGATGCCGTCCACGTGCTGTCAGACGGAACGTATGTCCATCGACGGTCACGCGCGGGCAACCGTCTGCGGTCATCTCGACCCGGTCCGGGACCTGGTCAGCTGCCGCCAGCCCCGCGGTCGTGACCATGACGGCGCCGCGAGCGCGTGCCCCATCGGCCAGATCGGCCGGCACCACGCCGGTGATCACGCGGGGAACGTCGCGGGTGAGCGAGAGCTTCTCGCGAACGACCCCCGCCACATCGCCGAACCCTTCGAGGTGGCCCGAGCCTGCGTTGGTCACGATCGCGATGTCCGGCTCGATGATCGCGCGATACTGGGCGATCTCGCCGGGCAGGTTGGCGCCGGCCTCGACCACCAGGGCCTCGGTGTCGAGGGGCGCCTCGAGGATCGTGAGCGGGACACCGATGCGGTTGTTGTTGTTGGCTCGCGTGCGCCAGGTCCGGAACCGGGTCGCCACCACGGCGGCGACCATTTCCTTGGTCGAGGTCTTGCCGTTCTGTCCGGTAATCGCAATCACCGGACCGGCAATGCGCCGTCGTCGGGCGCGAGCGAGATCACCCCACGCCTCGAGGGGATCACTCACCTCCAGCAGCCGGAGTCCGGGAACGGCGGCGGTGCCCCGACGCACCACCGCGGCACGCGCACCGGCATCGCGTGCGGCTGCCAGGAAGTCGTGACCATCGAATCGCTCGCCGGTGAGCGCCACGAAGAGCGCCCCGGGCAGGATCGAGCGGGTGTCGGTCTGGATCGCCGAGAACGCCTCACTCCCGGCGTCGAGCGCGAGGGCCTCCGCGACAAAGTCTGCGGTGTAGGGCGCACCACGGCTCATCCGAGCAATCCCCGGACGATCGCCTTCTCGTCGAAGGGTTCCTTGACGTCGCCGATCTGTTGATAGGTCTCATGGCCCTTGCCCATGAGCACCACCGTGTCCCCCGCTCGGGCGAGACCGAGCGCGGTCGCGATGGCGACGGTCCGATCGAGTTCGCGCTGGTAGCTCCCGCTCGGCATCCGCTCGACGATGTCGTCGATGATCCGGTCGGGGTCCTCGTGGCGTGGATTGTCACTCGTCAGGATCGTGATGTCGGCCCCCCTCGCGGCGATCTCGCCCATGATGGGCCGCTTGCCCCGATCGCGATCCCCCCCGCACCCGAAGACCAGGATCACCCGGGCGGGTGTGATCTCGCGAAGCGTCTGGAGGAGTCGGGTCATCGCGTCGGGAGTGTGGGCATAGTCACGCACCACATGGACCGGTGCCGAGGCGAGCAACTCCATCCGCCCCGAGACCTGGGGGGACGTCTGGAGCCGCTCGACGATCTCGGCAATCGGCATGCCGAGGCCCAACGCCAGTGCCGTGGCTGCCGCCGCATTGGAGACATTCCACTCGCCCGGCTGTGGCAGCACCACCGCGACCGTGCCAAAGGAACCCACCAGCGAGAAGTGGCTGCTGCCGGCGGAGGTCATCAGGTCAGTGATCCGGAGATCCGCCGTGCTGTCGGTGCCCCAGCTCATCGTTCGACCATCGGCCCGGAGGGATTGCCAGGCGGGATCATCGGCGTTGACCGAGAGCACCCCCGTGGCCGCCACCAGCTCCGCGAGGCGAAGCTTGGCCGCCAGGTAGTGCTCCATGGTCGGATGGTAGTCGAGATGTTCGCGCGTCAGGTTGGTGAAAATCCCCCCCCCGAATGGCACCCGGTCGAGCCGACCCTGATGCAGCGCGTGGGACGACGCCTCCATGCAGATCGTGCGCACCCCGCGGTCGACCATGGCCCGGAAGGTCTGCTGCAAGTCGACCGGCCCGGGCGTGGTGAGCTGACCGGCGGTCGAGGGGACCCGCTCCCCTGCCCCATCGTAGGCGCCGAGTGTCCCGATGCTGCCGCAGTCGCCACCCGCCCCGAGGACATGGCGCAACATCGCCGTGGTCGTCGTCTTGCCATTGGTGCCGGTGACCCCGATGATCCGGAGTCGCCGCATCGGCTCGTGATACCAGGCCATGGCCACCAGCTCGGCCGCTGCCCGTGCGTCGCGGACCACGATCAGCGGGACCGCGCTGGGAACAGCCCGCTCGGCCACGATCGCCGCTGCCCCACGCCCGATCGCCTGCGCGACATGATCATGCCCATCCGAGGACACCCCGGGATACGCGAAGAAGAGTGCGCCGGGGGTGACTTGGCGCGAGTCGACCGCCAGCCCGCCGATGATCGGGTCCTCCGGCGGCGCCGTGGTGACCAGCGCATGCGGTCGGAGCAGATCGATCAGGGCCTGGAGGTTCATCGGTCCTCACCTGCGTGAACGGAAATGATCGTGCCGGCGACGACGCTGTCGCCGGGAGCGGGGTCGAGTCGGTCGATGGCACCGGTCCCGTACAGGCGAACCAGCAGGCCACGTCGATGCAACGCGAAGACACCATCTCGCACCGACCAGCCACGGACATCCGGGATGGCGATCGCGGGGGGCGTCGCGACCGCGGTCGTGTCGCGCGGGAACGGCACCCGTCGGGTCGGCGCCTCCACCGCGGTGGCGGGCACGGGCAGCTCGGCCACGGCGAGACTCGCCGCGGCCGGCCCGCCGGCGCCAAGTGGAGAATCATCAAGGGCCAGGGCCTGCTGCACCAGGCTCCGGACGAGCGGCGCCGCGACCGCACCACCATAGATCTCGCCGGCATCAGGCCGATCGATCATGACATAGACCACGAACCGGGGCCGATCGGCCGGAAAGATCCCCGCGAAGCTCGCCCGGTACTCGCCGACATAGTTGTGGTCGGCATTCGTCAGCTTCGCCGTCCCGGTCTTGCCGATCACGTCGATCTGGTCGAGCTGGGCCTTCACCCCGGTGCCACCGCTATCGGTGGCCATCTGGAGGTAGCCAAGCAGCCGCTGGTCCACCTCCTCGGTGAGCACCTGCCGCAGCGTGTCGGGCCGATGCAATGTGCCGTCCGGATCGCGTCCGTTGCCGCGCACGGCACGCAGAAAGGTCGGGGCGATGTAGTGGCCACCGTTGGCGATGGCGGCGTATCCCGCCGCGATCTGGAGCGAGGTTGCCCGCCACTGGTAGCCCTGGGCCCACGAGGCGCGCGAGTCGATCTCGTTGACCAGGCCTGCCGGCGGGACCAGGTAGCCATCGTCCTCGCCAGGGAACCCGGAGGCCGTGCCCGTCCCGAACCCGAAGTCGCGGAGCATCCGGTACTGGGTTGCGGTCTGGAGCTTGAGCGCGAACTTGCTGATCGCGATGTTGCTCGACACCGCGATCGTGCGGCCGAGCGTCAGGAATCCCGACTCCCGGTGCGTGTCCCGAATCGTCCGGGTGCCCCCCCCCCCGATGTCGAGCACCCACACGCCGTTCTCCCCGTACTGGGGGGTGGTATCGGTCCGGGCCGTGAGCACGGCGGCCGCTGTGAAGATCTTGGCCGTCGAGCCCGGTTCGGCCGACTCGACCAGTGCACTGCTGGTGGGAACCGGACCGCCCCCCGGCGTGAGGGTCCGGAGCGATGCC
The DNA here is from genome assembly GCA_035703525.1 of Gemmatimonadales bacterium. Lineage (GTDB taxonomy): Bacteria > Gemmatimonadota > Gemmatimonadetes > Gemmatimonadales > GWC2-71-9 > Palsa-1233. The sequence goes on along the minus strand of DASSYA010000016.1, from coordinate 52,073 downwards.
ACCGCCAGCACCTCGCCGTTGGTCACGTCGAGCACGACGATATCTCCCCCCTGCGCGCGCTCGCGCGCGGTGGCCACCCGCAGGACCTCCTCCGCGATGGCCTGCAGCTCGTGGTCGATGGTCAGGACGATATCGTGCCCCGGCCGGGGTTCGAGCACCATGCCTCCCGGGATCGTGAGGGCGCGGCCGTTGCCGTCGCGAAGGAACCGTTCCCGACCCGGCACACCTCGCAGCAGGGAGTCGAACGCCGCCTCGAACCCCTCGGTCCCCGTGTCCGTGGTGCGGGCGGTCCGCCCGAGGAGCCGCCGACCCACCGCGCCCATGGGGTATTCGCGCAACGTGATGCGGTGCACATCGACACCGGGGAGGCGACGGACCCGCTGGACTTCCGCCGACGAGAACGGGCCATCGAAGTAGGGCACCGGCTGCTGCATCACGCGGCGGACCGTCGCGGCGGGCAGGTGCAGGTCCTCGGTCAGCAGGCGAGCCACGGCGGTGGCATCCTCCACCTGATCATGCGCGAGGGTGATGTGATAGGCGATCGCCGTGACCGCGAGTGGCACCCCATCCCGATCCAGCAGTGCCCCGCGCCGCGCCGGGACGTCACGCGTGCGCACGTCGCGCGATTCGGCCCGCGCCCGCCACGCCGAGTGCTGGAGAATCTGCAGCTGGAACGCACGCGCCAGGATGGCCACGGTACCAAGCCCGAACATCACCTGCATGAACCGGATCCGGGTCGCGGGCTTGGCCATCTCAGCGACCCGGCACGCGGAGTGTGACGATCTCGCTGTCGCTCGGCATCCGGAGCCCCAGCAGCGCACCGCGCCGCGCCACCTCGCCGGGCGAACGGAGGAACGCGAGCTCGGCCGTGAGTGTCGTGCGCACATCGGTGAGCACCAGCACGGAATCCACGAGCGTACCGACCTGCTTGCTCATCGCGAAGCCGCGCTTGTCTCGGAGCGCAATCACCCCCGCCACGGCGAGGAAGACCGCGACCCAGGCCAGGACGAACCAGCGACCTCTAGCGGGTCGTGGGGGCACGACGGAACCGGCGCAACCTGGCGCTCCGAGCGCGGGGATTGGAGTGGACTTCGCCCTCCGATGCCACGATGGCCCGGCGGGGCACTGCCTCCCCGAGTGGCAGGCGCCCGCAGGCACATCGTGGGAACGCGGGCGGACAGACGCACCCGACGCTCCAGTCACGGAAGGCATGTTTGACGAGACGGTCTTCCCCTGAATGATAGCTGATCACCGCGAGGGAACCACCGGCCGCGAGGGCCTCGCGCATGGCCGGCAGGGCGCGCTCCAGCCCGGCGAGCTCATCGTTGACCGCAATGCGGACTGCCTGAAAGACCCTGGCAAATTCCCCCGGACCCGAACGGGGACCCAGAACGGCCCGGATGGCCCCCACCAGGTCGTCGCTGGTCTGGTAGGGCCGAGAATCACGACGCCGGAGGATCTCACTGGCCATGCGGCCGGGGCGGCGTTCGTCGGCGTAGTCCCGGAGCACCCTGGTCAATTCCTCCCGATCCACCGTGGCCAACCAGTCGGCAGCGGTCGGCGCGTCGGGCCCCATCCGCATGTCGAGGGGCGCCCCTTCACGGAACGAGAATCCCCGCTCGGTGTCATCCAGCTGCCGCGAGGAGACGCCGAGGTCGAGCAGGATGAAGTCCGGCTCGAATCGCCCGATCGCATCCAGGGCCTGGCCCGAGCTGTAGGTGGCGAGCAGTGGTGTGAACGGCCGCCCGGCCAGGCGCTCGGTGGCAATCGCGATCGCCTCGGGATCACGATCGATCCCGAGCACCGCCGCCGCACCCGCCACGAGCAACGCCTCGGCATGCCCCCCGTGTCCCAGCGTCCCGTCGACCACACGGTGGGCGCCGGCAGCCATCTCGAGGATCGGCTCGAGCAGGACAGGCACATGGCTGGGTCGTGGAGGCATGGTGCTCATGGGGGGAAAGGAAACACCCCGCCGGGCGAACCGGGCGGGGTGGGGTCCAACGGGGCTGACGGGGCTCGAACCCGCGACCTCCGCAGTGACAGTGCGGCACTCTAACCAACTGAGCTACAGCCCCTCTAGGCCAGCCCCCCAAAGTAGTGAGGTCGGCTGGCCGTGGGAAGTGGGGCTACTTGCAGAAGCCGGTGATCATGTCGGGGACCACCTTGAGCTCGGACATCACCGCCGGCAGGGCCTGGGTGCTGAATGCCTTGATCTGCTCGTTCGCGCTGAGGGCGGCTCCCTCGAGCGCCGGCTTGGCCCGCTGCAGCACGGCGAGGTACTCCCGGGCCACTTCACAGCTCTTGGTCGAGCGCACGGACTCGGAGAGGGTCCGCACGGCATTGAACATGTTCGCCCCGATGTAGTAGTTCGCGTAGGAGAGCATCGACGGGTCGGTTGTCCCGACATCCATGGCGTGCTGCGACAGGGTATCGGCGAGCGGGAGGTTGGTCGAGGCCGCCTTGCTCGCCGCCTGGACGAACACCGTCCCGAAGGTGTTCTGGAGGTCCGCGTCACCCGACGCCTTCACGAGCGGGATGAACTCGACGAGTCGGTTGGCCTGCCCCGCATTGCCAAGCGTGACGGCCGTCACCCGCAGCGGCTCGAGGTCCTCGGGATTGAGGGCAATCAGGCGACGAGTCGCGTCGAGTGCACCATCGGAGTTGCCGGTCATGCCGAAGGCGCGGGCCGCGTCCTGCAAGAGGAGGACATCATCCGGATACTTGGTGATCCCCTTCTCGGCCCACTTGGCATAGCGCACGGTGTCATCGCCGAATCGCGCGGCAATGTTGATCTTCCTGAAGAAGGTGGTGTCCGCGCGAGTCGAGTCGACCGCGAAGAGCTTCTCGAGCTCCTCGACCGCACAGCCGTACTTCTCCTGCGCAAGGCAGGCGTTGCTCTTCAGGTCATACCAGTCGGTGTTGTCCGGGTCGGTCCGGATCCCCTCGTCGGCCACCTGCTCGGCGGCGTCCTGGTTGCCGTATCGGCGGAAGAGATCGAACGCCGTTTCGCGGAGGCGCTGGTTGAGCGGGTCGATCCGGAGCATGTCCTGGTAGGTCGAGATGACCTTGGCCGAGTCGGCGCGTACCTGATAGATCACGCCCAGTTCGCTGTAGCTCTGGAGCGACTGCGGGTCGGTCGTGAGGGCCTCACGGAAGCGCTGCTCGGCCGCGGCACTGGTCGAATCCTTCATCATGGCGATGTGACCGAGGCAGTACTCTGCGGGCGCGAACTTGTCGATGATCTTGAGCGCCTTCTCGGCCGCGCTGGTGGCCTTCTCGACGTCCGTGAAGCGGTTCTCGAAGCAGGTCGTGTTCTCGGCGTAGGCCTTGAGCACGTCCTTCATGGCATCGGCCGACTTCTCCGCGAAATCGTCGATCTTCTGGCCAGGCGCCTGAGTGGTGGTGACGATGTATCCCGCCATCTCGTTCGCGGTGTACGTCCCGGTAAGGCGCGCCTTGAGTTCGACACGACCGTCCGTCGTCTTCGAGAGAGTCGGGAAAATCATGAGACGGGTGGAACTCAGTCCCTTGGCGAGGAGGCGTGCACCGTCGGCCGTGAGGATCGCATCAGCGGGGTAGCCGTAGCTCGTGAGCGCCTCTCGCATCTTCTGGCGGCTGATGACGTTCCAGCTTCGTCCGGCAACCTTGTCGATCATCCGATCGCGGTAGATCGTCCCGATCTCGACCGCGAGGGCCGAGTCGGCGGCCCGCGGTGTGTACGGGTTCGCGACCAGGATCGGGGTGGCGCTCGCCGTCGGGGCGCCAAGGCGAGGCGCATTCCGCGGGATCTGCGACGAGAGATTGCCCGCCGCCATGGCAGAGAGCACGGTGAGCGTGATGACACGATGCAGCATCCCAGGACCTCCGAGGGGTTCACCAGTATAGGACGTGAGAGGAGCCATTCCCTGCACGCCGGAGTGGGCGAAGAGGGACTTGAACCCCCGACATCCTGCGTGTAAGGCAGGCGCTCTGACCAGCTGAGCTATTCGCCCGGATCCGTCGCTGCTCAGATCAGCAGGGCCATCGGGAGCAGCACGATATAACCTACCACCAGCAGGACCGCCGCCAGCGAGGGCGAGCCACTCGCGAGCACGGCATAGCCGACAGCAATGGCGCCGAGAGCTGCGGCAACAAGCCACAGATTCCGACGGGAGAACAGCGGCGCGGCGGCGCCTGTGGCAGATGTCGAGTCGGGCATGATGGCATGAGGCTAGCAACCTCGCCCGGAGCGGTCAAGGCAGTGCGGGCTGGATGACGGAGTTGTCATGCAATCGTCATCCTCCGGGACCGCGCCGTCAGGGACCTCGGGCAGGCGCCAGCCGATGTCCAGCGCCGCCCGTCTGGGTGCGTCTCGACGCCGTCGCTGGGCGGCCAGCACCAGCACGACGCTGAGCACGAGGACCCAGGCACCACCCGCCATCAGCCAGACGCCGAGGTTGTAACGGTGACGCATCGCCTGCCGCCAGGCGGCATCGAAGTCGAGCATCCCGAAGCCGGTCGATGCGAGCAGGGCCTGATCGAACCCCTCACCGCTGCGGAGCCGCGCGAGGATCGGCTCGAGCGAGCCGCTCGGGTGGCGCGCCGCGATATCGGCCACCGCGGCACCCGCGAGCGCGTAGGCGGGGCCCGCGTCGGCCACCGAGCCCCTGAGCGCCCCATTCAGCGCCTCGAGCGACGGCACACGACCGAGCGCGACGGCGAGATTGAGTTGGAGCAGGTTGAGGCGTCCCTGCTCACCCGCCGCGAGGGTCGCGTAGCCCTCGCTGAACCAGAGCGGAACCCGCACATGGATGGTGCTGTGAAAGGCGAGGTGGGCGAGTTCGTGGCGGAGGGTCTGGAGGGGATCCCCCGCGTTGGCCCGGATCACGATCAATCGGCGTGCGGGCAGGGTGAGTCCCGCTCCCCAGCGAGGGACCCGCCCACCGGACCATTGACTGAAACCTGCGACGTCCGGGACCAGCACCACGGTGAGGGGTGTCAGGTCGACCCGGCCGAGGCCGAGCCACGGAGTCGGATGCGCGATCACCCGCTGCATCCGACTGGCCAGCCCGCTGAGTTCCTCCGGGGCCATGATCGTCACCGGGTCGGCCCGCACCGGGTCCGGACCGGCCGAGGGCAGCACCTGGAGTGAGGCGAGGATCAGTCGAAGAGCGAGCGTGGGATCTCCTCACCGCGATTCACTCGTGCCAGCAGATCCTCCCCGCGGGCTGCGAATGGCGAGTGCCGGATGGCCGAGGCTGTGTGCCAGGCCGTGATCGCCCCGGTCCTGTCCCCCCCCCGCCACTGCGCCCGGCCCAGCTCGGCCCACCCCTCGGCCAGGTTCGGTCCCAGCTGGACGGCACGGTGGAGAACCTCGACGGCTTCGGTGAGCATGTCACGGGTGAGGTACGCCACGCCGAGCCAGTACTGCGCGTAGAGTGTCGCGCGCGGATCACTCATCAGCCGCACCGCCCGCCCGAGATGTTCCATCGCCTCGCCGGTGATCCCCTTCTGGAGGCAGATCGCGCCGATGGCGGTTCGCGCCAGCCCATGTTCGGGATCCCGGACGAGGACTTCCAGGCAGCGTTGGAGCGCCTCGTCGCCACGACCCTGATGCATGAGGGCCCATCCCAGCAATGCCTGGGCCTCCGTGTGGTGGGCATCGCGCTCCAGCGCCTCCCGCAGCAACTCCTCCGCGCGCACCCATTCGCCGCCAGCGAGGGCGGTCCAGCCGCGCTCGACCGAGGTGCTCGCCCCGATGTGATCGTGCCGGACCGAATGACCACCCGGAGGCGTCGGGAGTGCCTTGAACTGGTCGATCAGGCCACGAATCGACTCCTTGAAGGCCTCGAGTTCGGTGATGGCCGTCTCGCTCCGTCGGAACAGGGCGATGATGGCGTCCTTGAGGGCGAGGCGATCGGCCACGGTGAGTGTGCCACGCAGGAGCTCGGCGAGGCGGGCGCGCTCGGCCGCCAGCGCCTCGAGGCTGTCAGGGGTCACGTGGCGCCCCCGGCCCCGGCGAGGTTCGACCGCGCGAGCGCGTGATCAGGGTTGATCTCGAGCGCGCGCTCCCAGTGCCCGCGTGCGACATCGAGATCGCCACGTCGACATGCCAGGTTGCCCAGCTTGAAGTAGAGATCGTCCCCCAGCGCGGGGGCCAGCATGACCGCGCGTCGGTACGCCTCCTCGGCTTCATCCCAGCGCCCGGCCCGATAGAGCAGATCCCCGAGATTCTTGGAAATCTGCGGGATGGTCGGATCCTCGCCGAGCGCATGTCGGAGGTGTGCCTCCGCCTCGCCGATCTCGCCTGCCCCCTCGAGCAACACGCCAAGCGCGGTGCGAAGTACCGGGTGATCGGGAAACGCCCCCACGCCCTCTCGTGCCGTATGGATGGCATCGGGCCAGTTCTCGCCCAAGGCCTGGGCCCAGGCGCAGCCCCAGAACCAGCGTGCCGGTGGGACGGCGCCCTTGAGCCCCTCACGGGCACGCACGAAGCGCTCGAGGGCGAGCGCAGCCTCGTTCCGGCGGAGCGCGAGCAGCCCCCACCCGGTCCAGAGGCGTGGGTCATCCCGATTCCCTTCGACCGCATCGGCCATCGCGGCATCGGCATCGTCGAGACGGCCGAGCGCCTCGAGCGCCAGTGCCATGTTGTGAAGCAGCGACGGTCGGCGCCCGGCGAGCGACGCACCGCTCTCGAAGAGGGCCAGGGCATCCGCATAACGCGCCTGCCGAAGGCTGACGAGGGCCAGCTGCACGGTCGCATCGGCATCGTCCGGCGCCAGCTCGATCACGCGCCGGAACTCGCGCTCGGCTTCGGCGAGCATCCCGGTTCGGTAGAAGGCAGTCCCCAGGTTCCGGTGCTCGGCGAGTCGACTGACGTCCTGCCGCTCGACGGGACGTGCGGCGGTCGCGACCCGACGGATCCGACCGGCACTCAGCAGGCCGTAGAGCGCGCGCGAGACATCGAACTCGCTCAGTCCGGTGAGGCCGACCAGTTCACGGGCCGTTCGCACCCCATCGAGCAGCGGCTCGAGGCGCCGTTCGATGTCGACCAGTCCGTCGTCGTCGCCCGTCGTGCGCTCGCCGGGCTCGATCGCGAATACCACGTCGAGTGTCGGGATCTTCTTCGCGATCACGCCCCATTCGTCGACGCGACGCGCGCCCTCGAGGAGCAGGCCCTCGGGATTGAGTCGGACCTTGCCTTCCTCGACGTCGGGCGATTCCCCGGCCTCGAACGAGAAGGTCCCGCTCGTCCAGGTGAACAGCTGGTAGACCGTCTCCTCGACCTGCCGCCGCAGCTCGACCTCGAGATCCTGGGCCGTGAAATGCCCGAGCCGCAGCAACACCGCACCGAGTCGGCGGCCGGGCACGGCCTGCTGCACGGCGATCGCCTCATCGAGTTGCTCGTGGGTGAGGCGTCCCGCCGCAACCATGCGCTCGCCAAGGCGATCGGTCCGCGTGACCAATCCGGCATGAACAATCCAGCCCTCATCGAACCAGATCGACCCGAAGTTTCGTTCACTGGCGACCGAGAGGCAGCCGGAGCGACGCCCCAGGAAGAGGAGCTGCACGACATCGGCCAGCGATGCCTCGCGGAGCGATCCCTTGATCGCCACCTAGACGCGCTCCTCGATGATCCGCTCGGCGACATCGGGCCAGGTCTCGATCATCTTCTCGCGCGAGCGGAGCGCGCCATTGCCGGGCGCGAGCAGGCCGCTGCCGCGGCGGACCGGCCTGTGGGGCTCCTCGCGATCCCCTTCCAGGATCTGGCGGACCACCGGGAGCGAGAGGGTCACCGCCCGTTGATCCGCGGCATGCACCAGCCGGGTGACGAGTTGCTGGACCTCGCGGAGCGAGGAAGCGGGGCGGGAAGAGAGATAGTCGACCAGCTCCGGGTCCACGGCGGCGGCGCCGAGGAGCCGCTCGACCTCGCGGAGTTTGGCCTCGCGATCGGGGAGCCCGAGTTCGACCACCAGCCCACCGGAAAGGCGGGTCGCCAGCCGGGCCTCGAAGCCCGACATCGCCGTCGGGGTGGTGACGCTGGTGAACGCCATCTGGCGCCCGGACTCGAGCAGCAGGTTGTAGAGCAGGTACAGCTCCTCCTGGCTCCGCTCCTTGCCGGAGAGCGCGCCGACATCGTCCAGCAGGAACGCATCGACACGGCGGAGCCGTTGCCGCCACCGGGTGATCTGCCCCGCCCCAAGCGCCTCGACCAGGTCATTCACGAACTGGCGGCCGTCGAGGACGGCGACGCGCGGCAATCCACCCGCGCGGAGCGCGTGACCGAACGCGTGCAGCAGATGGGACTTGCCCGAGCCGGGCCGGCCCACGATGACGAGCGGGTTGTATCGTTGACCCGGCGCGGCAGCCGCGGTCCGGATCGCCTCGACCGCCGGGCGGGTCGACGGACCGGCGGTGAACACTTCGAGCGTGAAGCGGGGCAACGGACCGGGCAGCGGCGGCCCGGCCTCGCGGGCGTCGACCACGAACCGCTCGGCCTCCTCGATGCGATCCGGATCGTGCAAGGCGGACTCGGAGAGGAGTTCCGGCGCAAACCCCTCGAGTTCGGCATGCAGCTCGCGCAGCCGCACGATATGCTGTTCGAACTCGAAGAGCGCCTCGGCCGGGTCCTCGGTGAGATCGCCGGCCAGCAGCAGGTCGAGGCGCGTGGTGCGGAACCCTTCCCCCCCCCACCTCATGGCGGCCTCGGTGAGCTGCTGACGCCACCGATCGACGCGTTGCGCGACCGAGACCGTGAGGTCGGACAGGAAGTCGGTGAACTCGTCGCGGACGGCCGCCCGGACTTCCGGGGCGTACCCCGGCCCGGGGTCGCCATCGGGTCGGTGGCCGAGCGCCTCGAGGACCTGATGGGCCTGCTCGGCGGTGAGCGGCTCCGACTGGACCGCCTGCTGCGCGATCAGGCGATTGAGCGCGCCGAGCAGTTCGCGCACCGTGGTGATGGGCAGTTGCGCGACGGCATCGAGCACCGCCGGGATGAAGGTGGCCTGACGCTCCGCCGCGCGACGCGAGATGATCGCGAGCCGCGTCTCGTAATCGGGCGCCCCGATGTCGATCACGAGGCCGCCGGCGAACCGGCGGATCAGCCGTTCGTCAAGTTGCTGGATCTCCTCGGGCGGTCGATCACCGGCCAGGACGATCTGTCGGTCGGCCGCGGCGAGGACATCGATGAGCCGGAGCAATTCGGATTGCAGTTCGCGGCGATCCGCCAGCAGCTGTGCATCATCGAGCAGGACCAGGTCCGCCTCGGTGAAGCGGCGCCGGTAGGCATCGGCCTGGCCGGCCGCGAGCGCCGCCTGGTACGCCTCGACGAAGTCATCGACGGTGACATACTCGACGGTCCGGGTCGGGGCGAAGCGCGTCGCCTCGTTCCCGATCGCCATGAGGAGGTGGGTCTTGCCGAGGCCCGGGCGCGCATAGACGAACAACGGGTTGTACATCGCCCCCGGGGCCTCGGCCACCGCCTTCGCGGCAGTGGCCGCGAGGCGGTTCGAGGACCCGACCACGAACGAGTCGAAGGAGGCGTGCACGTTGAGCACCGGGTCAGTCCTCCGCGGCCGGGGTGGCGTGGCGGCGCAGCACGCGGGTCACCAGCGCATGGAGTGGATCGAGCGCCCCACGACCGCGCAACAGGTCGGCACCGAAGGCCGGATCACCAGCCGGATTCAGGCTCGCGTTCAACGCCGCCGGCGCGAGGATCAATTCCGCAGGCAGATCCTGCTTGCTGAAGCAGAACACTCGCGGCACCGTTCGTCCCTCGCTATCCGGTTGCTCGAGCCCCTCGCGAAGCGAGCCCAGCATGGCAAGGTTGTCGTCGAGTCGTGCTGCCTGCGAGTCGACCATCACGAACACGCCGTCCGCATCGGCGAGGAGCAGCCGTCGGGTCGCGGTGTAGTGGGCCCGACTCGAGACGGCATACAGGTCGAGCCGGACCCGCCACGAGCCGATCTCGCCGAGATCGAGCGGAAGCCAGTCGAGCAGGGGCTCGCGGAGGGCCACGGTCGGCGTGTCCCGGTTCGGGGGGGACGGGAGCCGGTCGCGCAGGGCGCGCAGCATCGTGCTCTTGCCCGACTGGCGTGCACCGAAGACCACCAGGGTGGCATGCAGCACGCGGGTCGAGGGATCGAGGCGCGCCATCTCAATTGCTCCCGAAGAGGGCGCGGAGCGATGCGTCCAGCTCGCGTTCGAACCCTTCGGCGAGCACCTCGCGTGTGGACGTCGGCGTCGGCGCGACGTCTCGCACCCGGTTGGCGAACCGCTCGAAGAAGAGCCGAACCAGCCCGGTCGTGGAATGTCGACCGAACACCACCAGCGCGACCCAGCGGCCCCGCGGCGTATCGAAGCCGGCGAGCCACACCCCGTGACGCTGTCCCCGATGCACGACCGCCCCGAACTCGCCGTCGGAGCCGACAACGCGCGCGAGCTCGGCCGTGGTCGCGAGGATGCCCGAGCCGAGCGCCGCCGCAGCCATCACGTCGAGCGACCGGGTGAACCCGTGCTGTCCGATCACCTGCCCCGAGCTGGTCATGATCAAGGCCAGCCGTGCGTTGCTCTCGCGCACAAGCTCGTCGAGCGGCTCGGCGAGCCAAGGCTCGAGGACACGCATCAGGCGAGTTCCGGGACGAGGTCGCCAAGCAGCAGACGGAGACGACCGAGTTCGGCAGCCGGAGCAGTGACGGCGACCAGCCAGAGGTCGTGCTGCCCCGGCACCGCGACCACGGTGCCTGCCGTGGCGGTCAGGGTAACCATCCGGGTCACCGGCTCGCCCAGGGCGCGCAGCATCGCGGCACTCCGCAGCACCACAGCCGAGGCAAGTGCGGCGACATCCCCGGCCGACAACTCGTCCATCATGGCCTCGTGCACGACGAGCCCGTCGTCGGCGTTGACCACGGCGGCCCCTCGCACGCCGCCGATCTGCACCACCTCGCGCAGCAACCGCTCCCACCGCTCGGGTGACATCAGCCGGCCTCGATCCAGGTGCGCGCGGTGTCCACCGCACGCTCGGCGAGTGCGATCACCCGACCGGCCGGGGCGGTGATCGGACGCCGGATCATGACGCCCCCTGCTGCGGCCACCGGGGCGACCACGATCCGGTGCGTGGTGCCCTCGATCAGCAGGTGGCGCACGGACCCAAGGTCGAGCAGGCGTGCGGCGCGTTCAGCTTCCCGGATCACGCCGATCGCCGCCGCCGAGGCAATGTCCGATTCGGCCGGTCGATCGGACTCGCCGGTGGAGCCCGCGAGATGGAGTCCCCGCGCGTCGAAGAGCAGGAGGGCCGCGGCCGGGTCCTCGAAGGTGATGACGTCCTCGGTGAACGCCGGACGGCTCAGCCTGACGCGGTCGAGCGCGGCCAGGATGGTGACGTCGTGCGGTGCCTCGAGCGCGGCCGCCTCGAGGCGGCGTTCGGCCTCGCCGTAGTCCTGCCGGCGAAAGGCGAGGAAGGCGAGTCCCTTCAACGCCCCGAGGGAACGCCGATCGCACTCGAGGGCCGTGATCCACGCCGCGCGCGCACCGTCATCGTCACCTTGATCCGCACGGATGCGACCGATGAGATCGTGGGCCGCTGCCAGTGTCGGATAGCGGCCTGCCCCCGCCTCGGTGACGCTCAGCGCGGCCTCGAGTTGCCCGCGCAGGCGAAGCCGCTCCCCCAAATCGAGGAAGGCATGGCCCGCGTCGGATCGCATACTCGAATGTTCAGTCACGACTCTCGCGCAACGCCTCCATCATGGTGTGTGCGGCATCGACCAGCGCCTGCGCCGTCTCGGCATCGGCCGGCACGGCCTCCTGCCAGGCCGTCCAGGCCGCCACGGCCCGATCGAAGTGACCGGCACCCACTTCGGCCAGGCCCAGGGCACGCCACGCCATCCCGTCCCCTGGCACGTGCCGAAGCCGTGCCCGAAGGCGCTCAATCGACTGCTCCGGTGAATCGAGAGGTGGCGCGCGGTCGCCCGATTGCCGCACCTCCGGCTCTGGGTGACGGAGGTGAAGTATAGCGGCGGCCTCGAGCACCCGGAGCCGTGCACCGACCTCCTCGATCGGCTCGACCAGATGGGCCGCGAGTGCGGCAACATCACGCAGGCCATTCGCCGCATCGATGATTCGCCAATCGAGGGCCTCGAGCGAGACCGGCGCATCCGGTGGCATCCGGTCCGCGGGACAACGCTCGACGATCAATCGCCACTCGTCGAGTGCCTCGCGGAGCTCGGCGCGTCGGGACTCGGTGGCCACGAGATCGAGCACCAGCGCATCGCTGGACCACGACAGCGGTCCGTCCGGGACCGGTCCGGCCTCGAAGTCGAAGCGGCCATGATCCCAATGCAACATGACGACGAGTGCTTGCCGAGCCAGTCGCTCCCGGACCGCCTCCCGATGCGCGATCGGCACCGGATCAAGGTCGGGCGAGTCCCCAGGTGCCATCTCGGCTCGCCGAATCAGCGCCTTCGTGAGGGCGGCATCGTCGGCGTCCGGTTCGATCGCAACAAGCAGGCCATCCCGGATGCGCAGCGTGTGCGGCACGCTGTTGACGGGACCGATGACCCGGAGCCGACCACTCCGGCGGCCGCGCTCGAGCAACTGGAGTACCTCGATCAGGCCGATCTCGCTGAGGGGACCGTGCATGCTCGCCTACCCGGTGCCGAAGAGCGTGGCCAGCTTGCGTGCGGACCCGGCGTGGCGACGCGTGGCGTCTCCCAGGTCCGACTCCGGCGCCGTCGTCAGCACGCCTTCCCAATCGGCGAGCGCCTCGTTGTAGCGGCGCAGTTTCGCGAGGACCACTCCGCGATGAAAGAGCGCCGCGGTATGCGTTTCGTCGCGCAGGAGCACCTGATCGAAGACCCCCAGCGCCTCGCCGAGATGCCCGGCCTCGAGCAGCGAGCGACCGAGCACGAGAAGCACATCGAAACTCGCGATCTCGGGCAGCGCATCGCTGCCATGGTCCGCGAGCTCGATCGGCCCGTGCGCCGTCCGATCGTCGAGCAACCAGACCAGCGGCACGAACCATGGGGAGATCATCAACCCGCGGCGGATCGCAGCGAGCGCCTGCTCGTGCCGATCGAGTCGCTCACAGACGAGACCGAGCGTGAATTGTGCCCGTACCAGATCCGGATCGATCGCGAGGGCGGCCTCGACCGACAGTCGGGCCATGGCGGGGTCGTCATCGAGCAGCGCCGCGTACCCGACGAGAAAGAGCAACGGCGCCGAGCCCGAAACCAGCTCCGCGTACTCGGCCAGCAGGGCGCGACCGCGATGACGCTCCCCGCGACGCAGCCAGGCCAGCGCGCGGTTGTGCACCGTGGCCGCCTCGGGCTGCACCAGCGCATGCCCCCAGGCCTCGTCCGCGGCCGTCGCTTCGCCGCGTTGCTCATGCAGCACCGCCAGGCCATTCCACGCGGCCGGTTGGAGGTCGGGCACCATCAGGGCCGCGTGATAGCACGCCTCGGCCACCGCGATTGCTGCCTGCCGATGCGAGGCCACCGCCGCGACAAGCGGGGACGGCGGTTCCGCGAGCTGTCGCGGGTGCGAGAGTTCAGGCGCGGCCAGGATCAGGCCATCGGTTCGTCCAAGCGCCAATCGCTCGAGGGTACGCCATGCGGCTGGCGGTGCCGCCGGGCTTGCCGCGGCGCGTCGTGCCGCGTCCTGCGCGGTGTCGAGCACGCCGGCACGCGCTGCGCACCACGCGAGATTCGCCATCGCCACCGGGTCATCAGTGTCGAGCCGCGCCCGGAGGGCGGCAAAATACGCGGCGTCGGAAACGGAAGGCGCCGCCATCTCAGTCGAGGCGGATCGCCTCGAGGATCGCCTGGATCGACGGCTGATCGGGCATCAACAGGAAGGCACCGGTCAAGGGCGCCTCCGCGCCGTCGGCCCGAAACGCCGTGTCGACACAGAAGACCAGGTCGGCGCTCGACTCGGTCGGATCCACCGTGGCCGAGACCGCGGCCTCGGTCCCACCCATGGTCAGGCTCGGTACCGACGGGAGGAGCATCATCCCCATGAAGTTGCTGAGGGCGGTCAGGTAGGCCGAGCAGACGATGTTGCCGACCTCCTTGAGCCCGGATTGTTCCAGCTCACCGAGGGCCCGGAATCCGCCGGGTGCCCGACGCAGGATCAGGTCGCACAGGCGCACCGCATCATGCTCGCCGAAGACGAGCAGCGCACGTCCGGTGAGATCACCCAGCATCCGCATCGCGACGACCGCCACATGGTCACCCAGCCCTCCCAGCATCCCCGGGACCGCGGCGTAGGCAATGCGGCGCACCTGCGGCACCGAGATCATGATGCGTCGGTCGGTGAGCTGGGACAACGCCGTTGCGGCGTGTCCGGCGCCAATGGTCGCCACCTCGCGGAGTCCATCGCGGCGAAGCGTCTCGAGATCGTCTTCTGTGGGCATCATGTCCTCGGTGGTGTCTCGGGAGGTTCCCGATGGATGGCGTGGTTCATACAACGGCGGCCACGTCGAGCATCATCGCCGGCCGACCGGTGTCGAGCACCGTGGCCCCGGTGATCCAGCGCGGGATGCCCAGCGCCCGATCGATCGGCTGTACCACGGCGTCGATCTGTCCCTCGACCTGATCGGCGAGCAGGGCGATGTGCTGGCCGTGTGCGGCCACGATCACCGCGGGACGTTGGGCCGGGGCCTCCGTCCCCCGGTACTGCAACAGTCGCCGCAGATCGAGCACCGGCACCAGCTCGTCGCGCAGGGCCATCATCGACCGACCGCCGTCCTGCCGGACCGCCGCGGGCTCCCACGCGACGAGCTCCGTGACGTGGGTCAGGGGCACCACGTAGCGTTCCTCGCCGATCGCCGTGACGAGTGCGCGGACGATCCCGAGCCGCGTGGGAAGCCGCAGTTGGAACACGGAGCCATGCCCCGGGACCGTGGTGAGCGAGAGGGCCGCTCCGACCTCGTGCAGCCGCGCCACCACGACATCGAGGCCGACGCCACGACCGGAGACGTTGCTGACCGATCCGGCCGTGGTGAAACCCGGCCGGGCGAGCACCGCAAGCAGGCCCTCATCGGAGAGGGTCGCGTCGGCTTCGAGAATCCCCTGCTGTCGCGCCTTGGCCGCGATCGCCTCGCGATCGATCCCGCGGCCATCGTCGGCGAGCTCGACGATCACCGATTCGCGTTCCTGCCGGGCCCGGATCGTGAGGCGTCCGGCGGGGCGCTTGCCGCTGGCCTTCCGATCCTTCGGCGTCTCCAGTCCGTGATCCACCGCGTTGCGGACCAGATGCATGAGCGGCTCGAGCAGTTGGGCGAGAATCGCGCGGTCCACCTCGAGCTCGCCGCCAGCAATGTCGACCGTGACCTCGCGTCCGAGATGGCGTGCGAGATCCCGCACCATCGGCGGAATGCGCTCGAGGACTTCACTGAGTGGCGCCAGCCGGACGTGCAGGATCCTGGACTGCAGTGCATCGAGGCGGCGGGACATCGCTTCCGCGCTCCGGGCGACCGGCGAGAGACTGTCCGCCGCGGCATGGCGCTCGAGTTCCTGACGAGCCGTGACGAGCGCACCGAGGTCCTCAAGCAGGGCGTCGAGGCGGGCGGTATCAACCCGCACCACGGTATTCCGCCGTTGGCCCGGGTTCGTCGCACCGGCTTCCTCGTGGGTGATCGCGTCCTCGGCAGCCACCGAGATCTCGTCGAGCGCTCGCTCCAGGTCCCTGAGCCACGCAACCGTCGGCGTTCGACTGCTTGCGCGCACGGCCTCGAGGGTGGTCTCTGCCTCGTGGACGAGAGTCGTCAACGCCTCGAAATCGAGCGACGCCGACATGCCCTTGATCGTGTGCAGCACGCGGAAGAGCTCCTCCGCATGCGAGCGTTCGTCAGGCGCATCTCGCCAGACGGCGACCGTGTGCCGCCCCCCCGCCAGCAACGAGCGCGACTCCGCCGCGAACAACGCGACATACTTGGCTCGCCGGGCGTCGGACATCAGCCCAGGACGCGCTTGACCGCTTCGAGCACCCGGGCCGGCTGGAACGGCTTGACGACAAAGTCCTTGGCACCGGCACCCACGGCTTCCACCACGAGTGCTTGCTGACCCATCGCACTGCACATCAGGATGCGGGCATCAGGATCGATCGCGATGATCGCCTTGACCGCGTCGATGCCCCCCATGTCCGGCATCACGATGTCCATCGTCACCAGGTCCGGAGCGAGTGCCTTGTATCGCTCGACGGCCTGGAGACCGCTCTCGGCCTCGCCGGCGACCTCGTACCCGGCGCTCGTGAGGATATCGGCGATCATCGTCCGCATGAAGATCGCGTCGTCACAGATCAGAATCCGCTGTGCCACCAGGTGCCTCCACTCAGGTTGATCGGCCGAAGGCCGCCTCGGCCACGCGTTCCAGGTCCAGTGTTGCAAGCCCCGTGCGCGATTCCTGGGCCAGTTCGATCACCGCCTCGACCCCGAGCGCAAACCGGCGCCCGCCTGCCTCCACCACCACCACATCGTCGAGGCTTCCCCCAGCTCCCGGGAGCTCCAGGGCACGGACCGGGTCGATCACGGTCAGCACCGCCCCGCGGTGATTGACCAGTCCGAGCACCCGCGGCGGGGACGCCGGAACACGGGCCACCACCGGCCGGCGGAGCACCTCCACCACCCCGGCCAGCGGCACGAACCAGCGCTCGGCGGCGACGCGAACCACCAGTCCCGTCGCCTTGTGCCGGCCGTCAGGCGTCTCGGTCATCGAATCCCAGGCTTTCGAGCGGGTCGCCCGCAGTAGTGTCGGATCCGAGCGCCATCGCCAGTAGCGGCGCCAGATCCTCCGGCCATGGGGCGCGGAATCGCATCGGCTCGCCGGTGATCGGGTGGCGGAACGCCAGAACCGCCGCGTGGAGCGCCTGTCGGCTGGCCAACTTCTCCAGCTGGCGGGCGAGGACCCGGCCTTCCCCGCTGATCCGGCGCGCACCACCGCCGTGGTAGACCAGGTCGCCCAGCAGCGGGTGCCCGATTGACTCGAGGTGCACCCGGATCTGATGCGTCCGGCCCGAATGCAGTTCGCAACGCACCAGATCACAACAGTTGAGTCGGGCGACCACGAAGGCATCGGTCCGGGCGGCTCGACCGTCGGGTCGCAGCGCCATGCGCTTGCGGTCATCCGGGTGGCGAGCAATCGGTGCCTCGATCACCCGGTCGCCGTCGAGGTGGCCCCAGACGAGGGTGGCATACACCCGCCGAACCCGCCGCGCCGCCAGCATCGCGCCGAGACGCCGATGCGCAAGGTCGGTCTTGGCCACCACCATCAGGCCGCTGGTATCGCGATCGAGTCGGTGCACGATGCCGGGGCGACCCTCGGCCCCGCCAGCGAGGGTGGTCCCGCGAGCCACCAGCGCGTTGACGAGCGTGTCGTCCCAGTGCCCGGGCGCCGGATGGACCACCAATCCCGCCGGCTTGTTGATCACGGCGAGCGCCTCGTCCTCGTAGACCACGCGAAGATCGATCGGATAGGGCTTGAGGCGACGGGGTGGTTCGTCGTCAGGAAGATCGATGGCGAGCGTCTCACCGTGGGACAGGACGCGAGAGGCCCGCGCGACCGCGCCATCCACGCGAATGCGGCCGGCGGCGACGATTCGAGCCGCCTGTGTCCGGGAAATGTGCAGCTGATCGGCGAGGAACCGATCCAACCGTTCGGTGCCCGTGGCAGACACCGAGAGCAGGATCGGTTCGGTCATGGCATCATCCCGGTGTCGCGCGCCGCCGCGCGGTGTCCTCGTGCCAGAGCGAGATCGCCAGTGCGACGGCGCCGCAGGACACGGCCATGTCGGCCACGTTGAACGTCGGCCAGCGCCAGCTCCCCGCACTCAGCCCGACATCGATGAAGTCGATCACACCGCGGGACGAGAGCAGCCGATCGATGAGGTTGCCGAGAGCACCACCGGCGATGAAGCCGACCGCATATTGCCGCAACCGATCGGAGGCGGTCGCCTCGCGACTCATCTTCCAGAGCAGCCATGCCGCCACGACGGCGATCAATCCGAAGAGCCAGCGGGAGGCAGGCCCGAACGTCGCCCCCAGTCCGAACGCCGCCCCCGGATTGTAGGCGAGCCGGAATCGGAGGACCTCGCCGATGACGTTGATGGGCGAGGCCAGCAACTCGCGTTCCGCGATCACCTTGGTGACCCGGTCGAGGACCAGCGTGACACCCACGAGCCACCAGAACGGGCGGCGGAGCTCAGCGGCGCTTGGCATCCTCTTCCTGTTCCTTGCAGCGAATGCAGAGCCGGGCGTGCGGCAACGCATCCAGCCGCTCGAAATCGATCTCCGTGCCGCACTGATGGCATTGCCCGAAGGTCGCCGGCGAGTTGTAGAGTCGACGGAGCGCCTCGTTGAGATGCCAGAGATAGCGACCTTCCTTGGACGCCATGAGGAACTGCTTCTCGCGTTCCATGGCATCGGTGCCCTGGTCGGCCATGTGGTACGAATACGACGACAGATCGCCATCGGCGGAGTGCAGTGAGGCATTGAACGACTCGCCGTAATAGCCGAGCTCCTTCATGACACGACTGCGCTCCTCGATGAGTCGCTCTTCGAGGTGCTTCAACTGGTCCTTGGTCACGCTGGGCCTGCCTCTCCTGTGCCGGACTCGCTCCGGTCGTCGTGAATGCGCCGCACGGCAAGCACGGCGGTGTGATCATCGATCTCAACGGTCTCGAGCCGATCAGGCTCGTCCGCCCCGGCTCCGAGGTGGAATGCGCGTGCCAGCACTTCGCCGGCGATCCATCGTTTGTGTGCCCGCGCCGCGGTGAGCAACTCCTCACTGCCATCGAGCGTCAGCACGATCCGGGTGGACACGTCGTACCCGGCGTCACGGCGCAGGCGCTGCACCCGGTTCACGAGCTCGCGGGCCAGCCCCTCCTGCCGCAGGGCGTCATCCAGTCTCGGGTCGAGCGCGGCCACGAACGGGCCGTCACTCGCCACGGGCCAATCGGTCACCACCTCACGCACCACGGTGACATCCTCGGGCTCGAGCCGGTACGTCCCGGCCACGACCTCGCCGAGTTCGAGACGCCCGAGCGCGGTGGCATCGAGTGTCGCCACCCATGCGGCCACCTGCTTCACCTCGCTCCCGTAGCGCTTGCCGAGGGTCCGGAAATTCGGCTTCCCCTTGAGTCGCACGAGTTCCGCATCGGAGGCCACCACTTCGATCTGCTTGACGTTCGTCTCGGCGGCGAGCAGCGGGAGCATCGCCTCGAAGCCGGGGCCCTGCACCGACCTCGGGACGGCCACCTTCATGGTGCGGAGGGGCTGTCGCACCCGGATCCCGGCCTCCTCGCGCGCCGCACGCCCGAGCGAGGCCAGCCGCCGAACCGCGTCCATCTCCCGGTCGAGCGCCGGATCGAGCCGGGTCCCTCCCGTGGGGAACGCGGCAAGATGCACCGAGGTGCCGGTGAGCGCACGATGCAGCCAGTCGGCCGCAAACGGGGCGGCCGGGGCGAGCATCCGGGCCACGTCGGTGAGGACCTCGTGCAACGTCGCGACCGCCGCCGGATCGGCCGCCTGATCGGCGGCCCAGAACCGGTCACGCGAGAGTCGCACATACCAATTCGACAGATCGTCCACGACGAACGTCACCAGCGCCTTGAGCGCCGTGGTCACGTCGTAGCCCTCGAAACCCGTGCGCACGGCGGCCACAGTCGCATCGAGCCGACCGAGGATCCATCGATCCGCCAGTGGCCGCGCGGCGACGGGCGGCGGCGCCGCGGGCAGCGCCGCCGCGTAGAGGGAGAAGAAGTGGTACGTCGCCCGAAGGGTGGTGAGGAAGCCACCGGCCACCTCATGGATCTGCCCGGCGTCGAACCGCTTCGGCTGCCAGACCTGGCTCGACAGCAGCAGGTAGAGGCGGGCCGCATCGGCGCCGTGCACCCCGAGCAGGTCCCATGGGTCCACCGCATTGCCGCGCGACTTCGACATCTTCTGGCCGCGACTGTCGAGCACCAGTTCGTTGACGATCACATTCCGATACGGCGCCGCATCGAAGGCCGCCGTGCCGATCGCCAGCATCGCGTAGAACCAGCCGCGGGTCTGGTCGATGCCCTCGCAGATGAAGTCGGCCGGGAAGTGGGCCGCCTGCGCCGCCTCCCCCTCGAAGGGCCAGTGCCACTGCGCCCATGGCATCGCACCGGAATCGAACCAGGTGTCGATGACCTCGCTGGTGCGCCGGTACGTCCCCCCCCCCGGTGCCGGCCAGGTGCTGTGATCGATCCACGGTTTGTGCACGCCGAGATCCCCGGGCGTGAGCGGCCCGGCCAGGGCCTCGAGCTCGGCGATCGACCCGATCACGACCACGTCGTCCGGATCGGCATCGTTCACCCAGATCGGCAGGGGTGTGCCCCAGTAGCGGTCGCGCGAGAGTGCCCAGTCGACGTTGTTGCCGAGCCACTCGCCGAATCGGCCCGTGCCCACCTCGGGGGGATGCCACGCGATCTCCGCGTTGAGCGTCTGCATCCGCGCCTTGATCTGGGAGGTGCGGACAAACCACGAATCGCGCGCGTAGTAGATGAGCTTGCTGCGGCACCGCCAGCAGTGCGGGTACGAGTGATCATAGGCGTCGGTCCGGAGGTGGCGCCCCAGTTCCTTGAGCCGCCGGATGATCAGGTCATTCGTCTCGGGGTCGGTGACCAGGCGGCCCTCGAGCTCGGGCCAGGTGGTCCCGACAAAGGTGCCGTTCGCCGCAACCGGTCGGAGCATCGCGAGGCCGTGGGCAAGGCCTGCCGCATGATCGTCCGCTC
The DNA here is from genome assembly GCA_035703525.1 of Gemmatimonadales bacterium. Taxonomy (GTDB): domain Bacteria; phylum Gemmatimonadota; class Gemmatimonadetes; order Gemmatimonadales; family GWC2-71-9; genus Palsa-1233. Next base: position 31,346 of record DASSYA010000016.1, on the reverse strand, counting down.
CGAAGGCCGGGGCCATGTGGACCAGGCCGGAACCGTCGTCGGCCGTCACGAAGTCGCCGGCGACCACCACCTCATGCTCGCCCTCGACCTCGAGCGGCACGATGTCGAGCGGCCGGTGGTAGCGGCGCCCTACCAGCTCGGCGCCGGAGAATGTCCGCTCCGCGGTCACGTCCTCACCGAGGATCGTGGCCAACGCCTCCCCGCGAGCGCTTGCGAGCACGAACCGTCGACCCGGGGCCGCCGGTGAGGTGAACTCGGCGTACTCCAGCTCCGGATTGACCGCCACGGCAACATTGCTGGGCACCGTCCACGGAGTGGTGGTCCAGAGCACCAGTTCGCGGCCGCTGTCGTCGGCGAGCGGGGCGGTCAGGTAGATCGCCTTGTCGCGCACATCGGCGTAGCCGAGGGCCAGCTCGTGCGAGGACAGCACGGTGCCGCAACGCGGGCAGTACGGCAGCACGCGATGACCACGCTGGAGCAGCTCGCGGCCGTGCAAGCGCTTCAGGATGTGCCAGACCGATTCGACGTACTCGCGGCTGCACGTGTAGTAGGCTCGATCGTAGTCGAGCCAGTAGCCGATCCGCTCCGACAGGGCGACCCACTCGTCGCGATATGTGAAGACACTCGCGAGGCAGGCCTTCGCGAACCGGTCCACGCCGTAGGCCTCGATGTCCTGCTTGCCCTGGAAGCCGAGCTGCTTCTCGACCTCGAGTTCGACGGGGAGGCCATGCGTGTCCCACCCGGCGATCCGCGTCACCCGCTTGCCGTCCATCGCGTGGAACCGGCAGATCAGGTCCTTGATCGTCCGCGCGAAGACGTGATGGATCCCCGGACGGCCGTTGGCCGTGGGCGGCCCTTCGTAGAAGACGAACCCCGGCAGGTCCGCCCCGCGCTCCTGGACACGCTCGAACAACCGCTCCGCGCGCCAGCGCGCGAGCAGATCCTGCTCGAGCGCATCCGCGCCGGTGGTCGGCCAGGTGGGCCAGCGGTGGTCAGGTGTCCCGATCGTCATTCCGGATCCTCATGCAGAACTCACGGCCCGGTGGTGCGCGGGCCAAATAGCCGGGTACCGAGTCGGAGCATCGTGGCACCCTCCTCGACGGCGACCTCGAAATCATCCGACATCCCCATCGACAGCTCGGGGAGGTCATGGCCTGCCGATACTCCCTGGTCACGCAACCGCCGCAGGTGCCCGAAGGTGCGGTGGAGCGTCGTTTCGTCCGCGCCAAATGCCGCCATCGTCATCAGCCCTCGGACCGCCACGGCCGGGATGGCCCGAAGTCGATCCAGCAGCAGCGGCAGGGCATCCGGCATCACGCCGCTCTTCTGTGGCTCCCCGGAGCAATTCACCTGCACCAGCACCGCGTGTGCCGCCCCGAGCTCGCTCTGCGCCGCGAGCGCCACGGCGAGCTCAACCCGGTCGAGCGAATGGATCATCGCGAACCGGCCCACCACCTGCCGGCACTTCCGGCGCTGCAACGGACCGATCAGGTGCCATCGCAGCTCGGGCATCGCACAGGCCGCCTGCTTGGCCAGCGCTTCCTGCACCCGGTTCTCCCCGACATCGGGCAACCCGACCCGCGCGGCGGCCCGGACGGCCTCGACGCCGTGGGTCTTGGTCACCGCCACGACCCGGACCGCGTGCGTCCAGCCGCCTGCCCGCGCCCGGGCAGCAATCTGGCCCCGCACCTCGTCGAGGCGGCCGGCAAGGTCCGCATACGGCATAGCCTTCAAATATAGCGGATCGACCGGCTCGGCTCAGGGCGCCCCCGCCGTGAGACCCGCCAGAAACTCCCGGATTCCGGTCTGTCCCGGCGAGAGATGGGCCGCGATCTCCAGATCGTGGATCGCGGCGAGCGTATCCCCTTGCCCGAGTCGCGCCACGCCGAGCCGGGTATACGGCAGGGCGACCGTCCGTGCCATCGCGGCGATGTTCGGGTCCAGGGTCTCGAGGGTGCGATGGAGGAGGTCACCGAAGTGCCACGTATGATCCATCAGCCCCTGGGTGACCGTCATGTCGATCGGGATCTCGTCGCCCGCCATGGCGAGCGAGTGCCCGAGCGAGGCCAGCGTGGTGGAATCGACCGGCAGGACCACCGCCAGTCCCTGCTGCACCACCGGTGCCCCATAGAGTTTCTGCATCGCACTGACCGACCACGCGATCGGCCGATGCCCCGCGTTGGTGCTGACGACCGAGAGCAGCAGCATGTCACGGGCATACAGCTCGCTCCCCTTCGGGATCGAGAGTGCGCCGATGCCGGGAAGCGGGAGCTCGTAGTCGCGATCGGCGAGCTGGGGTCGGAACGCGGCGATCGCCGCATCATCGAGACCATGCACCGGGCCCGGCCACGTCGGATCGGGCACATCGGCCCACACCGTGGCCAGCCGGGCCCGATCGGCAGGCACCGGCTTCACGTCGCGGAGCTGCCGCTGATACCAGTCGGTTTCCGCGAGTGCGAGGCAGACGATCGTCACGTCGCGACGAATGCCATCCACTTCCTGCGCATGCCAGAGCGGGAAGGTGTCGTTGTCACCCCACGTGAAGAGAATGCCGCCGGGCGGGACCGACTGCAGCAGGGCGCGCGCGAAGTCCCGCGCAAGCGTCGCATCCGGACCATGCCGACGCGACGCGTCGCGGATGTTCCCGAGCACCGGCACGGCAGCGAGCGCGAAGAGCACCACGGGCCACCGGGCCTCCGGCCAGCGAATTGCAGCACGCCGCACCATGGTCCCGAGCCCGATGGCCATCGTCACGCCCCACGCCACGAACGAGACCACGAAGAAGTAGTCCCGTTCCCGCACCTCGTGATCCCCGAGCGTGCTCCACCGATCCCAGCCGATCGACGGCCCCGGCTTGAAGTTCATGTAGAGCACCAGCCCGACGCCCGTGACGCCGAACAACGTCATCAGGAGCAGCCACGCGCTCCGGTCGCGTCGCCAGGCCGCCGCCAATCCCGTGAGCCCGAGCCAGATCGCGCCGGCACTCACCAGGATGCGCGGCCAGCGCGTGAGCGCCTGATCGCCGAGACCGCGGGCCCATTGCCAATCGAAATACTGGGCGTAGTTCGCGAGTTGATACCCGAGGATCGTGAACGTGCGGCCGGGATTGGCCGGCCCGTGGTAGACGGTGGGATCGTCGAGCGGGGTCCGGATCGGATACTGCGCTCGGCGAATCACCGCGAGCAACGCGTCGAGGGTCGAGGGATCCGCCTCGTTGATGAACGGTCCCTGGCGCGCACGCAACAGCAGGAAGAGATAGGGGGAGATGCCCACCACGATCAGGACCAGGGCCATCCCGGCAAACGCCCATTGTTTCCGACTGATCGCCAGGCCCAACGCCCCCAGCAGCAACACGACCCCGATCCCGCTGAGGAGCGCGCTGCCCAGTCCGACCGCAATGAGCAGCCACCACGCCGCAGCGAGCACGGCGAGTCGTGCCCGCTCGGCCTGCCGACGCACGGGATCGAGCCGCGGGTTCCGCCAGGATTCGGCCGCGAGGAAGGCCAGCACGGCCGGCCCGACGAGCAGGGCCAACAAGTGATTGCCGATCGACATCGCGCCGAGGAAGAGGAGCAGCAGGAGGAGCCGCGGGGAGCGCCGCTCGTCGCGGAGCTCGGACCAGCGCACCGCACCCCAGGCGGCAAGCGCGATCGTCAGCATCGCCACGGCATACACCTCGGCCTCGACCGCGTTCTGCCAGGTGGTGAACGAGAACGCGGTGAAGGCCGCGGCACTGTAGCCGGCACGCCGCGCGAATCGGGGTGGTGCCTCGGGATCGAGCCGCCGCATCAGCGCGTGGGTGACCAGGAACCAGCAACCGGCGGCGACAGCGCCGCACACGGCACTCAACAGGTTGAGGCGCCAGGCATAGTCACCGAACGGCACGAGCAGGCCCCAGACATGGGCGAGCATCACGTACACCGGTGTGCCCGGCGGATGCGGGATCCCGAGTCCGTGCGCGGCGGCGATCAACTCGCCCGCATCCCAGAAGGTCACGGTCGGAGCCAGAGTGGCGATGTAGACCGCGAGCACGGCGAGCGCGGCCCATCCCGCAGAGCGATACGGCGGCGACGGATTCATCGGATGGCGTGAAGGGCGGCCACCACCGCCAGGGCATCGCGCGTGGCATCGGGCGCGTGCACCCGGAACAGGCGGGCACCTCGGTCCGCCGCGAGCACACAGGCCGCCGCGGTGGCGGCGTCCCGTTCCTCGATCGGCTGGCCCGTGGCCAGCCCGAGAAAGCGCTTTCGCGAGACCGCCGCAAGCACCGGTCGCCCGAGCGCCACGATCGCGTCGAGGCCGTCGAGCAGTTGCCAATTCTGGGGGGGGGTCTTGCCGAACCCGAATCCCGGATCCAGGACGACCTGCTCGGCCCGGACCCCTGCGGCGAAGGCCCCCGTCCTCGCCGCGCGCAACTCGCCAGCCACCTGCCGGACCACATCGCCCCCGTAGTCGGCGTGATCGTACGTGGCGAGGGCCGCGAGTGCCCCACGCGAGTGGGACAGCACCAGTCCCGCTCCGGTGGTCGCGGCCACCTCGAGCAGCCGCGGGTCGTGCCGACCGGCCGTGACGTCATTGATGATGGCCGCCCCCGCCGCCATCGCCCGCTCGGCCGTCGCCGCATGCACGGTGTCGATCGAGATCGGCACCGTGGGATGATGGGTGACGAGGGCCCGGAGCGCCGGCTCGATCCGGGCCCATTCCGCCTCCGGGGCCAGCGGGTCCGCGCCGGGACGGGTCGACTCGCCGCCAAGATCCAGCACCGTTGCTCCCCCCCCCAGAAGCTGGCCGGCCAGCCGCAGCACCTCGGTCGGACTCCCGGCCCGGGAGGTCGGGGAGAACGAATCGGGGGTGACGTTGATCACGCCGATCAGCACCGGCAGGTCGAGGGCGATCGTGAAGCCGACCACCGGCCAGACCGTGACGGGATCACCCGGCATTGCCATGCCGATCGCGTGGGCCAGTGCCTGGACCGGTTCGGGCTGGACCCACGGTCGCGCGAAGGCCCCCAGGCGAGCGCGCGGCCCGGCGAGGATCAGCCACTCCTCGCCGGTCACCAGTTCGAGGCCGAGCCGGGACGCGAGCGGCACCATCGTTTCCTGGGTGAGGCGCGAGACCCCGGTGACGTGATACGCGGCGAGATCCAGGCCACCCGCGGTGAGGGATGCGACATCGCCCTCCCATCCATGGGACAGGAGGGCGTCGCGGACCGCGGTGGGACTGCGGACCGAGACCGGGGTGACGATCACGCCCCGGCGGGCTCCGCGGGTGGCGCGCCAAGGAGTGGCGCACGCACGCTGGCCATGTCGGCCCGTGCCGCCGCGGTCGGGGTGACCGACGGCATGGGGGTCGGCGGGTCGATGCGCGGCGGCAGCGGTTGGTCGCGCGCGAGGAGCGCGAGATCATCCCGGTCGATCGTCTCGCGCTCGAGCAACGCCAGGGCGATCCGGTCCAGGAGGTCGCGGTGCTCGTTCAGGATCGCCAGCGCCCCGGCATAGGCGTCGTCGAGCAGGCGCTTGATCTCGCCATCGACCGTCTCGGCGGTCCGCTCGGACACCTCGCTTCGCGCGCTGAAGTCCCGGCCGAGGAAGACCTCCTGTTCACGGTCGCCGACGGACATCAGGCCGATCTTCTCGCTCATGCCGAACTTGGTGACCATGCGCCGCGCGAGCGACGTCGCGCGTTCGATGTCGTTGCCTGCCCCGGTCGTGACGGCACCCTTCCCGAAGACGATCTCCTCCGCCGCCCGTCCTCCGAAGAACATCGCCAGCGAGCCGATCAACCAGTCGCGAGTGTAGTTGTGACGGTCGGTCTCGGGCAGGGACGCCGTGAGTCCCAGGGCGCGGCCGCGCGGCACGATGGTGACCTTGTGCACCGGATCGGAGCCCTCGGTCTTCATCGCCACCACCGCGTGGCCCGCCTCGTGGAACGCCGTGAGCCGGCGCTCGTCCTCGGTGAGGACCAGGGAACGCCGCTCGACCCCCAGGATCACCTTGTCCTTGGCATCCTCGAAGTCCTGCATGTCGACCGCGGACTTGTCATTCCGGGCTGCCAGCAGTGCCGCCTCGTTGACGAGGTTCGCCAGGTCAGCACCCGCCATGCCCGGGGTGCCACGGGCGATCGTCGCCAGCACCACGCCGGGCGCCAACGGGATCTTGCGGGTGTGCACCTCCAGGATCCCTTCCCGACCCTTCACGTCGGGGACATCGACCACGATCTGTCGATCGAACCGGCCCGGCCTGAGCAACGCCGGGTCGAGCACGTCCGGTCGGTTCGTGGCGGCGATGAGGATCACGCCGTCATTCGACTCGAAGCCATCCATCTCGACGAGCAACTGGTTGAGGGTCTGCTCGCGCTCGTCATGCCCACCGCCGAGCCCCGCGCCACGATGCCGTCCCACCGCGTCGATCTCGTCGATGAAGATGATGCACGGCGCATGCGCCTTCCCCTGCTCGAAGAGGTCACGCACCCGCGAGGCGCCCACCCCGACGAACATCTCGACGAAATCCGATCCCGACATCGAGAAGAACGGGCGCCCGGCCTCCCCGGCCACGGCCTTGGCCAGCAGCGTCTTGCCGGTCCCCGGGGGACCGACGAGCAACGCGCCCTTGGGCAGGCGGCCACCCAGGCGGGTGAACTTCTGCGGATCCTTGAGGAACTCGATCACTTCCTGCAATTCGACCTTCGCCTCGTCCGCACCGGCCACGTCGGCGAACGTCAGCTTCGGCGTATCACCCGTCAGCATCTTCGCCTTCGACTTGCCGAACGAGAACGCGCGGTTGCCACCGGCCTGCATCTGCCGGAAGAGGAACCACCAGAGCCCGAGAATCACGATCCACGGCAACAGCATCACCAGGATCGCCGTGAGGCCACCCTTCGATTCCTTCGCGTCGATCGTGACACCACTGGATTCGAGCCGCTCCAGCAGGTCGTAGGAATTGGCCACCGGCAGGAGGGTGGTGAAGCGCTCCGCCTTCTTGTCACCCGGCTCACCCGGCACGGCGACCGGGGCACGGAAGACTCCACGCACCTGCTGGCCGTCGATCACCTCGACCGACTTGATGTTGCCACCGGCCAGCTGCTGCGAAAACTCGGTATAGGTGAACGCCACCGGCGCCTGCTGGCGCGAGAGCCCCTGCACGACGGCGATGATCAGGATCGCGCCCAGCGCCCAGAGCGCGAGCGTCCTGCTGAAGTTGCCCCAGCCTGGGGTCGGCGGGCGAGGTGGTGTACGGTCAGCCATCAATCAGGTCACCGATGAACGGGAGATGTCGAAAGTCCTCGGCATGGTCAAGACCGTAGCCGACCAGGAACGCCGGAGGCGCCGTGAAGCCGACCCACCGCAAACCCGGCAGTGGATCGGGCAAGAGATTCTTGTCGAGGAGCGAGCAGATCGACAACGAGGCCGGCCGCCGTGCTCCCAGCAGCGCGGTCAGTCGCTGCATCGTGCGCCCGCTGTCGATGATGTCCTCGACCAGCAGGATGTGCTTCCCCTCGAGCGGCGTCTCGGGATCGTAGAGCAGTCGCACCGTGCCACTGCTGACCTTTTCGGCTCCATACGAGCTCGCCACCAGGAAATCGAGGTGCAGCGGCCGATCAATCTGCCGCACCAGATCGCTCAGGAAGATGACGCTGCCCTTGAGCAATCCGAGCACAAGGAGCTCGCCATCGGGATACGCCGCCGTGATCTCGCGACCGAGCTCCCGGACCCGAGCGGCAATCGTCTCCTCATCAAAGACGATGCGCAGGTCATGGCCACCGGCGCGGCGCCGAAGTTCAGGTGAGATCGCATCGGACATGGAGCGCCTCCTCCCCGACAACGGGAACGTTCACGGTTGAGCGACAAATGCCCGGGATCCACACGATCACCGCCGGATCCGACGCCGACACCACCACCGGCCACTGATGGCGCAGCCCCGCCGGGACACGCGCCTCTCGCAGGAGAACCGCGACGGACCGACGCCCGGTTCCCCCGATCGGGACGATGCGGTCACCCGCCACCGGCTGGCGCACGCGGTAGGCTCCCTGTCCGAGCCAGGTCTCCCGGCTCACACGCTCACCCGAGGCTGCGGCCGGACCCCGCACCACATGGAATCGATGGGCCCCGTACACCAACTCGCCAGCCGCCGGCAGCGGCTGCTCGGCGAGCCCATCGGGGCCCGGTCGCCGAAAGTGCAGGCGCCCGAACGCCAACTCGACCACGAGCGCCGGACTGATCCGGACCTCGCCCCCACTCCGCTGGCCCGCGACGAGTCGGAGAATCTCCCGCCGCCGCGTCACGCCAAGCGGAACACCACACCGGCGTCCCAACGCCTGGAGCACCATCGACTGCAACCCGGAAGGATACCCAATCAACGTGGGAGCGGCAACGGAAAATCCCCCATCTTCCACCCGGAACGCCAACGATTCGAGCGCCTCCGGCAGTGCATTCACCCCCTGCCGGAGCGTCGCGGCCTGCGCCGCCACGGCGCCGAGACGAGCCTCCACGTCGGGCACCCGCTCTCTCAGCAGGGGCAGTGCCACCGTCCTGAGCCATGAGCGCAGGTGTCGCGGGTCCCGATTGGCGGGGTCCTGCCATGGCGACAGGTTCTGCGCCTCGCAGTGTGCCACCAGCGCCGCGTGGGGGATCTCCAGCAGTGGCCGAATCCACGGCCCCCGCCGAGCGGCCATCCCGGCGAGGCCTGCCGGGCCACTGCCGCGAAGCACCCGAAGCAAGACGGTCTCGATCTGGTCGTCTGCGTGATGCCCGAGGGCGATCACTCCGCGCTCCACCTGAGCCAGCAAGACACGAAGCGCCTGCCGGCGGGCACGACGCGCCCGGGTCTCGGACGCGCCAGGACCGAGTCCCAGCGAGAGGACATCCACGGCGAGGCCGCGCGCGGCGGCGTGCCCGGCCACGTCCTCGGCGATGCGTCCGCTCGATGGGTCGATCCCGTGATCGACATGGACCACGCGCAAGTGCCGACCGTGTCGTTCGGTGCCCCGATGGAGCAGATCGAGGAGTGCCAGGGAGTCGGGACCGCCCGAGACCGCGACCAGCACCATCGACTCGGCCGCCACGAGCCGCTCGAGCCGGGTGGCGACGGCCTCGACCAACGCGTCAGTCATGAGGCGGCGGGGTCCGCGCTGTCGGCCGACCCCTCGTACGGCTCCATGTGCACCAGCACGTTCTCGACCGAGGGCAATGCATCGCGGATCGCCGACTTGACCATGCCGCTCAGGATATGCGCGTCGTGGAGTGGCATCGTGGGATCCGCCTGCACATGCAGATCGATGAAGTACCGGACCCCCACCTTCCGTGCCATCAACTTCTCGATCATGGAGACGCCCGGCACCGTTCGCGCCGCCTCGGCGGCGCGGAGCAGCAGTTCCGCCTCAGGGGCACCGTCCATGAGCTCGTGGGCAGCCGGCCGAAGGATCCGCCAGGCGCCCACACCGATCACCAGACCCGCCACGATCGCCGCGGCCTCATCGGCCCAGTACCAGGTGGCGCCACCGAGGACCGCGATCCCGACCCCGACGAACGCGGCACCCGAGGAGATTGCGTCACTCCGGTGATGCCACGCGTCGGCGGCGACGGCGCCGCTGCCGATGTCGTCGGCGATCCGCGTGACCCGGCGGAAGAGCGTCTCCTTGACGAGCACCACCAGTGCGATCACGATCAGCGTCCAGGCGTGCGGCACCGGATGGGGCACGAGGATGCCATGGACGGCCTTCACGATGATGCCGAGCGCGGCCAGCATGAGCATCAACCCGACGATGCCGGCGGCGATGGGTTCCGCCTTGCCATGGCCCCACGGGTGATCATGATCGGGATCCCGGGCCGCGAGTCGGAGGCCGCTCCAGACCACGAGCGACCCGACGATATCCGCCAGTGACTCGATCGCGTCGGCCACCAATGCAAAGGAGTGGCCGACGACGCCGGCCACCCCCTTGATGACTGCGAGCCCCGCGTTGATGAGGACCCCTGCCCGGACGGCACGGATCCCCTCCGCCAATCCGCCCGACGCGCTACTCACGCCGGTCCGCGTCGACCGGCAGCCAGCGTTCGAACAGCTCGAGAATGCGCCGGTACTCGTCGGTCCATGAATCGGGTCGCTCGAAGCCGTGATCCTCCACCGGGAAGACCGCCAGCTCCCAGCGGGTCTTGCCGAGTTCGATCAGTCGTTGGGCCAGCCGCACCACATCCTGGAAATGCACGTTGGTGTCGACCATGCCGTGGGCGATCAGCAGCGGATCGTTGAGCCCCTCGGCAAAGAAGATCGGCGAGGATTGCCGATACGCCAGCGTGTCGGTGGCCGGTTCATTCAGGATCCGCGCGGTGTAGCCGTCGTTGTAGTGCGACCAGTCGGTCACCGAGCGCAGGGCCGCCCCGGCACCGAAGTACTCGCCGCGCGTGAACAGCGCCATCAGGGTCATGAAGCCACCGTAGGATCCACCGTACATCCCGATCCGGTCGCCCGGAATGTGCATCGTGGCCGTGAGCCACTTCGACGCATCGACCTGGTCCTCGAGGTCACGGCCACCCATGTGCCGATAGATCGCGGTGCGCCAGTCACGGCCGTACCCGGCCGAGCCACGATAGTCGACGTCGAGCACGACGAACCCGCGTGCGGCCAGCAGGTGATGGAACTGGTACTCGCGGTAATAGCTCGACCAGTAGTTGTGGACGTTGTGGAGGTAGCCGGCACCGTGCACGAAGATCACCGCCGCCCCGTTGGGCGTCGCCCCCATCTGCTCCGGACGGTAGATCCGGGCCGGGACCTGGATGCCATCGCTGGCAGGAATCTCGATGATCTCCGGCGCGATCCAGTGGCGCGCCTCCCACGCCGGCAGCGGCGAGTGGGTCAGGCGCACCGCCTCGCTCCCGGCCTTCGCCGGCTGGAGGTAGAGCTCCTCGGGATGATTCGAGGTCGAGAAGACATCGGCGAGCTGACGCCCATCGGGTGAGACGCTGACGCTGTGGCCGCCGGTCAGGGACGTCAATCGGAGCCGGTTGCGGCCATCGAGATCCATCGTGTAGAAGTGGCGCTCGTACGGCGAGCCCTCGCTGGTGTGCAACTCGAAATGACGGCGGTCCTCCGACAGGGAGGCCTGCAGCACTTCCCAGCGGCCCGACGTGAGCTGGCGCACCTCACCCGCCGGCGGCGCGACGTAGATGTGTGCGTAGCCGTCGGCTTCGCTCACGAACCAGCTCCCGGCGTTCCCTGGAAGCCAACCGGCGCAGAAGCCGCAGGGGCCACCGACCCACGCGGTGTCGGTGACGATCTGGCGCACGGTCACGGCGCCCGCCGTGTCGATCTCCGAGAAGACACGGCGGTTGTAGCCCTTGGTATCCGCCAGCATCAGGACCGACGTGCCGGCATCGTTCCAGCCTCGGTCCCCGATCGACCCGTACTGGTCGGTCGAATCGTCCGGCACGGGGCGGACCCAGGTGATCGCACCGGTGGCGATCGTCAGGATCCCGACCCGATCGGTGCTCTCGGGGTCGCCAACCTTGGTGCGGCTGTTGATGTCCTCGGTATAGCCGGTCTCGGTGACGTAGTTGGGCACCACCGTCCGCTTGGCGGCGGGTGTGCCCGGCCGGGTGGTCATGACCAGGGCATGCCGGCCCGTCGGCGAGATGGTCACCGAGCGCAGTCGTGCGTCCTTGCCCAGCCAGGTGATCGGCAGGTTGCGCGCCAGGGCCTCCGTCCGCGCCTCCGCGCGCACCGAGTCCTTCCACTTCTCGTCCCGGATCACCTGCAGCAGTTCGAGCTGGTCGTGCACCAGCGCCTTCTCCGTCGCCGACCGGCGCGTGGTGGTGTCCGGTGCCGTGCCGGTCCGGAGATCGGTGAGTTGCCGGATGTCGCCGTTGGCGAGCGCCAGCGCATAGAGGTTGCTCCCCTCGCGATAGTAGAGCGTCGCCTCGTCACGACTGAGCGCCACCGGCTGTTCGCCGGCCGCGGTGTTGGTGAGCTGGCGGAGTCCCCCCCCCGGCAGCTCGACCATCCAGAGATCCCCGCCACTCCCGACGATGCGACGCCGCCCATCGCGCATCAGGAGTCCGCTGGCCAGACGCGGCGCCATGGTGTCCATCGCGGCCCGCGTCACGGGTTCGGGCGTGGCACCGGCGCGGGCGCGGATCCGGTACGGCTCGCTGTCCCGACGCCAATCGGTACCCGGCGGCAACCAGGTGAAGTAGAGCCATTGGCCATCGGGCGTCCAGCGCACAGTCGACGGGGCCCGCCCGACAGTCTCGGGGCCACGCATGATGGTGGCCAGGTCGAGTGGCAGGGTGTCCTGCGCCACGAGCGGTGCGGGCAGCAGGACGGTGATCAGGGCGAGAGTCGAGCGCAGTTCCATCCGGACTCCGTCTGGGTGTACTGGAAGCGGTCGTGGAGCCGGTCGGACCGGCCCTGCCAGAATTCAATCTCGTGCGGTACCACCACGTAGCCGCCCCAGTGGGGCGGCAGGGGAATCTCCTCCCCGGGGTATGCGACATCGAGTCGCGCCACCTCGGCCTCGAGGCTGTCGCGCGACGACAGGACCTCGCTCTGCCGCGAGGCCCACGCGCCGAGGCGTGAGCCGCGCGGGCGCGTACGATAGTACGCGGCCGCGGCCTCGCGATCCAGTCGCGACACCACCCCGTTGATCCGCACCTGCCGCTGCAGGGTGGCCCAGTGGAAACAGAGCGCGACCCGCGGGTTGGCCTCGAGCTCGCGCCCCTTCCGGGAACGATAATCCGTGAAGAAGACGAACCCGTTCCGGTCGACGCTCTTGAGCAGCACGATCCGGGCATTCGGCTGGCCGGCCGCATCGGCCGTGGCCAGCGTCATCGCGTTCGGTTCACCCGTCTCCTGGGCGCGGGCCTCCTCGAACCAGGCCGCGAACTGGTCCATCGGGTCCGGGGCAAGCCCGGCACGGTCCAGCGATGACCGGGCATAGTCGCGTCGGAGGTCACCCAGGTCCATCGGGGACCTCCCGCGACAGCTGCTCCTCGCGACGCACCTCGAACCCGCGCGCCAGATAGTTCGGCAGTGCCGCCGGTGCGTCGAGGCTGCACGTCTCGAGGCGGAGGCGATCCGGGCCGAGCGCCCACGCCCGGTCGATGGCACGATCGAGCAACCACGCCCCGGCCCCCCGGCCGATCCACTCGGGCACCAGCCCGAAGTAGCAGATCTCGACCTCGTCCCCCTCCTGCGTGCCCAGGACGACAAACCCCACGGCGCCCCCCCCCGATTCGGCCAGCCACACCTCGGCCTGCTTCGCAAGCAGGAACGACGCCCACTCGCCCACCGTCCAGTGGGCACGATCGAGCCAGTGCCAGGCGGCCCCGACCCGCCGGTACATCTCCCGGACCACGCCGGCCTGCTCGCCGTCCGGGACCCGGCGAAGGCGCACCCCGTCCGGCGCCGCGCGGAGCGGCCGATCCGGAGCCGGGCGACGCCGCAGCACCAGCTGCCGGACCGTGACCTCCACCACCGGACTCATCCCGACTGCACGATCCCCCGACACGGACCGAGTCCGATCGGGATGGCTCCCCCCCCCATGGCACGGCCCGACAGGGACACCTCGTCGCCATCCTCGAGGAATCGGCGGTCGGTGCCGTCGGGCAGCGCGAGCGGCTCGCTCCCGCGCCAGGTCCGCTCGAGGAGGCATCCCCGGGCCTCCGGTGCGGGCCCGCTCACCGTCCCGGTGCCGAGCAGGTCCCCGGCGAGGAGGGCACAGCCGTTCGAGGCGTGGTGCGTCACCAGTTGTGCCGGTGACCAGTACATCGACGTCGCGAATCGTGTGCTCGAGACGCGGAAGGGCGCATCGCCGCGATCCCGCATCGCCGCCGTGGCGAGGTCGACCGCAAGGTCGAGAGACCATGTGACATCCTCCGGCACCTGCAGGTATGGCAGCGGGTGCGGATCGCTCGTCGGTCGCGCCGGCATCGGCACCTCGAACGGCCGGAGCGCGTCACGCGTCACCAGCCAATTGGAGACCGTGCTGGCAAAGTTCTTGGCGAGGAACGGGCCGAGCGGCTGGTATTCCCAGGCTTGCAGGTCGCGCGCCGACCAGTCGTTGAGGAGCACGACGCCGAAGATCCGGTCCATCGCCTGACTCGCCGGCACGACCTCACCGATCGCATTCTCGCCACCGATGATGATCCCCAGCTCGAGTTCGTAATCGAGCGAGCGACTCGGGCCCACGGTCGGTGTCTCGTCTCCTGCCGGACGGGTTTGCCCTGCCGGGCGCCGGATCGGCGTGCCGTCCCCGACGATCGTCGATCCCCGACCATGGTACCCGATCGGGATCCACTTGTAGTTGGGGAGCAGCGGATTGTCGGGTCGGAACATCGAGCCGACGTTGGTCGCGTGATGAATCGACGCATAGAAGTCGGTGTAGTCGCGCGTGGTCACCGCCGGTTGCAGGACGGTTGCATCGATCGGATCGAGGCACGGCGCGAGCCGCGGTTGCCAGGTCGCATCGGCGAGGGCATCGGAGATCGCGAGCCGCAGTGCCGTCCAGTCACCCGCCGAGGTCCCGCGCAAGTATCGATTGAGCGTCGGGTCCCGGAAGAGTCCGGCGTCGAGCCCGAGCCCCGTGCCGAGACCCGCGTCGATCGCATCGGCGAGCCGGAGCGCGTGGTTGCCGATCGCGACCACGACCCCACCGCTCGACCCGGCGAAGGGGAGGTTCTGGATCGGGAAGTCGGCATGGCCATCGGCACCGGCCACCCAGCTGCGGCGTGCGGGGTCGTGACTGCGATCGAGCTTGGACATCAGGCCACCCTGTCGAGGTCGAGTTCGTCGATCGGTTCACGGAACGAGCAGGACCCGAAGCCGCGGAACGATTGGCGTGCAGCCAGGAGATCGGCCTGCTCCAGCCGATGGCCACGCCAGGTGATCGCATCGGCCGCACGCGCGAATGCCGACGGGTCATCGTCACGAAGCACCCGCTCGGCGGTCTCCCCCTCGTGCCCGAGCCGCAGCATCGTCGTCGCGACCAGCACGTTGAGGAACCCATACATCTGATGCTCGGCGCTCTCCGGCTCGTAGGTGAGCGGATAGAGACCGCGGACGGCGTGGTGCAGTCCCGCGGTCGCCTTGAAGGGCACGCCGGTCCGGACCGCCGCCATCAGGAATCGGGTGACGAGGCGAGGCGACGGGAAGAGATCCGGGGTGACGCCACCCATCCGCAACTTCGCCCCGACGCCGTGGGCTTGGATCGCCTCGAGCAATGGCCCGTAGGGCTCGGCGTGCGGGACCTCGAGGTATCGCTCCCAGCGGGTGGCGAGCTGGGCGGCGATCACGCTGACCTCACCGGGCGCACCCACGCGTAGCTCGACGGCCTCGATGGCGCTCGGTACCGGAGGATTCCGTTCGTAATCGGCGATCAGGGCCAGGCCATCGGGAATATTCACGCCCATCACCACCGTCAGGGGCCACGGCGCCCCACGGGTTGCCTCGCGCGAGAGGCTCGCCGCAGCCGCACCGAATTCCTCGAGCCGGGTGGCAGCCACCACGAACCGGCCGAGCAGGGCTCGGTCGGGTCCGTTCCGGTACTCGGCATATTGGGCGACGGCCCCAAGCATGCTCGCTGAGGCAGGCGGGAACAGTCCCGCGTAATCGACGATCTGGGCGAAAACCTGCTGCATTCCGGCGCTCCCATCGACACGGAAGGAGAACGCCGGAGAATCTAACGGGGCACCATCAACAGCGGCTCAACACGGGACGGGGGCAAGAGTTATGCAGCCTCGACCACCACCGCCGCGAGATCGGGCATCTTGCGCAGTCGGCCGATCGCCTGGGCGCGCAGCTGGCACACCCGCGACTCGGTGATGCCGAGCTCCACGGCGATCTCGCGGAGCGGGCGCTCGGCGAAGTAGCTCTGCGAAAGGATATGACGCTCCCGGGCCGGCAGGGCGTCGAGCGCCTCCTGCAGCGCGCCCGAGAGCTCGGCCTGATCGAGTTCCTGATGCAGGATGGCGTCACCGTCATCGCCGATGGTGTCGGCGAGGACGCGACCCCCGGGCTCACTCTCCAGCGAAACCGCACTCACCGCGGCCGTGCGCTGGCGGAGCCGGGCCACCTCGTCGAGCGGCACGCCAAGATGCGTCGCGATCTCGGTGCTCATCGGGGCACGGCCAAGACGCTGTTCGAGTTCCGCGACAGCATGATCGAGCTTCCGGACGTGGGCCCGGTCGGCGCGAGAGAGGGGATCACGGGCGCGGAGTTCATCAAGAATCGCTCCCCGGATCCGCCGCATCGCGAAGGTGGAGAAGGCCAGCTTCCGACTCAGGTCGAACCCCTGCATCGCCTGGAGCAGGCCGAGGGAACCGGCGGAGACCAGCTCCTCGAGCGAGACCGCGTCCCGGACACGGGGCGCAACTTCGCGGGCGGCATGGTGGACGAGGCCGATGTAGCGACCGAGGAGTTCGCGTCGTGCATCGGCATCGTCGTGCTCGCGCCAGCGTTGCCAAAGGGAATCGGTAGAAGTGGCCGTGGTGATCATGAGTTCCGTCTCGTGAGCGTGAGCCGATCCTCAACGCAAGATCATCGCCACAATTTCGGACGGTGCCGTGGGGCGCTTGCGACAACTCTCCTGCGGCCCCGGTGTGACATTTCAGCCCCGCCCCGCAAACTGCCGTGTACAGGGGGCGTGGCACCCCTGCCACAGCCATTCCAACTCCATGTAGAAACACCACTTGGCCGACATTGAGCGGCGATGCCTCGGACCATCGGTCCGACGGCTCGCCACTCGCCGCACCCAGCCGATGGAACCGGCCAGCGGAAGCTGGAATCATGGATGAGCATGACCGCTGTCGAGAATCTGGACAGCGGCCGGGCGACCGACCGCGCGTGATGCAACTCACGGGCGAGGCGAGCGCGCCCCTGGTGGCAAATCAGCGCACGCCTTGCCCGATCGCTCGATAGTACTCCTCGACCATCTGGCGATAGCGCGGGGGGACCCGCGAGAGGTCGCCGATCGCTGGGCGGGAGCCCTTGGCGCCCTCGAACCGCTGCCAGAGCTGGAACTCCGCCTGCTGCAGCTTCCGGAGCGCATCTTGAAGCAAGGTCTGCCGGCCGACCGGGTCACCGATCACCCCGTCGCGCGAGAGCCGGCGCATTGCGGCGATCGCGTCGTCGAGCTCCGGCACACCGACCCCCTGCTCCCGGAGTTGGTCCCGCAGCGCTTCAGCGGCGACTCGCCTGAGCCCCACTTCGCGAGAGAGCTGGCGGGCGTCGCCGTCACCACCCTCACGCGGCTGGCCCTGGCCTTGACCCTGTTGCCCCTGACCCTGGCCTTGACCTTGTCCCTGGCCTTGTTCGCCTTCCTGGCCCTGACCCTGACCTGCCGCAGTGGAGTTCCCTGAATCCCCGGCCACCCGATCCTGGAGTGACTGCAGATCACGGACAAGCTCCCGGGCCCGCTCGAGTGCACGCTCCTGCTGGCGACCCGGCGCCGAGCCCACGGCACCGGCCGCCTGACGGAGCCGGTCGCTGGCGGTGCCGATGGCGGCCCCGATCTCGCGCGAGAACCGATTGGCGCTCGCCGAGTCGATCCGGGTATCACTCGCCAGCCGTGGCTGATATTCGATCCGCTCGGCCACCTGCATCTCGGTGAGTCCGTTGGCCGCCTCGGTCATCGCCCTGGCCGCACCAGGGTCGGTGCCCTGGGTCGCGCGCGCCGCCTGCCGGACATCCTCGGTGAGCTGGCGGACGGCACCGGCAACCTGACCGGCCTCGCGCTCCAGGTCGGCCGCCGCCCGGTCGCGCGCGGCTCCCGCCTGCCCGGGCAACCTCGTCGCATTCTCGGTGAGCCGTTCCTGGGCCGCCTTGAGTTGCGCCGCCCGGTCGGCCAGCCGCTCCGCCTGGTCACGCGCCGACGATTCCTGCCCCGCCCCGACCCGCCGACCCGCTTCCCGAAGCGACTCGAGCGCCGACGCGGCCTCGCCACTCGTTCCGGCCGCCGCGCGGCGCATCGCATCGGCCGCCTGCCGCGCCTCGCGCGCCGCCGCAGCCAGCTCCGGATTCGCCTGATCCCGCGACAACCGCTCCAGTCGCCGCGCCTCGGCCTCGGCTTCGTCGGCGAGCCGACGTTGTGCCGCGGCGCTGCTCCCCCCCCCGGATGAACCGGCCGCCCCGGATGCTCCGCCGCTCCCCGCACCGGCCGCACCACCACCGGCCGCAGCCATCCGTTGCTGCATCGCATCGCGCGCCCGCTGCATCCGCTCGTTCTCCTGCTCGAGCCGCCGCGCCAGTTCCCGCAACCGCTCCCGCGATGAATCCACCGCGGCCGCCGCGGCTGACTCGGCCGCCCCCGAACGTTGCACCGCCTCGTACTGGTTCCGCATCTTGTCGGCGTCCAGTTCGAAGAGGTCGGCGAGGTCCTCGGGTGCCGCCCCGCCACCACCACCGCCCCCGCCCCCGCCGCCGCCCTGCTGGTTGAGCTGCAGCTCGATGTCGCGATAGAGCGCCTCCGCCCGTTGCAACTGTTGCAGCGCACGCTGCTGGTGTGGAACGGCCTCCGTCGGACGACCGGCGCGGAGTGCCGTGACCGCCGACTCCATGACGACGCCTGCCGAATCGAGCGCCGTGGCGATGTCGAGGAAGGTGCTGTCGACCTTCGCGGCCTGGCGATCGATGAGCTGACGGGCGAGCGTCCGCGCCTCGTCGCGCGCCTTCTGCTGCTGCACGGCGACCGTGGCAAGGTCTTCCTTGAACGTGGCCGGGTCGGCCGTGGCACTGTCCCGCAGCAGGTTGAACGAGGCGACGATCAGCTCGCGCTGGATCCGGGAGGCATCCTGGGGTGTCTCACCGCCGCCACCTCCTCCTCCCCCACCACCGCCCCCCCCCTGCTCGGCTTGCCGGTAGTTGCGCGCGAACGGCCGGATCTCGAGGAAGTAGATGTCGCTCTTCGCGGTGTTCCCCGCGCCGTCGGTGGCCGCCGCGTGATACGCGACCAGATCACCGGCCTGGAGCGCAAGCTCCTCGAGGAAGAGCGTGTGCACGGCACGGGGCGTGAGCGAACCCGGGGCGAGGCCCGACACCAACGGGATGACCCGCTCGGGACCCCCGTTGACGCTGTAACGCAGCTCGAGGGCGTTGACGCCATAGTCGTCGTCAGCCTGCGCCGCGACCTGGACCTCCTCGATGTTCGAGGGCTTGGTGTCACGACCGGGTTCCATGATCCGCACCACCGGCGGCCGATCCTCCAATGCCGTCACCACCCAGCGGATGGTCCCCGGCACCGCGGTGCCATCGGGCGCCTCGAGGTCGATCGTGTAGGAGCCCGAATGATCGACCGGAAAGGTGACCGTCGGTCGGAGACTGTCATCCAGTGTCATCGCCAGCATACGACCATCGTCGAAACGCACCGTGGCCCGACCGGCCGCCATCGTCAGCTGCGGGTGCAGCGTCACTCGCGTGCCGATCACCGCCGCGACATCACCCTGATCCGGGAACGAATCGGGTGCGAGGCCGGTGTACGCCGGATACTCCAGGAGACTCCCCAGACGTTGCACCGCCGGAAGGTCGGTGACGGTGATGCGCATCTCGTCGGTTGTCGCGTCACCAGCTTCGATCCGATAGGCGAGCGATTCCCGGAGGTCGAACAGTCGGATGGAGAAGACCCCTGCCGAATCCTCGAGCATCGGATGGGCGTCCCACGCCGTGGCCCCCTCCTCGCGCGTGAGCAAGAGCGCGTCGCTCGGCACGAAGCCGTGCGCCTGCACGGTGATGTCAAGCGCCGATCCGCGCGGGACGGTGACATCGCCCGGTTCGACCAGCAATCGATGCGCCGGCACGAACTGCTCGATCGGCGTCCAGGGCGCCGCCATCGCCTGCAACGTCGCACGCCACTCGCGGGGACCGAGCATGAAGAGCACCGTCACGCCGATCAGGAGAATGCCGAGATGGACGAGGGCGCGCCGAGTGCGCGGAGCCTCGACACTGGACCCGTGGGTACTGGCGACCAGCATTCCGGTGGCCCGTTCGATCAGCCGCTGCGCGAGCGCGGGAGAACTCCGTTCCGTCGGCGCGATGCGCGTCATGTCGACCGCGGTCTCCACGCTCGCCTGGAATTCGGGATGCGATTCCTCGAGGTAACGCGCCAGCGCCGCCGGCGCTGCGGCGCGCAGTATCGGCCGCCCGACCCACCACGCCGTCGAGACAAGCATGCCGATCCAGCCGATGGTCCGGATCGTCCCGAGCGTCTCGGTCGGCGGCGAGAAGACCACGGCCGCCAGCACCATCGCCAGCAGGATCACGGCGGCCACGATCGCGGCCCGGACCGCGCCCTCGAGGACGATGCGGCGGCGCCAGCTCGCGCGTGCGCTGGCCAGCGCGTCGGCGAGGGCGGCGTCGGCACGAGCGAAGCGGGCAAGATCGAGAGGGATGCCGCTCATCGCGCGTCTCCTTGGGGATCCGGGTACCGTGCCGACGGCGGCGCGATGCCGCGCCAGCCTCGTGACGCGAGGACTGCTTCTCCGATGAGCGCCGCGATCACGGCAAGCAGGACCCACCGCCAGTTCGCCTGACGGGCCTCCCGTGCTCGCGCGACCTCGACCGGCGCGAGATCGCCGGTCGCATCGGTGGCAGCAAGTTCGGTGACACCGAGCAGGAGTTCGTCCGGCGACATCGGGGTCAGGTCCGACTCGGCGGGTGGCAGGTTGACCGCCAGTGTCGCGAGCGGGACACCATCCACTCGACCGTTGTGCAGTTCGTGAAACCCGCCAAGCCGAAACGTCACCGCGCCACGGCCGCCGGCGATTCGCGTCGAGGACCCATCCGGACCACGGACCACGGGTGCCCCGACGCTGCCGGGAACCGTCCAGGACTCACCGGCCAGATGTGCCAGCGGTCGCACGGTCGCGGAGGCCGCCCACCCAAGGATACCACGCATGTACGGCAGGAAGAGCGGCTGGAGCGGGAAGTCCCCGCCAGCGAGATCCGGCGGGATCGCACTCACCACGGCCCGTCCCTGCCCCACCGTCCCGGCCGCGAGCGCGGGCAGGTCATCATCGAAGCGTGCCAGCACGGTCAACCCGGCGGCCGGGGTGAACCGGGTGTAGCGACGGATGTGCAGCTGGGCGAACCCCGCGGCGCCGGCCTCACGGACCGGTTCGAGTGCCGGGTGCGAGAGCACCACGCCACCCAGCACGGCCGGCTCCCGCCGTTCGGGCGCGCGGCCGAGGTCGGTGGCGAGGGATGCGACCAGGGTGCCGCGCCGGGCGAGTCGGTCGCCGATGAGGGCGACGATCCCCCCCCCACCTTGCAACCAGCTCTCGAGCGTCGCCTCCAATGCCGCGGTCGGCATCCCGACATCGAAGAGCACGATCACCGAAGCGTCGTCGAGCATGTGGGGGTCGAGTCGAGTGGTGCGCTGTACCACGAAGGTCGGATCGCTGCCGATCTTGAGCGCGGATTCGAGATACCGGACCTCGTCGGTGCGTACGTCGGTCGGCACGACCAACACGACGCGCGTCGGGGCCAGGGCCGGAATCACCCCCACGAACCGGTCATCCGCTGTGAACCGGTCCGGCGTGAGCTGCACTTCGAGTCGCGCGTCGGAGCGAGCGAACTCCACGGTATCGAATCGGACCCGCGCGCCGGCGTCGGGTGGCACCGTCACCTCGCGGGTCGCCAGCTCTCGGCCATCGACCAGGAGCGCGACGGTTGTCTGACGTGCGGAATCGCCGCCGCTCCGGGCGAGCCGTGCCTCGATCACCGCGCGTCGGAGCGTGCCACCCGGCACCGGCTCGACATCGACCGCCACCACACCGGTGTTGTCGCGACTGGCAGGCTCGACCACGACGGATCGCACCACGGTCCCTGCCGGCAATGCCGGTGGAGCGCCTGAGGCACGGCCGGACTGCTGCATGTCGCTCACCAACACCACCTCGCCCGGGACACTCTCCCCGGCGAGCAACCCCGCCGCGGCGCGGAGCCCCGCCCCGAATCGGGTCGGCCCGCCCGGCGCCGGTACCTGATCGAGACTCGCACGTGCCGCGGCGATGTCACCAGTCGGCGCCAGCAGCACCGTGGCATCGGCATCGAAGGTGACTACCGCCACCCGCCGGCCGCTCGGCAACGCCCCGAGCACCGCGAGCGCGAAATCGTGCCAACTCATGCCGATTTCATCGGCAGCCATGCTCGCCGAGCGGTCAAGGAGAAGCACGGTCAGACCGGCGGCGCCGGTCTCGCTCGCCTCGCCGCTCCGGAGAAACGGGCGGGCGAATGCCGCCACCAGCAAGAGGATGACCAGCGCCCGGAGCAGGAGCAGCGGCCAGTCGGTGATCCGCCGGCGTCGTTGGGTCCGGATCGGCAGGCGCGACAGGAACATCAACGAGGGGAACGGCATGGGCCGTTGACGGTCGCGTCGCCGGAGGTGCAGCAGCAGCGGCACGCCGATCGCGACGAGACCGACCAGGAACGCAGGTACCAGGAATCCGAGCGGCATCAGCGACGCACTCCCTGCTTGCCACGATGCGTGAGCCACGTCCTGAGCGCCCGGTCGAGCGGTTCGTCACCTGCCACACGGAGATAGTCGCCACCGGCACTGCCCGTGCCACGTTCGACCGCCTCACCATGGGCGGCGAAGGCCTGCCGATATGCCGGTGCGATCTCGCTCGAATCGACGGCCAGCCGTGATGTGGTCTCGAGATCCGCGAGCGTCAGCGCCCCTTCGTACGGGAAATCGCGCTCGGCCGGGTCGACAATGTGGAACAACATCACATCGTGGCCGCGGGCCCTGAGCGCCCCGATCGCGTGCTGCATCCGCTCGGGTGCGTCATAACAATCGCTGGCGATCACCAGCATCCCGGCACGCCCGACCACGGGCGCCAATCCCTCGAGCGCCTCGGCCACCGGCATCGTGCCATCGGGCACACTCCGCGCCATCGCTTGCAACACCAGTGGCAGATGCCGCGCGGCGGGCGGCACGATCTCGGTGGTCGGGCCACCGAGCGGAATGTAGCCGACCCGATCACCCTGGCGCCGGGCCAGCCATGCGAGGGATGCGAGGAGCGCACGTGCCCATGCGAACTTGGTGAGTGGCCCCGACCCGAAATCCATCGAGCGCGAGACATCAAGCGCGACGCGGAGATCGGCGTTGGTCTCCGCCTCGTAGGTCTTCATGTAGAACCGATCGGTCCGGGCATAGAGCCGCCAGTCGATCCGCCGAAGGTCATCGCCTGGCTGGTAGAGGCGGTGTTCCGCGAAGTCGAGTGACAGTCCGGTCCGACGAGACCGATGCACCCCGTGCAGGAACCCATCGACGACGGTGCGCGCGAGGAGTTCCAGATCACCGATCCCCGCCAGCAGGGCGGGATCGAGGAACGCGGTGGGCGCGACGGTGTGCATCGCCTCAGAGCCCCGACCGGGTCGGCTTGGTGTCGGCCAGCACACGGGCGACAATCTCGTCGGTGGTCACCCGTTCGGACTGCGCCTGGAAGGTGCGCAGCAACCGGTGCCGGAGCACCGGTCGCGCCAGTGCCTGGATATCCTCGTACGAGACATGGGTCCGACCGTGCAGCAGGGCCCGGGCCTTGCCGCCCAGCACGAGTGCCTGCGCCGCACGCACGGAGGCGCCATAGGCGAGATACCGCCCGACATAGTCCGGTGCCCCCTCGCCCGGACGCGTGTTGCGGACCAATCGCACCGCATACTGCACCACTATCTCCGCCACCGGCACCCGCCGCACCACCTGCTGGTATGCAATGATCTCCTCACGTGTTGCCACCGCGCGGATCGGATCGCCGCTCATCGCCGTGGTCTGGCGGACAATCGCCATCTCGTCGGCCTCGGGCGAGTAGTCGAGCGGGATCTCGAAGAGGAACCGATCGAGCTGCGCCTCGGGGAGCGGATAGGTCCCCTCGAGCTCGATCGGATTCTGGGTCGCGAAGACGAAGAACGGCGGCTCGAGATCATAGGTGCGGCCCTGCACCGTGACGCGGCGTTCCTGCATCGCCTCGAGCAGTGCCGACTGCGTCTTCGGCGGAGTACGATTGATTTCGTCGGCGAGCACGATGTTGGCGAAGATCGGTCCGGGCATGAAGGTGAGACGCCGTTGCCCAGTCGCCGGGTCGTCCTGGATCACATCGGTGCCGGTGACATCCGACGGCATCAGGTCGGGCGTGAACTGGATTCGCGAGAACTTGAGGTCGACCGACTCGGCGAGCGAGTGGATCAGCAAGGTCTTGGCGAGCCCCGGGACACCGACCAGAAGACAGTTACCACCGGCGAGCAGCGAGACCAGGGAGAGCCCGATCACCTCGTCCTGGCCGACGATCTGCTTGCGCAGTTCGGCCCGGATCGCCTCGCCCGTGGCCTGCAGGCGATCGGCGAGTTCGGCATCATTCGGCGCGTTGGTGGCACCTTCACGTGAGACTGCGGTCACGACCATTCCTTTCGCTCAGCGTGTGAGCCCATAGACGATATAGTTGACGCCCAGCTTGAAGGCCTCGTTGGAGGGGCCGATCTGGAAGAGCCCCTGATCGGCAAATTCCCAGTATTCCGCAATGTCGCCGTTGTGGTTGGCCATCACCATCAGCCGGCCCGTCGGGTCGTTCCGCTCGAAGATGCCCCAGTAGCTCGTCTGCTGGCCACTGTAGGGATGGACGACCCCGGCAAAATCGGTGAAGTGGTAGAACGCATCGAAGACCGGATGCGTCGGCGGAACCGGGAGCAGCCTGGCATCGGGCAGCACCCGCTGCATCTGGCGCTCGAAGTTGTCGATGTCGCGCCCCTGGAAGTCGTCGACGATCAGGAAGCCACCGCGGCGGAGCCAGTGCCGGAGCGAGGTGACCTCCGACTCGGTCGGCACCCAGTAGCCCACCTCCACGATGTAGGCGATGGTGTGCTCGAAGAGCGCCGGATCGTCGAAGCCGAGCACCGCGCTCTCCTTCGTCCGGGTCCCGACACTGCTCACTTCCTGGAGGATCTTCGTGAAGTTCGCCTCGGCGCGGGCCCAGTCGTGCGCCCACTTGATGTCGCGCGACCCGAGTCCACCCGCCGCCGAGTATCGGATGCGAAGGAATTCGAAGCGCCCATCGTAGGGGGCGTTGGTGACCAGCGCCACGGGGGGCAGGCCCCGCCCACCGCCGCGACCACCAAACCCGCCATCGAAGCCGCGCTGGGCCACGAGCACCGGCGTGGCCGCCATCATGAGCAGCATCAGCATTGCCACCCGCCTCATCGGGATGTCCCCCCCCCTGTCGACCGGATCCGGAGCAGCAGCGTCTGCGCCCGCTCGTAGCCGGGAGCCCGCTCGAGCACGCGCAGCACCTCGCGTCGCGCCGCCACGGCATCCCCCATGGCCAGGAGTGACTCGGCGAGATCGGTGCCGGCCACCGCCGGATCAGAGGATCCGAGCGCCACCACGGCGCGCCGCGCGCGCACCGCCGCCGCATGATCCCCACTCGCCGCCGCGAGGCCACCGAGCAACTGCCAGAGTGCAGCGTCGTTGGTGGCGATCCAGGTCGCCCGCTCCAGCGCCGCGATCGCCCGCGAGGTATCCGCGCGCTCGAGTTGCCATGTGGCCTCAAGGCGATTGGCCGGAAGTGCCGTCTCGTCGCCATGCGTGACCTGACTGATCTCGGTGAGCGCTGGTCCGAGTTGACCGGAGGCATGCAGCAATGCGGCAAGCATCGGCCCCGGACCTGCCGCTCCCCCGTAGGTCGGGAACCGCTTCCGCGCCTCCTCGAGCTGGGCGCGCGCCCCGGCGCTGTCGCCCTGCGCCAGCGCCGCCTGTGCCGCCGTCAGCGGCTCGCCGAAGATGAGCGGGTCACCAGCCGCAATCGACGCGAGCGGCACCGCGAACCGCGTGCGCAGCCACCCCAGGAAGTTCGCGTCGAACGCCGCGCTCGGCGCACCAGTCAGCGACTGTACCAGCGCCGGTGTCGATTCCCCTCGTCCATAGCCATCGAGCATCCTCCGGATCCCCGCGATGCCGATCTCCTGCTCGAGGAACTCCACGACCAACGACGCCTGATAATAGGAGAGGCCGAGTCGCTCGGGTCGGTCGGGCCGAATGAAGCCATCGTTCAACCGATCGATCGGCAGCAGATCGCCGGCGGCGAGCGCCTGGACAAACAGCGGATTGGCGCGCGCGCCCCAACCGGCTCGGGCGCGACGCTCCTCCAGGACCGAGAGTCCCTCGGAGAACCACCGCGGCACCCGGTGCATCGACCGGCCGAGCGTGAAGGTGTGGGCCAGCTCGTGCCACGCGGTCGAACCCAGATTGAACTCACCGGCGGGACGTGCACTCGGCGCATCCATTACCAACGTGGTGCCGAACGAGACACCCAGCGCGCCCAGACCAGCCAGCCCGATCGTCCGGACCGAGAAGTCGGCGTGGCGGTCGAAGAGCTCGAGGCGGATCGGAGTCGGCGGGCGATAGTCATATCGCATGGCCAGCGAATCGTATGCTTCCTCGAGCAGCGGCAGGAGCACGTCCGACAGCAACGCGGCCTGATCGGCCGGTGCCACGATCTCGAATCGCTCCGAGCGATGGGTCTCGAACGTCACCATCTGGTCGAGCAGGTCGAGCGCATTCTTGGTCCAGAGATGGAAGGGATCGAGTGCAAACGCCCGCTCGAGTGCTGCCCGGCCCTCTGGCACCTGTTGCGTCCGGAGCAGGTTGGTGCCCAGCGCCACGAGCGACGGGACCGAATTGGAGTCGAGCGCGACGCCACGCGCTGCCAGCTCCGCCGCCCCCGCGTAGCGCCGATGCCGTGCTGCCGCCTCGGCGACCGCCGCGAAGTAGTCGGCGCCACGCGGATTGATCTGGAGTGCGCGGCGTGTGGCCGCCGCGAATGCCACCGTGTCGCCCTGCACCCACGCCAGTGCGCCCGCTGCGGCCCAGGATTCGAGCCGAGTGGAGTCAGCGGCGAGTGCACGATCGGTGGCAACCCGCGCGGAGTCGTATTGCTCGCCCTCGAGATGCAACCGTGCGAGCAGCAGCAGCGCCGGCACACTCGTCGGGTTGATGGCAAGCGCCGCCCGAGTCCTCGGCAGCGCGCTCCCGTTCCCCTCGAACGCCGCGACGTTGGCGAGGCCCACGAGGGCCCGCACGTTGCTCGAATCGCTCCCGAGCACTCGGCCGAAGTCACTGTTCGCGTCGGGCGCGTTGTAGTGCGCCAGCAACAGCTCGGCGGCCTCCAGTCGGCCAGTCGGCGACATCGGGTCGGCGGCACTCGCCGCGTCGAACGCCCGGAGCGCGTCGCGGACGGCGTCGGGTTGGCCACCGGCAAACCGCGCCAGCGCCTGCCCCGCGGCCACCAGCTCATCGGCGCTCCAGCCAGCGTGCCCCGCATACCACGCATCCGACACTTCGGACGCCAACGCGAGTGCGCTGTCGCGCGCGCCGCGACGCTCCGCGAGCAATGCGAGCCTGGCCGTCGCGACGCGCGCTTGAGGGCCACCACCACGCCGAAGCGAGCGATAGAGCGAGTCGGCGGCAGGTACCTGGCCTTGGAGCTCGAGCACCTCGCCGATCCGGAGCGAGTCATGCTGCAGACGCGCGAGCGTGAGTGCATCGGCGAGACGGCCACGATTGATCAGCGCGTTGAGATCATCGGGTGGCGGCTGTTGACCAGCACATGGCGCCGTGCAGAGGGCCAGGCCGAGCAGCCATGCGTGCTGTCTCATGGTGTGCGGTTCCCGTCGAGGGTGCGGATCTGCTTCGAGATCTCTGCGATCCGGACGACCAGTGTTTCGAGCGCATCGAGGTAGGCGGACTCGGACATCTCGCCCCTCCGGCGCCGAAGTGCCTCGACATCGGCCTCCAGCGCGCTCCGGGATGCGACGAGCGCCACCACGCGAGGATCGGTCGAGGCGTCCGGTCCGCCGAACCCGACCCGACGCGCGAGCACACCATCGGTACTGCCATCGGCACCGGGAACGGCACTGCCCTTTCCGTCACCATCGTCGTCGAGCATCGCGTGCTCGGTCATCAAGCGCTTGTCTGCCTCGTAGACGCGCGCCACCGCCGCGGTCGCGTACTGATACGACTCGAGCACCGTGATGCGGCCGTCCTTGTTGGCATCGGCCTCGCCACTGGTGAGCCCCTGCACCCAGCGGGCACCGAACAGCGACTCATTGCGTTCCGTGGAGCTCTTCGTGGCCGTGATCACGATCCGACCCGGCCGCGACAGGACGGGCAGGAAGTCCCCGCTGCCACTCGCCGCGACGACGACCACGACCACGCGTCCCGCCAGTGCATCGAGCCACCCGGCGTAGTCGGTTGCCGTCGGATCGGGTCCCGGCACCGAGAGCTTGGATCCGATCCCCTCGCCGCTGCCATGGCCGACCAGCACCACCAACACCGTGTCGCCGCGCTGGCTGCTCCGTGTGAGTTGCGAGAACGCTGCGGTGATGCCATCGCGCGTCGAACGCCCCGACGACAGGCCATCATGCGCACTGGTATCCTCGACCAACCAGGTGATGTGTTCCGCCGGGAGTGACCACCTGCGCGCCGCCTCGACCAGCGCCGCCCCCGAAGTCGCGAAGCTGGCACTGTAGCTCGGCTCGCCACCCAACCCCGTGATCACGAGCAGGTGCGAGCGCTGCGCCGAGACGGGAACGAGCCCGAGCGCAAGCAGTACAGCGGTGGCAAGCACTCGCATCATCCCAACCCCCGCGACCGACGCAGTGCCCAATCGGCGGCAAGCAGCCCGACGAACAACAGGAAGATCAGTGGTGCATCCCAGAGATCGTCCGAGACGCGTGCCGTGACCCCACTCTCGGTGAGCGCGGCGTCGTCGGGCAACGAGCCCAGGCGTTCGATGTCGTAGCTCCGGCCGCCGGTGCGCTCGGCAAGTGCGGCGAGTGTTGCGTCGTCACGTTCCATCGAGCCGGGGTCCGAGGCGTCGTTCGACACAACCGCGATGGCACCGGTCGTCAATTCCGTATCGTCGAGTGTGGCACGTGCCTCGATCCGCCACGTCCCGGTGCTCGACGGGGTGAACTCCACCGCGAACGCCCCGACCGCGCTCAGGTCCTGCGGCACGGGCAAGTCATATGACGCGGCGTCGGGTGGCGTCACCCGCACCGTGACGCGTGCGTCGTCGCGTGGCTGCCAGATCGAATCGGCCACAGCCACCTGCACCCGACGCGATTCGCCGGGCGCACCGACCGCCGGCGCCACGTCGAGGGTCACCCGATCGGGCACACCGTCGACCAGATTCCGGAGGACCCGCGTCCACAGCGCCGGCAAGGTGAGATCATCGGGTGGCAGGTCGCGCGCCATCTGCCAACGCCAGGCATCCTGCGGCAGGAAGAGCGTGGTGTGACCGCGGCCGAACCGTTGGGTCACCATCACCGGGATGCGCGCAGCCGGTGTGGCACCATCGGCATCGAGCAGTGTCACGGCGCCAGGCTTGAGTGCCCCGACGTGGTTCACCACCGTCAGGTCGGGCAGCGAATCCCAGCCGGTCACGCGTTCACGTCCGAGCGAGAATGGGGCACCGAGTGACGAGATGGTCGGTGTGACATGCACGCGGGTCGCGGCGCGCGTGGCCGATGCACCGGCATCGTCGTGGTCGAGCTCGACCGGCAGCGCCTCGCCAACCGGTGTGCCCGCATAGCCGCCTTCGGCGAGCGCGCGTCGGCCACCGAGTGCCAGCAGCCCCCCCCCACGTCGCTCCACGAACTCCTGGAGCATCCGCAACTGATCCGCACTGAAGAACCCCGCCTCGACACTTCCGAGCACCACCGCGCGATAGCGGAACAGCTCGGCGCGTTCGGTCGGGAAGCCATTCCGAAGCTCGAGCGAATCATCGACGCCGAGTCGGAGGTACTTCCCCTCGGAGGTGCGGACCAGCGCGACCAGTTGCAACGCGGAATCGGGCGCGACCGCCCGGCGGAGGAACGGCAGCTCCGAGCGCGGCTCGCCCTCGACATAGAGGAGCTTCTCGGGACCGGCGCGGACCCGGAGCACGCCAGACGCCCGATTGTTTGCGTCGGTGACCTCACCCGCCACCGGGGCCACTTGCACGCGGACGGGAAGGTCGCCGGGTTCGGTGGCCGGGATCGTCAGTGGGACGCGGATCAGTTCGCGGCCGGCGCGCACCTGTACGGTATCGACGCTGCCGAGCCGTGCGCCGACTTCGGTGGTGATCACCAGCCGTTGCCCGGCCACGCCGCGGGTCCGGAGTGTCAGCTCGGCGGGGGCGTCGCTACCGACCAGGACCTCCGTGGGGAGGCTCAACGCATCGATACCGACATCGACCTTGAACGGTGCCGTCCCGACACCGACCGTATGCACTGGAATCCCTGTGGCACTCAGGCGATCGAATGCGGCATCGAGTGGTGTCAGGCCATTCTGGGCACCATCGGAGACGAGCACGATGCCGGCGAGTGGTTGATCGGCAAGTGCGTCGGTGGTGGCGGCCAGGCCGGCGCCGAGGTCGCTGCGGGAGGCCTGACCCTGGAGGTCGGCGGTGGAGGCGATCGGGCGGGAATCGCCGCCAAGTCGATATTCACGGATCACGAACCGATCGCGGAGGCGCGTCATCAGGGCGCTGGAGTCGCCGAACGCGCGTTGCACCGCCTCGAGCCGGGTGCCGCCCGATGCATCGGGTGTGCTCATGCTTCGGGAATCGTCGTAGACGATTGCGAGGACATTGCGTTGTGGCAGGGCGCGAGTCAGCACCAGCATGGGACGTGTGAGGCAGAACACCGCCAGCAGAATGGCACCGATGCGGAGCCCGCCGAGCAGCATGCGGTCGCGGCGGGACATGCCGCGGAGATTGGCGAGGGCCGTGATCGTGACGCCAGCGGCGAGGATCGTGAGGAGGGTGAGGAGCAGGACGGGGAAGACCGGGGCGAACACCACCGTGCCGCGCGCGAAGTCACCGGTCGGGTGCTTCACGAGGAAGGCGCTGATGGCGTCGAGGTAGGAACTCACCGGGATCTCCGACTGGTCGGCACAGGCAGGCAAGGTCGACCGGCTGGTCGGCACCCTTCAGGACGTGCGATGGGCCCGAAAGGTTCACGGGCCCATGAGGATGATACGCGGGGTCACTGTCGGATGTTGATCAGTCGCGATCGACGAGCCCAAGCGTGGTCGAGCTCACGAAGTCGCCCACATGTCCACGAGCCCACGGGTGGTCCCTCGCTATGCTCGGGACATCACCCGGGCTCGGCACTTACGGCGAGTAAACCCGCCTTGTTCCGCGTGACCCGATACTCCGCGAAGCTCACCCACATGGCCACGAGCCCACGGGTGGTCCCTCGCTTTGCTCGGGACATCACCCGGGCTCGGCACTTAGGGCGGGTAAACCCGCCTTGCTCCGCGTGACCCGATCCTCCGCGAAGCTCACCCACATGGCCACGAGCCCACGGGTGGTCCCTCGCTTTGCTCGGGACATCACC
>DASSYA010000017.1:0-293252 GCA_035703525.1 Gemmatimonadales bacterium | reverse complement strand
GAACGGTTCGTCCGGCAGGCGCCGGTGCCGCCCGTGCTCCCGACCGCCGTCTGGATCAACCCACCGGCGGACGTGCTCGCCACGGCGGGGGCACAGTAAATGTCAGGTCACCCGTGTCTCACAATCGTTGACAGGTTCCGGACCCAGCGCTGCCGGAGGCTGTGGCACAAGTCCGGGACGAAATCGCCTTTGAGGCGATGTTGGCATCCGAGCCGGTCACTAGTATGGCGATCATCACGGATCCGGATCATGGGGTCGGGGCGGAGTTCTCGAAGCGGTTCGGCCGGTTCGACGAGATCGCGCTCGGCGGCGGCTGGGACAATTCCGCCCTCCGCTCGCTCGAACAGAGGAGTGAGAGCGCCATCCTCGCCACTCCCGCGCTCTACTTGCTTAGGCGAACCATGCTCTACCGGGAATCGGGAACCGGTCTCATTTTCGGTCCGGACACGGTTTTGCAAAGTATTATTGGCGCCGAGTCGATCAAAGGATTCGCTCAGGGCTTAGCCTCCCTCAAGCCTGTACCATCGGAAAACATCGTCGGAGTTTCTGTTCCCATCGACCCTGCGGGAGCAACACCTGTACCGCAGCGGTAACATTCCACTATCGCGAAGGACGCGCATGTCCCGACTTTCAACATTAGTACAGGTCGCTGCGTCAGTGGTGCTTGCGCTCTCGGGTCTCGTCCTCGTTGGGATCTTGATTTGGCCGGATGTCGGTAGCAACCTCGGCTCCGATGAAGTGCTGCCGGACAATGGGCCACCACTCTCGTGGGCCGACTTCACTGAGGGTGAACTCGTTCTCGGCGAACCTAACGCCGAAAACGCCTTGGTGGTCTACACCGACTACGAATGTCCGTTTTGCCGGGTCTACCACCACGTTCTCAGGGAAGCAGTCGATTCGGCAGGCGGCAGTTTGCGAATAGTAGTTCGTCTCTTCCCTTTGTATGTCCTTCACCCGAACGCCGTAATGGCTGCCGTAGAGGCACATTGTGCCGCACGACAATCACGGTTTCCTGAGGTGCACGACCTCCTTACCGACTCAATCGACGTCGTTCGCTTGTGGAGTGCAGAGTACCTGGCTGCCCGAGCTGGCATCGCTGATGTCCCGGCTTTCTCCGAGTGCGTGCGATCGGAAGCGACACTCCCTGCGATCGCAGAAGATGTCCGTGTCGGCCGGGAACTCAGAATTACGAAGCTTCCAAAGGTGCTGCTGAGTGAACAACGGTTCGCGGCGCCTCCGGGGACCGCCAGAATCCTTAGCGAGATTCGTCCCCCGAGGACAACGGCGGAACAGACTGGATTGTCTCCCTGATTCGGCACGTCGTGTGGGCGTCGCTTTGGGCTGTGGCCGCCGGCTGTTCCGCTCCCGACGCAGGTTGGAAGTCGGGGGAAGTTGTCGGCGGGCTGGAGGTCATGAATGAAATGCCAACCTGGTCCCGCATTGCCCTTGGCGATTCGATCTATTCAATCGGCCGGGACGAACGCTCCGAAGCTGACTTTCTGAGTGGACCCTTCCAGGGGCTAGTGTTTGACGATGGACTGGCGGTCGTTGCAGACATGAAAAGTCGCCGGGTGATTGCCGCACGCCCAGGTCGGGCCGCCGAATTTCTGGTGGATGCTGGCGAGGGTCCCGGCGAGGTTGTCCACCCGTCTGCCCTGTTCGCCGATATCGGGGGAGCTATGGGGATCCTGGACAACTCTCTCCGGCGATTGACGCGATACGACTTATCCGGGGCAGCGGCGAAACTTGTGGACGTACGAAAGACGTCCGTGCAGCCTGTGGGAGCGTGTGCTGTCGGATCGCGCTATGCCATTCTCGAGTATTCGAGGGATCGAACTGGGGTATTCGGGGTTTTCGGTCTCGACGGGACTGCGTTCGCTGTCTTCGGAAGTCCCTTTGTTGGCGAGGGGAGCCGAATCCAGATTTTCATGGAAACACAGGGTCGTCTTGTGTGTCTGGACGATCCGCCACGTTTTGTCGTGGCGACTACGACAGGCGAGCTTCGCGCCTATCTGCTAGATGGGTCCGTGATTTGGCGGAGGCTGATCCCTGACTTCGTCCCCGGCGGAGCGATTGCACAGGGTACGGAGTACCAGCGGCTCACGATCGCCCCTGACCGAGCGATGTCCAGATTGCTAGCAAGCTTCGTGCTTTTGGACGACAGCACCGGGCTGGTGCAACTGCGAGAATTCCATCGATCATCAGGTTCTGACGGTGTCTCCGAGGAAGCTTCACCGGGGGTGCTGGAGACTCTCATTGTCGGTACGTCTGACGGGGACCTGCGCGGCAGACAAATAGACTTGCCATTGATCCTCGCAGCCTCCGATTCACTGCTCCTCGTCGAGTACAGCGGCGATGTGCCTTGGCTCGGAGTCGTGAAATTTGAATTCGTCGCTAGAGCCCAAGCAGGCGGGCCTGACGTTTCTCCCGTAGACAGTCGCGGGTTGCCTCCTCAACGGCTCCCCGTGGTGGATCACGTCTCACGGAAGTCTCCGTCGCCGTAGCGGCCTATGGCCACTCTTGACTACCGCCGAGCGGCACAAGTGAGTCCCCCCAGGTCTACCCGGCCACCCCCCAGGCGTCCCCCAGTATCATTCGGACAATCCGATACTCCCGCGTGACCAACACCACCGGGTCCGGGTCGTTCCGGTAGCAACCCGTCCTCGCTTGTCCCGTCCCATGGAGTCCCCGCATGTCGCCTCACCTCCCGCTCGGTCTGCTCCTCCTCGCCGCCATGACCACGGCGTGCGGTGACGGCGGCAAGACTCCGGTGGACCCGCCTGCCGGCGCCGTCGCCTCTATCACGATCACCCCCGGCGACCTCACCTTCCCGTCCCTCGGCCTCACCGCCAACCTCACTGCGGTGGCGCGTGATGCCCAGGGGAGCACCGTGAGCGACGCCGCCATCACCTGGGCCAAGCGCGGCAGCGGCGTGATCACCGTCAGTGCCAGTGGGGTCGTGACGGCGGTCGGCCAGGGAACCGATTCGGTGATCGCCACCTCGGGGGCCGCGCGTGCCGCGATCGGTGTGGCGGTCCAGCAGGTCATCAACGGCATCAGCGTGAGCGCCCCGACCACCACCTTCACGCGCGCGCTCCAGACCACGACCATCTCCGGACAGGTGATCGACGGCAACGGCCAGGTGGTACCGGGAGCCCACCTGACATTCAGCTCGGCCGACCCCTCGATCATCTTCGTGACGCCCGCCGGCGTGGCGACGGCGGCCAAGGCCGGCACCACCACCATCACCGCGACCTCCGGCGCGATGACAGGCACCATCACCCTCACGGCCGACTTCCAGGGGCCGCTCGGCCCCGGCCTCACCGGCCAGGCCCGTCCATGCTCGGGCGGCACGGTCGGACCGTTCCCCTGCAACGCCGTCACCCTCCTCAGCTACCTGCCGATCGCTGCCATCGGCGGCGCCCCGGGGGTCGACCTCAATGATGTCTGGGGCTGGACCGATCAGTCGACCGGCCGCGAGTACGCCCTCGTCGGTCGCCGCGACGGGATCGCCTTCGTCGATGTCACCAGCGGCACCGATCCCCGCTTCCTCGGCTACCTCCCCATCACCCCGGGGGCGGCGGCGAACGTCTGGCACGACGTGAAGGTCTATGCCGACCACGCGTACATCGTCGCCGATGGCGCCGGCCCCCACGGCATGCAGGTGTTCGATCTCCATGAACTGCGGAGCGTGGTGGTCCCGAAGCAGTTCGCCCCGGTGACGGTCTACACCGGCGTCCGGAGCGCGCACAACATGGTGATCAACGAGGCCACGGGCTTCGGCTACATCGTCGGGGCGAGTGGGGGGGGGAATACCTGCGGGGGCGGCCTGCACATGGTCAACCTGCAGGTGCCGACCGCGCCCACGTTCGCCGGCTGCTTCAATGACGACCAGACCGGGCGGGCGCGGACCGGCTACACCCACGACGCCCAGTGCGTCACGTACACCGGACCCGATGCCACCTACCAGGGACACGAGATCTGTTTCGGGTCGAACGAGACGGCCCTCAGCATTGCCGATGTGACCGACAAGTCGGTGCCCAAGGCGCTGTCGCGCGCGAGCTATCCGGCGGTTTCCTACACCCACCAGGGCTGGCTGACGCCGGATCAGCGCTACCTCTACGTCAACGACGAACTCGACGAGCTCAATGGCCTCGCCTCCAACACCCGCACCCTGATCTGGGACGTGGCCGATCTTGAGGATCCGGTGCTGGTCGGCCAGTTCATGGGCCCCACCAGCGCAAGCGACCACAACAACTACATCCGCGGCACCACGATGTTTGCCTCGAACTATCAGTACGGCATGCGGGTGATCAGTGTCGCGAATCCGCTCGCGCCGGTGCAGATCGGCTACATCGATACCTCGCCGCTCCGGCCCAACCTGCCCGGGTTCGAGGGGTCGTGGAGCAACTTCCCGTTCTTCCCGAGCGGCAATGTGGTGATCACCAGCGGCGAGGAAGGGCTCTTTGTCGTCCGGGTGCCCTAGTCGAGGGCGCCCGACCGGCTACCAGTCGGTCGGGCGGTAGTCCTTCAGGAACTGTCCCCAGACGTGGGTCCCGGTGTTGGCCCCATCGATGATCGGATCGACGATCCGCGCCGCGCCGTCGACGATGTCCAGCGGGGGATGGAACCGATGCTCGGCAGTCTTCTTCTCCGCCAGCTCGATCGGATCCTCGTCGGTGACCCACCCGGTGTCGACGGCATTCATGTGAATGCCACCGTGGTAGTAATCGGTCGCCGCGGTCCGCGTCATCATGTTGAGCGCGGCCTTCGCCATGTTGGTGTGCGGATGACGCGTGGTCTTGAACCGCCGGTAGAACTGACCCTCGACCGCCGACACGTTGACAATGTGCTTGTCACGCTCTGGGGTCCGGAGCATGAGCGGCTTGAGGCGCGCGTTGAGCAGGAACGGCGCGACCGCGTTGACGAGATGCACTTCGAGCAGCTCGACCGCCGGCACCTCGTCCATCAGCATCCGCCACGAGTTGCGGTCGCGCAGGTCGACCTGCTGGAGATCCTGGTCGAGGCGCCCCTCGGGGAAGAGCCCCGGTGCGGTTGCGCGGTCTTCCGGCAGCAACGCGACCTGGGAGAGCTCTGCAGCGAGCGTGATGCCCGTGGCATCGGTGAGCGGCGCCGCGCCGTCGCCACTCGCCTCCGGCAGCAACTTCGC
Organism: Gemmatimonadales bacterium; assembly: GCA_035703525.1. Taxonomy (GTDB): domain Bacteria; phylum Gemmatimonadota; class Gemmatimonadetes; order Gemmatimonadales; family GWC2-71-9; genus Palsa-1233. The sequence continues at coordinate 288,082 of DASSYA010000017.1, read as the reverse complement.
GCCGCGCCACCCCTCCCAGCGCCCGAGGAGGCGCCGCACGTCGGTCGGCATGTGGTCGAGGGCCGCCCGCTCCCGGTCCATCATGTGGCGATAGAACTCGGGCGGACGCCGCACCGTCTGGCAGGCATTGTTGATGATGAAGTCCAGCCGATCGTGCTCCGCCATCAGTTGATGACAGAACGCCTCCACGCTCGGCGTGTGACGCAGATCGAGTCCGAAGATCTCGAGCCGATCCCCCCATTCGGCGAAATCCGGCTCCGCGGCGTAGCGCGCCGCGGAATCGCGCGGGAATCGCGTGGTGACGATCAGGTGCGCGCCGGCCCGAAGCAGCTTGATCCCGGCCTGGTAGCCGATCTTGACCCGGCCACCGGTGAGGAGCGCCACCCGACCTCGCAGGTCGGCCGTCTCGGTCCGCTTGCCGAAGTTGAACTCGGCACAGGTCGCGCAGAGTTGGTCGTAGAAGTGGTGCAGGGTGCTGTACGGCTGCTTGCAGACGTAGCAGGTCCGTGGCTCCATCGCCTCGCGGAACTCGGGATCGCCGTCGACATCCGCCTGACTGAAGGCGTCGGGTGGGAAGATGTTCGGGGTGGTGTAGACCGTCTGGCGCCGCATGGCCCGGATCCCGGTCTTCTGGAGCACCGCCTCTTCGCGCGCCACGGCCTCCGCCTTTCGGCGACGATTCACCTCGCGGACGAACTTGCGGCGTGCGCTGGCATCGGGCGCGAACACCTTGCCGGCGGCATTCAGCAGCCGATGCCGCTCGGTATCCGCCAGATCGGCGAGCACGGTCCGGTCCTCGGCGATGGATTCGAGCAGCTGGATCGCGTCGCGGGCGCGGGCGACGGTCTCCGCGGCGGTATCGCCGGCGGCTGGCGTCGATTCGGGCTGGTCTGTCATGCGGGAAGGGTAACCCGGTGGGGAAGGGCGGCCCATGCCGACTAGCGCCCGCCTCCGATCAGGTACCACGATTCCTGTCGAGGCCGGAAGACGTGCCACCCGTCATCGGCCAGCCAGGCATCATCCTCCATCATCACGAAGACCGACTCGCCGTCCCATTCGGGGACGGTCGACTTGGTATTGAGTTCGATCGAGATATACGAGCCCGCCCGGAGCGTCTTCCCGTTGGCGCCACTCTGGGCGCCGGAGCGGAAGTCGATCGAGGCGCCGAGCCCGTGTCCCTGGGCGCCGATCGGATGAGAGTAGATCATCGCCTCGATCCCGCGTTCATGCATCTCGGCCATGGTGAGTCGATACACCTCGCCCGCCGTCCGTCCCGGACGAGAGTGGTGTTGCATCAATGCATCCTGCAGCAGGTTGGTGCGGTGCATCGCCTCGACCAGTCCCGGGGGTGGTGTCTGCTCACCCGGTCGGAGCACATAGGCCATCTTCTGCCAGTCGGTGTCGAAGCCCATGTAGCTGATGCCGAAGTCGATGTGGACGAGATCACCGGGTTGGATCACGGTCGCCTCGGGGGCGACCGCGAGGAAGCCGCGCGAGGTCGGCAGCCCCCCCCCCTTGCGCTGGATGCGGAGATCGGGCTGAAACCAGGTCCGGACCCCGTACGCCCAGAGCGCATCGTAGAGCCAGTCGCGAACATCGCCGACCGTGGTGATCCCGGGATGGATCACCTCGTCCGAGAGGGCCCGCCGGACGATCCGTTCGGTGACCGCGACCGCCGCGGTGTAGTGGGGCTTCTCGGCCTCGAGTCGCGTGTCGAGGTACTCCTCGATCAGCGGCGCAGCCGGGATGATGCGGCTCGCGGCACTGTCGCCCAGGGCCTGTACCAGCCAGAGGTAACTGTCGTGGGTGAGATCGCGCGTCTGGCCGCGGGTGCCGCCGATGCTGAGGGCGATCGTCGCTGGGTGGTGCGCGTCGATCAACTCGCGGAGCACCCGGGCCGGCGGGCGCGGTTCGTCGCTCGATTCGAAGAATGGCTTGAGGCTTTCCTCGGCAAAACCGGTGAGCGCCACTTTCCGAAGTACCGTGCCACCGGTGTCGACGAAGACGAAAATATCGCGTCCGGCCACGTAGGGACGTGGTGGCGCGATGTAGGGGACGACCGGACTGTCGTGGAACTCCTCGTTCACCACGATCCACATCGCGACCCCATGACGGCGCATCATCGGGAGCAGCTTCGCGTGCCGTTCCGCGAGCCATCCCTCGCGCACCCGGATCTGCTCGGACCAAGGCAGCAGTCCGGTCGGCCCATCCGGAGCCTGTGCGCCGATGGAGGCGACGCCAGAGATCATCAGCAGCAACAGGACAAGGGTCCGCATCCGCATCACTCGGCTCCGGGGCAGGGTGGGGCCGTCCTGGCGGTCACCTCGAACGTGATGGTCTGCGCGGTCGTCGCGAGTCGGACCACGTCGACCGGTTGCGTCAATGCCATCGTGACGCCGCAGCCCGGACCCGGCAGCGTGTGGACGGCATGCACCGTGACCGTGCCCGCGTCGAGATCGGCACGGGTGATCGCCACCCCATGCCCACCACTCGATTGCGTCCCGACCGCGACCAGGACCACGACATTCCGGCTGAAATCGATGGCGGGCATGACCGGGAGCGGCATCATTCCACCATGGATCCTCGTCCACGCGGCCCGCCATGCGGCCCCGGTGCGGATCACAACGGTCTCCGCGGTGTCGTAGCCGCTCGCATAGGCGAACGGCGCCCGCTCCTGGAGGCGATGCAACGGCAGGGAGGTGGGGCTGGCCGTGGTCGACGGGTGGCTGCCGCTCGCCGCACCGCCACAGGCCACCATGACGGTCAGCAACGCGAACCTGAGTCGATGCATCCGGGACCTCGAGGTAAGGGAGGGCAGAATGATAGCCATACCCCTTGTGGGAGAGGCCGGGACGGGGTCGATTCCGGGTCGGCCGCCCTCAGTCCCGCCGCCCGCTGGAGTCGCCATGCTCGCCAACTGGATCACGCTGTCGCGCTTCCCGCTGTTGCTCCTCACCGTGTTGATCCTCTATCACGGGACTCCGGTCGTGCGCCTCGTCGGTGTCGTGCTGCTCCTGATCGGCCTGATGCTCGACACGGTCGATGGTGTCGTCGCGCGGGCCAGCGGGACGACCTCGCTGTTCGGGAGCGTGCTCGACATCGCCGCCGACCGAACCTACGAACTGGTGCTCTGGGTCGTCTTCGCGGATCTCGGGATGATCCCGATGGTGATCCCGCTGATCGTGATCGCCCGGACCACGCTCACTGATGCATTCCGGAGCATCGGGGTGGCAAAAGGGATCGCGCCGTTCGATCAGCATCATACCAAACTCGGGCGCTTCCTCGTCGGCTCGCCCTTCATGCGGACCGGCTACTCGATCACCAAGGTGGTGACCTTCATGGGGTTGGCGTTGGTGCAGGCCGCGGCGGGGACCGCATGGGACGGCTGGCACGGTCTTGCCACGTCGGACCTCCTGTCGATGGTCCAGGCCATCGCGTGGCTCGCGCTGGCGTTCTGCGTCTTTCGGGGACTGCCTGTTATCATCGGATCGTTGCGTCGGTACTGGGGTCAAATCGAGGAGGTGACATGATGGGCAGGGTACGCGTGCAGCTGCTGGCGGGCGTCGGACTGGTCGCGGGGGGCGTGGTCTCGCCGGTCCAGGCCCAACAGGTCGGTCCGGTGTTCCGGGATGGGCAAGCCCAGGTGGTCGAAGCGTTCGCCGATTCGACCACGTGGATCCGCGAACATCTCTGGGTCGAGACCGAGTTCGACACGGATGGTGACGGCAGGCCCGATCGGATGCATGCCGATGTCACGCGTCCGGGCCAGACCAGGGGGGGGGCGCTCAAGCTCGCCACCATCTACGAGACCAGCCCGTACTTCGCCGGGACCTCCGGTGATCGGCAGTTCCTCTGGGATGTGCACCAGGAGGTTGGTGGCCCACCGCCGCCGCGTCCCTCGCAGCCCCACCCCGACTTCCAGCCCGATCGGACCCGGATTTCCAACAGCCAGGTCGCGACCTGGGTGCCGCGTGGCTTCGCGGTGGTCCACTCCGAGTCGCCCGGCACCGGGCTCTCGCAGGGCTGTCCCACGGTCGGTGGTCCCAACGAAGAGCTGGCCCCCAAGGCGGTCATCGACTGGCTGAACGGACGCGCCAAGGGGTACAGCGCCCCGGTCGGTGGCACCGAGGTGCGAGCCGACTGGTCGACCGGCAAGGTCGGCATGACGGGCACCTCGTACAACGGCACGCTGCCACTCGCCGCCGCCACGACGGGGGTCGAGGGGCTCGAGGCGATCATCCCGGTCTCGCCGAACACGTCGTACTACCACTACTACCGTTCGAACGGCCTGGTGCGGCACCCGGGCGGCTGGTTGGGCGAGGATATCGACTTCCTGTTCGACTTCATCCATACCGGGTCACCGACCACGCGCGACTACTGCGACCGTGTCGTCCGCGACGGCGAGATGCACGCCGGTCAGGATCGCGTGAGTGGCGACTGGAATTCGTTCTGGGCGGGTCGGGACTACTGGCTCAAGCTCGATGGGGTGCACGCCGCCACCATGATGGCCCACGGCTTCAATGACTGGAACGTGATGCCGCTCCACAGCACCCACGTCTTCAAGGTCCTCGAGGCGCGTGGCGTGCCGGTGCGCGCCTACTTCCACCAGGGCGGCCACGGCGGCCCGCCGCCCCTGGAGATGCAGAACCGCTGGTTCAGTCGCTGGCTCTATGGGGTGCAGAACGGCGTCGAACATGAGCCGAAGGCGATGATCGTGCGCGAGGACGCCGACCGCAACGAGCCCACCGGCTACGCCGACTGGCCGAATCCCGGGGCGGCACCGGTCGCGGTCCACCCGGCACCGGGTGGTGCCTCGGTCGGCGGACTCGGACTCGCCGTGGCGTCGCGGGGGGGGGATGAGTCGCTGGTGGACCAGCACACCCTCACCGCGCGCGAGCTCGCCTCGGCACCCGCCAGCGACCACCGCCTGCTCTACGCCACCGCCCCCCTCACGGCACCACTCCATCTCTCCGGCACGACCCGCGTGACGGTGCGGATGCGTGCCAGCGTGCCGGCCGTGAACCTGTCGGTCTATCTCGTCGCGCTGCCATGGACCGATGCGCCTCGGCGGCAACCGGACTTCTCACTCATCACCCGCGGCTGGGCGGACCTCCGCAATCGCGCGTCAATGACCAGCGAGCAACCGCTCGTGCCGGGGCAATTCGTGGAGATGTCGTTCGATCTCCAGCCCGACGACCAGATCATCCCGGCTGGCAAGCAGCTCGGCCTGATGATCTTCTCGACCGATCCGGATTTCACGCTCTCGCCCCGCGAAGGATCGCGCCTGACCCTTGATCTCGCCGGTACGGTGATCACCCTGCCAGTGGTCGGTGGGCTGGACGCCGCCCGGACGGCCGGGATCCGCTAGCCGACAGTCACCAGCGAGGGTGTCATGGCGCGGTCACCACCGCGCCACGGACACCTCACCCGACTGTCATCATCCTGCCACCGAGTTGGGTCGTTGGCGACATCACCACCACCGATCGTTGAACGGCAACCCTTCACGCCGTCACGAAAGGTGGTGCGCGATGTTCGAGATCCTCGTTGCCTCCGTGGTTCCGTCGCCGCGGTCACCCCTCCAGGTCATGGGCGCCGTCGGCATCCACGCCGCGCTCCTGCTGGCCGCCATCATGGCGACTCGCGGCGCGGCGCTCGCCGGTCCGGCACCGGAGCCCGGGAGTGCCCCAGCCGAGGTTTTCATCAACCGGGTCACGCCCGCTCCCGCGACCGCCCACGGCGGCTCGCCATCCGTCGCACTGGCACCTCCCGTCATGCCCGCCACCGTGCCAGACGTCGGCGTGAGCCTCCAGCTACTTCCCACTCACCTCCCGACGGCAGCATTCGACCCCTCGGCCTATGCGGGGAACCCGACCACCGTCCCGGATGGCACGATCGGTGGGACAGAGGCGCCGGAGGGGGTGGTGAGCCTGCCGCGCAACGACGCCGTCGATCAGCCGGCTCGCCGGATCCATGTGGTCCAGCCGCTCTACCCGCCCGTTCTCCGGACGGCCGGGATCGAGGGCACCGTCCGCCTCTCGTTCATCATCGACACGTTGGGCCTCGTGGAGCCCGGGTCGGTGACGGTCCTTGCCGCCAGCGATCCGGGATTCGTGGCCTCGGCCAGCGAAGCGGTCAGGGCGCAGCGATTCATCCCGGCGGAGCGTCGCGGTGTGGTGGTCAGGGCGCTCGCCGAACAGACGGTGCGATTCGCACTTGGCGATCCCGGGGACACTCCACAACCGTGATGGGTCCTGGCGCGTACCATGCCATGCCCCCGAACTTCCAGCCCAGGACCACTCCGTGAACCGGATCGTTGCCTCGTTCGCCACTACGCTCGCCTTGGTCATCACGATCGCACCGGTCGGTATCGCGCAAGCCCCAAGCGCGGAACAGATGGCCGCGTTTTCGGGCACCTGGCAGATCGACCGGGAGCGGAGCGAACCGTTGCCGTCGGTGGCACGGAGCCTGGTCCCCTCCGCCGAACCGAGTCCGCGCGAGGTGACCACGACCGAAACGATCACGGGCACCGGGACGCCACCGACCAGCGGTGGTGGCGGTCGACGGGGTGGTGGGGCCGGGGCCGGCGGCGCCGTTGTCGGCGGGGCGTCGTCGCCGCCCACGCCACGGCCACGCGGGGGTGGCAGGGGTGGCGCAGCGATGCGGTATCTCGGTGAGATGGCCACCGAACTGGCGCCACCGCCCACACTCGTGATCACCACGTCCGACGCCGAAGTGGTGCTCGCCAATACTGCTGGGGCCGAGATTCGTTGGACCACGGACGGGAAGGTGCATCAGGAGGCGCAGATGGACGGCACCATGCTCGAACAGTCGGCGACCTGGAAGGGCGACAAGCTCGAACTCCACAACGCCGTCCATGGCTCCTTCGACCTCAAGCGGGAACTCCGGTTGATCGACAAGGGCACGGCGCTGGAGATCAAGATCGAGCTCGGCGGCGATGCGATGCCGAAGAAGGTGACCCGAAAGGTGATCTACACGCGCTGAGGTCGACGAGAGGGAGGACCGAGGGCCTGGGGCGGACTCGGCTACCATTCGTCCGGCACTCCGATTATTGTATCCAATATGCAATCCGTCCCGCGGCGTACCCTCACCGATGCCACCACCGATGCGCTCAGGGACCGGATCCTCCGGGGCGAGCTCCCGGCTGGCGAGCCGCTCCGGCAGGTGGCGCTCGCGGCGGAGCTTGGCGTCAGTCGGATCCCGCTGCGTGAGGCGTTCCAGCGACTCGAGGCTGAGGGGTTGATCTCCCTGTTGCCGCACCGGGGGGCCATGGTGGCGGCACTCCCGACCGATGACATGCCCGAGCTGTTCAGTCTTCGGGCCCTGATCGAATGTGACATTCTTGCGCGGGCGATCGCGCGTGCGAGTCGCGCCGATGGTGCGGTGACCCGCCGCACGCGACTCGCGTTCGAGGCGGCGGTCTCCCGGGGCGACACCGCCTCTCTGGGAGCAGCCAACCTGCAGTATCATCTCGCCCTCTACACGCCGGCCCAGTCGCCGCGCACCATGGAGGTGATCAGCCGCCTGCATCAGCAGTGTGATCGCCTGCTCCGATTGCAGCTCGCGCTGACGCATGGTGGCGATCAGGCTGTCGAGGAGCATCGCGAGCTCGAGGCCGCGTGGGAGGCTGGTGACGTTGTCGGCGGCGTCCAGCTCCTGCGAACCCACATCGAGGGTGCTGGCGATCGGCTCGCTCGCGCACTCGCCACCTCTCGACACGAGGACCAGTCATGACCACGACAGCTCATCACCTGATCGGCGGCACCGTGGTGCCGGGCACGGGAACCGCGGCCACTCGTCACAACCCCTCGGACCGTCGTGACGTGATCGCCGAGTTCCGCATCGCCACCACGGCGGAGGTCGACGCCGCGGTCGGTGCGGCCGTCGGTGCGGCGCGCAGCTGGCGCCAGCAGACCGGGCCGGTGCGCGGCGCCGCGCTCCATGCCCTGGGCGAGGCGATCGCGGCCCGGCAGGACGAGTTCGCGACACTCATTGCCCGCGAGGTCGGCAAGCCGATCGTCGAGGCACGGGGTGAGGTCGGTCGCGCGGTGGTCATCTGTCGCTACTACGCCGGCGAGGCGGTGCGCGAGATCGGTGAAGTCATCCCCGCCGGTTCACCGAATACGACCCAGTTCACGCTCCGGGACCCGCTCGGGGCGGTCGCCCTGATCACGCCGTGGAACTTCCCGCTCGCGATCCCGATCTGGAAGGCGGCCCCGGCGCTGGCGTTCGGGAACACCGTGGTCCTCAAGCCGAGCGAACTCTCGCCGGCCGTCGCCGATCTGTTGGCGACCGCGGTCCGCGAGGCAGGATTGCCGGCCGGCGTGTTCAACGTCGTGCAGGGCGACGGCACCACCGGTGCCGCGCTCATCGCACACGACGGCATCCGCGGTATCTCCTTCACCGGCTCGGCCACGGTGGGCGCGGTGGTGCAGGGTGTCGCGGCCCGGCGCAACATTCGCTGCCAGACCGAGATGGGTGGCAAGAACGTCGTGATCGTTGCGGCCGATGCCGATCTCGATCACGCGGCGCACCTGACCGCGGCCGGTGCATTCCGATTCGCCGGACAGAAGTGCACCGCAACCTCCCGCGTGGTCGTCGAACGCGAAGTGGCCGATGCCTTCCTCGCCAGGCTCGCGCGGGCCACCGACCAGCTCGTGATCGGCGCCGTGACCGACGCGGCCACCACGATCGGACCGATGGTCTCGCCGGGCGCGCTGGCCAAGGTCCGGACCGCGCTCGCCGCGGCGCCCGCCAATCCGACCCACGCGCGCGATATCCCGGACGGTGAACCGTGGCAGCACGGCGAATGGCTGCCGCCCACGACCTATCGACTCACGGACCCCACGGATCCGCTGGCACGTGACGAACTCTTCGCACCCGTGCTCGCCGTGCTCGAAGCCCGCGATATCGACGAGGCACTCGCGCTCGCGAATGACACGCGCTACGGCCTCTCGGCCTCGCTCTTCACCCGCGATCTCGCCCGTGCGTTCCACTACGTCCGCGAAATCGAGGTGGGACTCGTGCGCGTCAACGGCGACACGACCGGCGTCGATCCACATGCCCCGTTCGGCGGGGTGAAGGGCTCGAGCAGTGGCAGCAGGGAACAGGGTCGCGCGGCGCGCGACTTCTACACCGAGATCCGCACCATCCAGATTCACGCCTGAGAGGAACGCAATGAGCCGAGAGATGTGGCAGGGGGTCTTCCCTGCGATCACGACACCGTTCGGCCCCGATGGGGCCGTCGATCATGAATTCCTGGGCGACCACGCCCGTCGGATGGCCGCCGCGGGCTCCAAGGGCATCGTGGCCCTCGGCTCGCTCGGCGAGGGTGCGACGCTCACGTTCGACGAGAAGGTCGATGTGCTGGCCAGCTTGGTGAAGGCGGTGGGCGATCGCGTCCCCGTGGTGGCTGGCGTCGCGGCGCTCTCGACCGAAGAGGCGGTGCGGCTCGCCCGGGCCGCCGCGAAGGTCGGATGTCGTGGGCTGATGGTGTTGCCGCCCTACGTCTATCTCGGCGACTGGACAGAGACCCGGGCGCATGTCGATGCGATCATCGGGGCCACGGATCTGTCGTGCATGCTCTACAACAATCCGATCGCCTACGGCACGGACTTCCTTCCCGAGCAGGTTCGTGAACTCGCCGACGCACATCCACGACTCCATGCCGTGAAAGACTCCAGCGGGAACGTCCGGCGGTTCACCGCCATGCGTGCCCTGCTCGGCGACCGGCTTGCGCTCTTCGTCGGTCTCGACGATGCGCTGGTCGAGGGTGTGGCCGCTGGGGCCACGGGGTGGGTGGCCGGGCTGGTGAACGCACTGCCGGAGGAATCGGTCCTGCTCTTCGAGCATGCCCGTGCCGGCCGCGACGTCGAGGCACGCGCGCTCTATGAATGGTTCCTGCCGCTCCTTCGTCTCGATACCGTGCCGAAGTTCGTGCAGCTCATCAAGCTGGTCCAGCAGCACTGCGACCTCGGCAGCGAGCGGGTCCGTGCCCCGCGGCTCGCGCTGGTCGGCAGCGATCGTGAGGTCGTGGTGAGCCTGATCCGCGAGCGCCTGGCCCACCGGCCGCTACCCCGGTGACCGGCATTCCCACCGAGCCGATCGAGGTCATCGACTCCCACACCGAGGGAGAGCCGACCCGGGTCGTCGTGGGTGGCTGGCCAGTTCCGGCCGGGGCCACGGTGCACGCCCGGCGCGAGACGATGCGTGCTCGGCACGATGCCTACCGTCGTGCCGTGGTGCTCGAGCCGCGGGGGCACGATGCGATCGTGGGTGCGCTCCTCGTGCCACCGGATCGGCCAGAGGCCGCCACGGGGGTGGTGTTCTTCAATGATGCCTCGTGGCTCGGGATGTGTGGGCACGGCACGATCGGCGTCGTGCGCACGCTGCACCACCTGGGGCGGATCGTGCCAGGGCCGGTCGAACTCGATACACCGGTCGGTCCCGTGGGCGCGATCCTGCATGACGACGGCTCGGTGACCGTCCGCAATGTCCCGTCGTATCTGCACCGCGCGGGAGTGGTGGTCGACGTGCCGGGACTCGGCGCGGTCATCGGTGATGTCGCCTGGGGAGGCAACTGGTTCTTCCTGACCTCCGTCGCGAAGCCCGCGCCGGCGTTGCGGTACGAGGCGCGCGCCGAGCTGCTCCAGGTGGCCGGGCGGATCCGGGCCGCGCTGCGTGCCCAGGGCGTGACGGGGGCTGACGGAGCCGAGATCGATCACATCGAATTGTTCGGTCCACCCGACACCCCGGGTGCGGACTCGCGCAACTTCGTGCTCTGTCCCGGTGCCGCCTACGATCGTTCCCCGTGCGGGACAGGGACCTCCGCGAAGATGGCGGTGCTGCACGCACAAGGACGGCTCGCCCTGGGGGACGCGTGGGTCCAGGAGAGCATCATCGGCTCGCGGTTCACCGGGTGGATGGCCGAGGTGGAGGGCACGGTCCTGCCGCATATCCGCGGTCGGGCCTGGATCACCGGGACCAGTGTGCTCCGGTTCGACCCCTCCGATCCGTTCCGGGCCGGTCTCGGGTGAACTCGCCCGACGTGCTGGTTGTGGGGGGGGGAGTCGTCGGGCTCGCGACCGCGCGCGAACTGCGACTCGCCGGGATCACGGTGGCCGTGGTCGAAGCCGAGTTTGCCGGGGCGGGGAGTACCGGAGCGGCGATGGGGCATGTGGTGGTGATGGATGACTCGCCGGCCCAGATTGCCATCTGTCGGGACGCACGGGCACGCTGGATCGCGTGGTTCGATGGGGGGGGGCTCCCGCCGGCGGCGGACCACGATCCGTGCGGGACGCTCTGGCTCGCGGCGAATGAGGCGGAACGACAGGCGGCCGCCCGAAAGGTCGGGGCGCTGCAGGAGGCCGGGATCCGGGCGGAATGGCTCGACGCGCGGGCCCTCGCCGACGCGGAGCCGGCACTGCGACGCGGCCTGGTAGGCGCGATGCGCGTGCCCGACGATCTCGTCTGCTATCCTCCGGCGATCGCCCGGGCGCTCGCGGACGAGTTGATCGCCCAGGGCGTTCGCTGGATCGATCGGCGCGTCGTCGGTCTCGAGCCCGGGGCGGCCCGGCTCAACGATGGCACCCGGGTCGCAGCCGGGGCGATCGTGCTCGCGGGTGGTGCCCAGACGGCAGCACTGGTCCCGGGACTGCCCCTCGTCCCCCGACGGGGGCATCTGGTGATCACCGACCGGACCCCCGTCCGGGTCCGTCACCAGCTCATCGAACTGGGCTACCTCGACACGGCGCACAGCCTCGGGGGTGCCTCGATCGCCTTCAACGTCCAGCCGAGACGGACCGGGCAGTTGCTGATCGGCTCCTCACGCGAACTGGTCGGGTTCGACCCTGCGATCAATCGGGAACTCGTGGGGCGCATGCTGTCGCGCGCCGTCGCATTCGTGCCCGGTATCGCCCGGGTGCCGGCCTCGCGGACCTGGATCGGTTTTCGTCCGGCAACGCCGGACGCCCTGCCATTGATCGGTCCGTGGCCCGCGCTGCCGGGAACCTGGATCGCCACCGGGCACGAAGGACTCGGGATCACGATGGCACCCACCACGGCGGCGCTGATCTCGGCCGGGATCACGGGGAAGGAGCCCCCGATCGATCCGGCCCCGTACCTCCCGGACCGCGTCATGTCGACGCATGCGGACGCGACATGATCGATGTCGTGATTCGAGTCAACGGCGTGCCGCGTCGCGTGCCAGGCGACATCACGCTCGCGGCGGCACTCTGGCGCCTGGACCAGTGGACCTTTCGACGGGACCAGCATGACGCGCCCCGCGCGCCGCTCTGTGCCATGGGGATCTGCTACGAGTGTCGCGTGACGGTCGACGGAGTGACGGGCGTGCGCGCGTGCCTCGTGCAGGTCCGAGAGGGCCTCACGGTCGAGGTACCGCATGACTGAGGCGCGACGGCTCGACCTCGTCGTGATTGGCGGCGGCCCGGCAGGTCTCGCCGCCGCCGAAGCGGCATCGCGTCATGGCAAGCAGGTCCTGCTCATCGATCAGGCCCCGCGACTCGGGGGCCAGATCTGGCGGCACCGCGAGGGCGATGCCCTGCCTCGGGTGGCTCGTGACGCGCTGCAGGTGGTCCGCCCCCCACGGGTTTCGCTCGCGCTCGGTGCGTCGGTGGTGGATGCGCTGTCCGCCGAGCGCCTCGTGGTCGACTTCGGCGGCCGGGTGGCGATCGTGGAGACCAATGCCGTGGTGCTTGCCACCGGGGCGATGGAGCGGTTCCTGCCGTTCCCCGGGTGGACCCTGCCCGGCGTCGTCGGGGTCGGGGGATTGCAGGCCCTGATCAAGTCGGGCACGCCGATCGCCGGGGCACGGGTCGTGATTGCGGGCACGGGGCCGCTGATCTGGCCCGTGGCGGAGGCGGTGGTGCGCGCGGGGGGGGACCTGGAACTGATCGCCGAGCAGGCGGGCCTCGGGACCCTCACCGGGTTCGGCGCGAGCCTGCTCGCACGACCGGGCTTGCTCGGTCGCGCGATCCGCTATCGGCGCGTCACGTGGCGCGCCCCGTTCCGCACCGGGAGCTGGCCGCTTCGAGCTGAGGGGGGGGGACGGCTCGCGACCGTCGTCATGCGGGTGGGAGCGCGCGAGCGCCGGATCCCGGCCGACTGGCTTGCCACCGCCGCGGGGCTGCTCCCGCGCACCGATCTCGGTCGACTGCTGGGATGTCGAATGGTCGGCGAGGCCCTGGACGTCGATGCCAGCCAGGCCACTTCGGTGCCAGGGATCTGGGCGGCCGGCGAGTGCACCGGCGTCTCCGGCGACGAGGGGGCCCGGATCGAAGGGACCATCGCGGGGTTGGCCGCGGTCGGGATCGCCGAGCGACCCGGATACCTCGCCCGGGGCCGCGGACGGACGCGTGCCTTCGGTGCCCGACTCACCCGGACGTTTGCCCCACGTGAGGAGCTCCGCACCCGGGTCGATCCATCGACGGTGATTTGTCGCTGCGAGGATGTGCGTGCCGGTGCGCTCGACCCCGCGTGGGATTTCCGTCAGGCCAAGCTCTGGACTCGACTCGGCATGGGTGCCTGCCAGGGACGGGTGTGTGGCAGCGCATGTCGCTTCCTGTACGGCTGGGACGGCAACACGGTGCGCCCGCCGCTCGAGCAGCCCCTGGTCGGTGGTTGGGCCGCGGCACTCATCGAGCCGTATCCGGATGACGGAGCGCCGCCGTCGCCGCCACCGCCAGCGCCGTGAGCCGGTCGGCATCGTCCTCACCGATGCCGCGCGCCACGAGCGCACCCACCTCTTCCCAGATCGTCTTCACCGATGCCTCCAGAAGTCGCGACCTGGCGGTGGGGTGAATGCGCATGCAGCGTGCGTCGTCGGCATCACGGCGTCGCTCCAGCAAGCCCACCCGCTCGAGCCGCATCACCATGCGAGTCACCGTCGGTGATTCGATCCCGAGCCGGAGCGCCAACGTTGCCTGATTGAGGCCCGGCTCACGCCACACCTCGAGGAGCAAGGCGTCCTGACCCGGATGCAATCCGTGCGACTGCAGCATGGTGCCCTGTCGCGCACGGACCGCCCGGCCGAGCGCGACCAGCACCGCGGTCAACGAGGGGGCGTCGCTCATTGCCGACACCCGGACGAGCGATGTGGGCCGCCGTCTCGACGGCCGGCGGCATGCTTGCCGCGCGAGGAGCGAGGGTATATGCTTCGGAGCTTGTTAAATCGCATTGAGTATCATTCTCAACTGTAACGGTCTCCTGATTTCTCGTCCATCGCTCACTTCTCATCGGTCCTCGAATGTACTTCGCCTCACCTCGCCCATTCACCCGCCTCATCCTCACCCTCTCCTGCCTTTCTCTCGTCTTCCTCACGCCGTTGCGTGCACAGGCGGAGCCCGCCGCCACGGTGGGCGTGTTGGTGGTGGCCCACGGCGCCGATTCCGCGTGGAATGCGCGGGTCGATGCCGTGGTGGCCGCCGTCGAGTGGCCTGGTCCGGTGGAGACGGTGTATCTCATGGGGTCGGCGGCCGAATCCCGGAGTTGGGATCGCGCGGTGGCACGCCTGGCAGCCCGGGGTGCGACCCGCGCGATTGCCGTGCCGCTCATGGTGAGCAGCTACGGTGCCCACGTGCGGCAGATGCAGTATTACGCGGGTGAGCGTCCCGACCTGCCGCCCGAACTCGCCGCGATGGGGCATGCGCATCACCCCATGGGCGGGAACCCGATTCCGGTGACGGTGACCGGCGCGCTCGATGACGCGCCGGAACTCGGCGTCGTGCTGCGCGATCGGTTCATGGCGCTGGGCGCATCGGCCCGGTTGGCGCCGTTGGTCCTCGTGGCCCACGGACCGAGTCGCGAGGGTGACGTGGCGGCATGGGTCGCCGGGATTCGTCGGGCGACGGCCCCGTTGACCGCGGCCCATGCTCACGCGCCGATCCGGATCGGCTTGCTGCGTGATGACGCCGATCCGCCGGTCCGGGCGCTGGCGATCACCGCACTGCGCGACACGATCCGTGCGTTGGCGGCGCGTGCTGGTGATTCGGTGACGGTGATGACCGTCCTGGTCTCGTCAGGGGAGATTGATCGGGTCAAGGTGCCGAACGATCTCGTGGGACTGCCGATGCGTTATGTCGGATCGGTGCTGGCGCCGCACCCGGCGCTTGCCGAATGGATCGGGCGCGCGGCGCGCGCCCAGCGCGCCCGGATCGCTGCGCTCCAGCCGTCATCCCAGGTCGATCGGGAGCGCCTGGCGAACGAGGAACGCCGTCACGCCAATCACGAGCAGCCCGAGGATCGCCTCGATGAGGACGGCGCGCCCGAGCCGTGATGGTCCGGCGGCGATCCCCCGTTCGACTCTCGGCGTGGCCACCCGCCAGTTGTATCCGCCGAGTCCCAGCATCAGGACGATCAAGCCGAGCTTGATGAGCAGGAGCTGACCCCACGTGTTGGCAGGAAGCTCGGTCAGGCGTGCGCTGTAGTTCCACACCAGCACGAGGCCACTGACGACCACGAGTGCCACGCCGACGCGCGCGTAACGCGAGAAACCATGCAGCACCTCACTGAGGAATGGCGTCGCGTCGGCTCCCTGCAGGTTCGGGAGCACGGCGAGGGCCATCACGGCGAGCGTACCGAACCAGAGTCCACCGCCGAGCAGGTGGGTCGCATGGATCACCCGACCGAGCACCACCGGAGCGAACACCGCATCGGCCCCGTGCCCGATCCCGGCCTCGGCGAGGACGATCAGTGCGGTCGTGACGATGAGTGCCGTTCGCTGCGCCGCCTTGCCGGCCAGCAGCCACATGAGTGCCAGCGTGGCGAAGGCGGCAGCAACCTCGACCATCCAGCTCTTCCCCCAGGTCCCGGTGGTGAGGACGATCCGCATCAGCTCGGTGTCCGCCGGCACGCCCGGGTCGGCGAAGGCGAGCACCTGGACCATGCCGCGAATCAGCACCAGCATGAGGAGGAACCAGGCGAGCAGGGACGGGAAACGGGTCATCCAGCCCTGGATGATCGTGGCCCCGCTCGGTGGGGGGGGCGTGCCAGCGCGCACCAGACCCATCACCACCGCCACGCCGATCAGCAGCGCGATGGTGAGCAGGATCAATCCGCCGATGACGGGCGCAAGCAGGCGGTCGAGGATGGCAGACATGTCGGCGTGAACGTCCCGGTTGGTGTGAACGAGGCACGACAATAGTATGCTTTGTGGCGACAGAACCCCAACAGTGGGAGCGTGACGTGTCACGACGGTTTCGAATCCTCGCGCTTGCCCTCGGCCTGCCGAGCGCTGCCCTGTTGTCCCAGGCACGCACGCCACCGGTGCAGCTTGTCGTGCACCTGGCGGTTGACCAGCTGCGAGCCGACTATCTCACGAAGTGGGAGAGCCAGTTCACCGGCGGCTTCATCCGGCTCCTGCGGGGCGGTGTCTTCTACCCGGCTGGTGAGCAGGATCATGCCGTGACGCAGACCGCTCCCGGACACGCATCGATGATGTCCGGACGGTGGCCATACCGGACCGGGATCGTGGCCAACGATCGCGGGGTGCCCGATGCCGACTATCCGCTGCTCGGCAGCACCGGGCCTGGCGCCTCGCCGGCCAGGTTTCGCGGCACGACCCTCTATGACTGGATGCGGGCGACCTGGCCCGCGGCCCGGGTACTCTCGGTCTCGCGAAAGGATCGCGGAGCGATCCTCCCGGTGGGGCGAGCCCAGGGGTCAGTGTTCTGGTTTGATCGGGGTCAGTTCACCACCTCGCGCTGGTACGGGCGGACACTGCCCGACTGGGTCACCGCCTGGAATGCCACCGATCCGGTCGGGCAATTGCTGGGGCACGTCTGGACCCCGCTCGCCGACATTCACTACACCGAACAGGATGATCGCCCGTTCGAGCGCAACGGCAAGAACAACGCCTTCCCGTATCCGCTGCCGACCGATCATGATCTGGCCGCAAGCGAGATCGTGAATCAGCCGGTGATGGACTCGCTCACCCTGGCGTTCGCCTGGCGAGGGTTCCGTGCGATGCATCTCGGGCAGGAGGGCCATCCCGACTACCTTGCGATCTCGCTCTCCACGACCGACGCGATCGGCCACCGGTACGGCCCCGGCTCGCTCGAGATCCACGACCAGGTGCTCCGGCTCGATCGCCAACTCGGCTGGTTCCTCGATTCGCTCGCGAGCGTGATCCCGCTCGATCACGTAGTGATCTCGCTCACCGCCGACCACGGGGCAACGCCCTATCCCGAGTCGAGTGGGGGCGGCCGGTTCTCCCTGCGCGAGGAGACAGCCGCGGTGCGGGCCTATGCGCGTGACCGGTGGAACATCGACATCCAGGTCGCGGACGAAAGCGGGCTGGTGCTCGCCGACACGGCCGCCCTGCATGCCCGCGGAGTCCCGGTCGACTCGATCTCCCGCGCGCTGGCGAGCGCCATCCGTGGCCGACCGGGTGTGCGCGATGTCCTCACACCCGCGACGTTCCGGGCACGGACCGACGTCGAGTCGATGCGGTGGCATCGCCAGATCCCGCCCGATGTCGGCTGGCTCGTGGCGGTCGCGATCGAACCGGGGTGGCTCTACTCCAGTGGCCCCGGGTCCACCAGCCACGGCTCGACGAATCTTTCGGATCGTCAGGTGCCGATCCTGATCATGGCCCCGGGCGTGCCGCCCCGTCGGGTCACTCGCGCCGTCGGCGTGGTCGATCTCGCCCCGACGATCGCGAGGCTGATCGGGGTCCGGCCGACCGAACCCCTCGACGGTCATCCCCTCGCTGAAGTCATCCCGTCACGGAGGTAGGTGTCATGCGTGGTCTGCTCGTCTCGATCCTCTGCTGTGTTCCCACGCTGCTGCTCGCGCAGGGGGGGGAAGACGCCGCACTCCGGCATGCGCGTGCGCTGCTCGCGAGCCGCCCGATCATCGATGGGCACAACGATCTGCCCTGGGAGATCCGCATCAATCCGATCTCGCGGATGGATGTGTCCCGGTATCCGCTCCGGACCACGGCGCCCGGCCAGACCGATTTCGCCCGGCTGAAGCGGGGCGGGGTCGGCGCCCAGTTCTGGTCGGTCTACATCCCGGGCGAGTTCCCGGATTCCGGGTACGCTCGCATGCAACTCGAGCAGATCGACATCGCGCGGCGGATGATCGCGATGTACCCCGATCACCTCGAACTGGCGCGGTCGGCCGACGATGTTGTCCGGATCCGCAAGCGTGGCAAGGTCGCGTCGCTCCTCGGGATGGAGGGCGGCCACGCGATCGAGAACTCCCTCGGCGCCCTCCGGATGTACTACGCGCTGGGCGTCCGCTACATGACGCTGACCCACAACGTCACGCTCGACTGGGCCGATGCCGCGATGGATGCCCCCACGCACGGCGGATTGACCGCGTTCGGTCGTGACGTGGTCCACGAGATGAACCGGCTCGGGATGATCGTTGACCTCAGTCATGTGTCGCCCGGCACGATGTCCGACGCCCTCGATGCCAGCCGCGCCCCGGTGATGTTCTCGCACTCGTCGGCCCGCGCGATCACCGATGTGCCGCGCAACGTGCCCGATTCGATCCTGCGGCGGCTCAGGCAGAATGGTGGCGTGGTGATGGTCACCTTCGTCGGCAGTTTCATCAACAACGCCATGAAGGCGTGGGGAGAGCAGGCCGATTCGGTCGGGAAGGCGATCCAGGCCGGGCCGGGCGACGCCGCGAGCCACCGTGCCGCCTTCCTGGCGTGGCGACAAGCGCACCCTCAACCGCATGCCAGCGTGGCCGACGTCGCCGATCACGTGGAGCATATCCGGGATGTCGCCGGGATCGACCATGTCGGCCTCGGGGGCGATTACGACGGCACCGATGGCCTGCCCGACGGCATGGAGGACGTGAGCGGCTTCCCGATGCTCTTTGCCGAACTGATCCGCCGCGGATGGCGCGATGCCGACCTGCTCAAGTTGGCCGGGGGAAACATCCTCAGGGTGCTGCGTGAGGTCGAGCAGGTCCGGGATCGTCTCGCCGTCTGACCACCAGCCAGCCGAAGGTGAGGATCGCGAGCGCGATCCCGAACCACTGCACCGCGTAGGAGAGGTGGGGGCCCTCGTCGAGTGACGGCGGTGCCACGGTGGGTAACCCACCGAGGACAGTGTCTGGCGCGACCAGCAGCACCATGATGGGGAGCGAACCCGGCAGCCGCTCGGCGAGCAGTCCCGCGTCAGGTCGTTGCCAGGTGGTGTCCGAGCCGATGCCCAACGGCTGGCCGCCGTTCGTGGTCGTCGGGTTCGTCATCGCCAGACCGGTGATGGTCACGACGCCGGGGGCGGCTCGGGGCATCGGCCGGTTGGGCCGGACGCCATCGGCGGCATTGACGAACCCGCGGAGCACCCATGCGGGATGCGGACTGCCTTCGATCAGGAAGGGTGTGACGAGATAGACACCCGGCGCATCACGAAAGGCACGATTGCGCAGCATGATCGTCCCCGACTCCTCGAACCGGCCGGTCGCCGTGACCTGGCGGCCTGCCAGCACCGAGTCCTCGATCGCGGGGTCGGCGAGATCAATCGGTGGGAGCGCGCGAGCGGCGATCAGGACGGTGTTGGTGGCACGGCGTTCCGAGAGCCGGCTGAGTTGCCAGATGCCAAGCCGCACCGCCCCAGCGGCGAGCACCACCACCAACGCGAGTACCGCGCGGTGTCGAAAATCTGACATGTCTGGTCCCCATTTCGACACTTCGACCATGTTCCCGATGGCAGAAAAAGACCTAAGCTGTTGCCATTGTGCAAGATAGCATCGTGGTACGCGTCCTGCTTAAGACAGGGCAGGGAATCACTCGTGACTCCCTCGGAGATCACCGAACCAACCTCGTACTCTCAGGGGATATCACCATGCGTCGATCATTCACTTGCTTCACCGCCTTGTCCCTCACGGCCCTCGTCGTGCTCCCCGCCGCCGCCCAGGGCCGTCGTGACCGCGACCGCGGTCTGGTGGAGATCGCCCCCGAAGGCGTCCGCGGGGGGTTCTACATCGGAGGCGGACTCGGCGCCGGCCGGGAATCGTACAAGTTCGCCGATGAGGCCAACTTCACCGAGGCGCTCACCAAGCCGACCATCACCCTCCGCCTCGGCGGTACGCCCGACCCCTACGTTCGCCTCGGCGGTGAGCTCTTCGCCTGGGGGAATGACGAGTTCGATCGTACCGAGTACTTCTCGACCCTCCTCGGCACGGTGCAGTTCTATCCGATCAAGGATGCCGGCCTCTGGCTGAAGGGTGGAGCTGGCCTCGCGTTCAGTGGCCAGGACTTCGTCGACCCGCAGTATATCGACGCGACCGAGACCGGCTTCGGCTGGAGCATCGGGGCCGGCTACGAGGCGCAGCTGTCCCGGGCATTCGCCATCGGACCGTCGGTCGAGTTCTATCAGGGAAGCTTCACCAAGCGCAATGAACCGACGCTGACCGAGCGCGTGCTGAACATCGGGGTCCAGGTGACTTTCCAGACCGGCGGCCGTCGGCGTTGACCCCTTGGGGCTGGGCGGGTATGTTTTCGCCCGCCACGCCCTGGTGGTGAAACTGGTAGACACGCTATCTTGAGGGGGTAGTGCCGAAAGGCGTCGCGGTTCGAATCCGCGCCAGGGCATTGATTCACAGCAGGCCCCGCTTCTCGCCACTGTAGCTCAGCGGTAGAGCACTCGATTCGTAATCGAGCGGTCGTCAGTTCGATCCTGACCAGTGGCTCTCGCTGAGCCCGAAGCGCCCGACTCGCACCCCGAGTCGGGCGCTTCCTGCGTCGGACCATGTCGCCCTGATTGATCGGAGTGCCTCACCAGCGCTACGTTGCGGGGCTCGCCATCTCCCGCCCTCCCGACTCCGACCAGGCCGAAACGATGCGATTCCGCCCGATGCCGCTCCTGCTCCTCGCGCTGCTCCCCGCTGCCTTGCTCGCACAGCGTCCCGAATCGGGCGGCGACACCACCAAGGCCAGCAAGGCGGCCACACCACCTGCGGTGCACCAGGTGACCCACCACACGGCGATGATCGGCGGGCAGCAGGTCAGCTACGACGCCACGGTCGGGAGCATCATTCTCCGCAACGCCAAGGACGAGCCGATCGGTGAGCTGATCTACACCGCCTACACGCGATCCGGACCTGGGGCGGGTCCGAATCGACCACTGATGTTTGCCTACAATGGCGGCCCCGGTTCCTCCTCCGTCTGGGTGCACATGGGGCTGCTCGGGCCACGCCGCGTCGACATTCCCGATGCCGAACACGCGCCGCCACCGCCCTATCATCTTGTGGACAATGCGTCCAGCATGCTTGACGTCGCCGACCTGGTCTTCATCGATCCGATCGGGACCGGCTACTCCAAGCCGATTGGCGTGGGGAAGGGCAGCGACTTCTGGGGTGTGGACCAGGATGCGTCGACGCTCGGGCAGTTTGTCAGCCGCTACCTGAGCGAGACTGGTCGCTGGAACTCGCCCCGCTACCTGATGGGCGAGAGCTACGGCACGACGCGTTCGGCGGTGCTCGGGTCGGTCCTCCAGGACCGCTACAGCATCGACCTCAACGGCATCGTGCTGCTCTCGGCGGTGCTCGACTTCCAGACGATCACGTTCAATGCCGGCAACGACATGCCCTACGTGATGTACCTGCCGAGCTATGCGGCGGTGGCATGGTACCACAAGGCGCTGGCCAACCGCCCGGCCGAGTTGCGGCCGTTCCTGCACGAGGTGGAGCAGTTCGCGACCCACGAGTACGCGACGGCGCTGCTCCAGGGTGGCACGTTGCCCGCGGCGGAGCGCGGTCGCATCCTTGACCGGCTGGTCGCCTATACCGGCCTCAGCCGGGACTACCTCGACAAGGCCGACCTGCGGGTGACCGCGAGCCAGTTCGAGAAGGAGCTGCTCCGCGAACATGGCGAGGTCGTCGGTCGACTCGACGCGAGATTCGTCGGCGAGACGGGCGACCTGTTGGCGGAGAACGCGGGCTATGACCCGCAGTCGAGTGCCATCAGCTCACCGTACGTGTCGCTCTTCAATCAGTACATGCATGAGGAACTCGGGTTCGGCAAGGATCGGCTGTATGCGGTGAGCGGCAGTGTCAATCCGTGGGACTGGTCACACGGGCGTGGGGGGGGGTGGCCCGGTCACACCAACGTGGCCACCGATCTCGCCAGTGCACTCAGCAGCAATCCCGGCCTGCACGTGCAGCTGCACAGCGGGTTGTTCGACCTGGCCACGCCGTACTTCCCGGCCGAGTGGACGATGGATCACCTGGGCGTGCCGGCGCGGGTCCGGACGCAGGTCGAGGAGGTCGAGTACGAGTCCGGGCACATGGCCTACGTCCACCTGCCGTCACTCGAGAAGTGGAAGGCCGAGGTCGCCGGGTTCATCGCACGGACCTCGGGCGCGCACTAGCGCGGCTGGGGCTCAGCTCGCGAGACTGTCGCGGAGCAGCGCGGCAGCCCCCGCGAGCGCCTCGCGGGTGATCGTGTGCCCGGTCCCCGCATCGGTGAAGGTGGTGAGGTCGGCGCCGGCATCGCGGAGTGTCTGCCACCCCGCCTCGGCGAACGCGTAGGGGATCGCGCTGTCGAGCGTGCCGTGACTCCACCAGAACGGCGTGCGCCCCACCGTCGCCGGTGTGATGGTCACGTCGGGATGGTCGGGCATGAAGCCACTGAAGATCAGCGCGGCGCGCGCGGCACCGGGATGGCCGAGCGTCCACGCGAGGGTCGAGGTACCACCCTGGGAGAAGCCGCCAACGACGAGGGGCGCATCCGCGCGGCCGAGGTGTCCGGGGATCCAGGCGAGGAAGTCCGCGAGTCGGGCCTGACCCTCGCGGAAGGAGACCGTCTCCGGTGTCGTGTCCTGGAGATACCGATACCAGGCGTAGCCGCCGCCATATCCCCATGGCGCGCCCGGGAAGGGTGCCCTGGGCGCGATCGTGGTCGCCGTGGGGTGCAGCATCCGTCCGAGGGAGACGAGGTCGCGCTCGTCCGCTCCACGTCCGTGGAGGAGTACCAGCAGCGGTCCGTCGGGCTCGCCCTCATCGACGGCATAGGTCAGTGACTGGTCGGTCATGGGTCGTGCTCCCTCTCGTGTGGTGTTGCCGCCCTCGCGGGCCCCGGCTACCTTCGTCACCCAGAAGGACTTCGGGGCGTAGCGCAGCCTGGTAGCGCACCTGCTTGGGGTGCAGGGGGTCGTGGGTTCAAATCCCGCCGTCCCGATAGAATAACAGCGGCCCCGTCGATCTCGATGATCGGCGGGGCCGTTTTCTCGCTGTCCGCTTGCTCAGCCGTCGGTGCGCTTCTTGAGTTCCTTCGCCGCGTCGTCCTGTCCGAGGGACGCGGCCTTCAGGAGCATCGTCATGCCGCGCGCCTGGTCTTCGGGCACCGAGCTGCTGCCGATATGGAGCAGCATCCGGGCGGCCTGCCAGGCGCCATCCCGTGATCCGGCATCCGCCGCCTTGGTGTACCACCCCAGTTCGGCGGTCGGGTCCTTGGGGATCCCCCGACCACGGCCGGCCCAATCCGCCAGCTTGAGCATCGCATTCACCGAGCCGCGCTCGGCCGCACGCTGGTACCAGATCGCCGCCTCGTTGTAATCACGGTCCATGTCGGCGCCGTTCTCGAGGCGGCTTGCGAGGGTCAGTGTCGCCTGCTGGTGACCCTTCGAGGCGGCCCCGCGGAGCGCCTGGATGTTCGCCTTCTTGTCCTGGGGCGTACCCCGGCCCAGTTCGTACAGGCGGGAAAGCTCGAACTGTGCCTCGGCGTCGTTCGGGGCCGCGCGCTTGTACCAGATGAAGGCCTGCGCCGGATCGGCCTTGAGCCCGGTTCCACGATCGTACATGCCACCCAGGATGCGCATCGCGACCGCGTTGCCGGCATTGGCGGCCTCGGTGCATGCGGTCACGGCCTCGGCCCAGGCACCATCCCGCACCAGGGCGGGACAGTCGGGTGCTGCGACCACGTCGGTGTCGCGGCTCGAGGTGGCGGCCGATCGTCGCGTGGTGGTCGGGCGATCACTGCTCGCGCCGCGCGGTGCGGGAGAGGGGGGGGGACTGGGGCGCTTGACCGGCGCCGGGGCCGGCGCAGCCGGCGTGACCCCGGTGGAGGGCATCGAATCCGGGGGGGGGGCGGCGCTCGAGTCGTCGCTGTTCCCACCGAAGAGGGAGGTCGGGATGAAGCCGTCGCCCGCCCCGCGCGGGCCACCGCCCCGCGTCAGCGCGAACCCGACCGCCACGACCGCCAGGAGGAGTCCGCCCACGAGCAGGCCGCGTCGGCGCTCAGGCGTGCGGGCGGACTTCGGGGCATTGGTGGTCCCCTTGGGCACCCCCGGCGTTGCGGCGGCCTTCCCCGCGGCCTTGCGGCTGGCCTTGGTCGACTTGGCCGGGGGAACCGTCGCGACGGTCCCGGGCTGGTCGAGGGCATCCCGGAAGGCGCTCATCGAGTCGTAGCGCTCCCGGGGTTCCTTCGACATCGCCCGGGTGATGACCGTGGCCAACCCCGCCGGGATGTCCGGTACCTTTTCGATGATCGGCTTCGGCTCGGCCACCAGCTGCTGGTAGAGGACGGCCCGGGTTGAATCACCCTCGAACGGGAGGGTGCCCGAGACCATGCGATATCCCACGACCGCGAGCGAATACTGATCGGTGCGAGCGTCGATGGTCTTGTCGCCGCACGCCTGTTCGGGACTCATGTACTGCGGTGTCCCGACGATGATGCCGGTGGATGTGAGGGCGGGTGCGACGCCCTCATCCGTGGCCGGTGTGTCCTCCTCGCCCCCGACGGCCTTGGCGATGCCGAAGTCCATCAGCAGCACGCGGGACTCCCGACCCTCGAGCATGATGTTCTCGGGCTTGATGTCCCGGTGGATCACCCCGGCGTCGTGGGCGGCGGCCAGCCCGCTCGCCGCCTCGCGCAGGATGCGGGTGGTCTCGCGAGCGGAGATCGCCCCATCGCGTTCCATCAGCGCCCGAAGGGACTCGCCCTCGATGAGCGGCATCAGGATGAAGGCGATCCCCTCGCCCTCGCCGATATCGAAGATCGGCACGATGTTCGGGTGGCGGAGCGCCGCGACGACTTCGGCCTCGCGACGGAACCGGTCGAGCATGCCGGGGGTGAGCCCCAGGTCGGGGCGCAGCACCTTGACGGCGACACTCCGCTTGAGGCGGAGGTCCTGGGCCTTGAAGACTTCCGCAAACCCACCGGCACCGATCCGTTCGCCCAGCTCGTAGCCCGGTCCGAGGATGCGCTGGACCCTGGTCCGGAGGTCGGCGGCGGTGATCCCGCTCCGGCTGACCGCCACCCGGCTCCCGGTGGCCATGTCGATGCCGGTCGGCGTCGCCATGCCGCAGACATAGCAGAACGACGCCACGCCGGGGAGGGGGGTGTTGCAACTCGGACAGATTCGGGTCGCGTGGCTCATCGACATCGCCGTGAGGGGAAGGGATCCGGAGCCTCATCGCGGCTCATGGGCAACCTGCAAGTTACACGGGGCTGGCCGGGCGAGCCATCTTTGTCATCGGCCGGACGTGTGGTGATTTCGGCCGGTCCCGTCGTCAGACCACTCACGCCTGCTGCGCCACGAGAGCGGTGACCATCACCCGCGGTGCGCCGAGGTCCGGATCCTTCGGTGGTCCACCGCGCCACATGCCGACCCCATGTTCCACCGATGGGTCTCCGAGAGATCGGCCCCGCACCCCGCTGTCGCGATCGGAGACTCCGCGGCATCGGGACACGCGTCGATACTCCGATCTTCGGCTCACCGAATGGCCGGACAACTGTCAACCCTCTGATGGAGATCGAGCCATGCCACGTGCGTGCCTCACCCGCGCTCTCGTCCTGCTCGCCGTTGTCGCCTGCAGCGAGGCTCCCACCGGCGGCAGTACCCCTCCTACCAGCATCCGGATCGATGGCAACAATGTCGGGCCTTCGGATGGCCTGGTGTTCATCACGCAAGGCGGCCAGTCGGTCACGGATGCTTCGGTGACGGTCACCGCCAATGGCTCCGCCGCGACTCCGACCAACGGCGGGTACTACTGGCAACTCGGGACACCGCTCGCCGCCGGGGCTACGCTCACGGTCCAGGCGACGCGGCTCGGCGCCAGCGCCACCGTCGTCGGTACGCTTCCGGCGACACCGGTCATCACAGCGCCCGCCCCCGATGCCCCGGTCACCATCGGCACGCCCCTGACCGTGACCTGGACCTCGGCCTCCGATCCCGCCTATTTCGTCGTCCATCTTGGCTACCGGGTCGGGAACACCGGCACGTCGGTCAGCGATTCCGTGGCCGGCCATGCCAGAGCGGTTGATCTCGCGACGACCGCGATCCCTGCCGGGGCGACCAACCTGGAAGTGGACATCCGCGCGGTTGGTTCCGAGAGCCGCAGCGGCGATGTGACCACCGACTCGAAGCTTCGCCTCCACGCCGCGACCGAGAACCGCGCCCTGACCCTCAACGCCGGACCCTAGCCGACCTCGTGCGCACCCGCTGCCGCATCGGTCACAAACACCGATGCGGCGGTAGTGTGTGATGGGAAAGCTCCCCGGTACTCCGCCAGCCACGCGGCAGCGAACTCCTCGGCTTCCCGGCGCTCGACCAGGGCCCAGACACTCCCGCCGAATCCGGCCCCGAAGGCCGAGGCCGCCATGGCGCCCAGCTGCGTCGCCGAGCGGACGACATGCCGGGTCTCCGGAACCTGATTCCTGAGCACGGTTTCGGCGAGATGTTGTGATCGCGCCACGGCCGCGCCAAGTGCACCGTGATCGGCCGCATCGAAGGCGCGTCGGACGGCAGGGATGATCTGCAGCGTTTCGGCTTCGAATTGTC
Source organism: Gemmatimonadales bacterium (assembly GCA_035703525.1). Lineage (GTDB taxonomy): Bacteria > Gemmatimonadota > Gemmatimonadetes > Gemmatimonadales > GWC2-71-9 > Palsa-1233. The sequence goes on along the minus strand of DASSYA010000017.1, from coordinate 261,305 downwards.
GGAGTCGCGCCACCAACTGATCACCCTGTTCGTCCCGGCGCAGGTGGGCCGCGAGCTGATCCCCGGCATCCGGCGCCGATCGGAGCACATCGAGGAGCGAGATGGCGGTGCCAGGCTGGTGCCGGTTCCAACAGGCGATGATGTGGTGCATCTCGGTCGCGAGCTGATTGTACCGCTCGCGAACCGCCCCGGCCTTCGGGGCGCTGACCCCCGTCGAGAGCACGACGAATTGCCACTCGGCAGGGACAGGGCTCGACCCCTCGGGTTGAACCGGCAGGAAGCGGTACTGCACCACGCGACCGGCCTCGGCGGCCGTGATGGCCGTGTGATCCTGGCTGCCGCCCAGGGTGCCGACCCCGAAGTCGGCGCCGAACGGTCCGAAGGCCAAACCGTTCTCGATGGCACCGAGGTAACCGGGCAACGCCCCCGGATCAGCGAGGCGTGCCTGCTGCCACGCCGCGGTCTGGTCGAGTGCGTTGAAGGCAGCCATCGGCAGGAACGCCGCGATGATCACCGCGCTCGAGGAGGACATCCCGGCGGCCGAGGGGAGCGACGAGGCGAGCACGGCGTCCATGCCACGCTGGCTCCCCGGAAAATCACGGGCGATCCGGCGCAGGACCGAGATCGGATAGTTGGTCCAGCGCCCTGGCGCCGTCGGCTGCCCGGCATCGAGCCGCCCCGAGAAGCTGAGGCGGGACCGGGCGTCGGTGAGATGGACGCGATGGTCCCGACGCGGTCGCGCCAGGACATGGATCCCGCGGTCCACGGCGATCAGCAATGATCTCCCCCCCCCGTAGTCGACATGCTTGCCGAGCAGTTCGATCCGTCCCGGGACCCACCACTCCCGGGCCTCGGCCAGATCGCCGAAGCGGGCGGCGAAGGCCCGACGCGCTCCGTCCCGTGCCTGCTCGGGGGTCACGGGGCGATGGGGTGCCGGGCAAGCGCTGCCGCCACCCGGGCGACGTCCCCGCGCCGCGACAGGTCGAGCACCGGGGCGCTTGCCGCGACGACCCGGAACCGGGCCCCGCGCTGGCGCGCGAGTGCCACGGCCTCGGGGAGTTCGTATTCCCCGCGGACCGACCGCGAGACGTCACGACACGCGGCGAACATGCGGCCGTCGAAGCGCCAGAGGTTCATGCTCACGCCCGCGTCGGGCATGGCGGCGAAGGTTGCCGGGTCGGGCTTCTCGACCAGCTCCGCGAGATACCCCGCGTGATCGACACGCAGGAGGGCGAAGGCCCGCACCCGCTCGGCGTCGATCCCTCCCCCAGCGATGAGGCCCGCGCGGTCGAATGCCACGAGGCCCGGTTCGCCGAGGGTCACCAGCGCCTCGAGCGCCACGGCCGGGTAGAGATTGTCGGCGTTGAGCACCAGGAAGGCGCTGTCGGCGACCAGTGGCTCGGCGGCCAGCACGGCGCGCGCCGTCCCATCCGGCTCGGACTGGATCGCGTACGCGAGGCGGAGTCGGGTCGGAGGGTGGCGATCGAAGTGCTCGCGGATCATGGCATGCTCGGGGGCGACCACCAGGATGGCATGTGTGAGTCCCACGTCCGCGAGGCCGGAGAGAATGTGCGCCAGGAACGGGCGGCCGCGCGCATCCGGGATCATCCCCTTCTGCCCGCGCCTCGCCGCGCTGGCCTGGGCGGGATCGAGCGCGGCCTCGGCATCCTCCTGTTGCATCCGCGAGCCCAGACCACGTGCCAGGATCACGGCGGTGGTGATCGGCGGGTTCACTCGGCCGGGCTGCCTCGCCAGAGCGCCGGCACGAGCCGGATCAGCCAGCTGGTGGACAGGATCGCCACCGCGGTCCAGAAGAGGGCCGTGCCGGTGTGGCCGTACAGCCAGGAGCCGGTCCCGAACAGCACGCCATACACGGCCAGGCAACCGAGCGTCCAGCCGAGGAACGCCTGGGGCAGGGAATCGGGTGAGGGCCCGAGGCCCGAGGCGGCACGTACTGCGCGCCACCCCGGGCCGGCCGGGCGCACCTTCCGGTAGAATGCCAGGAGTGTCTCCTCGGACTCGGCCGGTGTGATGAACGCCGTCGCGATCCATGCCACCGTGGTGATGCCGACCGTGGAGAGCAGGACGACATGCGAGGGGATCACATGCCCCTGCTTCTGGAGCACGAAGAAGACGGTCGCCACGCCAAACGAGACGACCATCGCGACGATCTCGCACCAGGCGTTGATCCGCCACCAGAACCAGCGCAGCAGGTAGAGCAGGCCGGTGCCCGCGCCGATCGAGAGCAGCAGCTGGAAGGCCTGACTGGCGGTGTCCAGGACGAAGGTCAGTCCGGCGGCCAGGACCATCAGCAGCACCGTGGTGAGTCGCCCCATCCCCACATAGTGGGCCTCGGTGCCGTCCGGCTTGATGAAGCGGCGCCAGAAGTCGTGCACGAGGTAGGATGCCCCCCAGTTGAGGTGGGTGACGATCGTGGAGACGTAGGCCGCGAGCATCCCGGCGATCATGATGCCGAGGAACCCGTGCGGCAGGAACTTGATCATCGCGGGATAGGCCATGTCGTGCCCGACCAGCCGCGGGTCGACGTGCGGGAACGCGACCCGGATCGCGTCGAGATCGGGGAACACCAGCAGGGACGCGAGCGCGACCAGGATCCACGGCCAGGAACGGAGGGCGTAGTGGGCCGCATTGAAGAAGAGTGTGCCGCCCATGGCGTCGCGCTCGGAGCGGGCCGCGAGCATCCGCTGGGCGATGTAACTCCCCCCCCCGGGTTCGGCCCCCGGGTACCACACGGACCACCATTGGACGGTGAGCGGGATCACGAAGATCGACAGTGCCGTGCCCCAGTTGCCGAAGTCCGGCAACAGCGCGAGGGTGTCGGTCGGCAGCCGGTCGACGATGCCGGCGAGGCCGCCCACCTCGGGCTGGGCCAGGGCGAAGTACGCCAGGCTGATCGCCCCGGTCATCGCGATGCCGAACTGGATCAGGTCGACCAGCATCACGCCCCAGAGTCCCCCCGTCGCCGCGAAGAGCACATTGATCACGGCACAGATGAGCAGGGTCTGGGTCATCGGCCAGCCGAGCACGACATTGGCGATCTTCGCGGCGGCGAGGTTCACGGTCGCCATGATGAAGCCGTTGAAGATCAGCCCCAGGTAGATCGCCCGGAAGCCGCGCACCAGCGAGGCGGCGCGACCGGTGTAGCGGACCTCGTAGAATTCCAGGTCGGTCATCACGCCGCTCCGCCGCCACAGGCGCGCGAAGAAGAAGACCGTGAGCATGCCGGTGAGGAGGAAGGCCCACCACTGCCAGTTGTTGGCCACCCCCCCGGTCCGCACGAGGTCGGTCACGAGGTTCGGGGTGTCGGTACTGAAGGTGGTGGCGACCATCGAGACGCCGATGAGCCACCACGGAGCCGAGCGTCCCGAGGTGAAGAACTCGGAGGTGCTCTGGCCCGCACGACGTGCCATCCAGACCGCGGGCACGAAGCAGGCCGAGATGGAGATGAGGACGATCGCCCAGTCGAGGGTATTCGGGTTCATCGGGCGACCGTCTGCTGCCAGCCACCACGGGTGAAGTCCGGGAACCGCACCGGCGCGCTCGAGAGGGCCAGGGAAGCCTCGCTCAGCGGCCACGGGGCACTCCACGCCGCCGCATCATAGACGGTGAAGTCGGGTACCAGTCCCTCGCGCATGGTCTCGATCAGGCGGTACGCCATGATGTAATCCATCCCCCCGTGGCCGCCCTTTGCGCGCGCGATGGCCCCGATGCGCTGCCAGAGCGGATGGGTGTAGGTCGCCTTCGTGGCATCGTCCAGTGGTCGCCAGGCCTCGCCCCCCTCCTGTCCCTCGAGGAAGAGCCGGGCCGGGTAGTCCTGGAAACCGCCCCGCGTCCCCCGGACCGAGTTGAGCCGGCTGTATGGTGTCGGCATCGTGACGGTATGCTGCAGCAGGATGGTCTTGCCGCGCATCGTCTTGATGAACGACGAGTTGAGATCGCCGGCGATGTACGTTTCCTGCCACTTCGGCGACCCGGCCGGGACGTGATCAGCCCGCCACGCGGTGAGCCCGCGTTCCGGCGTCGACATCGAGACGAGGTAGTCGAACCGATCACCCTTGTGAATGTCGAGGTACCAGGCGACGGGGCCGAGCCCGTGGGTGGGATAGAAGTTGCCGCGACGTTCGGTGTGCGGCAGCCGGCGCCACAACCCTTCGTCACGATCCTCGAAGAGCAGCTCACGCAGGTCGTGGATGTACGCGGCCTCGGCGTAGAGGACTTCGCCGAATCGACCCGCCTTCACCATGGTGTCGACCAGCATTTCGTTGAAGTCGTAGCAGCAGTTCTCCATCATCATGCAATGGCGGCGCGTGCGCTCCGAGGTACGGACCAGCGCCCAGGCATCCTCGATGCTGGTAGCGGCCGGGACCTCGGTGGCGGCGTGCTTGCCCGCCTCCATTGCCGCGAGGCAGACCGGCACGTGCCATGGCCAGGGCGTCGCGGTGTAGACGATATCGATATCGTCGCGCGTCACGAGCTCCTCGAATGCACGCTCGCCGCTGGTGTACAGGGCCGGGGCCGGCTGGCCGGCATCGGTCACCCGCTTGGCCGCCCGTGCCGCCTTCTCGGGCACGATGTCGCAAAGGGCCGTGATCCGGACGCCATCGACGGCCAGGAGTTCACCGAGCACCGAGCTGCCGCGGAGTCCCGTCCCGACGATCGCCAGCCGAACGGTCTCGTGGCGGTCGAAGGGCACCCCCATCATCGAGACTTCCTCGCGGCTGCGGGGTGGGGGCGGTGCCGCCGCAATGGGCCGGGCCATGGCGAGCCCTGCGCCCGCCAGACCCGCGGCCTTGAGCAGGTCACGACGCGTGACAGGGCGTTCACGGTGAGATGAAGACATGGCAGAGTCCGGGGTGAGGTGTGCGGGGAGGTGCGTGCTCCGACCCAGCACGCTACGTTGGCGCCCGCCAGCCCACAAGACCCTGCCCTATCTTGAGGCATGACCGCACCCGGCTCACTCCGGCGATTCGGCTTCTCGGCCGCCCTCGCCACCGTCGTCGCCAACATCATCGGCACGGGCGTGTTCACCACTCTCGGGTTTCAGGTCACCGAGATCTCCGATGGGTTTGCGCTGTTGCTGCTGTGGGTCGTCGGCGGCGTGATCGCCTTGACCGGCGCGCTCTCGTATGGCGAACTCGCGGCCGCGATTCGCGGGTCCGGCGGTGAATACCGGTTCCTCGGTCGGATCTACCATCCCGGGCTCGGCAGCATCGCGGGATGGGTATCGATCGCCGTCGGCTTCGCCGCCCCGGTCGCCCTCGCGGCGATGGCGCTCGGCCGCTACGCGGGCCCGCTGCTTGGGGTGCAGGATCGCTACCTGGCCTTCCTCGTGATCTTCGGCGTCAGCGGCGTGCACCTCCTCGCGCCCGAGACGGGCGGACGCGTGCAGGTCGTGGTGACCACGGTCAAGGTCCTGCTCATCCTCGCCTTCGTGGCCGCCGGGCTGTCGAGTCAGCTCCCGCCCGCGATTCCCTTCACGCCGGGCGCTGATTCCTGGCATCAGGTGGCCAGCGGGGAATTTGCCCTCTCCCTGATCCTCGTCTCGTACGCGTACTCCGGCTTCAATGCCGCGGCATACTTCCAGGCGGAGGTGATCGACGCGGAGCGTCAGGTCCCTCGCGCGCTCGTGCTCGGGACGCTGCTGGTGACGCTCCTCTACGTGGCGCTCAACTGGATCTTTCTTCGCACGACGCCGATCTCGGACCTGACCGGTCAGCTCGAGGTCGGGGCGATCGCGGCCAATCGGATCTTCGGACCCGAGGGCAGGCGAGTGATGAGTGCCATCATCTCGTTGCTCCTCGTCTCGACCATCAGTGCAATGACCCTGGCCGGCCCCCGCGTCATCGAGGCCATGGCCGAAGATCTGCCACCGATGCGGCCACTCGCCCGGCGGACGAGCACGGGGGCTCCCGCGCGCGCCGTGCTGCTCCAGGGTGCGCTGGCGATCGGCTTTGTGCTGACCAACTCCTTCGAGGGCGTGCTCACCTACGCCGGCTTCACGCTCACCCTCTTCTCGCTCCTCGCGGTGGGAGGGGTGATGCTGCTCCGCTCGCGCGAACCGGACCTGCCTCGACCGTACCGGACGTGGGGGTACCCGTGGACGCCCCTCTTCTTCGTGGCGTTCTCATTCTGGACCGTGGTGGTGGTGGTGCGGGACCGGCCGATGCAGGCCGTCGGGGGAGCGGTCACGCTCGGGTTGGCGGCGCTCCTGACGTGGGTCGTCGGGGAGGCGGACCGAGCGAGTCCGGGCGGGGCGTGGGCCTCAGGCCCCGCTGATGACGGGGAGCAGCACGGGTGAGCGAAGGAACTGCTTGAGGTCCGACTCGACCTCCTCCTCGGTGGTGAAGAGGCGACGCGCCCCCTTCCACCAGCTGCTGCTGGTGCGCGGCAGGTTCGACTCGATGACACCCTTCCGCGAATTCGAGGCGTGCACGTAGCGTCCGTCGCCGATATAGATCCCGACATGGTCGACCCCACGACCCTTCCCGAAGAACAGCAGGTCGCCCGGCAGCAGCTGGTTCGGGTCCCGGGGAATCTCGAGGCCGATCCGGGCCTGTTCCCGAGAGGTGCGCGGGAGCTCCACATCAAAATTGGCCAGCAGCCACTGCACCAATCCACTGCAATCGAAGGCCTTGCCCGGCGTTGAGGCGCCCCACTTGTAGCGAGTGCCGACCTGATCACGGGCGAGATCGATCAACGAGTCGCGGTTCTCGTGCGGCAGGAACATCCGCGAGATCGCCGTGAACGGCTTGTCAGCACGCGCAAACGAGGACTGGGCATGGAGCAGCGGGGCCGGTGCGGCCGCAAGGAACACGGCAGCGAGCAGGACGGGTGGGAGGCGCAACGTCACGATAGACAGACATTCGGTCGAGGTTCGAGCACGCGCCGCACCAGTTGCGGCCGGAGCAGGATAGCCCCGGAAACGCCGCTCGTCCACCCCAGTGTCGGTCAGTCGATCGCGAACGTGACCCGGATGACCCCTGTCACGTCCTTCTCCCGGTCCGAGGTGTCGTACATGCCATAGTCGCTCACATCGGTTGATTGGCGCTTCCGGACCTGGAAGACCCCCACCCGCACCGCCTTGATCCGTCCGACCGTGGCCCCCGCGGCCGTGACGATCTCGTCCGCTCGGGCCCGGGCGTCCCGGGTCGCATCGGCGAGCAGGGGGCCCCGGATCGAGGGCAGCTCGGCGTACAGGTATTCCGGCGCCTGTGGGACCGCGGGGACCCCGCGATCGAGCAGGGGGGTCAGGTCGGCGGCAAGGCCGGCGATCCGGTCCACGTCCGGGCTCCGGACCTCCACCTGCGTGGTGACCCGGTAGCCCAGGATCCTGCCGGTCATCGAGCCGTTGATCCACTCCTCCTGGGCGAAGGTGGACGGCGCCCGCGTGATGATCATGCTGTCGGCGAAGCCCGCTCCGACCAGCCAGTCCCGGGTGGCGGTTGCCCCGCGCCGCGATTGCTCGGTGGCCGCGGTCTGGGTGTTGGCCTGGGCCACCACGTCGAGCCGCCACACGGCAAGGTCTGATCGGACCGGCCGGGTGGCCGATCCGGTGACCGTGATCTCGTCCCCGGCGCGCTTGATCGATCCGACGGCGAGCGAGGCAATGCCGGCGGCCACGACGACACCGAGGGCCAGGATGGTTGCGGGCACCACGAAGGACGTGCGATTCACAGGATCCTCTGGCCGAAGCCGCTGGCCACCAGCCCGACGGCGAGCTCGGCGGTGTGGTTGAATCGGTCGAGCACGGGATTGACCTCGACCAGGTCCATCGCGATCACGCGCTGCGTGTCGTAGAGCATCTCCATCGCGAGGTGTGCCTCCCGGTAGGTCGCCCCCCCCCGGACCGGCGTGCCGACCCCGGGCGCCTCCTGCGGATCGACGAAGTCGAGATCCAGGGAGACGTGGAGCCCCGCCGTACCGTCGCTCACGCGAGCGATCGCCTCCTGCAGCACCGCACGCATCCCGCGCTCGTCGATCTCGCGCATGGTGTAGATCCGGACGCCCCATTCGGCGGCATGATCGCGCTCACCGGGATCGACGTCACGTGCGCCGACAATCGCCACATGACGCGGGTCGAGGGCGGGCGCTTCGCCGGCGAGCGTCGCCATCGGTCCCTCGCCGTGGCCGAGGAGATGGGCCACGGGCATGCCGTGCACGTTGCCAGTCTCGCTGCTGGTGGGGACATGCAGGTCGGCATGCGCATCGAGCCAAAGCACGCCGATCCGTTCGCCCCGTGTGGCGAAGGTACGGGCGACCCCGGCGACCGAGCCGGCGGCAATGGAATGATCTCCCCCCAGCACCAACGGGGTATCTCCGCGCGCGGTGATCGCCGCCGTGCGGTCGGCGAGCTCCCGGCAGACGTGGGTGATGGTCGGCAGGTAGTCGAGCCCATGCCCCGCGCCCAGCGTCTCGCGCGTCGGCACCGTGACATCGCCTTCGTCCCGGACCGCGTGTCCCAGCGCCTGGAGTCGCGCCTCGAGTCTGGCGAGCCTCACCGCTGATGGCCCCATCTCGACCCCGCGTCGCGAGGCGCCGAGGTCCATGGGGACGCCGAGGATGCTGATGGAGCGACTCATGACATCACCCGGCCGGGCGGGCCGGCGATGACCCGGTCACGATAGCTGGGAGCCAGCTCGTCACGGAATGCCTCCAGGGTGCCGGGCAGGCCGGCAAAGGTGTCGTAGTGCTGCGGGACGATCCAGGTGGGGTCCACCAGTTCGACCGCCTTTGCGGCCTGGCGCGCCCCCATCGTGTAGAAGTCACCGATCGGCAGCATCAGGATGTCGGGGCGGTAGAGTTCGGCGATCAGCGCCATGTCGCCGAACACGCCGGTATCACCAGTGTTGTAGATGATCGGACCGTCGTCATACGCGACCACGAATCCTGTCGGTGTGCCGACGGCGCGCGACGGGCCGCCTGCCGGACCGATCGATGAGGAGTGCATCGCCTGCACCAGCGTGGCGCGGAGCCCCGGCAGCGTGGCCGTACCGCCAATGTTGAAGCCGATCACCCGTGCCTCCGGTATGCCCGCGGCCACCATCTCCTCGGCGAGCTCGAGCTGCGCCAGCACCGTCATCTGGTGGCGATTGGCGAGTGCCGGGGTATCGGTGATGTGGTCCCAGTGGGCGTGGGTCAGCAGCATCAACGATGCGTCGGCGACGAGCCCCTGGGCGTTGGGGGGAGCCTTCGGGTTGCCGAGCCAGGGGTCGAAGACGAGTGTCGGTCCGGCCGGGTGTGCCACGTGAAAGCCATTGTGGCCGAGCCAGGTCAGGGACACGCCGAGTCGGGACATCACTACTCCGGGTGCTGGGCGCGTTGCGTTTGCGCGTTCTCCAAGTAGGATACCCGATGAGCCCGTGAGGGCACACCCCCCGACAGACCCGATCCCTCCTCAGGAGTTGCGCATGCACGCGGTCCGATCTGCTCGCCGTTTCGCCGTCCTGCTCGGGTTGCTGCCGTTGCCGATCGTCGCGCAACAAGGCTATCAGCAGCCACCCGACGCGATCAGGGCGATCCTCGACGCTCCACCCACGCCCGGGCTGTCGCTCTCGCCCGACCGTCAGTGGTTCATCCTCACCGAACGGCGTGGGCTGCCATCGATCGGCGAGGTGGCGGAACCGCACCTCAAGCTCGCGGGAACCCGCCTCAACCCCCACACCAACGGTCCCGCCTCGGCCGGTGGGCTCGAGGGGATGACGCTGCAACGCGTCGCCGATGGGAGCACCATCCCGGTGCAGGTCCCGGCCGGCGGACGGCTGAGTGGACCGAGCTGGTCGCCTGATGGTCATCGGTTCTTCTTCACCCAGACGACCGATACCGGCATCGCGCTCTACCTCGGATCTCCTGACGGCTCGGTGCGCCCGCTGATGGGCCCGGTGCTCAACGGGGCGCACGGATCACCGTGCAGCTGGCTCGATGGCGGCAGCGAGTTGCTCTGTGCTCGCATCCCCGCTGATCGTGGTGCTCCCCCGTCGGCGCCCGATGCGCCAACCGGTCCGGTGACGCAGGAGACGAGCGGTCGGAGTGCACCCGAGCGGACGTACCAGGACCTGCTCACCTCGCCATTCGACGAGGCATTGTTCGCGTACTATTTCGCGACCCAATGGGTGATCGTCGGCCTCGATGGCCGCACGACGCCGGTGGGTCCGGCCGGGCTCACCACGTCCCTCTCACCCTCACCCGACGGTCGGTACTTCATTGCCGAGACGGTGCAGCGTCCGTTCTCCTATCAAGTGACCTGGGGCCGGTTCCCGTCGCGCACCGCCATCTGGGATCGAAGCGGTCGCGAGGTGCGCCTGCTCAAGAATCAGGCACAGGTGGAGATCCAGTCGCTCGCGCGTGGCTCGACCGCGAAGGGGCCGCGGAGCTGGCGCTGGCGGGCCGACGCGCCCTCCACTCTGGTCTGGATCGAGGCCCTCGATGGCGGCGATCCCACGGTCGAGGTGCCCCACCGCGATCGGATCGTCATGCTGCCGGCACCCTTCACCGGCGAGCCGCGAACCTGGCTCGAGACCGAGTGGCGTGCCGGCGGCATCTCGTGGGGGCGCGCCAATCTTGCCCTCGTCAGCGAGAGCTGGGCGCCGACCCGTCGAACCCGCACCTGGATCGTGAATCCCTCGGTCGATGGCGGGGCGCCGCGTGTGCTCTTCGACCGCTCGGCCGATGATCGCTATGGGGACCCGGGCTATCCGTTGAGCGAGACCGACTCCACGGGCCGCACCACGCTCCTCTTCTCCCGCAATGGCACGTCGATCTGGCTGTCTGGGGGGGGGGCGAGCCCTGAGGGTGACCGCCCGTTCATCGACAAGCTGGACCTGACCACCGGCCAGACCACCCGACTCTGGCGGTCGAGTGGCCCGGCCTACGAGACGATGGTCGCCCCCGTCAATGCCGAGGTCGGGACCTTCATCACACGGCGCGAGTCGACTACCGAGCCGCCCAACTACTGGCGCCGGGATGTCATCCTGCGCCGTGCTCCGCAGCAGTTGACGCACAATCCGGATCCGGCACCGGCCTTTGCGGGCGTCACCTCGCAGTTCCTCACCTACACGCGGGCCGATGGCATCACGCTCACGGCCACGATGTACCTGCCGGCCGGGTACGATGCCCGACGGGATGGACCGCTGCCGTTCCTCTTCTGGGTCTACCCCTCGGAATTCGAGACCGCCGATGCTGCATCGCAGGTGCGTGGCTCGCCCTACCGCTTCACGCGTCCCGGCGGCGCCTCGCACCTCTTCATGCTGACCCAGGGCTACGGCATCCTCGACAACCCGTCGTTCCCGATTGTGGCCGTTGATGGCGGCGAGTCGAACGACACCTATGTCGAGCAGCTCGAGAGCTCGGCACGCGCCGCGATCGACACCCTGGTCGCGATGGGCGTCGCCGACCGGGATCGGATCGCCGTGGGTGGCCATTCGTACGGTGCCTTCACCACGGCCAACCTGTTGGCGCACACCGACCTCTTCCGTGCCGGGATCGCGCGGAGCGGTGCGTACAACCGGACGCTCACCCCGTTCGGATTCCAGAGCGAGCGCCGCACGTACTGGGAGGCGGAACCGATCTATCGGCGGATGTCGCCGTTCACCTATGCAAATCAGGTGAACGAGCCCATCCTCTTCACCCACGGCATGGACGACAACAACTCGGGCACCTTCCCGATCCAGTCCGAGCGGATGTACGCGGCCGTCAAGGGATTCGGCGGGACTGCGCGATTGGTGATGCTACCGGGGGAGGCACACGGCTACAGTGCGCGCGAGTCGGTGGGCGATGTGCTCGCGGAGATGACCGAGTGGCTCGATCGCTACGTGAAGCCGCCGAAGACGACGACGCCATGATCTCAGGGCCGACCGTCAGGTCGGCCATCGAGAACGCGGTGAACTCACCGTCATTGCGAGCTCTGCAAGGGCGAAGCAATCTCGCGGCCCTCGCCCTGGCCCGGCACCAGATTGCGTCGGGCCCTCCGGGCCCTCGCAATGACGGGAGTGTCGGGGCTCCGCCCCGCACGGAACCAGTCGGCGTTCCGTGGCGTATCGTGGGCATGACCCTCACTCGCGTCGCTCGCTCCTGCTTGCTCCTTGCCGTCTTTGGCGCGCCACTCCACGCTCAGGCCATCCCCGACCGCCTGCTGGTGACCGGCAGCCTCGCGTTCGATGGTGAGGCCACCCTCGGGGACTTCACCGGGACGACCACGACGGTGGCGGGACGCCTGCTGGGTGCGGAGAGCCTGGCTGCGGTGCGTGGCCACGTCACCGCGCCGGCCCGCAGCCTGGTCACCGGCAATGATCGACGCGACCGCGACATGTACAGATCGCTCGAGGCCGATCGGTACCCGCTCCTGCGGTATGACCTGCTCGGCGTCCGGCCGGGTCGGGTCGACGGCGATTCAACCGCCGTCACCCTTCGTGGTCGCTTCACGATCCATGGTGTGAGCCGCGATGTCGAGATCCCGGGATGGGCGTGGCTCGGCGCGGACGCCACCAGGTTCCGGGGCCAGACCCCGCTCAACCTGAAGGCATACCAGATCGGCGGGCTCTCCAAACTCCTTGGCACCCTCAAGATGCACGAGGAGATCCTCGTGCGGATCGATCTGGCCTTCCGCACCTAGCAGGCGACAAGCCACCGGGATTGCGAGGCGCAACGCGCCGACGCCATCCGGTGGCTTCTCGTGTTCCTAGTTGATCAACGCATTGAACACGAATCGGTACGTGCCGGCCGGCTGCGCGCGGAAGAGCACCTCCGGGCCGTAGGCGTACTTGCCGCACGACAGCCGCGCATCGGTGCCGCAAGGTTGTCGCTCCCTGAGCTGCTGGGCAACGGGAGCCCGAAGGCTTCCGCAAGTGACCCGGTGCTTGCGGCATGTCTCACCGGCTTCCCAGAGGTCGAGGAAGACCCTTGGATCTCCGTCGACGCCCTTGCTTGCCGTGAAGGAATCGGAGGAGGCGAGCGTCTTCCTGTGCCCGATTCGACAAGGGGGGCTTGAGCCACTCGTAGTAGCCGCTCGGCGTGTCTTCGAGCACCTCGCACATCAACGGAACGCTATGCTGGCGACGGTTGGCTTTGATGAACGCGTAGGTTTGGCGGACCCGGCGGAGCTCCTTCATCTGCTACCTCCAGGCGTGGGCGGTCCGGATCGATACTGTCCACTCGACTCTGGGAACTCCACAGTTGCTTCTCGAGCCACCGGTCTATAGAATTTCTCGTGGGGGCAGAGTCACTTCCTTCGTGTCGGTTTGTGACAGAACCAGTTGCCGACAAGTTGAATTGCTCCTGACCTATTCGTCTGGAGGACCTCATCATGTCTCCGACCATCAAGCTGCCAGTCGGCCAGTTTAGGTCCTCGCCCCACGGCCCCACGGCCCCACGGCCCCACGGCCCCACGGACGCAGAGAGCAGGGAACAGGGAGCAGGGCAGCAAGTCGTCCGACTCGGTCAGGACCAGGGTGACAGTTGCGTTTCGGTCGAGATTTCTGGCATATACCGTGTCGGCTGGGCTGGGAGAGAACTACGAAATCGTGGATTCGTTGAGCGATATCAAGTCGCTACTCTCGAGTCTTGAGGCCTCGGCCATTCGCCCCGATGTTTTGCTCCTTGATTCTGACCTGTCACCCCATAGTAGTGTACCGCTCGCCCTCCGCGTGAAGCACGCCTATCCCCGGATTGGGATTTGCGTTTTGTTCCGATCAGAACTCCACCAAGATGCAATGGTTCTCAGGGCAAATTGTATCACGCCCCTGTTGCCAACGGCCCAACCAGCGGAGGTGTGCGACGCACTTGACAGGTGCCTGTCCTTGCACCTTGGGGCGACTGCGCTGCTTCCGACACCGGAGTGCCGTATGCTACTCACGCCGCTCCTCTGGCGAACGGTGTCCGCGCTCGCCGCAGCGCTGACACGACGCGAGATCGCCGAGCACGATGGGGTCACGCTCTCAGCCGTCGAACGCAGGATCTCGCGCATTCGACGATTGCTTGGGCTCGCGGAGTCCACACCAACTTGCTGGAGGTCGATTCGTGACTCCCTGGTTGAACCGCATGATGCTCGATCGACGACGCTCAGGTAAGCGTCGTGCGCCGATTGGGGCCCCCACGAACCCCTCCTGTGGGGGTGGTTGACGAGGAACGTCACTCGGAGCACTCTGCGACTGACGGACCGTGACCCCGGTTCAGTCACGCAGTCAAACTCGATTCTGGAGGAAGCCCCTCATGATGCTCCGCATTCCGCTCCTTTCGGTAGCGCTGGTTCTCGTCGGATACGGCGCTACCCCAACCATCGGCGGGCTCTCCCCGGCGATCTCGGCCACGGCGGACAACTCCGTCGTGACGATGGTGACTCTGTACACCACGACGACCCCTCAGGCGCTGGACAATTTCACCGACACAATCTGTATCAACTGCGTGTGGCATCAGGTCTGCGACCCTGGGACCCACAAGGCGGATGCCACGAGCGGCGGCAGCTACTCGAATCCCCACGATGATTGCATCGGCAACGGGCACCCCTATTGGTGCTCCGGTCACCCGCTTTGCAGTGCGGGGCTGGCCCGTGCGGAACAGGAGAACGTTGTTGTTCTCGCTCTTGCCGCACTTGACGGATCCACCACGGCTCTTGAACAGCTCAGGAAGGGATACCCATCCTTGGTCCGCCACAACGCGCAACTCGACACCTATGACGTTCTTCGGTGCGACCGGAGTACCGCATTTGTTTCCATCCCGATCGCCGACGAGGCGAGCGCCGAATGACTGTGCCCCGGACTACGGTCGATGCGAAAGGCCATGCCAGCTCTCGACACAGATATCCGAAGCTCGCATTAGCCGTGCTCACTGTCCTCATTTCCCCTTGCGTGGCGGACTCCCCTGTCGCTGCGCAAGGAAGCGTGACGGTGCCGAACTCGGTCCTTTCGGGTCCAGCCTGCTCTCGCTGTCGAATCGAAATCAATCGAGTTGGCCGGCTTGAGGGGAAGGGCCCCATTGCTGACGCCAACGGATTCGAGGACCTCTCTGCGGTAGACGATGATCGCATCCTCGCGATTCCATCCTACAGAACAGAGTGGTGGCTCATCGATGTCAACGGCAGTGTCCTTGAGCGGCATGGGCATGAAGGAGAGGGCCCCGGAGAATTCAAGGGCGCATCGCAGATCGCGAGGGCGACTGCGGACTCGGTTTCCATCTATGATCGCGCCCTTGGCCGGGTGGAGGTATTCTCGCTGGCCGGTGAATACGCCCGGACACTGCGCACTCCACCTGGGGCGAGTTCCTACATCCATTGGGGCGGCGAGCGTGGCATTGCCGTCGGTCGGTACGCAGACAGAGATGGCGCGGGGCCGCGCGCGGGACTCCCATACCATCTGGTCATTGGTGACTCAATTGTGAAGAGCTTCGGGCCGCTCATCCGAAAAATTGATCCACGGAACCCCTTCTTCTTCGACCGGATTGTTCTGCGCTGGGGCCAGTTCATTATCGGCCTTGAACGTGCCAACAACTATGCCGTGGAACTGTACGACTTCGAAGGCCGGCCGATTGGACAGCTGACACGCTCGGCCGGCTGGTTTCCTCGTACCGACAAGTTCATTGTTGGAGAACCCGAGATCCCTCCCTCGCCACTCATCCAGGACGCATGGGTCGAACCGAATGGGCTCCTCTTTGTGTTGATCAGCCGGCCTGGCAGGCAATGGAAGATGGCCTTCTCGAAAACCCCTGTACCCACGGAGGGTGGGCAGCTGTTCTACCGGGTGGAACGCCCGGATCTCTACTACGAAGGGGTGGTGGAGGTATTTGATCTCACATCGCGCTCGCTACTGGTCTCCCAAGTGGTTCCGTTCGTCCCGAGCTATGCGCTGGGGCACGGCCTCGTAGCGGCCAAGCGCTCACCGGACGATGATCCGTCGGGCGTCGCGCTTGACCTCTATCGTCTCAGGGTCGTAGGGCGCCCGTAGCCTGAGCATGAAGTCGGGCAGTCGCCAACCAAACCGCGGGCTGGTCCCTCGACTTCGCTCGGGACAGGCGCCTGCGGCTCGGCTGCTCCGTGGCCGACCTGACGGTCGGCCCTAAGGCTTCCTAGTTGATCAACGCGTTGAACACGAATCGGTACGTGCCGGCCGGCTGCGCGCGGAACAGCACCTCCGGGCCGTAGGCGTAGAGCCGTCCCCGGCCGATGTCCGCCTCGAACATCGTGACCCCGTCCTGCAGGAAACCCTGACCATAGGCCCAGCCCGACCGCAGCGGTGTCGGCGACGTGAACCAGGCGACCGGACGGATCCCGCGCCGGGCCGCGTCCACCGGCAGGTCGAACACCGGGGAATTGTCGAACATCACCGTGGCGACCGAATCGGCACCGGCACTGACGGGCAGTGACTGATTGACGTGCACTTCAAGCAGGGACCCCGGGACGTAGTACTTGTCGCGTGACAGGCGTGCATCAGTGCCATCGGGCTGCCGTTCCACGAGATGATCGCGGATCGGCAGGCCGAAATGCTGGGCAAGCGCGGTCGACGACCCGATCGTGATGATCCGCCCGCCGGCCTCCGCGAATGCCCGGAGCGCCGGAATCGTGGTCTCGGCCGTCACGCGACCGGTCCGGTTCCGATACTCCTCGGGGATGCTGGCGGCATTGTCCCCCCCCCGTCCACCGAAGCCACCCGGTCGCGTGCGACTGGTCACCGGCGGGATGGCCCCATCGACGAAGACCAGGACGTCGTAGTCCTTGCGGAGGTCGCCCGCATCGAGCCGCTGCGGGTAGACAACCTCGAACGGCACCTGATACTGCTCGAAGATCCAGCGCGTCCAGCCGGACGACATCGACCCGCCATACTGGTCCCACAGCCCGACCCGGAGCGGCGCCACCGCGGTGCCCCGAGCACTCCCCGCCGGTCGCGTCGGGAGCGCACGGGTACGGGCCAGCTCGGCCAGCACCGCTGCCGTCTGCCCACCACGCAGGACGAAGTCACCGTTCGCGAGGCGCTCCACCCGCCCACCGGCGGCATGCACACGGTTCACGGCGAGGAACGCATCCGTGGCGGTCGGCGAGACGAGCCAGGCGCCCGCACCCGGATTGAACGCCGCCGCGAGCGGGGTGACATCAAGCGACGCGACATCTTCGAGCGGTCCCGTGACCGCACTCATCGCGCGGTCGTACCTGATCCCCATCTGCATCGCCAGGGTCCACCCGGCATTGTCGTACGGCGCCTTGGGCGGACCACCGGGATACTGCAGGTCGGTCGGATGGTCCTGCGGCTCGAACATGTCGAGCAGGTGTGGGCGG
The DNA here is from genome assembly GCA_035703525.1 of Gemmatimonadales bacterium. Taxonomy (GTDB): domain Bacteria; phylum Gemmatimonadota; class Gemmatimonadetes; order Gemmatimonadales; family GWC2-71-9; genus Palsa-1233. The sequence goes on along the minus strand of DASSYA010000017.1, from coordinate 244,030 downwards.
AACGCCTGATCCATCGGGATCACGAACGTCCCCGCTGCATAGCGAGTACCGGCATGGGTGAACGGCGCCGTCGCACGCGTCATCTCGATCCCGCTGATCCGGAGCGCGTTCAGGAAGTCGAGGGCGTTGCCGATCTCGGCCTGATCGCCCGGGATGATGTAGGCATACGGATCCCGGCGAGCCGGATCACGAAGCACCGCCTCCATCGCGGTCGTCGCCTCGGCGCCCGACTTGCCCTCCGCCGCGACGCGTGCGGCGTCGATGTACGAGGGGTGATGCGTCCAGGTGTCCGTCTCGCCACGCTCGACCGAGTTGCGACCCATCCGCCAGATGTTGAACAGCAGCGAGTTCCGGTAGCGCGAGGCGAGGTCGAGCACCGCACGATTGGCCGTCATCTCGTATTCGATCGACTGACGGAAGTGCCACGGCCCCCATTGCACCGGCAGTGCCTGGCCGCCGGCCGGCAACTGACGGTCGAGTCGAAGCGGGATCGTGATCGGGGTGGGTGAGCCAACCGCCTCGGTCAGCAGGCCGATGATGTTGTGGAAGTACGCGGTGGTACGGAGTCCACCGTTCCACCACGTCGAATAGCTCGCCGCGTCGCGGGAGACGGTGCCGCCCTTGCCCTCCGACGTGAACCGACGGTGCATCGCATCACCCACGAAATCGAGCCCGGTCGGGATCATCGCATCGTAGGCATAATTGAACGGGTCACGGAACGGCGGCGCGAACATGATCGTGCCCGACGGGCCGGTCTGATGGTGGTTGTACATGATCTGCGGGTACCACTCGGTGAACATCACCCGGCTCATGTTGCGGGATTCGACCTGGGCGTTGCGGTACATGTCGCGGTTGTTGTCGTGCCCCACGTACTTCTGATAGAGCACCGGAAGATTGTTCATGCTCCGATCCTTCGGATCGGCGTTCCGCATGTACCACGACGAGACGAGCTCCATCCCGTCGGGATTGGCATGGACGAGGAGAATGATGACGTCATCGAGGATCCGGAGGGTCTCCGGATCGTTCTGCGAAGTGAACTGCCACGCGACCTCGAGCAGTTGCTGCGCCCCCAGGACCTCCGTGGCATGCAGACCACCATCGATCCAGATGATCGCCTTCCCGGAATCGGACAAGGCCCGCGCCGTGGCCTCGTCGATGCGACCGCGGGCGAGTCGTTCACTGATCTCGCGGTAATGGTCCCGGCGTGCCAGGTTCGCCGGTGACGAGATGATCGCCATCACCTGCGGGCGCCCCTCGGCCGTCTGACCGATCGTGTCGAGCACCATCCTCGGTGACGCCGTTGCCAGTTGCTCCCAGTAGTGATGCAGCTGGGTGTAGGTCGCGAGGTTGTAGTCGGAGCCGATCCGGAATCCGAGCGCCTGTTCGGGGGTCGGCAACGGGCCCTGGGCCGCGAGCGGCGTGACGAGCATGAGGAACGCGAACAAACGTCGAAGCATGCGGGATTCTCCTGAAACGCGAGAAGGCAGGAAAGTGAGAACGTGAGACTGCCCGGGTCGGACGTTGGTTCAACGGCGCGCTTGCAGTCGACGGGCCGCACCCAGCCCGGCGAGCCGTCCGGTAATCCAGGCCCAGCTGAAATTGTAGCCGCCGATCGGGCCGAAGGCATCCAACAGCTCCCCGGCAAGATAGAGCCCGGGAAGGATACGACTCTCCATCGTCGCGGGTTGAACCTCCTCGAGCGCCACGCCACCACCGGTCACTTCCGCCTTCTTGTAGCCTTCATCCGACGTCCAGGGGAGCGGATAGGTCGTCAGCACGCCCATGAGCCGCTGCCGCGCGGCGCGCGGGAGTTGCGCGAGCTGAAGGGTCGGGTCGATCGCGGCGTCCACCAGCAGGCGATCCACGAGACGATTGGGGAGCAGCTGCCGGACGGCGGTGCCCACCTGCTGAGCACCAGGCGCGAGGCGTGCCCGCCATTCGCGATCGGGGAGCGCCCCCCATCGGACCCGGAGGGTAGCATGCGGCTCGCGAGCGAGCCTGGCGCGCACCGCGACATGCGAGACATCCAGCAGGGCAGGGCCCGAGTAGCCGCGATGCGTGAAGAGGAATCCACCCGTTGCGGACCGGTGCTCGAGTGTCGATGCCGCGTCAATGGTGACTTCAAGCGAAACGCCGGCGAGGTCGGCGAATGCGGGAGGGTCGAGCGTCAGCGGCGTCAGCGCCGGATAGGTCGGATGGACCGCGTGGCCGAGGGTGGCCAACTGGCGGAGCCCGAAACCGTCGGACCCGGTCTGTGGCACGGAGAGCCCGCCGGTCGCGAGCACCACGGCACTCGCATCGAGGGCCTTCCCGTCCCGCAGCTCGACCCGCCACCCATCCGGAGCAGGATGCAGCCCCACCACTTCGGTGCCGCCGTGGAATGCGACCCCACGTTCCACGGCGAGTGCCGCCAGGGCATCGCGCACGGCTCGCGAACGGTCGGCGACCGGGAACAGCTTGCCCGTTGCCTCCTCGAGGCGCAGTGGCAAGCGTGCCTCGTGCTCGAAGAACTCCCGCATCGCTGCGTGTGGCCAGCCGCGCAGGATCTTCCGGAGCGAGTTGGGCGATGACGCGGTCACGAATCGCGCCGCGTCGAGCTCGGCGGGCAGCACGTTGCACCGCCCGCCGCCCGAGATCAGGATCTTGCGCCCGCCGTCCGGCGTGCGGTCGAGGAGGACAGTGCGATGCGGGCCGGCGGCGGCGTGGATCGCTGCCATCAGACCGGCGGCACCGGCCCCGATCACGACGATGGTATCAGGTCGGCCGGTCGGAGCGCCCACTTCAGGGTGTCTCACCCGTGCTGTCCGCAGCACGGACAGCCGGTCGATTGATCAGCGCCGCGATGTCGCGTAGCACGAGCGGCACCGTGAGCGCGCTCGGCGAGGCGAGATACCGAGGTGACCAGGCGGGGTTGAACTTCGCCTTGTAGCGACGCAATCCCTGAAACCCGTAGAAGTGTTCCCCATGCTCGAACACCGACTGGCCCACCCGGGACCAGAGTGGGGCCAGGCGATGTTCCGGGAGGCCGGAGAGCGGCGCCATGCCGAGGTCGAACCGCCGGTATCCGGCCGCTTGCCCCCAGAGCATCAACTCGACGAACAGGAAGTCCATCGTGGTGTTGGGAGCATCCGGCGCGTGCCGCATCAGGTCGATGCTCACTTCCGACCGGTCGCCGGCCAACCAGAGATTGGCGAAGGCGAGGGGCCGCTCCGCCTGTCGCACCACGGCGATCGGCGTGTGCGCCAGATAGGCGGCGTCGAAGCGTCCGAGTGAGAAGCCCTTCTCGCGACCACCGCGCGAGGCGAGCCAGGCATCGGAAATCGGTCGCAGGAGCTCCAGGGACTCGCGCGTGGCCCCTGCATCGAGGATCTCCAGGGTGCAGCCATCGCGTTCGCGTGCCTGCCGGTGACTCCGGCGGACATTGTGGCGCGCCGGAACACCGAGCGTGAACGTCTCGAGCTCCACGGTGGCCTGCTCGCCCAGCTTGGCGAGGGTCAGCCCCAGATCGACATAGAGCCCCATGTCGGTGGTACCGACCTGGTAGAAGACCGTCCGCGCCCCGACGCGATCGGCCTCCTCCTTGAACCGCCAGGCGAGTTCGCGACGCGTGGCCGGATCGCCAACTGGTTCCCCCATCGCGATCCAGCTCCCGCCCGAGGTGCCATACGCGAGAAAGCCGCGGTCCGCCGGATCGAACAGCACGGTCTTGTCCCCGGTCAGCGCCAGGAATCCCTGGGTGCTCTCGGCCGTCGCGAGGATGGCCGAGATGCGCGTGTCACGAGCCGCATCGCCGACTGGGGGGGGGAGGGAACGTCGACTGCCCAGCAGCCATCGCATGGCGACCACGCCCAGCAGGCCTGCCGACGCCACGAGCGCGCGGAGCGCCCGGGAGGCCTCGCGATGCAGGCCGAACTGCCACCAGAGGTCACCGCGATACGCCACGTGACGGAAGGCGAACTCCACCAGGATGGTCGTCGCCACCAGGACGAGCGCGACGGCGCCGAGCCAACTGGCGCTGATCTCGCCGCCGAGGAGCCGTGATTGGCGGTAGAAGTGGCCGCGCGCCGGCAGCAGCGCGATGAGCACGAGCGAGAGCAGGCCCGCTTCCTCCCAGTCGAAGCCCTTGAAGAGTGAGGCGACGATGCCGAGCGCGAGGAGCGAAACACTCAACAGCCAGGCGCCATCCAGGCGTCGGAGCAGGCCCGCCCCCAGCAGAAGGAGCGACGTCCCGATCACCGACCCGGCGAGATGGGCACTCTCGATGGCCCCGAGCGGCAGGAGGTGGTGCAGGGCACGGAGTCGGCCGGGGTCAGCCGGCGTCGCCCCGGAAAACAGCAGGATGAGCCCCGCGAGCATCGTGACACCGGCGAGCAGCGTCGGCGCGAGCGCGCCGACCGTTCGCAGCAGCGGTCGGCCGAACTGTCCGATCCGTTCACGACGGTGTCGGATCTCCCAGCCGATCAGGGCCACCAGTCCAAGGAGGAACGGGACGAGATAGTAGATCGCGCGGTACGCGATCAGCGCCCCGAGGAGCGGGGTGGCCGCGACTTCGCGTCCCAGCAGCAGCACGATGCCCGCTTCGAAGACACCGGCCCCGCCGGGGACATGGCTCATCGCGCCGACGACTTGCGCGGCGACGAAGATGCCGAGGAATGCCAGGAATGCTGGCCGTCCGGTTGGCAGGAGGCTCCACAGCACCAGTGCCGCGAGGAGCCAGTCGAGGGTACCGACGAACAGCTGGGCCGCGACGACCCGGACGGACGGCAATGCGATCCGCCACCGTCGCGTGCCGGGAAGCGTCCATCCCATCATACTGGCGGCGAGGTACAGGAGTGGCAAGAGGACGATCAGGAGCCCGAGGACGCGAATGATCGGGAACGGCAGCGACGTCGCGGCGCGGAAGAGACTCGGATCGACCAGGGCCGTGGTGCCACCGGCGAGGGCAGCCCCGGACCAGAAGGTGATCCCGCCCAGCAGGAAGGCGGAGGCGATCTCGGTGGCGGAGAGCCCCCACCCGGTCCAGAGTCGGAGTCGGATCGACGATCCGGTCAGGAGCGTCAACCCGAGCGTATTGGTGATGGCGTATGCAACGGCGCCGACACCCGCCACCCGCCACGTCGAGAGCCGTCGGCCGATCCCCCGGATCGCGAGCACGTCGTAGCCGGCCAGCATGAGGTAGGAACCCAGCGTCGCCACGAGGGCCACGAGGACCTGGCTGGGCTCGAGACTCCGCAGGCTGGCTCGGAGGGCCGGCCACGACGACTCGCGGAGCAGGTGCCGGAGACTCCAGAGCGCCAAGCCCGCGGTCGCGATCGCGGCGACGGGGAGGAGACGCCGGGCCGTGTGCAGGACCGGAGGTTGCCGCGCGGTACTCAGAGCGAATCTCCCATTGCGGGGAATGATATGGACCACCCCAATCTATCCTGCGACCGCGGCGCGCCGGGAGACCGAGTAGACTTGATCTCTGGTTCTCACTCCGAGGTTGATGTGCCTGTCGCATCCCGCGTGTTCGTGCTCACACTCGTGCTTGCCCTGCCCGCGGTGACGGCGCGGGGCCAGGCGGGTGGCCTGACGGATCTGCCCTTGCACGAGGTACCCCGGACCGTGCCCGGCGGCGTCCTCGGAGTCCTCTTCAGTGGTGATGGCAACTGGGCAAAGCTCGACCGCACCATGGCGGAGCAGCTGGCCGCACTGGGTGTCGCGACCATCGGCGTCGAATCCCGCTCGTGGCTGACGCAAGGTGCCACGAAAGACCCCACCAGCGCGGCGCGTGATCTCACCCGGATTCTCGCGGCCTATCAACCACGCTGGGGCGGCGACACCCTCCTCATCCTCGGCTATTCACGGGGCGCAGAGATCGCCCCGTTCGCGGTTCAGGGACTGGCGCCCGCATGGCGTGCCCGGGTGCATGGGCTGGTGCTTCTGGGACCCTCCCCCACCGCCAACTTCACGTTCCACTTCGCGGATCTGCTGCGAGATCACGTCCGGCCCGATGACGTCCCGTTGGCCCCGGTGATCGCCGCGCTCCACGACGTTCCCATCCTCTGTGTCCGCGGCGACGACGAGAAGCTCTCCCTCTGCACCCCGTCGTTGCCGGGCAACGTCACGACGCGGTCAACGCCCGGAGGCCATCATTTCGATGGAGACTACCGTGCGCTCGCCGACTCGGCCGTGCGGTTCCTCCGTCGTCCCGTCCACTGAGGTACGAATGGTGTACCGCCACGGATGGCGATGGCCCCCTCATGCCGAGGACCGAGCATTTCGGGGTCATGCCTGTTCCGCCTTGGGTTGCACACCGCCGTGGGGAGCGGTAACACGGTTATCCTGCTCCCAGGTCGCCTGACGCTTCTCGGTCACCACCTCACCTTGAGCGAGTCCCATGATCGATCCAGCTCGTACCACCCGTCCTGATCCCGCCCCGCTTCGCCCGTCCCCACCGGTCGATGTCGCGGCACTCCGCCAGGCACTGGACGGTCGCGAACACGCCACGCGCGATGCCATGCGCACGCGCCTCCGCGATCCACGATTTGCCTACCGGTACGATCTGAGTGTCGCGGAGTACCGCGAGCTGGTGCGCGAATGGCTCGGGATCCTGGCGGGGGAGGGGTTCGGGGCCCTCGGCACGCCGGTGGCACAGGGTGGCCAGGGCGATCAGGCCGCCTTCATGGCGGCGTTCGAGACGCTGGCGTTCCACGACCTCTCGTTGACCATCAAGTTCGGGGTCCAGTTCGGACTCTTCCAGGGGAGTGTGCAGTTGTTGGGCACCGAGTGGCACCACGATCGGTTCCTGCCGACCATCGCCACCGGAGAGCTGCTCGGCATGTTCGCGATGAGCGAGCTCGGGAGCGGTTCGAATGTGCGTGACCTCGAGACCACCGCGACCTACGACGCGGCGACGGAGGAGTTCGTGGTCCACACGCCGCACGCGGGGGCGCACAAGGAGTGGATCGGCAATGCCGCTGTGCATGGCAGGATGGCAACCGTCTTCGCCCAATTGCTCGTCGACGGGACGAATCACGGGGTGCACGCACTGCTTGTCCCGATCCGGGACGATGCGGGGGCTCCGATGCCGGGGGTGACGATCGGTGACAGCGGAATCAAGGAGGGCCTCAACGGTGTCGACAACGGGCGACTCTGGTTCGACCAGGTGCGCGTCCCGCGCCGCCACTTGCTCAACCGATTTGGCGATGTCTCCGCCGACGGCCACTATACCTCGCCGATCGAGAGTCCGGCCCGGCGCTTCTTCACGATGATCGGGACGCTTGTGGGCGGCCGGATCACGATCGGGCTGTCCGCACTCTCTGCGGCCAAGAGCGCGCTCACGATCGCGATCCGGTATGGCAATCGGCGCCGGCAATTCGGTCCGGCTGGTGGGAACACCACCGCGTTGCTCGACTACCGGACACACCAGCGACGGTTGATGCCGGCCTTGGCCACCAGCATCGTGCTCGACTTCGCGCTGAGTCAACTCGTGGACCGGTTCACGGCACTCGGGGGAGCGTCGGATCGCGAACTGGAGGGGCTCGCGGCCGGGCTCAAGAGCTACACCTCGTGGTACGCCCAGCACGCCATCACCGATGCCCGGGAATGTTGTGGCGGGCAAGGCTACCTGATGGTCAATCGGATCTGCGCCCTCCGGCGCGACATCGATGTCTGGTGCACCTTCGAGGGCGACAATACCGTGCTCTCCCAGTTGCTTGCCAAGGCGTTGCTGACCGAATACAAGGAGGAGTTCGCGGAGATCGGCGTGATCCGCCATCTCACCCGGCGGGCGCGCACCGCGCTCAAGGCGCTCAACCCGATCGCGGCTCGGCGCGACGACGAGGATCATCTGCGGGATCCAGGGCAGCAGATCGAACTGCTCCGCTACCGGGAGCGTCGCATGCTCGATGCTGCCGCACGCCGACTCCGTCACGCCCTCAAGGAGGACCCGGAGCGAGCGATGTTCGAGGTGCAGGACCACCTGATGCATCTCGCGACGGCCCACGTCGAGCGGGTCGCGCTCGAAGCGGTGCAGGCCGAGATCGAGCAGGCACCGGCGTCACTTGCCCCGTTGCTCGCCCTGCTGCGGGACACCTTCTGGGCCACGCGCGTCGAAGCCGATCTGGGGTGGTTCCTGATGAGCGGGGTCGTCGAGAATCCGAAGGCGAAGGCGATCCGCTACCTGGCCAACAAGTGCTGCCAGGAATTGCGACCGATCGCCGAAGAGGTCACGGCCGCGTTCGGGATCCCGGATGCGGTGCTCGCGGCGCCGATTGCGTTCGAGGCCGGAGGGATGCCAGCTGGGGGGTGAGGGGCAGGCGGTAACCAGCCCCTCCGGCTCGGGGTCAGGGGAGTGGAGGAACTCCGAATGCGATCAGGCGGTCCGGATCGATCACGTGATCGGGATAGGACACGAACATCTCGCTGATGAAGCAAAGTGTCCCACCGGCAGTCCCGCTCGACCCGCACATGAATGGGCTTGAGAGGTCGGGCGCTGTTCGCGCAATGAACGTGGTGAATGGGAGCGGATACTTGGCAGGGGTCGGAACACCCGCACCGGTCTCGAGGTAGTCGAAGTCTCCCCACCATTCGGCCACTCCGCCTCCCTGGAGCGCGAAGATCGCGTCGGGGAAGACTCCGATATCCGATACTCCCGTGAGCACCTGTTGCGGCATCTCGCGCTCCGCTCGGGTCATCGTGTTTCGGATGCTGGCTGGAATCCCACGTCCCCAGCAGTAGACCACATCAGCCACCGTGATCCCGCAGCTGCCGAGATAGATCGTCAACACCCGCTCGAACCGGAGCGGTGAATCAATCGGCATCGGGGCCAGGTCGATCGGGTCCTGGTCCGTACCCGCCCGTCCGAGCTCACCGGTGGCGTTCGAGCCCCAGCACCAAGTTCTGCCATCGACCTGTGTGGCACACCCGTGGGTGAGGGCGAGGGAGAGCGTTGACAGCGTTCCCGGGATCGGAACCCGTGTGGCCACTGGGATCGGTCCAATGTTCGGGAAGCCGAGCCGGTCATGCACGTTCTCTCCCCAACACCAGGCATGTCCCTCGCGATCCAGCCCGCAGAAGCCGCCACCGAACGAGCTCGTGCCCCCGTTCCGGGCACTCTCCAGCGATTGCATGTTGTCGTAGTCTCCGGGGACCTCGCGCATGTTGTCCACGGTCCAGTGATCCTGATCAAGATCGAAGCACCAGACTCGCCCCGACTCCGCGATCGCACATCCCTTGGCGGGAGTGTCGGACGCAGGGGTTGTGATCAGGGTGAGGGATGTGAACCGGAGCGTGGTCTCGACCGGATGGACGGTGGGAGGGGCTGTCGGGATGCCGCGGTCGACCTTCCAGCAGCCGATTCGGCCATCGGAATAGACCGCACACAGTCCTGGCGATCCGCCGGAGATCGCGCGGACCGCGCTCCCGGTTGCGCTCGCCGAGACCTGGGTCGACATGCCACTGGCCACACCAGGCGCCTCGATCCGTACCACCTGTTGGCCGAGTACTGCGCCCAGCCGCCAATGGAATGAGAGCTTCCCCTGCTGATCAGTTGTCTTGGTATCCAGGAAGAGCTGCGCGGCAGGTGTGACGGTCGATACCGTGAGTGGCACCCCCGCGACTGGCAGGCCGCGCTCGTCGACCACACGCAGTACGACAGCCTGATCGAGCGGGTATCCCGCCAACTGTGACTGAGCGCCACCGGAAACGACCTCGATCCTGCTCGGAGGACCGAAACCGATCCGGGTCGGGGAGTCGGCGCACGCGGCAGCCAGAAGGACGCCACAGATCGTGAGGCTGACGGTGAATCGACGCTTCATCGAATGGGCTCCCTGATCGCTCGGGTTCAACGCATCAGGGAGACTCGAGTCGAGCCCGAATGGTCACATTGCAGCCCCCCGTGCCGCCCGCAACAACGCCGCTGCCGCGCGGGCATGCGGCAAGAGACGCAGCACCGAGCCCCGTTCGAGTCTGAGCTCGCCGGTGAACGCAGCCTTCGCGAGATCGCGCGAGCCATCGACGAGACTGCGCCAGATCTCGGCCTCGGCCGCGAGCACGAATTCCGCCACGGCCTCATCCTCGTCCGTGCCGACCCTGAGCTCGAGGAGTCGACCATCCTCGAGGGAGATCCATGCCCGTCGTGGATCGCCGCCGGTGGCGGACTCCCGGAGCAACAGGGTGCCACTCCAGCCGCGCGCCGCCTCCGCGAAGTCGGTCGAATGCAGCAGATGGCCTCGCCACGCGGCAAGGCCATCGGTCGTGAAGAAGTTGTCCATCCGGACAATCTAGACTCCTACCGCCGTTGCAACCGCACCGAGCCATTCACGGTCTCGATGTTCACCCGCCGCCCGCCCGAGCCGATCGTGCCGGTGAACGTCCTGGGCCCCCACTTCCCCTTCATGGTGACCGGAAACTCCCCGAAGTCGATCCCGCCGTTGACGGTCTGGCCGCGGATCTCGGCGCCGAAGTCGGCCGGGAGGGTCAGGTCGATGGCTCCGTTGACCGTCGAAAGGTCAAGGTCCCCGCTCCAGCTCGAACTCGTGAAGCGACCGGTGATCCGTCCGTTGACTGTCGAGAGTCGGTGCGCACCGACCCCATCGAATGCGATCCCGCCGTTGACCGTCTCGACAGTCGCGGGGGTGTCGAGGCCTCGCAGCACGACCCCGCCGTTGACATTGTCCACCTCCAGCTTGACGCCCGCTGGCGCACGCACCTCGTAGTCGATGCTGATGTCGAGACGCTCCCCCCGCCGATTGGTCCAGTCATCCGTCGAGTTGCCACCACGACAGCTGGTCCGATTCGGGTCGCGTGTCAGGTAGATCGTGCAGACCCGGACGAAGCCCTGGCCTTCCTCGAGGATCACCTTGACGAGGCGTGGATCGCCCGACTTCACCACCGTGGTGGCGACGAGGTCGAAGTCGCGTCCCGTTCCCTGGGTCACGCGGATCTGGCCGTTGAGGTTCGAGAGCTCGAGTCGCTCACCGGGCGACATGGTCCGGGCGAAGTGGGTCTCCTGTGCCTTGAGTGGCAAGGCGATGATCGTGAGGCCGAGCAGGGTGGTCGCATGGCGTAGCATCAGGCAAGGCTCCTGGGAAAGAAGGGGTCAGTGGGCCCGACGGATCCGGATTGATCCGTCGACCGTGGAGAGGCGCATGGACGCACCCCCGCCGTTGATCGTGCCGCGCATGGTGCGCGGGCCCCACTTGCCCTTGACGGTCAGCGGGAAATCGCTTTCGAGGTCACCGTCGACGCTGGTCGCGGCCACATCGACCGCGACATCGCGGTCGAGATGCAACGTGATGCTGCCATCGACCGTGCTGATGCGGGTGTCGTGCGCCACCTGCCCCTCGATGTCGAGCAGCACGTCGCCGTCAACCGAACTGAGGTGTGCGGGCATCACGCCTCGATAGGTGACATCCCCATCGACCGTCGTGATCTCGGCTGGCGTGTCGAGCCCTTCGATGCGAAGGTCGCCATCGACGGTGGTGGCATCGAGTCGTGCGCCACGCGGGATCGTGACGGTGTACGTCATCTCGACCTCGAGTGGCTCGCGGCGCCGATCGATGTGAGTGCCCCCGCGGCAACTCGTCCGCGCCTCGTCCGGTCGATTCAGGTAGACGGTACAGACCCGGATCCCGTCGCTGGTCTCTTCCATGATCGCCGAGACCAGGTCACCATCACCCCGAATCACTCGCTTGCGGACCGAGATCTCCGCAGTGGTCCCGGTACCCTGGGTCACCGTGACGTCGCCCTCGACGTTCGAGATCCCCAGCTCGTCGCCTGGCCTGAGCACTTTCGTGAACCGGTAGTCATCCTGGGCCCGGAGTGAGGTCCCAGCCGTCGCGGGGTCGGGGGAGGTGAGGTGCCGCGACAGGCCGAACCCGGTGACGGCAACGGCGGCGAGCAGGAGACGAACCATTGTGGTGTCCTTGGGTCTGGGGAGCGGAGTAGGGATCTTGGACGCACCCCTTGGACACCGAGGTGGTGCCGATGGTTGCATCCCCGGACTCAACCTGGGTGGGTGTGTCAGGCGTATCGTGTGAATGCGGTCGAATCCACGGGCCGCGACCCCTGGGAGCGTGCATGGCATGAGGAGCCCAATCGATCGCCGAGCCTTCCTGACGTCCTGTGCGGCGGCAGGGCTGCCACTCACGGTGGCCGAACGGAGCTGGGCCACCCTCGGGTCCATGGGGCATTCGCATGACACGGCGCAGCTCCTCCGGATCACGAAGGAGCAAGTCGCGGCGGCCGAGAAGGTGCTCGGCCTCTCCTTCAGCGACGCGGACCGCGACCAGATGCTGGGGCACCTCGAGGAAGCCCTCCGTGCCTACGCCACGCTCGAGAAGGCTCCCATTCCCAATGATGTCCCTCCGGCGTTCCGGTTTGACCCGGTCCCGGCAGGGGAGACTGCCGGGATTCCACCGGCCGGAGCTGTCCGGGTTCGTGAGGCCGCGGTCCCGACGATCGCGACGGACGCCGATCTGGGGTTCGCCACGATCGCCGAACTGGGAGCACTGCTTCGCACGGGCCGTCTCACGGTTCGGGCGCTGACCGAGCGGACGCTCAGCCGTCTCGAGCGGCTCAATCCCGACTTGAATGCGGTCGTGACCTTGACCGCTGCGCGGGCGCTCCACCAGGCCGATCTGCTCGATGCCGAGGCGACGCGTGGCGAATGGCGTGGGCCACTGCACGGGATACCCTGGGGGGCGAAGGACCTTCTGGCCGTGCCGGACTACCCCACCACCTGGGGCACCCCGATGTACCGGAAGCGTACCCTGCCGGAGACCGCCGCCGTGGTCGAGCGACTCGACGCAGCCGGGGCCGTCCTCGTCGCGAAGCTCGCGCTCGGCGAGCTGGCCTATGGTGATCTCTGGTATGGCGGCCGGACCCGCAACCCGTGGCGAGTGAGTGAGGGCGCGAGCGGATCATCGGCAGGCTCTGCCGCTGCAGTGGCCGCAGGGATGCTGCCATTCGCGATCGGTTCCGAGACACTGGGAAGCATCCTCGCTCCCGCCACGCGATGCGGGGTCAGCGGCCTGCGACCGACCTACGGACGGGTGTCGCGCTTCGGCGCGATGTCACTCGCCTGGACGCTCGACAAGCTCGGACCGATCGCGCGCAGTGCCGAAGATCTGGCGGTGGTGTTCGCTGCCATCCAGGGCGAGGACGCCCGGGACCCGTCGTCGCATCCGATGCCGTTCGCGTTCGATCCCGACCAGGCACTCGCCGAGATCCGCGTGGGACTCCACCCGGACCTGCTCACGGGGGATGCGCACGAACGTCCACTTGTCGCGGCGGCGGTGGAGACGCTGCGTCGTGCGGGTGTCGGCATGCGGCCGGTTGCGTGGCCGACCGACATCCCGACCACCGCCATGGACATCATCATGCGAGTGGAGGGTGCCGCCGCCTTCGAGGAGATCGTCGCCCACGGTGCCGACGATCGGCTGGTCGACCAGGGGGTGGACGCGAGGCCCAATGTGCTTCGTGCGGCGCACTTCATCCCCGCCGTGCAATATGTGCAGGCAAATCGGGTCCGAACCCTGACCAGCCGTCGTGTACACGCCATCTTCACGGGTGTGGATGTCATCCTGGTACCACCGATGACCGAGACGGCGCTGGCGACCACCAACCTCACCGGGCATCCGGCGGTGACGGTCCCGATCGGGGGACCGGAGGATGGTGCGCAACAGGGCCTCACCATCATCGGGGCGCTCTGGAGGGAAGATCTGTGCCTGCGGATGGCGCATGCCTGGCAGATGCTCTCGAACGTGCATCGCCGCCGGCCACCCGCCTTCGACTGACTGCGGGATCAGGTCCCGCCGAGCCGCAGGATGCGAATGCCACCGTTGAAGGTCGTGATGTCGATCGCCGCCTGACCGCGGCCATAGGTGGCGGTGATGCTTCGCTCCGTCGGGGGGCCGTCCCGTCTCCGGTCGTCGCCGGTGATCCGCGCCGGGATCTCGGAGGAGAGGCCGCCGTTGAAGGTCTCGATCTGGAGCCTGGCGCTGAGGGTCGCCGGCACCACGAGCTCGATGCCACCGTTGTGCGACTCGATCGTGAACCGACCCGCCGGGTCGAAGTCCCCGCGCCACCGCACCTGACCGTTGACCGAACTGATCTGGACGTCGCGACTCGCCATGCGCTCGAGGAGAATCGGGCCATTGACGTTCTCGATCTCCACGATGCCGCTGGCGCCGCGGACGATGATGCCGCCGGCGAGTCCGTTGATCGACAGTCGTTCGCCGGCGAAATTCGCCACGCTGATCTCGCCGGTGGCGGAGATGCTCATCTCGCCGCGGCCACCAGTGATGTTCACCGGACCGTCCACCGCATCGATCTCGAGTCGGTCCGGTGCATTCGTCACGGTGACCGGACCCGAGACGGCATCGATCGTGAGGCGGGCCGATGTGGGCAGCTGAATCATGATCGGACCCTTCGGGCCCCGACCGAACACCTGTCCGTCGATCTCGACCGTGCGCCGGCCCACATCGATCGTCGCGCCACGGACCGTGAGCAAGTCACCCGACGTCCCGGTGACCATGATCGGCTGCGAAAAGCTCGACACCTCGACGGTCGTGCCGGGTGTGAGCCGGACCGTCGTATCGCGTGCCTGGGCGGCGAGCGGCGCGCCGAGCAGGGCCGCGGTGAGGAGGACGTGCATCATCAGCTCCGGTGCGTCAGGGTGGCGACGCTCTGGAGCACATCGAGCTTCCGCTGCATCGCGCGCGTGAGGTAGCGTGCCGCGCCGAGGTCGGTCGGTGCCCCCATGGCGCGCTGGCGTGCATCATCAATCGCCGCGTCGAGTGTCGCGATGGCTTCGCGGACCCGGTCACGGGTGGTGGGATCGAGGGCCTGGGTCGTCGTCGCCAGGGTCTGCTCGAGGTCGTCAATCGCCCGCTGCAGGGTGCCGGTCGCTTGCACGAATCCGGCCGGCAGCACCGCCTCGGGTCCGGTCGGGGCCGGGTGGTCGGGGAGGGGACGGCTGGCCACGGGTCGAGCCTGCATGAGCAGGGTGAGGCCGACGGATCCCGTCACGAGGGCCAAACCGGCAGCCAGCGCGGTGGGCCACCGCATCACCACGGTACCGCGGCGGTGAGGCGTCAGCCGGGCGGAGATGCCGGGCCAGAGATCAGACGCCGGAGCACGATCGACGAGACCGTCGATCAGGCCGGCGAGACGCGGGTCGGGGCGATCGGGTTCAATAACCATCGAGCATTCTCCGGAGCGCGGCACGTGCCCGCGACAACTGTGATTTCGAGGTCCCGGCGACCAGGCCGAGTTGCTCGGCGATCTCCTCGTGGGTCCAGCCTTCGATGTCGTGCAGGATGAAGACCTGCCGGCCACCTTCGGGCAGTCTGGCCATCGCATCCTCCAGATCCATCGCGACGCCCGGATGCACGGCGCGCTGACCGAGGCTGGGCAGGATGTCATCGGTCGGGAGCAACCAGTCCCGTTCGGTGCGGTCGCGTCGACGATGGCTGAGGACGACATTGACCGCGAGTCGGTGGAGCCAGGTCCCGAAGGCACTCTCGCCACGGAACGTCGTGAGCTTCTGCCAGGCGCGGACGAAGACGTCCTGGGTCAATTCATCCGCCTGCACCGCATCCGTCATCCGCCGGACCAGTGAGTGGATTCGGTCGACGTGACGGCGGTACAGCCCCTCGAAGGCGTGTTCGTCGCCGGCGGCGGCACGGCGGACCAGGGCGGTTTCCATGTCGAGGCTCGGTACACCGGCCACGGGCGTCGAAAAGGTCATCGTATGGGTCACGTCAGCTTGGACGGTGCCCTGGGCCGAAGGGTTGCAGGGACCCATTCAGCGGCGAGCGTCAGCTCGCCGTCGAGATCGCTGTCAGCGGCCATTGTTGCGTGAGGCAGTGAAAGGCCCCGAGGCCCCAGACCATCGCCGTGCAATCGATCACCACGACCCGGCGGGTCGGGAAGAGCCCTTGCAGGGTCCGGCGAGCGATCTCGTCTCGCTCGGGGTCGTAGCCGGGCACCAGGACCACCTCGTTGCCGATGTAGAAATTGGCATAGCTCGCGGGGAGGCGCTCACCCTCGTGGATCACGGGCCGGGGCATCGGCAGTTCGATGACCCGGAGCGGGGTGCCATCCTGGATCTGCATCGTTCGGAGCCGGGCGAGGTTGTCCCGCAGCACGTCATGGTTGACGTCATCAGGATCGTCCTCGACCACGGTCACCACCGTCCGCGCGTCGACGAACCGCGTGAGATCATCGACATGCCCGTCGGTGTCATCACCGACAATGCCATCGCCGAGCCACAGGATGGTGCGCACGCCCAGATAGGCGCGCAGCATCGCTTCGATCTCGGCCTTGCTGCGCTCGGGGTTCCGATTCGGGTTGAGGAGGCAGGCCTCGGTCGTGATCAGGGTGCCGGCCCCGTTCACGTCGATCGAGCCACCCTCGAGGATCATCCCGGGGGCGATGCTCGGGATGCCCAGGATCCCGGCCACGCGCGTGGGGACGCGGTTGTCAAGATCATAGGGCGGGTACTTGTCTCCCCATGCATTGAAGCCCCAGTCGAGGGCGATCTGCTCCATCCCCCCCCCGGAGAGCGAGCGTTCGACGAAGATCGGGCCGTGGTCACGGCACCAGGCGTCGTTGGTCGGCACATGATGGAAGAAGACATTGTCGGTCGAGACACCAGCCGTGAGCAGGACCTCGCCCGCTGCCTGCTCCATGGCGGCATCGGCGACATTGATGTGGACCTCCTCGCCGGGCACGAGGTGGCGCACCATCTCGGCGACGATGCCGGGAATCGGACCGAAATTGCCCGGCCACGATGCCTCCTTGTGCGGCCACGAGAGCCAGGTCCCCCGGTGCCGCTCCCATTCGGCAGGCATGCGGAGCATGCCTGCCGCCCCACCCCCGACCGAAGGGAGGGCGGCGGGGCCTCCTCGCCCGTCTCCCTCCGTGCGCGCCCCATCCTCACTCATCGATATACCGCCGCGTGATGTCGCCGTAGGCATCGATGCGGCGGTCCCGGAGGAACGGCCAGTGCGTCCGCGCCACATCGACCTCGGCCAGGTCACAGTCGGCGACCAGGACCTCCTCGCCCTGACCCGCCTTGGCGATCACCTCGCCACTCGGGTTGCAGATGAACGAGCCTCCCCAGAATTCGATCCCGGGGTGCCCCGGCTCACTCCCGGGCAACACCTCGTGGCCGGTTCGATTGACGGCGCAGACGAACACGCCGTTCGCCACGGCGTGACTCTTCTGGATCGTCTCCCACGACGCCTGCTGACGCGCACCAAACTCGGCCTTCTCGCCGGGAAGCCACCCGATCGCCGTCGGATAGAAGAGCACCTGGGCACCGGTGAGCGCCGTGAGGCGTGCGGCCTCCGGATACCACTGGTCCCAGCAGATCAGTGTACCGATCGGCGCGTGCTGCGTGTCCCACCGCTGGAAGCCGAGGTCGCCCGGTGTGAAGTAGAACTTCTCGTAGAACTGCGGGTCATCGGGAATGTGCATCTTGCGATACTTCCCCATGTACGAGCCATCGGCGTCGAGCATCGCCGCGGTGTTGTGGTAGAGCCCCTCGGCCCGCTTCTCGAACAGCGAGGCGACAATGGCGACCCCGAGCTCCTTCGCGACGGCCGCGAGCCGTTCCGAGCTGGGTCCCGGGATCGGCTCGGCAAGCTTGAAGAATTCGTGATCTTCCCGCTGGCAGAAGTAGTACCAGCCGAAGAGCTCCTGCAGGCAGACGATCCGGGCGCCCTTGGCTGCGGCCTCACGAATGCCCTCGATGGCGCGCTCGAGGTTGGCGGCAGGGTCGGGGCCGACCCGCTGCTGGACGAGTCCGATGCGGACGATGCGAGACGAAGTGGTCATCCCCCAAAATAGTGCCCATACAGGAGATGAGGGCCTCGGCGCGGATCGGATGGGGTGAAAGGCTTTCCTCACCGGCCGTCCGGTGCCATACTTGACACTTCCCAACCCATCGGACAGGCCCCCATGGACGACATCCGACCGCGACTGGAGCAGGCGCTCGCGGGTGCCTACACCTTCGAGCGCGAGTTGGGTGGCGGAGGGATGTCGAGGACCTATCTCGTGCGCGAGAATGCCCTCCAGCGCCGGGTCGTGGTGAAGGTCCTGGCTCCCGAGCTTCTCGCAGGCATTTCGGTCGAACGCTTTCGCCGCGAGGTGCTCCTCGCCGCCCAGCTCCAGCATCCCCATGTGGTGCCGGTGCTCACCACCGGCGATGTCGGCGGCATCCCCTGGTTCACGATGCCGTATGTCGATGGCGATTCGCTCCGCCATCGGCTGGCCAAGGGCGGTGTCGGGATCGGGGAGGCCGTCAGCATCCTCCGTGACGTGGCGCGGGCCCTCGCCTATGCCCATGCCCAGGGGATCGTCCACCGCGACATCAAGCCTGACAATGTCCTCCTCTCGGCCGGGAGCGCCACGGTCACCGACTTCGGGATTGCCAAGGCGATCAACGCTGCGCGCACTGGTGGTGACCACGGCGAGGCGCTGACCCAGGTCGGCACCTCGATCGGGACGCCTGCCTACATGGCACCCGAACAGGCCGCCGGCGATCCCGACACCGACCACCGCGCCGATCTCTACGCCTTCGGTGTAATGGCCTTCGAGACACTGGCCGGCCGGACACCGTTTGTGGCTGCCACGCCAACGAAATTGCTCGCTGCGCACATGACGGAGCCCGCGCCGGATATTCTCGGACTCCGCCCCGATTGCCCGCCCGCGCTCGCCGCCCTCGTCATGCGCTGCCTCGAGAAGGAGCCCCAGGACCGGCCCCGGGATTCCGCGGAGCTGGTGCAGGTCCTCGACACGATCACCTCGAGCGGCAGCGGGGCGACGGTGCCCGAGATCCTGCGTGGAGGTCCGATCCGCCTCGGCCGCGCGGTGGCACTCTGGGCCTTCGCCACGATCGTCGTCGCCCTGACGGCGTGGGCCGCTCGTGAGGCGATCGGCCTGCCCGACTGGGTCCTCCCCGGCGCGGTCGGCGTCATGCTCGCGGGCTTGCCGGTGCTGCTCTTCACGGCCTACGTCCAGCGGACCACGCACAAGGCGTTCACCGCAACACCCAATCGCACGCCATCCCCGCAGGGCACGATGGCAACGCTTGCGATGAAGGCGAGTCCGCATGTCTCGTGGCGGCGCACCTGGCTCGGTGGTGCGTTCGCCGTCGGTGGCTTCGCCGTCGTGGTCCTCGCGTTCATGGTGATGCGCGCGATGGGGATCGGGCCGATGGCCTCGCTCCAGGGGAAGGGCGCCTTCGGTGATCGCGAGACGCTGATGATCGCGGATTTCACCTCGCCACCCAGCGATTCGACGCTCGGCGGCACCGTCGCTGAAGCACTTCGTACCGATCTTGCGCAGTCGACCTCACTCACGGTCCTGACCCGCTCGGCAATCCGCGAGGCGCTCACCCTGATGCAGCGCTCCCCGGACGAGGCGGTCCCCTATGCCCTGGCCCGCGAGATCGCCACGCGTGAGGGCGCCAAGGCGGTGCTCGATGGCGGCATTGCGGAGATCGGCAAGAGTTACGTCATCACGGCGCGGCTGGCCTCGGCCCTCGATGGCGCCGATCTCGCCTCGTTCCGCGAGGAGGCGTCCAACGAGGACGAGATCCTCCCGGCGCTCGGCCGTTTGTCGAAGGCCGTCCGCGCCAAGGCCGGGGAGTCGCTCAAGTCGATCCGCGCGAGCAACGAACTCGAGCGGGTCACCACCCCCTCGCTCGCCGCGCTCCGCAAGTACGTCGAGGGCTCGCGCCTTGCCGACGAGGAGGGCGAGAACGAGCGCGGCATGGAGTTGATCCGGGAGGCGGTCACCATCGACACGTCGTTCGCGATGGCATGGCGCAAGCTGTCGGTGCTGCTCAACAACGAGGGTCGGGATCAGGTCGGCATGATCAACGCGATCTCGACCGCCTATCGACACCGCGACCGCCTGACCGAGATGGAGCGCCTCCTCACCGAGGGGTTCTACTATACGCGGGGACCGACGCCCGATCGCGAGAAGGCGCTTGCCGCGTACGAGGCCGCCGCCAAGCTCGATACCCTGAGCACCTCGGCCCTCAACAATGCGGCCGTCATCCTGGGTGAGATGAACGACGACATCCGCGCCGAGGAACTCTATCGTCGCGTGGTCCGGTTGCCGCATACCTTCGGTGGCGCGTTCACGAACCTGATCACGACACAAATCCTGAATGGCCGCTCGGGCGCCGCGCTCGACTCCACCCTCACATCCTTCCGGAACACGTTCGGGGAGAGCAACGACTTCTGGGAAGCGCAGTGGTTTGTCGCCTGGGGGAAGGGGGATGTCGCCGGAGCCGATTCGATCGCGCGCGCGGTGGACGCCTCGGCGAAGACCGTTCGGCAGGCGATCCGGTCAACCGCTGCGCTGACGGCCACCGCCGAGATGCGTGGCCAGATCGCCGAGGCGGCGCGGTGGCAGGCCAGAAACAGTGCCGCGCTCTACAAGGTGCAGCCGACTCCCGGCAACCTGCTGAGCATCGGGCTCGACACGGTGTACTACGAACTGATGTATGGCACCAAGGCCAGTACGCTGGCCGCGCTCGCCCGGGCCCGGGCGCGTGTGCCGATGACCGAGATCCCGCCAGTCGAGCGGCCGTGGGGCTTCATCAAGTTCGTCGGGGCCATCCTCAGGGAACCGACGCTGGTGCGCGAAGCGATGGCCGGGTTCGAGCGCGATCAGGTCAGCTTCTCCTCGGATGCAGAGGGTCGCCGCGCGGACTATGCCGCGCACCTCGCGATGGCGGAAGGGCGTTGGGAAGATGCCATTCGGTATGCCGACCAGGCGGAACGCCTGTTCTCATTCGAGCCCCGCATCGCTGACCTTGTCCGTGGCAACGCACACCTCGAACTGGGGCGCACGGATTCGGTGATTGTCTACTACGAGAAGTTCCTGGCGACACCCGCAGCCTTGCCTGGCACGGACGGGCAGTGGCGTGCCAAGATCCTGGAGCGCCTCGGCGAGGCCTACGAGAACAAGGGCAACAAGGCCAAGGCCATCGACTACTACAGTCAGTTCACCGAACTCTGGGCCAACGCCGACCCGAAGCTCCAACCGCGGGTGCGCGAGATCCGCGACCGGATCGCCAAGCTGCAGGGCGAGATCGGCTGAGCCGCATTTCACACTCGATCCGGTCCGTCGCCCTTCGCGTGATCCTCCTGCTGGCCCTCGCGTGCCCCATCCTCGGCGCACAGCGGATCGACTGGCAGCTCCGCGCCACGCTCTACGGCGACAACACCGAATTCTTCACCCCGTACCGTGTCGGCGAGACGATTCTCGGTGGACAGGTGCAGGGCTGGATCTCCGGGCAGGCGACCGGTCACCTGGCGCTCCGCCTGGGCGTCTTCGCCGACCGTCGCTGGGGCAGCGAGGAGTTCACCGACTCGCTCAAGCCGATCCTCGCCGCCCGCTACACGACCCCGCATTCCCTGGGTGTGATCGGCACCCTCGAGAACACGCGTCGACACGGCCTCATTGACCCACTGATGGTCAGCACACGCGAGCTCACGACGCCGATCGAGTATGGCCTGCAGTGGCGCGAACGCCGCGAACGGCTCGACGCCGAGGCGTGGATCAACTGGCAGCGACTGAATACACCGGCGCAGCGTGAGGCGTTCGAGATGGGCATCGTTGCACGCGTTCGTCCGGTGCGCGGCCTCAGCATCGACGCCCAACACCTCTGGTCGCATCACGGCGGGCAGTTGTTCGATGCCGGTGTCCCGGTGACCAACAACCGCGTCACGGCACTCGGTGCGACCTTGTCAGGTTCGCTCCCGATCGTCCGGCACGGCAGCGTCCAGGCGGCGAGACTCTGGAGCGACGGGCACCTCGACCCGGCCTACCCGACCGACCAACCGCGCGGCGGGTCGGGGACATGGCTTCGTGGTGAGGTGAATCCGTGGCCACTCTGGGCGCTCTTCGTGATCCATTGGCGAGGTCAGGACTTCGCGGCCGCCGCCGGGGATGCCAACTACGGCTCCGTGGGGCATACGCCGGGCGTCTACCGTGCCGAGCGCCGGTACACCGAACTCGGTGCATGGCGCCGCTTCGGCGACGCCAGCACGGGCGTCTCGTTCGACACCGAAGTGCGATTCCATCGGATCGACAGTGAACAGAGCGAGGCGTTCTTCGGGACGCCGTGGGAGCTGTCGTATCGGATTATTGTGCGGGCAGGGCTGTAAAGCGAGAAGCGAGAAGCGAGAAGCGAGAAGCGAGAAATGAGAAGTGAGAAGCGAGAAGCGTGACGCCTGTCTCCAAACACGTTCCATTACCTTGCTCGCGTCTCCCGTCTCCCGTCTCCCGTCTCCCGTCTCTCGTCTCCCGTCTCCCGTTTCTCGTTTCTCGTCTCGTCTCGTCTCTCGCTTCTCGTTTCTCGTTTCTCGTTTCTCGCTTCTCGCTTCTCGCTTCTCGTTTCTCGTAAGCCAATGCCCGGAGACGCCGTGCCCATTCGCCAGCTCGTTCTGATCGCCCTCCTCGTCGCCGCGACGCCGATTCCGGCGGTGGCCCAGGCCGATACCGCGGCCACGGCGCTCCCCGTGGTCTGTCCCGACTCGCTGTCGGCGGGGGGACTCAAGGTCTGTCAGGCCGCGCTCGACGGCGCGACGATGCTCCACCCGTTCGCGGCGCTCCTCATGAACGGTGGCAATCCCCGTCTCGGCAGTGCGGCGCCGATCGGGAAGTTCGGTCACTTCGCCGTGACGCTCCGGGCCACCACGGCAACGGGGGTGATCCCCGACCTCACCTACGACGGCAGCACCGACACTGTGGCGGTCGGCCAGCGGGTGCAGTTCTATGCGCCACACGTCGATCTGGCGCTCGGCCTGGTCCAGATGGTGATGCCAATGGGGACAATTGGCGTCGACGCGATGTTCTCGGCGCTGGTGATCCCGAGCGATCGCACCACGGCGTTCACCCCGGTGCCGGGGAGTCGGACGATCGGCAAGGCGGCCGTGACCCTCGACTGGGGGGTCCGGTTCGGGATGACGAGCCCGACGCTCCCGACGGTCTCGCTCACGATCATGAAGCGCTCGACACCGACGGTGCAGCTTGGCGGCACCACGGATGGCAACACGACGGCGTACACCTTCAACGCCTCCTCGATCGACGTGCGCCTGTTCGCGGGGAAGCGATTCGACTGGCTCGACCTGGCCGCCGGTGCCGGCGTGGATCTGCTCTCCGGCACCGGCGAGGTCGCCTACCGCGACCCCGGGACCGACGTGGTGGGCGCGCCCCTGGAGCCGAAGTTGTCGGGAATGCGGATCGTCACGGCGTTGAATCTGGGGGTCCACCTCGGCCCGCTCGAGTTCGTGGCCGAAGGCGGCTATCAGGTCGGTTCGAACCTGGCACTCACGACGCGCTTCGCCGAGGTCAATCCGAATACCGGCAAGTTCTTCGGCGGATTCGGTGTGGTCCTGAGTCGCGAGTGATGTCGCGCATCAGTCCGCCATCCATGTGATCCGCACGCTCGCGCTGCGCCGAGCGACGGGCCACCGGAGCACCACCGCCGTCCCCTGGACGGTGTGGTCGAATCCCGCTTCACTCCGGGAGACCGTCTCGATCGGGTAGTCCCAGCGCTCGGCACCATCCGCCACGATGCGGGGCAGCCGTGCCAGCGAGAGTTCGGTCGTGAACCAGGCACCATCCGGCTCGTCGCCCTCCCATGTCCAATGCACATCGAGCGGGCCGTCGGTGTGGAAGACCAGTGTCTTGCTGAATCGATCGGCGGAGAGTCGCACCGCGACTCCATGCGGAACCGTCTCGAGCCGGCCGTCGAGCCGGCGAGCGGCCCACGAGACGATCGGGTCGACGGTCCCCGCGACGAACTGCTCGCGTGTGATGTTGTGCGGGAGCAGGCGGTCCACGAACAGGGCGCGGGTCTCGCGGTCGAGGGCCGGTGCTTCCTGCACCTGCGTCTCCGCGTCGTGGATCGTCGCTGCCCCATCGCCGGACGCGTCCCCCTCGGGGCCATCCGGTGCGGGCGCTCCGGGTGCCAGATGGTAGGCCTCCTCGTGCCGTGTCAGGGCGTCGGCCCAGTTGCCGCCGCCATGCAGGTCCAGCATGACATCAATCGCCCCCCCCCGATGCGGGGAGACCACGACGAACTGGCCGGGAGAGGTGACGACGACCTCGTCCTGGCCATCGGCGTCGAGATCGAGCCGGGTCGCGGCCGGTGGGCGATCGTGCAGCAGGAGTCGGGCAGCGTGCCCGAGTTCCTGCCACAGCGCCTCCCGCAGGAAGGGCAGGTAGAGCCCGCCGAAGACGCCATGCCAATAGGCGTCGTTGCACTGCGCCCGCCCGACGTGACGGCGTGCGTCGGGCGGGTCGCCGGCGGCGCGGCATGTCCGGGAGAGATGCTGCATCACCTTGTGCAGCCGATTGGATTCCGGATACTTGGCGAGAAAATGTCGCCAATGGCCGCCACGCACCAGCGGATCGGCTTCGGCGCTGGGATCGAGCGCCAGGATGGCCGCTTCGCGGCGCGTCAGTTCGCGAGCCTGGATCGGGGGCAGGGCCCACCGTTCCATCTCCTGGTACGAGGCAGAGGGCAGGTAGACCGGCCCGTCCGCAGGCACGCCGAGTAGCGTCTCGTCGAAGCGGGACAGCTCGGCGATGCCGGCCTCACGCATCCGGTGCACCTGCTCCGTGAAGCGATCGAACCAGCCATCCGCCCAGACCCACTTGGCCGTGCCCGGCCAGCCACCGAACTTCTCGCCATCATCGGCCAGGACGGCGAGTCGATGCCCGTCGTGGCGGATGGCATTCAGGTATTCGGCCAGCTCCTCCGGCGGCCGAAAGGGCACGAGGTACCGGAGGTTCTGGTCGATGGCGAGCACCGTGATGCGGGCGCCGTCGTGCTCGGTGACCCATGGGCGGTGACGTGCCTCCGCCGGAAGTCCCGTGACACGGAGATGCCGATCATCGACCAGCGCAAACTCGATCCCGGCCCGCGCGAGATCGCCCGGCAAGTCGGGCTCCCAGACGCGCTCCGTCAGCCAGAGCCCCCGCACTTCGGTGCCGAACCGTCGCACCAGTCGCTCGCGATATCGGCGCACCTGGTCGACACGGTCCTCACGATCGAGGATGGCGAGGATCGGCTCGTCGTGGCCCGAGGCCAGCAACTCGACCTGTCCTGCACTCACATGTCGGCCGAGTCGATCAACCCACGCGGAGGCGTGCGTTTCGAGCCAATCGAGGAGCGGGCCTGAGACATGAATCGCCACGGGCCAGGTCTCGCCGTGCTCGAGTCCGTCGAGGAGCGGGGCATAGACGGCATCGAGGTGATCGCGGAAGACGGAGTCGAAGTTCCCCACCGGCTGATGGAGATGGAGTCCGAAGCAGAATCGCACGGGTCGGGGCATCACGGATCCCGAAAGGAGAGGCCGAATCGTTCGGCGAGGTGTTCGCGTTCAGGGCCGGCGGGCCAGACCACCAGTCGCAGCCAGGCTTCGCTCGCGACACTGTCGGGTATCTCGTGTCCGCTCAGCGACCAGAGATCGAGGACGGCATGGGTGATCGTTGCCGCCGCCACCGGATCGTCCTCGGACCCGCGTTGCCATGCGCCCCGCAAGATACGAGGGAGCAGGGCGGCCAGCCCGCCGCCCAGCATCGCCGTGGCATCGAGATGGCGGGTGCCCACGGCTGCCTCGAGCACGACGGGCAGCGCCAGGGCGAGCAGTCGCCGACGCAGCGGGGGCGGGACCTCCTCCAGCAGGATCACGCCCGACCAGCCGACCTCGCGATCCTCTCGCACATGGATCCGTCGTGGGACCACGCCGAGCGTGATGGGCTCGGTATGCCAGCGTCGGGTGCGGCGGCTGGCCCGATGTGTGGTCATGATGGTCTCGCCGTCGAAGGTCCATTCGTGCGCGGGCATGCCACCCTCGAACGGCGCGTGCGGTGCCAGTTCACGGAGTGCCGCGATCCCGGCGACCATCGCCGGCACGGCGCGTCGCCCCGGCAGGATATCCCGTTCCCAGATCGTCACACCGGTCCCGTCGCCATGATCGTTGGCATGCGCCTCCGCGAGCGCCGTGCGGAGCGCCGCCTCGAGTGCCTCCGCGTCATCGGCAGGGAGGAAGTCGAGTGCG
This sequence comes from Gemmatimonadales bacterium, assembly GCA_035703525.1. Classification (GTDB taxonomy): domain Bacteria; phylum Gemmatimonadota; class Gemmatimonadetes; order Gemmatimonadales; family GWC2-71-9; genus Palsa-1233. The sequence continues at coordinate 217,946 of DASSYA010000017.1, read as the reverse complement.
CGGGCCGCATGCCGCAGCACCACCCGCGGCTCGATCCGGGCGAGGTCATCGAAGAACCAGGCACACGAGGTGAACATCGCGAGGGCATGCCGCTCCGCCTCCAGCAGTCGTCGTGCCGGGGGGGGGAGCGGGCCCGCGCCATCGAGCCGGGGACCGGCGATGTCCCGGATCTCGTGGCGATTGCCGGCGGCACGCGGCCACTCGCGCTCGACCACGGCATCGAGGCCGAGGGCCAGGACCTCGAGACCGGCGCGGAGCGGCGCACGCCAGTCCTGGGAGGTGTGCGGATCCATCCGGCAGCCACAGTCGGCCTGCCATCGATCGACACCGTGCTCGCAACTCCAGGCGCTCGGGGCAACGATGCCGGTCGGGATGGCCGGGTCCGTGGTGGCGAGGACGGCCTCGGCGCCGACCATCCGGGCCGTCGGGTGTACCGCGATGGTCTCGATGACGCGCGCCAGCGCCAGGTCGCCGAACCGATGATGATGGCCGAAGGTCTCGCCGTCGGTGGCGAGGGCCACGACGCCCCGATCACGGGGCTCGGTCAGGCGGGTCGCGAATCGCTCGGCGTCCTGGAGCAACGAACCGAAGGCCACGTCGTGCGCCAGCGCGCCATCGTAGGCGAGAATCCGCATGTCGCAATCGGGGCGATCCCAGCGCACGGGTGCACCTGCTGGACCCACGGTCGTGACTTGTCTGGGTGCCAGGATCGTCCCGCGGATGCCCTCTTCTGCCAGCACCTCGAGGGTTTCCTCGTCAACCGCCGTCTCGGGGAGCCACATCGCGAACGGATCCCGACCGAACACCCGACGGAATTCCCGCATGCCCCAGCGGATCTCGGTGCGCTTGTCGCGCCTCGATGCCAGCGGCAGGATGATATGATGGTAGGGGTGCGCGATGGCCGTGCCGTGTCCGGTACGGGTGATCGCCGCGCGATCGCCCTCGCGCATGGCATCGAGCACATCCGTGGCGTGGCGTTCGAGCCAGTGCACGAGCGTCGGGCCGACATCGAACGACAGCCAGGCCCAGGCGTTGTGCACACGCACGATCCGACCCTCGGCATCGAGCACCCGTGCTCGCGAGAGCGGACGGTAACACTCCCGGGTGATCCGCGCGTTCCAGTCGTGGTCGGGAAGTGCGCTCGGTTCCTCGGGTACCAGTTCCAGCCACGGATCCTCGCGCGGTGGCTGGTAGCAGTGCGCGTGGACGACGATGTGCGACATCGGTCCTAGGCGGCGGGAAGGTCGGATGCGGCGGCGAGCGCACCGAGGAGCGAGGGGAAGGGATCATCCACCCGCTTGTATTCCTGGGCGAGGTATCTGGCATGCACCACGTCGCCCCATCCCTCGATCGCGGGAAGCAGGGCCTCGAGTGCATCGCAGTGTTCGACGAATCGCTTGGTAGCGTAGTCCCCGGCCGCCCCGGTGGAGATGATGAACTGCCAGTCCGATGACTGGGCCAGCAGGAGTTCGCGGGCCGCCTGCTCGACGATCGAGGCGAGATGGGCTTCCTCGACCGCGGACGGCACGGCGTTCCAGAACCGTTCCTCGAGTGGCCAGAGGCGTTCCCAGGTCCACGCTGTCTCGTCGTTGAGCCACTTGGAGAAGTCGCCGTTGGCGCCCCAGGAACCGGCTTCCAGCTCGATCACCGCCTCCGGTGGCTCGTCGGTCAGGAGGGCGCTGCCAGTGGCGGGCGTCACGTTGCCGGCTTCGTCGAGTTGGGCGTAGAGGTCGGCGAGGAAGTCGATTCCCTCGAACCACCAGTGCCCGAACAACTCGGTGTCGAATGGCGCCACGACGGCTGTGTCCGACTCGGTGGCGCGCGCCGCAATCCGGTGCAAGACCTCCCGGAAGTGCCGGGCGTGCTGGGCCGCGGCATCGCGTGCTGCGGCCGGATCATAGGGGGCCTTCTCGCCGAGGTCGGCCGAAGGATCGGTCACCCGCCAGAGCTTGAGGCCACCGGGATAGCGGATCTTGTGGAACTCCAGGTAGCGTGAATCCCCGGGATAGCCACCGTGACGGCTCCAGACCTGGGCCGTCGTCTCGGGGTCACGGATCACGACATCGACCGGGCGGGTGCGGGGTGGCCGATGCCCCACCTCGAAGCTCCGGTAGGGCGAGACGTCAGCCTCGTCATCGAGTGGCCGCGTCGCCTGCGACTCGTAGAGTTCCCAGGCCGCACCGGCGCGAGCCAGGTGCGCGTCGACCACGAACCATCGGAACCCGGCGTAGCGCAGGTGCGATTCGGTCCCCACGCGGTGGGCCACCCACTTCGCGCTGTGCCATGGCTGCCAGGCTCCGGCCGGCCGGTATGCACATTCCGGAACCCAGCATCCCTTCGGGAGCACCCCGAAATGCCGCAGGTGCTCGGCGCGCCCGAGCAGCAGTTGAAAGCGGATGGACTCGTCACGGGCGAGCAGCGGCAGGAATCCATGGGTCGCCGCCGAGGAGATCAGTTCGATCCGTCCCGTGGCCGCATGGTGGCGGAGCGCACCCACGATGTCCCGGTCGATCCGGTGCCACAGCTCGCAGAGGCGCGTGAGGTGTGCATGCCAGAACGGCACCAACGGGATCAGCTCGTCATCGCCGGTCGTCTTCAGCGACGCTTCCGATTCGTCCAGTGTCTCGAAGCGGTGGGCGAAGTAGGCATCGAGGTCGGTCCGGAACGACGGATGCGCAAGCTGTGCCGCGAGGATCGGCGTCACCCCGAGTGTCAGCGCCACCGGTGCCTCCTCCGCCTCGGCGCGTTCGAGCCAGGCGAGGAGCGGGAGGTAGGTGTCAAGTGCTGCCTCGGTCAGCCAGTCACTGCCATGCGGCCAGCGGCCGTGGTGCAGGACCCAGGGCATGTGCGAGTGCAGGATCAGGGTGAAGCGCATCACGATCCGACCAATCCGGCACGACGCGCGATCGCGCGGCTGTAGATCGTCGCGTAGGTCTCGGCCACGCGCTCCCAGCCGAAGTCACGCTGCATCCCCGTGTCCTGCATCTCGCGCCACTGCTCGGTCGCACCCTGCTCCGTCAGGGCGCGCCACATCCCGCCAGCGAGCGCCCGTTCGTCGTAGGCATCGAAGAGGAAACCGGTGATGCCGTCGTCGATGGTGTCAGCGAGACCACCGACACGCCGTGCCACGGGGATCGTCCCGTAGCGCTGGGCTCGCATCTGCGTGAGGCCGCACGGTTCGTACTGTGACGGCATCAGGAAGAGGTCGGCGCCAGCCATGAGTTGATGCTCGCGCTCGTCCGAGAACGTGGTGTCGATGCCGATGCGGTCGGGCTCGGCGTCACGGCGAGCCTTGATGGCCGACTCGAACTTCCGCTCGCCGCTCCCGAGGAAGACGAACTGCGCGGGGAGGGCGAAGAGATTGGCATTGTCGACGACCAGGTCGAGTCCCTTCTGGGTCACCAGCCGGCCGGCCAGCGCAATCACCGGGACATCGGTCCGCTCGGCCAAGCCGAACCGGCGTTGCAGGTCGGCCTTGCAGGCGGCCTTCCCGGCAAGGTCGCCCGGACCGTAGTGCGCTGCCGTGTGGTCGTCCCGGAGCGGGCTCCATTCCGCCTGATCGATCCCGTTCAGGACGCCCGTGAATCGATCACCCATCCACGAGAAGACGTCCTGCAGACCGAATCCGCCAGCCGTCGTGCGCAACTCGGTCGAATGGGTCGGCGAGACCGTGGTCGCGATGTCACAGTGCGTCAACCCGCCCTTGAGCAGGTTCGTCTGGCCGTGCCACTCGAGCTTGTCGAAGCGGAACAGCTCCCACGGCAGCCCGATCTCGGGGATCACCTCGGGACCGAAGTGGCCCTGATAGCCGCCATTGTGGACCGACAGGACCACCGGGATCCGATCGAACCACGGGTTGCCGCGGAACCAGGTGCGCAGGTAGACCGGGGCGAGTGCGGCGTGCCAGTCGTGCGCGTGCAACACCACGGGTCCCGTGGTCACGCGTGGCAGGAATGCGATTGCGGCGGCTGCGAAGGCCGCGAACCGGAAGTGGTTGTCCGGGTAGTCCCCCCCCTCGCCGTAGATGCCCTCGCGATCGAAGAGTCCGTCGTGCTGGATGAACCAGCTTGGCGTCCCGGAGGCGGGATCGCGATCGTGCCAGAGCTGAAACGACTCGGTCCGTGTCCCGAAGCGCAGTGTCATCGGCTCGCCCACGGGCACCGCATCGCGCAGGTGCTTGCGGACCGTGCGAAACAGCGGCACGATGGCAGCCGTCGGTCGTCCGCGGCCATGCTGCAGGCGATGGAGTCCCCATGCGGCCTCGGCGAGGCCCCCCGTCCGCGCGTACGGGTAGTATTCCGCGCTCAGGTGCACGATCGTTGGCGTCGAGCCATCGATGGGTGGGAGCGGGACGGGCGCGGGCGCGGGCATGTCGGTCAGCCTGTCGGTGGATCGTCGGTGAAGGGGTCCCCCCTCAGGATCGGTGCATAGTACTGCCGAGCGTAATCCTGGAGCATCCGGCGGGCCGCGAACTGCTTGCCGGCGACGCGGATCGATTCCTTCATGCGCATCACCCAGCCCTGGGGCACCCCATCGTCATCTCGATGATACCACATCGGGATCACTTCCTGCTCGAGGATCCGATACAACGCCTCGGCATCCTCGGCATCGACCTCCTCCTCGGTGGCGGCCATCGATCGCGGGATGGTCCAGCCATTCCGACCCGACGCCCCCTCCTCCCACCAGCCGTCAAGGGTCGAGAGGTGCGGCACCCCGTTGAGGGCGGCCTTCATGCCACTGGTGCCGCTGGCCTCCAGCGGCACCCGTGGCACATTGAGCCAGAGGTCGACGCCCTGGACCAGCAGGTGCGCGAGGTGCATGTCATAGTCCTCCAGGAACGCCACCCGGCCCTCGAACATCGGGTCCCGCGTGAAGTAGTGGATCGCCTGGAGCACTTCCTTGCCGGGGTTGTCCTGCGGGTGCGCCTTGCCGGCCAGTACCAGTTGAACCGGTTGCTGCTGGTCGGTGAGCATGCGCCGGAGGCGTTCGGTATCGCGGAAGAGCAGGTCCGCGCGCTTGTAGGTCGCGAACCGGCGCGCGAAGCCGATCGTGAGCACGTTCGGGTCGAGCAGCGTGCCGCTCGCCACGACCTGGGCGGCTTCGGTCCACGTCTCGCCCCAGCGTCGCCGGGCATCCTCGCGCACATGGTGGAGCAGTGCCTGCTTCAGCGCCTGGTGTTCGGCCCACAGCATGTGCGAGTCGAGCCCGAGCACGGCATCCCACGTCTCTGCCTCATCGCGCCGCGCGACCCAGCCGCGACCCAGATGTCGATCGAGCAGGCGCTTGATCGGATTGGCCATCCAGGTCGGCAGGTGCACGCCGTTGGTCACCGCACCGATCGGGACCTGCTCGGGGGCGCGGTTGTGCCAGAGGTCGCCCCAGATCTCCCGCGAGACGATCCCATGTCGCTGGGCCACCCCGTTCACATGCCCGGCGCAGCGGATCGCGAGCACGGTCATGTGAAACTGATCAAGGCCCCGGGCCGCATGGACCCCGAGTGACAGCACCCGGTCGAGGCCGATACCGAAACTCGCCAGCCAGGCGGCCCCGGCGCACTCGATCACGCTCTCGAGATTGAAGTGATCGTGCCCCGCGGGGACCGGCGTGTGAGTGGTGAACAGGGTGGTGCGCCGGACCTCGCTGACGGCCGCATCGAATTCGACGCCGGCCATCACGCGCTGCCGCACGCGTTCGAGCATCATGAAGGCGGCATGCCCCTCGTTCGCGTGCCATGCACCGGGCGTCACGCCGAGCGCGGCGAGCACCTGGGTGCCCCCGACACCCAGCACCCATTCCTGGCGGAGTCGCATCGGAAGCCCGCCGGAATAGAGCTTGCTCGTGAGCCCGCGATCCTCAGGGGCATTCTCCTCGAGGTCGGTATCGAGCAGGTAGATCGGTGCACGCCCGACCGTCATGGTCCAGACCGCGATGTGTACCGGACGACCGAAGGTCTCGAGCACCGTGACCCATGCGGCTCCATCCGCACCGGGAATCCGGACCAGTGGCGTGAGGATCGGATCCACTTCGTCGTCCCCGTCTTCCTGCCACCCGACCGGGCTCACCTGCTGATCGAAGTAGCCCTTCTTGTAGAAGAGGCCGACCCCGACGAACGGCACCGCGAGGTCCGACGCCGTCTTGCAGTGATCACCGGCAAGCACACCCAGGCCGCCCGAATAGATCGGGACCGACGCGTGGAGACCGAACTCCGCGCAGAAATAGGCGACCGGGCGGTCCGTGCCCAGATCCGGCCACTGATCCCGGAACCAGCCACCTTCGGCAGTGCGTTCGACCGTGAACCACGACATGACCTCGTCGTAGTGGGCCAGGAAGTCATTGTCGTGGAGCAACGCCTCGAGCCGAGCGGGCGTGACCTCTCGGAGCAACGTGATCGGGTTGTGGGCGGATCGTCGCCAGATGACCGGGTCGACGCGTCGGAAGATGGCTCGGGACTGGCGGTGCCAGCTCCAGGCGAGGTTACAGGCAAGGGCGGCCAAGCCCTCGATCCGGGCCGGGAGGGCAGGGATCTTGGCGCGCTGAAGATCAAAAAGGTCCATGCCACAAACCTAGTGGGACCCGGCCCCGGCGTGTCACCGTGGGCCGGTTGGGACGTCCTGACGCATGATCACCTGTCCCCGCGCTGCCCGTCCCTCTCCACGGAGTACGCCATGAAGCCCGTCGCAATCATTGGTATCCTGCTCATCCTCGCCGGAGGATGGGTCACCATCAACGGTGGCTCCCTCACCACGCGCGAAAAGATCGTCGACATCGGCGCCGTCCAGATCTCGGCCGACAAGGAGCGGCCGATCCCGATGTGGGCTGGGATCGGCGCGATCATCCTTGGTGCCGGGCTGCTGGTTGGAGGCATGAAGTCGAAGAACTGACGGCTCGGATCAGGTCTTGGCGGCCGCGTCCTCTGCGGCCTCCTTGGCCTCATCCGCCGGCGTCTCATGCTTGTTGGAGAGCAGGGCGCCAGTCAGTGCGTCGATCTGGACCTCGTCGATCCCCGACTTGCCGGTCGTCTTGATGTCGTAGCTGTAGAGCAGCTTGCCGCCCTCACGCTCCAGCTCGAACGCCTCGACCATGCCCCCCGGCACCTGGGCGAGCGCAGTCTTCCGGGCATCGGCCTCCGCGATCTTCGCTTCCTTGGCGAGCGCCTCGGCGCTTTCCTCGGCGGCCTCATTGCCCTCCGCTCCCTCGTTGGCCTCGCCGGTCTCCTTCTCGGCCGTGGCGGTCGTCTGGCCGGCGGTCATCGCCCCTTCATTTGCCTCATCGCTCTCGGCGTCCTTGGTGCATGCCGTGACCATGGCCCCGATCGCCAGGGTCAGGATGAGGGCACTCAGCATCTTGCGCGGTGTGGACATCATGATCAGGTACTCCTGTTGGGTGAAGACGCATCCGCGTGACGGCGGACGGTGTAGAACAGCACGGGCACCAGGAACAATGTGATGGGGGTCGAGAGGGCCAGCCCGCCAAGGACCGCAAGGGCGAGCGGGCGTTGCATGTCACTGCCGGGACCGAGCCCGAGTGCGAGCGGCAGCAGGCCAAACAGGGTGCAGAGCGTGGTCATGAGAATCGGCCGGAGCCGGACGCGCGCGGCCTCGCCGATCGCGATCCGGATCGGGACGCCCGCGCGCATCTCCGCATCGGCGAACTCGAGCAGGATGATGCCGTTCTTGACGACGAGCCCGACCAGGAAAATCATCCCCATCACGCTCGAGACATTGAGCACCGTTCCGGTCAACCACAGTGCGCCAAGCGCCCCGCTCACGGAGAGTGGCGCCGCGAGCAGGATGATCAGCGGTTCGGCGAACGACCGGAACTGCACGACCATCACCGCGACCACCGAGACACTGGCCAGCAACAGGACGGCGAGCAGCGCGCGAAATGCGGCGCGTTGCCCCGCATCCTGGCCGGCGATCCGCACCTGGATGCCGTGCGGTGGCGGTGTCGCCGCCAGCACGGTGCGGACGTCGGTCATGACGGCCCCAAGCGCCCGCCCGCCGAGATCGCCGGTAAGCGTGAGCATCTGTTGCTGGTCCTCGCGCCGCAGCTCGCCACGAACGAGTTCGGGTTGCATCGAGGCCAGGGCATTGAGGGGCAGGGCGGTCGGGCTGGCGGGCGCCAGGATCGGCAACACCGCGAGTGCCGTCGGGTCGAACCGGACGGCATCCGGTGCGCGGACCCGGATCTCGATGGCGCGGTCATCGAGCAGGACAGCACCGGCCGGGACGCCCATGAGCGCGCCCCGTACCTGTTGCTCGACCTCGCCGGGCGCCAGACCGGCACGCCGGATCGCGATCGGGTCGACGTCCAGTGCCATCTCCGCTGCCGGCTCGCTCACGCCGCTGTACAGGTCCACCAGGCCCGCGACTGGCTCGAGATGCGCGGTCAGGGTGTCGGCGTAGGCCTCGAGCTGGTGCAGGTCGGGGCCGAACAGCTTCAGTTCCACCGGGTTGTGGACACCAGCCAGATCATTGATGACATCAGTGAGGATCTGCACGAATTCGATCTTCAGCTGGGGGGTTGCCGATTCGATCTGCTGTCGCACCCCGTCGATCACCTCCGCCGTGGTCCGACTGCGCTGGTTCATCGGTCGGAGACGCACGATGAAATCGCCGGTGTTCTGGCCCGTCGCAAACAGGCCCAGTTCTGCACCGGTGCGTCGGGAGAAGGCCTCGACCTCGGGTGTGTGCAGCAGGATCTGCTCGACGACGCGGAGCTGTCGATCCGTCTCGGGGAGCGCGGTCCCCCCCGGCGTGAAGTAGTCGAGCACGAAGGCCCCCTCATCGATCTCGGGGAGGAAGCCGGTGCCGACCGTGCGGTACATCAGTCCCGCGGCGATCAACAGCAGGAGGGCGGCCAACCATGCCAGGCGCGGTCGGTCGAGCAGTGTGTCGATCAGGCTGGCATACCGCGACGCGAGCGGATTGTCGGTCGAAGCGTCTTCCGGGTCCGCGGATCGGGCCGGGGTGCGCAGCACGCTGGTTGCGAGCAATGGAATGATCGTGAACGCCAGCACGAGGGAGACCACGACCGCGACCGAGAGCGTCAAGCCGAGTGTCCGGAAGAACTGGCCTTCCACGCCACCGAGCAGGCCGAGCGGGAGGAACACCACGATGGTGGTGAGCGTCGAGGTGGTCACGGGCCAGCGCAGCTCACGCACCGCGTCGGCGACGGCACGGAAGCGGTCCGGGGTCTGGCGGACATGCCGCACGATGTTCTCGGTGACCACAACGGCGTCGTCGATCACCAGGCCGATGGCCACGGCCATCGCGCCGAGCGTCATCAGGTTGAACGACTGTCCGAGCAGTACCATCACGAGGGTCGTGATGGCCATCGTGAGTGGAATCACCGCCGCGGAAATGGCCGTGACGCGGAGATCACGAAGAAAGGCAAAGAGCACGAGCACCGCGAGGACCGCCCCGATGAGCATGGCGTCGCGGACCGATCGGATCGCGTCACGGACCAGCATGGCCTGATCGTAGACCGGCACGAGCCGGACGCCGGGCGGCAGCTCGGCTGCGAGAGTGCGGGCGGTGCCGGCGATGCTGTCGGCGATGGCCAGTGTGTTGCCGCCGACTTGCCGACTCACGGTGATGAACGCCGCAGGGGCGCCGCCGCCGGTCACCAGCAGCGTCCGGTCGGTCGTGCCGATCCGGACATCGGCGACATCCCGCACTCGCAGCACAGGTGAGATCGGCAGGGCGGCCACTTCGTCGGCCGAGTGGACTTCCCGACCGCCAAGGAGCAGGTACTGCCGGTACGAGGTCGGCAAGGGGCCGAGCGCGGTAACGGTGCTCGCGCCGCGAATCGCCGTGGCCAGATCCTCCCACGTCATGCCGCGGGCAGCCAGGCGCATCGGATCGGCGACGACCTCGATTTCCCGTTGCACGCTCCCCATCACGTCGACCCGGGCGACACCGGGGACTCGGGAGAAGAGGGGGCGCAACTGGTAGCGTGCGATGTCGAGCAGCGCTGCCGGGTCGCCTCCCTCGAGGTTGTACGAGAGGATCGGGAAGAGCGACGGCGTCAGGCGCTCGACCTGCAGCGTGGTTCCGAGCGGCAGGTCGCCCTGGATCTGATTGACGCGCGCCTGGACCTGCTGGAGTGCCACCGGCATGTCGGTCTTCGGGGCGAACGAGACGGTGGTCTCGCTGCCCCCGCGAATCGCCCGCGACTCGACCCGGGTCACGCCAGGCACCACGGTGACCGCCTCCTCGATCGGCCGAGTGACCCCGAAGAGCACCTGCCGGACCCCGAGCGCCGAGGCGTCGGCGACAATCGTGATGCGCGAGAACTCGAGCTCGGGATAGATCGCCGACGGTGTATGAAGCGCCGCCCAGATGCCGGCCGCGCTCAGTACCGCGATGGCGAGATGGATCGCGCGACGCTGGCGGTGGAGCCAGCCACCTCCCGGGAGCTCGCTCATGGAGCGATGCCGACCGTCGTGCTGTCCACCATGCCGTATGCGCCGGTGGTGACGACCCGCTCACCGACGTTCAGCCCTGCCGAAATGGAGGCGAGCGCGGCATTTCGACCGGCGACGCGCACCGGCCGGTGGTGCACCATGCCATCGGCATCGACCGTGTAGACGATGAAGCTGTCACCTTCGGGGACGAGGGCGTCGATCGGCACGACGATGGCATCGGGCACACGTCCAGCCACGATGGCCGCCTGCACCGATTCGCCGAGGCGGAGGGCCGCATGACCGGATGCGACACGAAGGCGGACGCGCACGGTGCCGCCCGCCGCGTCGAGCAGCGGCGAGACCGTGCGGACAACTCCGATTCCCAGCGAGTCGCCGTTGGTGGCCACGCTCCGGAGGACGGCCTGCATTCCGGGTTGCAACTGTCTCGCGACGTCCGGCGGCACGTCCAGCACGATCTCGAGTCGATCCGGATCGACGACCTCCACCAGCACGGTGCCGGGATCGACGGTCGCGCCGAGTGTGGCCGTCATGGATGCCACCACGCCCGTGATCGGGGATCGCAACTCGGCGCGTTCGGCGTTCAGGTGACTGTTCACCGATTCCGCGCGCGCCGCCGCCAGGTCGGCCGCCCGCTGCTCGACGTCGCGCTGCGCGACGAGCCCATCGCGCTCAAGACGGACGGCACGCTGCCACGCCGCCTCGGCGGCGTCGAGGCGCGCGGTGGCACTCTCGAGCTGCGCCCGGAAGGCCGGAAGATCGAGGCTGACGAGTGGTGCGCCCGCCGTGACCCGGTCCCCCTGACTGACGTGAACCGCCGTGACGCGACTCTGCTGGGGTGCGCCGAGGCGCGCAATGAAGCCATCGCGAGCGGCCACCCGACCGAGGGCCGGGATGATCGTGACGAAGGTGTCCGTCCGGGCCACCGCGGTGGCCACCGTCGGCGCGGCAATGTCGGGGGGGGGAGCAGCGGGCGTGCCGCACGCGGAACCGAGCGCGACGAGGGCGAGGAGGGGACGGGGCAACGAGATCCTGCGGGTCATGGGGCCGCCGGGGCCAGGAGCCCCACGTGTTCCAGGACTGCCGCGGCGATCATGGCGTCGGCGAGAAGGTGGGCTCGCATGACGCGGATGTCGCGGGCGGTGCGGGCCGCCTCCAGGACAGCGGGCAACCCGGTTTCCCCTTCGCGGAAGCCCTGGACCGCCATCCGTTCGAGATCGTCGGCCGTTGCCAGGCGCGCGGCGTCCTGCTCGAGCCGTGCCATCGCCGACGCGAATTGCGCACGGTAGATCACCCGGGCGGTTTCGAGCTCACGTCGCAACGTGGTTCGTGCGGCGCTCGCCCGGACCGCCTCGGCCTCGGCGATCGCCGTCGCGCCGCGGCCACGGTTGAACAACGGGATCGGAAGGCTGAGGCCGATGACCGGCAGGAGTTCGTGATGGGCGACTGCCGGGTCACCGAACTCGATGCCGGTGAGGAGCGCGGTGCCACTCCATCGTGTCCGGCGCGCACTGCGAATCGCCTCGTCGGCGGCGAGCGTGGTGGCATCGGCCGCGAGCAGGTCGGCGTTCAACCGGCTCGGGAGCACGGCCGTCGGCGCCGCGAGGGAATCCGTGAGCGTCAAGTGAATGGTGTCGGCCGAATCGCCGACCGCGCGTTGCAGGGCAAGCATCGCCGCATGCAGGGCCAGGGAATCGCTGGCGAGCTGATCACGGGAGCGTTCGGCCGACAGGGCGGCAAGGGCGGCGTCGAACCGGCTGGTCTCGCCGGCGGCCACCCCGGCGCTCGCCAGCTCCGCCAACCGTCGAGCGGTCATGGCATCGGCTGTGCTGGCCTGCGCGACGGCCTCGGACTCCAGCGCGCGGAGGTAGAGGGTGTCAGCCGTCATGGCGGCACTGGCCTGCGCCGCACTCCAGCCGAGGCGGAGTGCGTCGGCGGACGATCGTGCAGCACGGAGCCGTGCGCCCCGCACGCCCGGGAGATCAATGGGCCAGGACAGTTCGATGTGATATCGGGGCGTCGACTTCGTCCACGAGGTGGCAAGCGTCGGGTCGGCGCGCAGGCCTGCATCCCGGACCAGGGCTGCGCCGAGCGTCGTGTCGGCGGCCGCCACCTGGAGGGTGGGCCCGCCACTGGCGGCCATCGTCCGCGCCTCGACCCGCGAGAGCGGGCGAGTCGGCACCTGCGCCGCGATGCTGCCGAGCGGTATCACGAGCCAGAGGCCGATCAGGGCCGGATGGGTGCTGGTCATGCGGGGAGTGTACTGCGGCCACCTGTCGGTGACCTGACACGGCGCGTCCTACGAGAGGCTGCGGCCCGCCGTGCCCGGAATCGGCAGGCTCAGCCTGGCCACCGTGCCCGTGGGGCGCCCGGGGTGCAAGGCGATCCGACCCCCGTGCGCGGTGACGATCCACTGGGCGATCGACAGCCCGAGGCCGGCGCCGGGCTGGTGACCTGCTCCGGGGGGGGCGGTGCCGCGCATGAAGCGATCGAAGACACGCGCACGCTCGCTGGGTGCGATCCCGGGCCCGGTGTCGCTGATGGTCACGAACGCCGCGTTGTCCGTCGTGCCGACGGCCACGGTGATCGTTCCGTGGGGGGGGGTGAACTTGACCGCATTGTCCAGGAGGATCATGACGGCCTGGCGAAGCAGGGCAGGGTCGGCATGCACGTCGGCCTGCTCGAACCCCGCGATCTCGATCGTCACCCCGGCCACGGTGGCCAGGGACCGTGCAGCATCGCAGGCGTCGAGCACGATGTCGTCGAGATGACCGTAGACGGGTTCGATGGGGCGCTCGCCCGCGTCCGCATGGGCGAGCAGGAGAAGGTCACCCACGAGGCCGCTCAATCGCGTCGCCTCGGCCGTGACTCCCTCGAGTGCCTCGCGGTAGGCATCGGCATCGCGTGGCTGGAGGAGGGCGACCTCGGCCCGCGTCCGCAGGACAGCGACCGGGGTCCGGAGTTCGTGGGCCGCGTCGGCCATGAACTGGCGCATCCGGGTGATGCCGAGCTCGACCGGCTGCATCGACCGGTCGACCAGCATCCGGCCGGCAACGGCGACCAGCAGGAGTGCCACGAGTGCCGCGGCCCCGAAGGCGGTGATCAGGGCGGCGTACTGCTGCTCGAGCTCCACCTCGTCAGCCACGACCACAGCGATCCGGTGGCGTTCGCCCGAGGCCACGAACGACTGGCTGTGGATCCGGAGGGTGCGGTCGCCGGCGACTTCCGTGGTCAGATCGAGGGTTGCCCCTTCAGGGGTGCGTCGCGCCGCATCCATGACCCAGGGCTCGGCCTGGGCCGGCTTGATCGGTGTCCCGTCGGAGTCCATCAGGTACAGTGAGCGGTCAGGGATCCGCAGTTCGTCGAGGGCGTCGACCACCGTTCCGGTGGCCCCCGCCTCGAGATCACGGATCCGCGAAGCGCGGATCACTTCGCCGGTGGCCCGGGCGAGGGAGGTGTCGAGCTCGGTCTGGAACTGATGGCGGATGGTGAGATAGAGGCCGGCACCGAGGAGGCCAAGCATCAGCGCCATGGTCAGCAAGTACCAGCGCGTGAGCTGCCGACGCGCGGTGCGAACGGCCCCGGAGTCCTGGGTCGATGTCACGCGCGCAACCGGTAGCCCGCACCACGGATCGTCTCGAGCATGGGCACGGATGCCTCGTCGTCGAGCTTTCGACGCAGCCGCCGGACGAGGACATCAAGCACGTTGGTGAACGGGTCGTGGTTCTCGTCCCAGACGGCGGCCGTGATGGTCGGACGGTCGACCAGGACACCCGCGCGGCGCGCGAGAATCTCGAGCAGCGCAAACTCCTTGACCGTGAGCCGGAGTTCGCGGCCGTCCCGAACGGCCGAACGGGCAACGAAATCGATCTCGAGATCGCCTACGACGAGCTGGTCCGGCACGAGGGGGGCCGGACGGCGGGCCAGGGCACGGAGGCGCGCCACCAGTTCCGCGAACGCAAACGGCTTGACCAGGTAGTCGTCCGCACCGGCATCGAGTCCGGTGACCCGATCCTGGATCGCATCGCGTGCCGTGAGCATGAGGATCGGGGTCGTGTTGCCGGCGTGCCGGAGCCGCCGACAGAGCTCGATCCCTGAACCATCCGGGAGCGCCACGTCCACGATGAGTGCCTGCCAATGCCCCTCGATCGCTCGTCGATGTCCTTCGCGGATGGTCCCGGCGTGTTCGGTGAGGAGGCCCTGCTCCCCCAGTCCACGGAGCAGCGTTGCCGCGAGGTGCGGGTCATCCTCGATCAGGAGGTACTTGATGCTCGGCTCCGGCTAGCGGGAGCCCCAGCCTACTCCGGACGAACCGAGAACGGCAAGGTCCCCCGGATCGGATGGCCGTCGGCACTGGCCGTCCGCCACGCGATGGAGTAGTTGCCACCCACCAGCTCCGGGACGATCTTCGCGACCAGCAGCGTGGAGTCGTCCGGATCGCGGGTGACCTTCCCGAGCTCGATGTTGCCACCCGGACCGGAAAGGGTGACACGCGAGAGCGCGAGTGTCGGTGTTTCCGAGAACCACAGCCGGATTTCGCTCGGTGGCGACGCGAGGAGGGTGTCCTTTGCCGGTTGTGACTTCGTGAGTCGCAGATGCAGTTCCGGGGTCGACTCTGCCCGGTTCGGCATGACGACACTGATCAACAGGACCAGGCAGGCACTCGCGGCCACCTGGGAAAGGGTCCGCCACATCAGCAATGCTCCTTGGTGAGACTCGGGACAGCGTCCAGCCCCAAACCTATATTGATCGGCATGAAACAGCTGCCAGCTCTCCTGACGATCCTGATACTCGCAAGTTGCACGCGCACCAATCCGGTCGTGGCGCGCATCAAGGATGCCTCTGCCTCACGTGGTGAGATCACGGTCCGATCGGCCTACGCGCTCGTGCCGTTCAGCAACAGCCCGATGCCGACGTACCTCCGGATCGAGAACCGGGGGAGTGTGCCAGACACCCTGGTGGCGGTACGGGGAGGCGAGGGCTTCCCGACGCCGAGCCTGCATGGGGCAGGAATGGAACCGTTGGTGACCATGGGCATCGGGGGCGGGGAGACCCTGCTGCTGGCGCCAGGGGGACGGCACATCATGTTCGAGCCGCCACTTCCCGCCGTGGCACGGGGTGACTCGGTGCGCCTCAGCCTCACCTTTGCCCGGGCGGGCACGGTGGAGATCCAGGCGTTCGTGATCGGTTATGACGAGGTGGATGCGGTGCGCTGACCCGCATGACCCCGAATCGGGGTCACCGGGTCAGGCAGGTGAGGAGCCTACGCGTCGTCGTGTCGGACCGGGGTGCGGCGCTGCCGGCGGCGGCCGCCCTTCGTGAAGCCGAGTGACTTGGGGTCCTTGCCCAGGTTGTCGAGGAACCACTCGACTGCATCGAGCCCGTAGACCGGCTGGATCACCCTGCTGTGCTTCTGGTACGGCTTGCCACCGCGCAGGCCGACGACCTCGAGCATGGCACGGGCCTCCTGGGCCTCGGCCATCGATCCGAGGGTGAGTCGGACCTCGTGCCCCTTCTTGTACACATCGGTCCCGTACTCGCGCGCGTCGGCGCGCGATTGGGTCCGCACATAGCCACCATCAACGAACATGCGCCGCAACCGAGCGGTGGCCGTCCGCTTCGGGACGGTCGTGGTCTTCCGCGCCATGCCTTGTCCTCCCAGCTCTTGTCCCCCCCCGCCAGCCGGGTGGGTGCAGGGAATGAATAGCAGGGGGGGGACGACTCCGCCAGCGTGGCCCGGTGAACCGCGGGAGGTTCGGCGTCTGTTCGGGGGCCGCCGAGCCGTGGCGCACGGCGTCAAGCGCAGCTGTTCCGAGAACTCGCGCTTCTGGCCAGCGGCTGTCAGCCGCTTCTCGGCACTGAGGCCCGGCCCGGAGGGCCGGGCCACCCGTGGGCTCGGTACGGAGCGCCCCTTAGCGCGCCAGCGCCCTGTTACTTCCGCTTCGCCGGCACGGTCAGGGCGCCCTGGTGCAGGACGAGGCCGGTCACGGCTCCTGCGCTGTCGCGCTGGAACGAGAGTGTCGCATCGACCACAGTATAGAAGAACTCCCCGGGGCCGCTCGGGTAGATCGGGTTGGCGGGCTGTCCGGTGATCTGTGCCATCAGCTGGCTGCTCTCCCGGGTGATCGTGAACACCACGCCAGGCTGGATCTCGTAGGTGCCGACATACTGCGCGAGCTCCTCGATCGGGAGCGAGACGGCCTTCCGGAGCGTGGGCAGCGGCACGAGCGAGTCGAGCAGGTGCATGCCCATCTCGTCGACGCTGCGGGAGGTGTTGGTGAGCACGACCACACCGAGTCCGGTGGCCTCGTCGTAGCCGGTGAATGAGCGATACCCCCCGCTTCCGCCGTTGTGCCAGACGATGGTGTGACCTGCAGGTGCCCGGACCCGGTTCCATGCCAGGCCGATCTGCATCGCAGGGGAGCCGGCGGGCCTGCGTGCCGAATGCGTCATGGCCAGTGTCGGCCCGAGAGGCGTTGACGTCGAGTCGGCGTTGGCGTGGATGTAGGTCAGCATGTCATCGATGGTCGAGCGCAGCGCACCCGCCGCTGGCAGGGAGGGGAAGTCCCAGTTCGCCGTGACTGTGCCGTTCTCCGCATGTCCCGGCGCGAGGCGTCGTCTCATCTCCGGCGTGAGGGCGATGCGTGTGTCGTTCATGCCGAGTGGGGTGAGGATGCGTTGACGCACCATCGTCTCGAAATCGGTCCCTGCACGGTGCGTGAGCGCTCGCCCGAGCAGCCCGAATCCGAGGTTCGAGTATTCGTAGCTCGCGCCGATGTCACGCGGCAGCGTATAGCGGGCGAGGAAGGCATCGAGGTCGGCGATCGTGTAGTCCGCGTAGGGGTTCGTCGAGTCGCTGATCACGAGGTTGCCCGGGAGCCGCGGCAATCCCGACGTCTGGGTCGCCAGGTCGAGGAGCGTGATCTCGCGACCACCACGGCTGGGCACCGTCGTGCCGGGCGGCAGATGCTTCACCACCGGGTCGTCGAGCGCCACTTCACCCTTCGTGACCATATCGGCGAGGATGGCGGCGGCGAAGGTCTTGGTGATCGAGGCGATCTCGAACACGGTCGAGCCATCGAATGGGGTCACGCCGGCGTGCGGTCCGTAGGTCACCACGCGCCGTGTGCCATCGCGCGCGACGAGTCCCACCGCGATCCCCGCGTAGAAGCCGCTGTCGACCGGGGCCGTGATCATGGCGCGGATCGCGGACTCGCTCGGCCAGGCCTGGCCCGTGAGCGGGAGACACGGGGTCACGACGAGGACGGCGATGGTCATGAGGCGGGCGATGGCGGACATCGAACAACTCCGATCGGGGGAGACAGGAACGCGGTGCAGGGGCAAACTACGCATGGTGTGACACCGTCCGGGCAGGACCCGACGATGATGGAACCGCTGCGGAGCGTCGGTGGGAGATGATCTGCCCTGCATGAATGACATCGCTACGGGATGGGAAACCGCGCGGCGGCAGTGAGCAGCACGGCGCGATCCCAGGAATGACGCTCGCCAAGCTCGACGACCTCGATCGGGATGTAGTTCGCAAAGGTGACCTCGCTCCGGTTGTGGACGAACCGGAACCAGGTCACCTCAAGCCCGAGGCGGAACCGGATCCGATCCGGCCCGGGCAGCATCGTGGCCACTCCGGCAAGGAGGTAGGGAGCGTTCCGACCCCGCTGCTTCCCGCGCCAGGCGATGCCCCCGCCGCCGGACACCACAAGTCGCGGCAGTGGCGCAACGTCGAGTCGCAGATCGGTCGTGCCAAACGCACTGCTCTCCAGCGCAACGTGATCATCGAAGGTATGGACACCATCACGCGGGACGAACGGGTCGGTGACACACCCGGGAGAGGGCGAGACGCCGAAGTACCGCCCGGTCGCCGCAATCCGGAGTCCGGTCACGGGGAGTCGAGCCGACAGATCTGCGCCGAGGGCGAGCCGGTAGTTGCGGCTGTCGCACTCCACGCCGACACCGTCTCCCGCCTGGACGATCGCCGCCCCACCGACCCCGAACTGGACATCCTGTCCACGGACGGTGCACGGGCTGAGTGCAGGGATGGTGAGCAGAAGGGCGAGCACCAGGGCACGCGGGCGCGCGGGCGATCGTGTCCGGGCACCGGACCGGGCATCGCGCATCGTCAGACCCCGAACTGCCGCAAGTGGTGGTCAAGATGCTTGTAGGCCAGGATGCCCCACTCGTCAGGCGTCATGGTCCCGAAGAACGGATGGGGATGCGTGGTGCATGCCGCTGGTCCCGAGGCGAATCGATCAATCAGGACGTGGAGTCGCGTGCGCTCGGCATCGAGTTGCGGTTGGTCGGCGACCACGAGTGAGGGCGCGGTCGGCGCGTTCCGCATCATCGGCGAGTCGTCCTTGAGGATCATCCGCTTGACGAGCGGGCCGAGCAGCCGGCCCATGAGGATTCGTGGCGGCGTCCGGTCGCCGAGTGCCATCTCGGCCCCGCGCGCGCAGTGCGCCAACATCTGCTGGACCGTCATCGTGCCCCACTGCCTGGGGCTGTCGGCCCGGAGCGCGTCGAGTCGGCCGTGGAGTGACGCGACGAGGGCAGGATCATGGAGACTATGCGCCATGCGTCTTCCCCTTCGCGGACCCGGAGCCATCCCGTGACTCCACCAGCTCCCTGAGGAGTGCCATCTGCTCCATCCTCATGACCTCGACCTGCTCGTGCAACGCCCGGATCGCCAGCTCGGCCCGCACATTCACCTCGAAGTCGTTGGCGGCCGCGAGTCGATCACGTTCGGACTGCCGGTTCTGTGACATCAGGATGACCGGTGCCTGGAGTGCGGCGATCATCGACAGGAAGAGATTGAGGAAGACGTACGGGTAGGGGTCGAACGCCTCGTGCCGCGGCCCCAGGATCGCGGTGTTGAGGTAGGTCCAGATCGCGAGGAAGGCGAGGAAGATGATGATGAACGGCCAGGAACCGCCGAAGCCGGCGATCCGGTCGGCAAGGCGATCGCCCAGGGTCGAACGTCGCTCGACCTCGGCATTGATGTCGCGTGCCACCGGTTCGCGTCCGGGCCAGAGCTGGTACAACCGGTCACGGAAGGGATGAGTGGCGGAATGGGGAGGCGTCGATCCGGCGTCCGACATGGTGACTCCTTGCGTGCAGTGTTGCTCGGCATGATCGTGGTCAGTCGACCTGCGCGAGTACGCCGGTGATCACGGCCCGAACCCGCGGATCGTTCATCATGAATGTATGTCGAACCGGCAACTGGATGACGGGCTCATCGTTCGTGCAGTGCGTCTCGTCGACCGCCACGATCATGTCATTCGGATCGCCGCCGAAGGGACTCCACCGGCCCGTCGGCCCGCCTGTACCGGCGATGATGGTGTGCGGGATGGTGAGTGGCGGCAGCGAATCGAGGAACCCCGGGTCGGCGAGTCGCTGACCGGCATCGCCGTTGACGATGCGATAGAGCCAGTTGCGTTGCAGTCGTCGAGCGAGACGCGGCGGCCGGTTCGGTGGCCCGAGCATGATGAGATGGTCGACGCGGATCGCGCGTGTGTCGGCCTCGGCGAGGGCGGCGCGGACGAGGATGCCACCGAGCGAATGGCCGATGACAACCAGCGGTACCTGCGTTGCGCTCAGCTCCTCCAGGCGGTCCCTGACCCGCCCGATGATGCGATCCACGGATTCGAACGCGGCAACGTACCCCAGCTGGTGCACGGGGTACCCCTCGCGCCGTAGCGCCCAACCCAGCGAGGCCAGTGACCCCGGGGTGCGCCCGAGGCCGTGAACGAGGAGGACATGCGCGTGCGATCCCGGCCCCGCCGATCCAGGTCCGACCGGCGCATCGGTGGCCATGCCGTTCGCCCCCTAGTCCTCCACCCGCTGGGTTGTCACGTAGTACTCCGGTATCACGGCTAGTGACGCCCCGGCCGCGGTCGTGACCGGCATCGACTGCCACTGCTCGGTCGGAGCAAGGCGGGTCACCCTCTGGTTCCCGACCATCACATCGACCGGCATGGTGAATCCCGGCACGACATTGGTCCACCGGTAGGAGAGTGACCCGTTCCCGAGCTTGTACTCGAGTGCCGGGATCTTGATCGTCTCCTGATACTGCACGAAGATCGGGTTGAGGTCGACGCCCGTCGAGGCGCTCATGTAGTCGCGGATCTGCTTCGCGGTCACGGTCTGGTGCCAGAAGGTCTGGTTGAGTCCCCGGAGCGTCGCGAGCCATGTGGTGTCATCGCCTACCACGGCCCGCATGGTCATCAGCATGTTGGCGCCCTTGGGGTATCGGTCCTGCGAGCGAGGGACATCCTGCACACCGTACTGGCCGATGATCGGTGTGTCGTTCCTGATCATGCTGGAGCGCACGCCGACCAGGTAGTTGACGCCGGCCTCCTTCCCCTCAGTGCATTCGAGGTACAGTGCCTCGGCGTACATGCCGAAGCTCTCGTGGATCCACATGTCGGCATGGTCCTTGGCACTGATGTTATTGCCGAACCATTCGTGGGCGCTCTCGTGCACCACGATGTAGTCCCAGCTCATCCCTTCGCCGGTCTTCGACAGATCACGCCCGAGGTAGCCTCGGAGATACTGGTTGCCGTAGGCGATCCCGCTCTGGTGCTCCATGCCGAGGTAGGGCACCTCGATCAGCTTGTAGCCATCCTGGTACCAGGGGTAGGGGCCAAACCAGTGCTCGAAGCACGCGAGCATCGTCTTGACCTCGGGGATGAGCGCCTCTGCGTTGGCCCGGTGCGAGGCCAGCGCCCAGAACTCGATCGTCAGGGGGCCCCGGAGCCCGAGATACTCGCTCCGCACCGGCACATAGTTGGGGCTCGCGTTGATGGCGACATTGTAGCTGTTGATCGGATTGGCGACGAACCACTCGAAGGTGGTGGTGCCATCGGTGTTGTGGGTCGTCGAGCGCAGCCGACCGTTGGAGACATTGATCAACGGATCCGGCACGGTGATGGCGATCCGCTGGCTGTCCGGCTCGTCGGCCGCAAAGTCCTTGAGCGGCCACCAGGTGCTGGCGCCCGGCCCTTCGTTGGCCGTCGCGAACCAGGGCGCGCCGCTGCTGTCGGTGGCCCAGGTAAACGGCCCCGAGCGGCGACCGGGCGTGGTGCTCCCCCCCCCGAAGCTGCCATGGTAGTACACCGTGACCGTCTGGCGGGAGCCGAGCGGTTGTGGGGCGGTGAGCGTCACGAAGTAGGCGTTGCCATCGCGGCGATACACGAGGGGGCGGCCCTCCTGGACCATGCTGTCCACCGCGAGCGGCATCTGCAGGTCGATCTGCATCTCGGTGGCCCGCCCGAGGACCTCGTAGGTGATGCCGTTCCGGCCTCCGACGCTGCTGTCCGCGGGGTTGACCGTCACGTGCAAGTCATAGAAGGTGGCATCCCACCACGCCCGCCCGGGGCCGTTCGATCCGCGCAGGGTGTCGGCATGGCCGAAGACGCGGGGCGTCTGGGCGGTGGTGGCGAGCGGGGCGGCAACGAGCGCGGCGCCGAGGATCAGGAAGCGCACGGGAATCCTCCAATGGAGTCTGGAACAAACGCGTGAGAAGCGAGAAGTGAGAAGCGAGAAGCGAGAAGCGAGAAGCGAGAAGCTCCGGATGCTGCGACACCCATCCGCTGTGGACGTCCGAGTTCCTGCGTCTCACTTCTCGCTTCTCACTTCTCGCTTCTCACTTCTCGCTTCTCGCTTCTCACGTATCAGGTCGGCAGCTTCCGGTACTTGATCCGGTGCGGCTGGTCGACCGCGACGCCCTTCCGGCGCTTGTAGTCCGCGGAATAGTCCTGATAGTTCCCCTCGAACCAGACCGTCTCCGAATCGCCCTCGAACGCGAGGATGTGCGTCGCGATCCGGTCGAGGAACCAGCGATCGTGCGAGATCACCACCGCGCAGCCCGAGAAGGTCAGCAGCGCGTCCTCGAGGGCGCGAAGGGTGTCGACGTCCAGATCGTTGGTCGGTTCGTCGAGCATCAGCAGGTTGCCACCCGTCTTGAGCAGCTTCGCGAGGTGGAGTCGATTGCGCTCGCCGCCCGACATCGTCCCGACCTTCTTCTGCTGGTCCGAGCCCTTGAACCCGAACCACCCGCAATAGGCGCGTGAGTTCACGGTCCGGGTGCCGAACTGCAGGTTGTCGTAGTCGCCGGCGATCTCCTGATACACCGTCTTTTCCGGATCGAGCGCTTCGCGCGACTGGTCGACATACGAGGGGATCACCGTCTGACCGACCACCAGTTCGCCGCTGTCGGGCGTCTCCTGGCCCACGATCATCCGGAAGAGTGTCGTCTTGCCGGCGCCGTTCGGACCGATCACGCCCACGATGCCGCCACGCGGCAGCGAGAACTCGAGGTTGTCGAACAGCAGCTTGTCGCCGTACGCCTTGGCGAGCTTCTTGGCGACCACCACTTCGTCGCCCAGACGCGGCGCCGGCGGGATCAGGATCTCGTGTCCCTGGTTGTCGGCCTTTTCCTCTGCCGCGACCAGCGACTCGTAGGCGTTGATGCGCGCCTTGCTCTTGGCCTGCCGGCCACGCGCCGACAGCCGTACCCACTCCAACTCGCGTTGGAGGTTGCGTTGCCGAGCGCTGGCCTGCTTCTCCTCGGTGGCGAGACGCTGCTGCTTCTGGTCGAGCCAGCTCGAGTAGTTGCCCTTGTACGGCATCCCCTCGCCCCGATCGAGCTCGAGGATCCACTGCGCGGCGTTGTCGAGGAAGTAGCGGTCATGGGTGATCGCCACCACGGTGCCGGTGAACTCCTGCAGATACCGTTCGAGCCATGCCACCGATTCGGCGTCGAGGTGATTGGTCGGCTCGTCGAGGAGCAGCATCTCGGGCTTGGCAAGCAACAACCGGCAAAGCGCCACCCGCCGCTTTTCGCCGCCAGAGAGGGTCGAGACATCGGCATCGCCCGGCGGCAGCCGGAGGGCGTCCATCGCCATGTCGAGCGTGTGGTCGATCTCCCAGGCGTTGGCCTGGTCAATCCGATCCTGCACGGCGCCCTGTTTCTCGAGCAGCGCGTTCATCTCGTCGTCGCTCATCGGTTCCGCGAACTTCGCGGAGATCTCCTCGAACTCGGTGAGCAGCGCCCGGATGGGGGCGAGCGCCTCCTCGACGTTGCCGCGGACATCCTTGGTCGGATCGAGTACCGGCTCCTGCGGGAGGTACCCGATCCGGGTGCCCGCCAGCGGCTTCGCCTCGCCCAGGAAGTCGGTGTCGACTCCGGCCATGATCTTGAGGAGCGACGACTTGCCGCTGCCGTTCGACCCGATCACGCCGATCTTGGCGCCCGGGTAGAAGGAAAGGTGGATCCCCTTGAGGATCTCGCGCTGGGGCGGGACGACCTTCCGGAGGTCCCGCATCGTGAAGATGTATTCGCCGGCCATGGGGGCGGAAGATAACGGGAGGTCGGCGGTCGGAGGTCGGCGGTCGGAAGTCGGGGCGGCATCTACGCGGGCGTCAGCGCGGCAACATCTCCGCCGCCGGGTACTCTCGCAGGTAATCCAGGTACCCCCGCACCATTCGATAGATGAACCAGAGCGCGATCAAGGCTGCCACCAGGATCGGGCCATACACCGCCAGTGCCGCGAGCGAGCGGAATGTCGCGACCACCACCACGGCTCCGAAGAGGAATACCGCCGTCCCGATCGCCCAGGCCACGGTATAGAGGAACGACATCATCAACCAGAGGACGTGTGTCACGAACCACGCCGGTGGGGCACCCGCTCGACCACGCGCAGACCATCTGAGATAGACGAACATCACGCCCCCTGCCGCGGCGAGGAGCTGGAGTGCGATCAGGACGCTGGCCGGCGGCATCCACTTCAGGATGCCGGCTGCCACGCGGCCGACCACCACCAGCCCGAAGAGATAGGCGGCGTGGATCAGTCGCCGTTCCCATGGGGCGAGAGGGGTGGGGAGACTGGGGATCATGGTCCGCTCCGTGAACGGGGTGCCGGGGAATCATAGGTGACCTGGATCCGAACCGTCTGGCCACGCAGCTGCCGTCCGACCTCCGACGTCCGATCCCTCCCTTGACCACGCCCAACCCCGGATCTATCCTCCGGTCACAATCGAAGGAGTCCGTGGTCATTTGCCGCTGCTTGCAACCACGTTAAACAACTGCTAAAAGTGCGTATCTCGCCTGGCGGCCTTCACGTGCCGCCGGGCGTTCGTCGTTTCCGCCCGGGAGTCGTGGAGCAACATTCACCC
This sequence comes from Gemmatimonadales bacterium, assembly GCA_035703525.1. Classification (GTDB taxonomy): domain Bacteria; phylum Gemmatimonadota; class Gemmatimonadetes; order Gemmatimonadales; family GWC2-71-9; genus Palsa-1233. The sequence continues at coordinate 193,333 of DASSYA010000017.1, read as the reverse complement.
GCCGGAGACGCACGATGTCCCTCACGACTGCCCGCACGCCCACGACACCACTGACCTGGGAACTCACCGGCCCGCCGCACGCCCCTCTCGTGGTGGTGCTCGGCGGGATCTCCGCCCATCGCCATCTCTGCCAGACCGAGAGCAATCCGCAGCCCGGTTGGTGGGACGGCATCGTCGGTCCCGGTCTCGCCGTCGACACCAGACGCCAGCGCGTGCTCGGCATCGACTGGCACACCGACGGAGCACCGGTCACGACCACCGATCAGGCCGATCAGCTCGCGACCGTCCTCGATGAGCTCGGCGGTGAGGCGGTCCATGCGATCGTCGGCGCGTCGTACGGCGGGATGGTGGCGCTCGCGTTCGCCGCACGTCATCCGACGCGCGTCGGTCGCCTCGTCGTGATCGCGGCGGCGCATCAGACCCATCCGATGGCGACGGCGCACCGCGTCATCCAGCGGCGGATCATCCGGCTCGGACTCGCCGCCGGCCTCCCCACCGAGGGTGTGGCACTCGCCCGTGCCCTCGGCATGACCACCTACCGGACGGCCGAGGAGTTCGCGGCCCGATTCGAGTCGGGGCGCGATACGGCCTCGGGAGCATTCCCGGTTGAAGGCTATCTCGATCACGGCAGCCAGCGGTTCGCCGCCACCTGGGAGCCGGATCGCTACCTGACCCTCTCGGAATCACTCGACCTGCACGAGGTCGACCCGTCGGCGATCACCGTGCCGCTCGACCTGCTCGGCTTCCACGAGGACACGCTGGTCCCGGCGTGGCAGCTCGAGGAGCTGGCCCGGAAGTGCACTGCGGCATGTCGTCTCGAGCTCGTGTCATCGATCTACGGGCACGATGGCTTCCTCAAGGAAGTCGAGTCGGTCGGCGCGTTCATCCACCGCGCGCTCGAAAGCGAGGTGCGCCATGCCGCGTGAGCCCCGCGTCACCAACGCCGTCCGTGCCGGCATCTGCTCCGACCGCGAGCACGGGGCGGTGGTCCCGCCGATCCATCTCTCGTCGACCTTCTCGTTCGAAGGGTTCGGTGTCAAGCGACCGTACGACTACACGCGCTCGGGCAACCCGACGCGGGATCTGCTCGGTGCAGCCATCGCGGAGCTCGAGGGTGCGAGTGGGGGCGTCATCACGAGCAGCGGGATGTCGGCGATCACCACGGTGCTGCAGCTGGTTCGTCCGGGTGACCTGATCCTGGCCACCCACGATTGCTACGGCGGCACCCATCGGCTGCTGACGCACCTCAGTCGACGGGGGTTGTTCGACGTGGAGTTCGTCGATCTCGGTGCGTGGGGCGCGGGGGAGGGAATCGGAAGTCGGGAGTCGGAAGTCGGAGATGCCACTCGAAGCCCGCGGCTGGTCTGGATCGAGACACCGAGCAATCCGTTGCTCAGGATCACCGACATCGGCGCGGTTGCGGCGAAAGCTCATGCGCTCCGTGCGCTGGTTGTGGCAGACAACACCTTCCTGTCGCCCGCGTGGCAGCGACCGCTCGAGCACGGTGCCGACATCGTCGTGCATTCGACGACCAAGTATCTCAATGGGCACAGCGACGTGGTGGGCGGCGCGGTCGTGGCCCGCGATGCCTCGCTGGTCGAGGAGCTCGGCTGGTGGGCCAACTGCCTGGGTGTGACCGGTGCGCCGTTCGACAGCTACCTCACGCTCCGCGGCATCCGTACGCTGCACGCGCGCACCAGGATCCACGAGGAGAACGCCGTCGAGGTGGTCGCCGCGCTGGGCGCGCATCCCGCCGTCGAGCGCGTCTGGTATCCCGGACTCCGGAGCCATCCCGGTCACGAGATCGCTGCCCGGCAGCAGCTCGGATTTGGGGCGATGGTTTCGTTCGAGTTGCGGGGCGGGGAACTCGCGGTGCGGCACTTCCTGGATGGACTCCGATGCTTCACGTTGGCCGAGTCGCTGGGTGGTGTCGAATCGCTGGTGGCGCATCCGGCAACCATGACGCACGCGTCGATGGACGCGGAGGCTCGCACGTTCGCGGGCATCAGTGATTCGTTGCTTCGGCTGTCGGTGGGGATCGAGTCGGCCGAGGATCTCGTGGCCGATATCGAGGCGGGGTTGGGGCGTTCTGGCACGATCAATGACCGATGTTTCAGGCACGACCGTCAGGTCGTGCGGCACGACCAATGACCGGATCCCGCCATGGATACGGAGGGCGACCTGACGGTCGCCCCTGAATGCGGTCGCCCCTGAACACGGTCGGGCCTGATTCCTGTTACAATGATCCAGAGGGCGACCTGACGGTCGCCCCTGAATGCGGTCGCCCCTGAATGCGGTCGCCCCTGGAGCCAGTCGTCCCAACCGGAGGCCCACCCATGCGCACCACGTTCCGTCACGTCGCCGCGATTCTCGCCTTTGCCGCGTGCACCCCCACGGCGCCGGCCCGTCCGGACCTCGACGCGATCGCCACCCGCTACGTCGTGCTCGCCCTGGAAATGGGTCACCACGATCCGGCCTATGTCGATGCCTACTATGGCCCGGACTCGCTCAAGGTCCAGGCCGACGCTGATTCGCTCTCGCTGGCACAGATCCGGACGTCGGCCGATTCGCTGATCGTGATCCTGGGCGACACGGTCCCGGCCTACGATGATTCTCTCGTCACGATGCGGCATCGGTACCTCCGTACCCAGCTCGGTTCGATGGTCGCGCGTGCCCGGATGCTCGAGGGGACCACACTCTCGTTCGACCAGGAGGCGAAGGCCCTCTACGATGCGACACCACCACATCTCTCCGACGCGCATTTCGATTCGCTGCTCGCCGAGCTCGACACGCTCGTCCCGGGGCAGGGTTCGCTTGCCGCACGGTATCAGGCGTTCCGGACACGGGTCGAGATCCCGAATGCGCTGGTCGACACCGTCTTCAAGACCGCCATCGCCGCGTGCCGCGAACGGACGCTCGCGCACATCGCGCTGCCAGCCGGCGAGAAGTTCGATCTCGAGTACGTCACGGGGACGTCGTGGAATGCCTACAACTGGTACAAGGGCAACTCGCATTCGCTGATCCAGGTCAACATGGACTTCCCGATCGCCGTTGATCGCGCGATCGATCTCGCGTGCCACGAGGGATATCCCGGGCATCACGTCTACAATGCCTCGCTCGAGAAGGCACTCGTCCGGGACCGTGACTGGGTCGAGTTCTCGGTCTATCCGCTCTTCTCCCCGCAGTCGCTCATCGCCGAGGGCAGCGCCAACTTCGGGATCGAGATGGCGTTCCCCGGTGACGAGCGCACCGCGTTCGAGCGTGATGTGCTCTTTCCGCTCGCCGGCCTCGATCCGGCGCTCGCCGAGCAGAACGCCAGGATTCGCGACATCAACACCGCCCTCAACTACGCCCGGAACGAGGTCGCGCGTCGCTACCTCGATGGCGACATCGACAGCACCCAGGCCGTCGCCGCCATGGAGCGCTACTGGTTGCAGAGTCCGGCCGCCGGTGCCAAGACCCTCCAGTTCATCAAGGATTACCGGAGCTATGTGATCAACTACAACCTCGGCCGTGATCTGGTGGCCGATTGGGTCCAGCGCGAGGGGGGTGACGATCCCACTGCCCGGTGGCGCGCCTTCGCGTCATTGCTCGCTTCGCCGAGGCTGCCGAGCGACCTCGCGGCCCCCTGAGCGGCCCGGGGGCTATTATTGAGGGATAGGCACCGCGCCTCGGGCGGTGCCGCTTCGCCTCTTGCCTCAGGGACTCCTCATGACCATTCGCCACTTCCGCTCGTTCGCGCTGGTTGCCGGTGTTGCCGTCGCCGGTCTGGCGATGCGACCGCACCAGCGCGCGAGCTGTGACCCCGACAACGCCGGACTCTCCCTCCCCGACGGATTTTGCGCCACCCTGTTCGCCGAGGTGCCGGGGGCCCGACATCTGGCCGTGTCGCCCGACGGCGTGGTCTTCGCGGGGAGTCGGGCGAGGCAGGGGGGGGGAGCGGTTGCGATGCGGGACGTCGATGGCGACGGCCACGCGGAACAGGTCGCGCGGTTCGGCCCGGGGAGCGGGACGGGGATCGCCGCGACCGCTGACGCGGTCTGGTTCGGCATGGACGATCGCATCATCCGGTATCCGCGCACGCGGGGTGACCTGGCTCCGACCGGCGATGGCACTGTGATCGTCTCGGGGCTCCCGACGGGGGGCCACAGCGCGACCACACTCACGCTCGGCCCCGATGGGGCGATGTATGTCGACCATGGGTCGCGGACCAACTCCTGTCAGGCGGAAGACCGCCAGGATCGCTCGCCCGGCGTCCGCCCCTGTCCCGAGCTTCCGGAGCGCGCCGGCATCTGGCGCTACGACGCCGCTCGTCCCGGACAGACGCCCGCTGATGGTGTGCATTGGGGCATCGGCTTCCGGAATGCGATGGCGATCGCCGTGCAGCCGGTCACTGGTCTGCTCTGGGGCGCCTCGCATGGTCGAGACCAGCTGGGCGCCAATTGGGGTTTCAGCGATGAGGCGAATGCCGAAAAACCGGCGGAGGAATTCGGTCTGATCGCGAAGGGGGCGAACTTCGGCTGGCCCTACTGTTACTACGACGGGGAGCTGAAGCAGAAGGTGCTGGCACCGGAGTACGGTGGCGACGGGAAGCTCGTGGGCGAGTGTGCCGGCACGACGCAGCCGGCCATCGCCTTCCCAGGTCACTGGGCACCGATGCAACTCGCGTTCAACCCGCATCCGGAGCTTGGGGCGGCCTATCAGGATGGCGCGTTCCTGGCCTTCCACGGTTCATGGAATCGCGCGCCACTGCCGCAAGCCGGGTTCCGGGTGGTCTTCATGCCGTTCAAGGACAACAAGCCGACCGGCGCGTACTCGACGTTCGCGGTCGGGTCGACCGGCGAGACCTCGCTCCGACCGAGCGGCGTGGCCGTAGGTCCCGATGGTGCGCTCTATATCGCGTCCGATCAGAGCGGCAAGGTCTGGCGCATCACACGCATGAACTGAGGCAATATCATGACATGGTTCGCACGAAGCCTGACCCTGGCCGTGGCCATCTGTGGTCTCACGTCGCTGGGCGTGGCGCAGGGACCGGCGGTCGGTGACACGGCCCCGGACTGGCGGCTGCCGATGGCGACGATGGCGGGGGTGGGCGATTCCCTCGCGCTCTCCTCGCTCCGGGGCAAGACGGTGGTGCTCGCCTTCTTCCCGAAGGCACGGACCAGTGGCTGCACCATTCAGATGCGCGCCTATCGAGACCGATTCACCGAGTTGTTCGGCGGAGGTGATGATGTCGTGCTGATCGCCATCTCGAAGGACACGCCGGCCGATCTCGCGAGCTGGGCCGCGGATGAGAAGTTCCCGTTCCGCTTTGCCGCGGACGTCGACGGGGTGGCCGGCAAGGCCTACGGTACCCTCGCCGAGGGGCGCCAATGGGAATCCCGGGTGCTGTTCGTGGTCGGACCCACCGGTACCGTCCAGACGGTCATGCGGCCGTTCCGCGAGATCGACCCGACCGCATACGACGAACTCAAGGCGGCAGTCCGGGCCGCAAGGTGACCAACGCGGGCCGTCGGGGTGCAACCTCGGCGGCCCGTGATGCGTAGCGGTTGGTTGGGCCCGACAAGGGCTCAGTCCTCCTGATCCCACTTCCTCGGAGACGTTGCCGTGTCCTCTCGGATTGTCCGTCATACCTCCCACACCGCCCTCGTGATCCTGCTGGGCGGCCTCGTGGTCTCGCTGCACGCCCAGGATCGCCTCAAGGAGATGCCTGGCTACGCCCGTTACGCCGAGATGGCGCCCAAGATCGGGAGCGCCGTCACGCGCGGGCAGGTCTCACCCGACTGGGCCGATGACAGCAAGTCGTTCATCTACTCGCTTGACGGCAAGCGCTACCGCTACGATCTCGGCAAGCGCAGCGCGACCGAGATCGAGGCGGCGGAGACCAATCGGGGCGCTGGCTTCCGTCGCGGCGGGCCGGGGCGGGGTCGCCAGGCCACCGAGGCGATGTCGCCGGATTCCACGAAGAAGGCCTTCTACCGTGACCGGAATGTCTGGTTGAGCGCGGCCGACGGCAGCGGCGAACAGCCGCTGACCACCGACGGCAGCGAGGAACGCCGCATCAAGTACGGTACCGCGAGCTGGGTCTATGGCGAGGAGCTCCGCCAGACCACCGCGATGTGGTGGTCCCCGGACGGGACCAAGCTGGCGTACTACCGCTTCGACGAGGGCCCGGTCAAGGACTACTTCCTCCAGGTGGACCAGACCAAGCTCTACGACGAGATCGCCACGGAGGCCTACCCGAAGGCCGGCACGGACAACCCGATCGTCGACCTCTATGTCTACGATGTTGCCTCGGGGAAGACCACCAAGGTCGAGGTCCGGGATGGCAAGCCCTCGGCCGATGATGTCGTCGGCTACTACGTCTACGGCGTGCGGTGGAGCCCCGATGGCAGCGAGCTGCTCTTCAACCGGACCAACCGCCGCCAGAACATCATGGAGTTCACCGCCTGCGCCCCGGCGACCGGCGCCTGTCGGGTGATCGTGCGCGAGTCGTGGCCGGCATCCTGGACCGACAACTCGCCGACGATCCGCTGGCTCGAGGACGGCAAGCGGTTCATCTGGGAGTCCGAGCGGACCGGCTTCAAGAACTACTATCTCTACGACATCAGCGGCACACTGCTCGCGACGCTCACGAATCATCCCTTCGAGGTGAACGGCATCGTCAAGGTCGACGAGAAGGCAAAGCAGCTCTGGTACTATGCCCGAAGCGGCGACAACTACATGAAGGTGCAATTGCACCGGGTGGGACTCGACGGCAAGAACGACCGCCGGCTCACCGATCCCGCGTTCCTGCACACCGTGACGGTGGCCCCCGACGGCAAGACGTTCGTCGATGTCGCGCAGACGCATGACACGCCGCCCGTGAGTCGCCTGATGGATGCGAACGGGAAGGTGCTCGCCACCATCGCCGAGAGCGATGACAGTGGTGCCAAGGCGCTCGGGCTCAAGCCGGTGGAACTGTTCACCTATACGTCCGCGGACGGCAAGACGCCGCTTCACGGCATGCTCAACTTCCCATCCAACTTCGATCCGTCGAAGAAGTACCCGGTGATCTTCTCGGTCTATGGCGGACCGGCGACCAACGGGGCACGGGAGACCTACGCCACGTCGCATCCTTACACGGAGTACGGCTTCCTGGTGGTGACGCTCGACACCCGCAGTGCCGCGGGTCGGGGCAAGCACTTCCTCGACGCGATCTACGAGAAGCTCGGCGTGCCCGAGATCGATGACATGGCGGCGGCCTCGAAGTACCTGGCAACCAGGCCGTATGTCGACGGCACGCGGGTCGGCATCTTCGGTACCTCCTACGGGGGCTATGCCTCGGCGATGGCGTTGCTCCGCCATCCGGAGGCCTTCGCGGCCGCATCGGCGTCCTCGCCCGTGACGGCGTGGTACCATTACGACACGATCTATACCGAGCGCTACATGTGGACGCCACAGGGGAACAAGGCGGGCTACGAGGCGGGCGATGCCATGACGTACGCCAAGGACCTTGATGGCCGGCTCATGCTCTACTATGGCACGGCCGACGACAACGTCCATCCGAACAACATGATGCAGTTGATCCAGTCACTGCAGAAGGCCGGCAAGAGCTTCGAGGTGCAGGTCGGTCCGGACGCCGGACACTCGGGCCTCAACTCTGCCCGGATGATGGAGTTCTTCATCGAGAACCTGGTGATGCGGCCGGCGAAGCTCACCAGCTGAGCGCCCGCCGCCAGGAGCGAGACGGTGCGGATCCTCACACGAGGGTCCGCACCGTTCGGCATTGCGTCCTTCCGTGGGCCGTGCTCACCTCGTGAATGGCACCACGTTCCGGATGCTCCACGCGATCCCGGCGTCGGCGATGTTCGGCCGCTCGATCAGGTTGGCCTCCCGCGGGAAACCGAGCGCGGGGTCGAACGTCGCGGTGAACCGCGCGTAGACGTCGGAGCCGGGCACGCTCCGGAGTCGCTCGAAGATGTCGTCGATCGAATGCCACATCGTCCACAAGTGTGGCGCGTAGATGGTGCGGTCCGACAGCCGCATGACCTGGGTGACCCTCCCCCCTTCGACCCGGACGCGAGCCCAGTCACCGACCTCGGTCGGACAGTAGCAACTGATCCGGAGTTCCATCTCGTAGTCGGGAAACGACCTGGCGTCCCAGCGGGCCTCGGCTGACGCGAGTTCACGTTCCTCGGGGAGGGTCGGCGAGGCGCAGCTCGCGATCGTGAGGGCAATGAGCAGGGGAATGGCACGCATGAGCAGTCGTCCGGGTCCGGGGCAGCGGGCTGGCGAGTCCCCCTGAAGACGCACGGAGCACGGGAGACGTCACTCCTCGGCCCCGCGGTCCGGCCCTACTCGTCCTGGACCTGGGTCCTGAGCCGGTCCGGATGGAGCAGGAGCTGGACCAACGCCGCCGAGGCCGCCAGGCTGTGCAGGAGCCAATAGAGGGGGGCGAGCGGCGCGAGCAGCGCCAGGCCGTAGCGTCGATGTCGGAGTGCGGTGAACAAGTGGATCGTGATGACGCCGGCATACCCCATGAGGAGTGACAGCACGGAGGCGTCGATGGCCCAGGCCGGAGATGCCGTCACGAGCAGTCTGGGGTCGACCATGATCCAGAGGAGGGTGAGTCCCGTCGCCACGGGCTGCATCAGATGGCCGAGGGGGGTGGCAGCGATCAGGAACGCGAATCCGAAGGTGCGACGTGGTCCGAGTCGGTGGGCGAGCGTCATCGGATCACGCAGGAAAACCAGCGCCGTCTGCATGTATCCCTTGATCCAGCGGGTTCGCTCGCGGAGCCATGCGAGCAATGTCGCATTGATGACAACGGACGTCGCACTGTTGATCGTACCCACCCGGTGGCCGTGCATGGCAGCACGCACCCCGAGATCGGCATCCTCGGTGACGTTGAACGGATCCCACCCGCCGAGCTCCCGCAAGACCTCGGTACGGAAGTGGTTGCTGGTCCCGCCAATCGGCACGGGGAACCGCCACCGATCAAGGCCCGGGAGCAAGTGCTCGAGCCAGAACAGCTGGTCAATCGTGGCGAACCGGCTGAGGAAGGTCGTGCGCGAATTGCGGGCGTTGCGCGTGGCCTGCAGGCACGCCAGCCGACGGGGCCCGCGACGAAATGCGACCACGGCCTTCCGGAGCTGATCCGGTTCCGGCCGGTCCCCGGCATCGAGCACCACGAGGAATTCGCCCTTGGCATAGAGCAGGCCCACGTTGCAGGCCATCGGCTTGGTGTGGAGTTCGCCGGCGGGCACTACCAGAAACCGGATGTTGTCGGGGGGAGCGGCGGCCTTCGCTGCGTCGAGACTCTCCAGGTCTTCTTCATGGAACAGCAGCGTCACGTCCAGCTTGTCGACCGGATAGTCCAGCGCGGCCAGCGAGGCGAGCAACGGGACAACCTGCGCAGGCTCGCGATCGAACGGGACCAGAATCGAGTAGGTCGGGAGACTGCGTTCGGTCAGCGCCGCGAGGCTCTCGGGGGTGACGGTGATCCTCGCCGAGGTCGGTGTCTCCGCCAGTCCGACCAGCATGCGGAAGATCACCGCGCCGCCGAAGGCGAGTGCGGAGAGCAGCGTGAGCAGCAGCATCGTGGTGAGCGGGATCATCCAGAGACCGACGAGGATGCTCATCAGCAGGAGGACGATCAACAGGTACTGCCCCGGGCTGAACACCCGGAAGGCACTCTCCTCCTGATGGCGGAAGTACAGCCCGTGAATCGAGGCGTCGACCATCTCGCGGCGGTGCGCGATGCCGATGGCTCGATCGATATCCCACTCGGTGGTGATCCGGATGTCCTGGTGCCGACCCGGGTAGACGACGTTGAGCGTGTCACGCAGCGTGTCGCTCGGTTCTTCGCCGGAGGCGACCAGCACGACCTGCCCGTCGTCGGACAGCGGAACCGCCCGGAGCGCGAGGGTGGCGTCGAGCGGGAATCGTCGCGCAATGCTCGGCGTGACCATGTCGGGAGTGACCATCACGAACGGCTGCTGCCAGCGCTCCGCGAGGGCCCGCGCCAGCTCGAGCCGCGTCACCATGCCCAGGGTCAACACGACCCGACCGAGCCGTTCTCCCGTCCGGCGTTGCTGGACGAGCGCCTGCTCGAGCTGCCCCTGCGTGATCAGGCCACGCATGAGCAGGATGTCGCCGATGCGAGGCGACGTCACCAGGACCGATCCCGGCGGGTCAACGCCCCACCTGGACAGGCAACAACGGTCGAGTCGAGCGGCAGGCTTCCTCCGGGACGGGTAGGGTGGTTCGAGGCGAGGACAGCCGGCGGGTCACCCCCTTCGAGGGGACTCCACCGACACCGCCTGTTGGGCTCCAGTGCGAAGTCCGTGCCTCAGGGGGCTGCCCGGGAGGCGAGGACGGTCCGGAGGGCTTCGAGGGTCGGTTCGATCGTCACCGGTCGGTTGGGGTGCGGGACAAGCGGCGGCGTGCCGTGCATCCGTTCGATGATCCCGGGGTCCTTGAGCAGATGACCGGTCAGGATCGCCACAACCCGATCCCTCGTGGCGATGAGCCCGCTCGCCCGAAGAGCCCGGGCCCCAGCCACCGATGCGGCACTGGCGGGCTCTGCCCCGATTCCCGCGGCATCCACCTCCGCCTTCGCGGCCAGGATGGTTGCATCGTCGAGCGCCATGACCACCCCGTTGGTCGCCCGGATGGCTCGAACGGCCCGGTGGTACGATGCCGGGGCCCCGATCCTGATGGCGGTGGCGAGCGTCTCGGCGTGCACCGGCACCAGATGATCGAAGCCGCGTGCAAACGCGGCCGCGAACGGCGCCGCCCCCGCGGCCTGGATGGCCGCAAGACGCGGGATCCTGGCGATGAGGCCCCAGGCGTGGGCCTCCTCAAGGGCCTTCCCGAAGGCGGCCGTGTTGCCGAGGTTGCCGGCCGGCAAGACGATCCACTCCGGGGGGGCCCAATTCCACTGGCGCAGCAGCTCGAGGACGATGGTCTTCTGACCCTCGAGCCGGAAGGGATTGATCGAGTTGACCAGGTAGATCCCGAGCGCCTCCCCCGCATCCTGCACGAGGCTGAGGCAGGCGTCGAAGTCTCCTCGCACCATCAGGGTACGGGCACCATAGGCGAGCGACTGGGCCAACTTGCCCACCGCGACCTGACCCTCGGGGACGAAGACCAGCGGGTCGAGTCCGGCCTGAGATGCGTACGCCGCCAGCGACGCCGAGGTGTTGCCCGTCGAGGCACACGCGACCGCCGTGGCGCCCGTGCGACGCGCCTGGGTCATGGCGACGGTCATCCCGCGGTCCTTGAACGATCCGGTCGGGTTGTACCCCTCGTGCTTGACGTGAAAGCCGTCAATCCCGGTCCAGGCGGAGAGGCGGTCGCGCTGCATCACCGGCGTGTGGCCCTCGGGATGGGACACGGCATCGTCCATGGCGCTCGGGTGCACAATCGGCCCGAATCGCCAGACGCCGGAGGCGGTGCGTGACGGGCGGGCGCAGCAGGCCTCGTCGAACATCGCCCGGAGCTCCCCCCCCCGTGCGGCGGGGTCGTGCACCACAGTGAGCAGGCCACCACAGGGGCAGCGCACCGCGGCCGTGGTATCGGGGAAGTCGCGATCACATCCCTCGCATCGGACGATCACCGCACCGGTTGGGTTCATGAGAGGCGGGCTCCTTGGTGATCGACCTGCGTGATGGTGGCGGAGGCAGCGAGACCGTCGGCACGATAGGCCGCCGTCATCGCCTGCGCCACCCGGGCGGCGATGTCAGGGTCCGCAGCGAAGGCGAACGCCGTCGGCCCGGCACCGCTGATCGAGCACCCCAGCGCCCCGGCTGCGTGCGCAGCGTCCCGGGCCGCCTGGAAGCCCGGAAGCAGGGGGGCTCGCACCGGCTCGGCGATCCGATCGTCGATGGCACGACCGAAGAGCGCCATGTCCCCGAGACATGCCCCGGCCACCATCGCCGCGACGTTGGCGGCCTGCTGGAGTGCCACCTCCCGTGGGAGGCTCGCCGGGAGCACGGCCCGCGCGTCCCGCGTCCGCATGCGCTGGGCCGGGTGCACCAGCACCACCTGCAGGTCGGGTGGCAGGGTGAGGCGCACCACCTCGATCGGGTCGAGCGTCCGGACGAGCACCAGTCCGCCCAGGAGCGACGGGGCGAGGTTGTCGAGGTGGCGCCCGGCCACGGTCGCCTCCGCCTCGAGGGCACAGGCAAGCAGCTGGGCCGTGGTGAGTCCCCCCCCCAGCAATGCATCGGTGGCGACTGCGCCCCCGATCGCCGAGGCCGCGCTGCCGCCTTGCCCCCCGGACAGCGGGAGACCCTTGGTGACCGACAACGCGAGGCCGCGTGTGTTGCCGAGCAGGCGACTCACGGCCGCTGCCGCAATCGCGGCGGTGTTGCGGGTCGGGTCGCGCGGGAGTTCGGGGTGACCGGCGTCCAGGACCACAATGCCCGAGCCGGAGCCGAAGTCGGCATGCACCGAGTCGCCGGGCCCGGCGACGGCCAGCCCGAGGATATCGAGGCCGGGCCCGACATTGCCGATCGATCCCGGCGCAGTGGCTACCACACCGGGCCGTGTCATGCGCCCGTCAGGGAGAGGAGGTCCGCCACGACGCCGGTCGCCGTGACCTCCGGACCGGCCCCGGGACCGGTGATCACCAGTGGATGCGCGTGGTAGCGGTCCGAGGTGATCACCAACCGGTTCGACGGACCGCGCAGTTGACCGAGCGGATGGTCGTGAGGGACCTCGTGGAGGCCCACCTCGGTCTTGCTGGCCGTGATCGAGGCGACGTATCGCAACACCTTCCCCTTGTCGCGGGCCCTGACCACGCGCGCCTGCCACCAGGCATCATCCCGGGCAAGCGTCTTCCGCCAGGCTGCCATGGTACCGCCTCCCGTGCCGCGCACGAGGGATTCGGTCGCGACCTCATGGAGTTCGCGATGCTGTCCGAGCATGCGGGCGAGAATGAGCGCCTTGCGGGCCACGTCGGTGCCGTGCAGGTCGTCGCGCGGATCCGGTTCGGTCATCCCGGCGGACTCGGCCGCCAGGACGGCCTCGGAGAAGGGGACCCCATCCTCAAGGCTGGTCAGCACTGCGGCCAGGGTCCCCGAGAGCACGCCCTCGAGCCGGTGCACCCGGTCGCCCGTGCGCAGCAACTGGTCCACCGCCAGCACGAGGGGCAGCCCGGCGCCCACCGTCGCCTCGTGACGGAGTCGGCCCCCGTGGGCGGCCAAGGCATCGCGGAGTGCCCGGTACTCGGTCCACGGCCCCGCGACCGGCCGTTTGTTGGCGAGCACCACATCGAATCCGGCGCGCGCCACCATCGTGAGCAGTGCCGTGCTGTCATCCGCGGTGAGGTCCGCGATCACGGGACGGATCAGCGCCTGCTGGGCCAGGGTGGCGAGGACCGCCGCCGGCGTGCCGCGCACCCCGCCCGGGAGACCGGCGACCCCCCCCCCAGCCCGCTTGCACGCCGCAATCGCGCGCAGGGCCACCGGGTCGAAGCCGCCCGCATCCGCGACCATCCCCGTCCGATCGACCACCGCCACCACGCGCAGCATCCCGAACCGTGCCGGGGCGGCCGCGAGCATCTCGAGGGTCGCCCGTCCGATGGTCCCGGCGCCCAGCAACACCACATCCTTGCCGGTCCGCCGCCGCGGGCGTCCCCCCCCCTCCTTGCCGAGCTGGAACGCGGCATGGATGCGGCGAAGACCGGCCGGGACCGCGCCGGTGTCCACCACGATCGAGATGTTGTGCTCCGACGACCCCTGGGCGATCGCCACCACGTTCACCTCGGCCAGCTCGAGCGCCTCGAAGACGCGGGCGGCGATGCCCGGATGCCCGGCCATCCGGAGCCCGACCACCGCCAGGATCGCGACCCCACGCCGTGTCCGGACCGCCTCGAGCTCCCCGTGGGCAATCTCCGCGCGGAAGGCACGATGCAGGACCTCCACGGCATGCTCCGCGACCTCGTCGGGCACCGTGAAGTCGATCGTGTACTCCGACGAGGCCTGGGCGATCAGTGAGACGGAAATGTCGGCCGCCTGAAGCGCGCCGAACGTGCGGGCCGACATGCCCGGCACACCAAGGATGCCCGAGCCCGACACCGTGACCAGCGCCTGGTCGCGCACGGCCGACAACGAGCGTACCGGGGGCGGGGCGCTCTCTCGCCGTGCACTGATCTCGGTCCCCGGTGCGGTCGGATCACCGAAGGGACGGACGCGGAGCGCCGTCCGGGTGCCCGCAAGCGGAAGCAGCGCCCGCGGGTGCAGGACGTTGGCGCCGTAATAGGCGAGCTCGGCGGCTTCGGTGGGGTGCACCAACTCGAGGAGCCGGGCATCCGGGACGATCCGCGGGTCGGCCGTGAGCAGGCCCGGGACATCCTTCCAGAGGGTGACCTGGGGTGACGTCATCGCCCGACCGAGCGACGTCGCCGTCAGATCGGAACCACCGCGTCCAAGGGTGGCGAGACCACCGCCCGGCGCGCGGCCCAGGAATCCCGGGATCACCGGCGTCACTCCGCGAGCGAGCATCGGCTCAAGCGTGGCCCGGGCCGCGCGTCTGGTCGCGTCGACCACCGGGGCGGCGCCGCCATGGGGGCCGTCAGTGATGATCACCGCGCCAGGGTCGACCGCTTCGGCCGGTTGGCGAGCGCGACTCAACGCACCGGCAAGCAGCAGGGCGCTCAACCGCTCGCCCCGGGCCACGATATGATCCCGGAGCCGCGGCGATGCCTCCCGGAGGACCGCCAGCGCCCGCGCCAATCCGACGAGCTCGTCACTCATCTCGGTGATCGCGGCCTGGATCGGCGCCCGGCGGGTGGCCGGGAGCAGGGCGGCGAGGAAGGATTCGTGACGAGCGCGGAATGCATCCGCTCGCCCGACGGCACCCGACTGGTCGCCCGATTCAGCGACCGCGATCAGATCGAGCAACGCATCCGTGACCCCGGCGAGCGCGGAGACCACGACGATCTGTGGGGTGGGCTGCTCGGCCAGGATCCGGGTCACGGCCAGCATGGACCCCGCGTCCTTGAGCGCGGCACCCCCGAACTTGTGGATCGATGGACGCGCTGGTCGAGTGGCCATGCGGCTACGCTACCACCCCTCGCGTTGAAAGTCCAACCAATGCCCGGTAGCTTCGCAGATGGCTCGGCCATGTGTCGATGCTGTCATTCCCCCCGATCCTGTCAGGAGATACGGTCGATGCGCATTGGTGTGCTCAAGGAAACCGCTCCACGCGAACGACGTGTCGCCCTCACCCCCGATGCCGCCCGCCGTCTCATCAAGGCCGGATCGAGCATCGTCGTCGAACGCGGTGCGGGAGCGGCCGCGTCATTCCCCGATCTCCTCTACGAGGAGGCCGGCTGTGTCCTCGGTGATGCCGCTGCCGCCGAATCCGCCGAGCTCGTCGTCGCCGTGCAGGCGCCTGACCCGGCTCGGTCCGCTCGCCTGGCAGAGTCGGCGGTCCTGATCGCGCTGATCGGCACAGCCGGCGAGGGATCGCTCGAGGTGCTCAACACCCGTCGAGTCACCGTGCTGGCCCTCGAACGGGTGCCCCGGATCACGCGTGCCCAATCGATGGATGTCCTCTCGTCCCAGGCCACGGTTGCCGGCTACGAGGCGGTGCTGGTGGGCGCGAGCCAGCTGCCGCGCTTCCTCCCCATGCTCACGACGGCCGCCGGGTCGATCGCGCCGGCCAAGGTCCTGATCCTGGGCGCCGGGGTGGCGGGCCTGCAGGCGATCGCGACGGCGCGCCGATTGGGCGCGGTGGTCACCGGATTCGATGTCCGGCCCGCAGCGGCGGAGCAGGTTGCGTCGCTCGGGGCCAGGTTCCTGGCGCCCGAGGCGGTCGGGACCGACGCGGAAACGCGTGGCGGGTATGCCAAGGAACTCGCCGACGCCGCCCAGCAGAAGGTGCTGGAGGCCGTCGCCGGAGCGATCGACGCGATGGATCTGGTGATCGCGACGGCGGCCATTCCGGGCCGTCCGGCGCCGCGCCTCATCACCCGGGCGATGGTCGACTCGATGCGGCCCGGCTCGGTGATCGTCGATGTCTCGGCCGAGACGGGCGGCAACTGCGAGCTCACGGTGCCGGGCGAGACGGTCCGACATGGGGACGTCGCGATCCTCGGGCCGCTCAACCTGCCGAGCACGATGCCCCAACACGCCTCGCAGATGTTCGGGCGCAATGTGCAGACCCTCCTCGATCACCTCGCGCCGAAGGGCGAGCTGACGCTCGACCTCGACGACGAGATCACCGGCGCCATGTGCCTCGCGCACGCGGGCGCTCGCCGCCAGGAGCGTGGAACGTGAGCGAAGGCATCATCATCGGGATTGTCATCTTCACCCTCGCGACCTTTCTCGGCTTCGAGCTGATCCAGCGGGTGCCCCCGACCCTGCATACGCCGCTCATGTCCGGGTCCAACGCCATCAGCGGGATCACGATCGTGGGCGCCCTGGTGGTTGCGGGGGGGGGATTCGGCTGGATCTCGACGGTGTTCGGGATCGGCGCGGTCGCCTTCGCGATGATGAATGTCGTGGGCGGCTACGCCGTGACGGATCGGATGCTCCGGATGTTCACGAAGGACGGGGGCGCCTCGTGATCCCGCACGTCCTTGCGGAACTGGGATACCTGCTCGCCTCCGCCTGCTTCATCGTCGGCCTCAAGCGGCTCGGCTCGCCTGCGACGGCGCCGGCTGGCAATCGCCTCTCGGCGTGGGGCATGCTCATCGCGATCGTCGTCACCCTCCTCGATGCGCAGATCGTGAGCTGGTCGGCCATCGGCATCGGCCTCGTGGGTGGCAGTGCGATCGGCCTCTGGATGGCGCGCACGGTGCAGATGACCTCGATGCCACAACTGGTCGCCTTGCTCAACGGCTTCGGGGGTGCCGCCTCGGTGCTGGTCGCCGGGGCGGAGTTCCTGCGAGCCGAGCTCCGCGGCGATGCGATCCCGATGGAGACCGGCATCGTCATCCAGCTCTCCCTGCTGATCGGTGGCGTGACATTCAGCGGTTCGATGATCGCCTGGGCCAAGTTGCAGGAGGTGATGACCGGCCGGGCGATCACATGGACCGGCCAGAAGCTGATGACGGCCGCGATCGGTCTCGGCATCATCGGCCTCGCAGGGTGGCAAGTGAGCACGGTGGCACCGCTTTCGGTGGCCTTCTACCTGGTGATCGGCCTGTCCCTGCTCCTCGGGGTCCTGCTGGTGATCCCGATCGGGGGCGCCGACATGCCGGTCGTGATATCGCTCCTCAACAGCTATTCCGGGATCGCCGCGGCGATGACCGGCTTCGTGATCAACAATCACGTGTTGATCATCGCCGGCGCGCTGGTCGGCTCGAGCGGCATCATCCTGACCCGGATCATGTGCAAGGCGATGAACCGCTCACTGGCGAACGTGCTCTTCGGGGCCTTCGGGCAGGGGAGTGCTGCCGCGACCGGAGGTGGGGCCAGTTCGGAGGGGCTCGTGGCCCGCAGCGTCAGCGTCGAGGACGCCGCCGTCCAGCTCGCCTACGCCCAGCAGGTGATCATCGTGCCCGGCTACGGACTCGCCGTGGCCCAGGCTCAGCATGCGGTCCGGGAGCTGGCCGACCTGATCGAGAAGAACGGCGGCACGGTCCGCTACGCGATCCACCCCGTCGCCGGCCGGATGCCGGGGCACATGAACGTCCTGCTCGCGGAGGCCAATGTGCCGTATGACAAGCTGGTCGACATGGAGGACATCAATCCCGCGTTCGAGGAGTGCGACGTGGCGCTGGTGATCGGCGCCAACGATGTGGTGAACCCGGCGGCCCGCTCGGATCCCTCCAGCCCCATCTACGGGATGCCGATCCTCGACGTCGACAAGGCCCGGAGCGTGATCGTGATGAAGCGGGGGATGAATCCGGGCTTCGCCGGGATCGAGAATGCCCTCTTCTTCCACCCGCGGACCGCCATGCTGTTCGGGGATGCCAAGGGGTCACTCACCGCCCTCGTCAGTGAGATCAAGACGCTGTAGGACCCCGCGAGATGTGACGATTCGGCACCCTCGCGCGTCCCCTCTCCCGAAGGCGGCAGGCCCGGAAGCCCCGGCTCCCGGGCCTGACTGCCTTTCCGGAACCGTTTCACGCGCCCGCGCGTATATAGGGTGAAGTTTCACAGTGTGTTACGGCATGAATTGCCAGAGTTGGATCCGGACGCTATTTTTGATGACTTTGGGTGAATGTCCGGCCCAAACGAATCTGTGCGCTGGCAGGGCCCGTCCGGCATGGGACGAGGTCTGGGGCCAGCGATCGTTGCCGAGGAGCTGATGTGACCATTCGTACCCGCGGGAAGCGGCGCTCCCTCCGTCCGGCCCAGATCGCCCGGGCTGTCGACGAGGGACGCGAGAGCCTCGATCTGTATCTCGACGAGATCTCTCGGGTTCCGCTCCTCAACCGTGAGGAGGAGATGGAGCTTGCCCGCAAGGCGTTCAAGGGCGATGTGCTCGCCCAGGAGCGTCTGGCCCGGCACAACGTGCGCTTCGTCGTCTCGGTGGCCAAGAAGTTCCAGAACCGGGGTGTGCCGCTCGTCGACCTGATCGGCGAGGGCAATCTCGGGCTGATGACGGCAGCACGGAAGTTCGATCCGGATCGCGGTGTCAAGTTCATTTCGTACGCGGTCTGGTGGATCCGCCAGGCGGTCCAGGCCGCCATCGCCCGTCACGGCCGCCCCGTCCGGGTGCCGCTCAACCGGACGGCCGACCTGTCGCGCCTCGGCAAGACGACGACCTACCTGAAGGAGAAGCTCGGGCGGATGCCCACGGTCGATGAGCTTGCCCGCGCCACCGGCTTGACCGAGGAGGCCGTCCGCTCGCTCTCGAGCCTCAACACCGAGGCGGTCCGGCTCGACCATCCCACCCGTGAGGGGGATGGCAACGAGCGCATGGAGCGATTCGCGCTGGCCGAGCAGGAGGGGACCGATGCGAACACGATGGCGAACTCGCAGAGCGCCGACATCGAGGCGGCCCTCGATTCGCTCCCGCCGCGCGATGCCAAGGTCCTGCGCCTCTACTTCGGGCTCGACGACGGCCAACCCCGGACTCTCGAGGAAATCGGGCGGATGATGGGGGTGACGCGCGAGCGGATCCGCCAGCTCCGCGATCGGGCGCTCATCCGCCTCCGCGAGGGTGAGACGGGGGAGCGGCTGAAGGACCTGGTCGCGTAGCGGGGAAAAGTGAGAAGTGAGAAGTGAGAAGTCCTCGGACTGCAGAAGGCCGGCATCAGGAACAGATGCCGGCCTTCGACGTTCTCACTTCTCACTTCTCACTTCTCGTCTACTCATTGAAGAGTCGCAGCACCCGCTGGAGGATCCCCCCATGGGACAGATACTCCAGCTCGACGGGCGAATTGAGCCGCACCGTGGCCTCGAAGGTGATTGTCTTGCCGGTCTCGGGGTTGGTTGCGGAAACGGTGACGGTGCCGCCCGGGACCAATCCCTTCGCGATGCCGGTGATGCTGATGACCTCTCGCCCCGTGAGGCCGAGACTCTCGGCGTTCTCACCAGCGGGGAAGGCGAGTGGCAGGACACCCATCCCGACGAGGTTGGAGCGGTGGATCCGCTCGTAGCTCTCGGCGATCACGGCCTTGACGCCGAGCAGTGCGGCACCCTTGGCGGCCCAGTCGCGTGACGACCCACTGCCGTATTCCTTGCCGACGAGGACCACGAGGGGGGTGCCATTGTCGATGTAGCGCATGGCAGCATCGTAGATGCTCATCACCTCGCCGGTCGGCAGGTACTCGGTCCAGTTGCCCTCCTTGCCGGGTACGAGGCGGTTCTTGATCCGCACGTTCCCGAAGGTGCCGCGCATCATCACCTCGTGATTGCCGCGACGGGCGCCGAACGTGTTCCAGTCTGGCTGCTCGACACCATGGGCACGGAGGTAGGCAGCGGCCGGACCGTCCTTCGGGATGGCGCCGGCCGGGGAAATGTGGTCGGTGGTGACCGAGTCGCCGAGCACTGCCAGCACGCGGGCACGCTCGATGTCGACCAGCGGCGCCGGCTCGGGCGAGAGATCCTGGAAGAACGGGGGATTCCGGACGTAGGTCGAATCCGGCGCCCAGTCGAAGCGGGAACCCTGGGGCACCGCGAGCTCACGCCATTCCGCGTCGCCCTCGAAGACGCTGGCGTATTGGTCCACGAACATCTCGGGGCCGAGCGCACGCGCGAGTGTCTCCTGGATTTCTGCCGGGGATGGCCAGATGTCGCGGAGGAAGACGGGCTCGCCGTCGTTCCCGATGCCGAGGGGCTCGGTGGTGATATCCGCGTTCACCCGTCCGAGCAGCGCGAAGGCCACGACCAGCATCGGTGACATCAGGTAGTTGGCGCGGACCAGCGGATGGATGCGTGCCTCGAAGTTGCGGTTGCCGGAGAGCACGGAGGCCGCGACCAGGGAGTGCGTCTCGATGGCCGTGGCGACCGGCTCGGGGAGCGGGCCACTGTTGCCGATGCAGGTGGTGCAACCATAGCCGACGGTCTGGAAGCCGAGTCCGTCGAGTTCCTTGGTGAGGTCAGCCTTGTCGAGATACTCTGTAACCACACGGGACCCCGGGGCCATCGAGGTCTTGACCCAGGGCCGGGAGCTGAGCCCCTTCGCCAGCGCGTTGCGCGCGAGCAGGCCGGCGCCCACCATCACCGAGGGATTCGACGTGTTGGTGCAGGACGTGATCGCGGCGATCACGACCGAGCCATCGTGGATCTCGTGGGCCTCGCCCTGCATCTCGATCGGATAGCATGTGGTGCTCAGGCTCGCGGTCTCGGTGACCGCACCACCTTCGTCCTTCCAGCGCTGGACCGAGGCCTCGGCCTGACTGCGTCGGTCCGCCGGGACGGTCGGCTGCATCAGCCCGGGAAGCGTGGTGGCGAAGTTCCGCCGCAGCTCGGTGAGCGCGACTCGATCTTGCGGACGGCGGGGGCCGGCCACACTCGGCACGACGGTCGAGAGATCGAGCTCGAGGGTGCTGCTGAAGGTCGGGTCCGGGGTCTCGGCAGTCCGGAACAGGCGCTGCGCGCGGCAGTACGCCTCGACCAGCTTCACCTGTTCGGGGTCACGCCCGGTGCGCTCGAGATACTTGATCGTCTCGGCGTCGACCGGGAAGAAGCCCATGGTCGCGCCATATTCCGGGGACATGTTCGCGATCGTGGCGCGATCGGCCAGGGGCAGGTTCGCCAGTCCGGGACCGTAGAACTCGACGAACTTGTCGACCACACCGGCGGCCCGGAGCTGTTGCGTCAGGGTGAGCACCAGGTCGGTCGCAGTGCAGCCGGCCGGCAGCTTGCCGAGGAGCTTCATCCCGACCACGCGAGGTGCCACCATGAAGTACGGCTGGCCAAGCATCACGGCCTCGGCCTCGATTCCACCGACGCCCCAGCCCATGACACCCAGGCCGTTGATCATCGTGGTGTGCGAGTCGGTCCCGACCAGGGTGTCAGGATAGGCGGTCAACTCACCATGTTGCTCGCGCAGCTGGATGCACGGCGAGAGGTACTCGAGGTTCACCTGGTGCACGATGCCGGTACCCGGTGGCACGACCCGGAAGTCCTTGAACGCGCGTTGGGCGAACTTGAGCAGCTGATAGCGCTCGGCATTGCGCCCGAACTCCATCGCGACATTGAGCTTGAACGCCTCCGGTGTGCCGAAATAGTCGACCTGCACCGAATGGTCGATCACGAGGTCACACGGGACTACCGGATTGATGCGGGCCGGATCGCCACCCATCTCGGCCATCGCATCGCGCATGGCGGCGAGATCGACGACGCAGGGAACGCCTGTGAAATCCTGCAACACCACCCGGGCCGGCATGAACGGGATCTCGTCGTGCCCGGCGGAGTCGGGAGTCCACGAGGCGAGGGAGCGGACATGGTCCTCCGTGACCACCCCGCGACCGACATGCCGCAGCATGTTTTCCAGCAACACCCGGATGGAGAAGGGAAGGGTGTCGAGGGCGGTCTGACCCTGACGCTCCAGCGCCTCGAGACTGTGGATCGTCGCCGTGGTGGAGCCGACCGCAAGCTGCTGTCGCGTACCGAAAGGATCCGGATGAGTCATGGTTCCTGCATCCTCGGGTCTAGGATTGAGTGCATGTTCCAGTCCCAAAACTAATCGCTCGTGGAGGATCTTGTGGTGGCTCGGTCCGTGGTTCCCAAGGCGATCCGGCGCCGCGACGATCGGATCGAGTTCCAGTGGTCAGCAGATCACACGGGCGACTTCTCCGCCAGATCGCTCCGGCTGGCGTGCCCCTGTGCGGCGTGTGTCGACGAGATGTCCAATCGGCCGTTGCTCGATCCGGAGACGGTGCCCGCGACGGTTCGCGCCGATGCGATCACCCCGGTTGGCGGGTACGGCATCCGGATCCGGTGGAGTGACGGCCACGCCACCGGGATCTACACCTACGCCATGCTCCTGGAGCGCTGCCCTTGCCCGCGGTGCCGCGGAGCCGGGTGAGCCAGCCCTTGGCATGCCCGGCTCCGGGGGCTACCGTTGATGGTTTCCCGAACCATGCGTGACCATTTTGAACCCCCGGGCGGCCGATGATCATCGGAAGGCGCTGGTGGATCCTCATCTGGTACGGCATCCTGATCCTTGGGGTCGCGGGCTTGCTCGTCGCCATCAATTGGGGCCGCCAGATCAAGTGGCGTAATATTGATGAGATCCTGCGCGGCATCGGAACGATCGCCGTCTCGGTCGCGTTCATCATGTTGCTGAACGGGACCGGCGGTGGCGGGGCCGCGCAGACACTGCTCCTCGCCGCATTGATCAGCTTCGTGCTGGCCTTCGTGGTCGGCCGGGAACACGAACACGACGGGAAGCGTTCCTCCTCCGACTCTCCACCGGACGCACCATGACCACACCGACTCACCTGTCGCCGCGGATCCTCAGGGCTACCGCGGGCGTTCTGCTAGCCCTTTGCCTGGCCCCGGTCCTCGTGCAGGCCCAGTTCGTGGGACCGGGCACGGGCGGGACGGCCGCGCTCGACCAGTCCCGGCGCTATCTCACCGATGGCCGCCGCGTCCTGGTGATCGGGGCCCATCCCGATGATGAAGACACCGAGCTCATCACCATCCTTTCCCGCGGCCGCGGGATCGAGACGGCCTATCTCTCGCTGACGCGGGGCGAAGGCGGCCAGAACCTGATCGGCGGCGAACTTGGTGCCGCGCTGGGTGTGGTCCGGACCGAGGAGCTGCTCGCGGCGCGACGGATCGACGGTGCGCACCAGTACTTCACCCGAGCCTACGACTTCGGATTCTCCAAGACCGCCACCGAGGCGTTCCAGTTCTGGCCTCGAGACTCCCTCGTCAAGGACGTCGTCAGGATCATCCGGCGCTTCAAGCCCGACGTGATCGTCTCGGTCTGGACCGGGACGCCGCTGGATGGCCATGGACACCATCAGGCGTCGGGGATCGTGGCGCGCGAGGCATTCGACGCGGCCCAGGACCCCACGCGCTTCCCCGACCTTGGTCGCGAGGAAGGATTGGCACCGTGGCGACCACTCAAGTTCTATCGCGATTACCGCGCGGAGGGCCCAGGACAGTCGTTCGACGGCGGTGCCCTTGATCGTCCGGTGGGGCAGTCGTATCACCAGATCGCGGCACGCTCCCGTTCCCAGCATCGATCGCAGGACATGGGCCAGCTCCAGGACCCGGGGCCGAGCAGCCGCCGGATCGTGCTCGAAGCCGTCTCGAACGGCCTGGATCTCGCGGCCGACACCAGCCTCTTCGCGGGGATCGCGGCCAGGCCATACGCCGGGCAGGATCGGCGGGGAGAAGTCGCACTCGGCGATGCCGGTCTCGTGCTGGATGCCTACGCGGATGACGACGAGGTCGTGCCGGGCCAGATCGTCACCGTGACCATGCTGGCGTGGAACACGGGCAAGGATACGGTGCGGTCGACCTTCGGCTGGGAAGCCATCACGGGATTCGAGGTCACGGGGACAGGCACGTGCCCGGGCCGTCAGGTCGCCGTGGCCCCCGGTGCGGTGTACCGGTGTACCTCGACGCTGCGGGTGCAGCGCCAGGCCCGGATCGGCCAACCCTACTTCCTGGTCCAGCCAGTCGAGCGAGGCCAGTACCGGTTCACGGGAGACCCACGGGACTGGGGTGAGCCGTTCAACGTCCCGCTCACCGCCAGTTTCGCGGTGCGTGGCGCCGGGGGGCTGGTGGCTTCGGTCACGCGCGAGGTGACGGCACGCTCGTTGGATCAGGGGTCTGGTGAACTGCGGCGCCCGGTCACGATCGTCCCGCGCATCCTGATGCGGGTAGTACCCGGTGAATTGCTCTGGCGAACCTCGCTCCCGTCCCGTACCATCCGGGTGCAGGTGGAGCATCTCGCCCGCGACTCGTCCGACGTGGTCGTTCGGCTCACTGTTCCGGACGGCTGGGTGGCTCCGCCCGCTGTGCCGCTCCGCTTCGACCGCGAGGACGAACACCAGGAGGTCGAGTTCAAGGTGACCCGTCCGGCGTCGGTCACCAGTGGCGAGGTGAGTTTCCTTGCCGAAGCGATCCATGGTGGCGACACGCTCCGGGTGGGTGGACGGCGAATCGACTATCCGCATATCCAGCCGCACCTGCTGTTCCGCGTCGCCGAGGCGACCGCGACGATCGCCCCGGTACGGTTCGCCGGCGATCGCCGGATCGGATACGTGCGTGGGGCTGCGGACGCCATTCCCGAGGCATTGTCGGCGGCCGGCGTCCCGTTCCGCCTGCTCGCCCCGGCGGAGCTCGAGGGGCCGGCGCTGGATTCCCTCGATGTCCTGGTGATCGGACCACGGGCCTACGAGGTCGACCCCGCCGTGGGTCGCGCGAATCCGCGCTTGCTGGCGTTCGCCAGAGGGGGGGGGACGCTCCTCGTGCAATACCAGCAGTATCAGTACGTGGCTGGCGGGTTCGCGCCGTACCCGATCACGATCGGGCGCCCGCACGACCGGATCACCGATGAGCATTCGCCGGTCCGCTGGCTCCCCGGCTCCGAGGCACTGGCCGCGGGGCCGAATCCGATGACCGCGACCGATTGGGAGGGCTGGGTGCAGGAGCGGGGACTCTACTTCGCCGCCACCTGGGACTCGGCCTGGACCCCGATGCTCGAGATGACGGACCCGGGTGAGGCGCCGATCCGCGGGGGAGTGCTCGTGGCCACCTACGGCAGGGGGCGGGTGGTGTACGCCGGTCTCGCCTTCTTCCGCCAACTGCCGGCTGCGGTGCCGGGCGCGTGGCGGTTGTTCGCCAACCTGCTGGCGATCGGCGCGCCGTGACGCGCTCGGTCGGGCGCGGGCTCGTGGGCTCCCTGGTCGTGCTGCTCGGAATGCAGTCGTGTGGCGATGGGCGTGAACCGCTCACGCTGTACTCGCCGCACGATCGCCCGCTCCTGGCAGCGGTCGAGGCGCGTTTCGAGGCGGCGCATCCGACGATCGACCTGCGCTGGCTCGACATGGGGAGTCAGGAGATCCTCGACCGACTGCGCTTCGAGAATCCGAACCCGGTCGCCGACCTCTGGTTCGGTGGCCCGACGACGATCTTCGCGCGCGGGGTGGCAGCCGGCGTGCTCGAACCGTCATCGCCAAGTTGGGGGGGGGAGGTCGATAGTGCGGGCATCGACCCGGAGGGGCGATACTGGCCGCTCTATCGCACGCCGGCGGTGATCGCCTTCAATCGCGACCTGGTGACGCGGGCCGAGGCACCCGCTGACTGGGACGATGTCCTCGATCCCCGCTGGCGCGATCAGGTCCTGATCCGCGACCCGGTGGCCAGCGGGACGATGCGGGCGATCTGGGGCCTGATCCTCGTGCGGAGTCTGCGCGCGACGGGCGATACCGCAGCCGGGATGGCCTGGCTCCGTCGGTTGGACGGCCAGACCCGCACCTACGCCCTCAACCCCGCCATCCTGGACCAGAAACTCGCCCGGGGTGAGGGGCGCATCACGCTCTGGGATCTGCCCGACATCCTCATCGCCCAGTCACGGGGGATGCCGTTCGACTACACCTTCCCGACCAGCGGGACCGTGGTGATCGACGATGCCATCGGGGTGGTGCGGGGCACCAAGCATCGGCAGGCGGCCGAGGCGTTCCTCGAATTCATCGGCAGTCCGTCGATGCAGATCTATACCGCCGAACATCACTGGCGCTTGCCGGCACGGCACGACTTGCCGCTCGATGCCGTCCCGGCCTGGGTTCGGGATGTCGAGCAACGCATGGTGACGGCACCGATGGACTGGCACCTGCTTGCCACCAATGGCACGGCGTGGATGCGCTACTGGGACCAGCGCGTGCGCGGCACGGGAAAGGGCACCTGATGGACACGGTCGTGGTGGATCGGATTGCCAAGCGGTTCGACGAGACGGTGGTGGTGCGCGAGATCTCGCTCACCGTCGCCGAAGGCGAAGTGCTGGCGCTGCTCGGACCGAGTGGAAGTGGCAAGACGACGATGCTCCGGTTGATCGCGGGGTTCGAGACAGCGGACGCGGGACGGATCCTGCTCTCGGGACGCGATGTCACCGGGGTGAGCGCGGTCGACCGGCGCTGCGGCATGGTGTTCCAGCACTATGCACTCTTCCCGCATCTCACCGTCGGCGAGAATGTGGCGTATGGCCTCGCGGGTCGCCGGATGGATGCGGCGGCACGGGCCGCGCGCGTCACCGAGACGCTGGCCCTCGTCGATCTCCAGGGATACGAGTCGCGGGCAGTCACGGCGCTGTCAGGCGGCCAGCAACAGCGGGTGGCGCTGGCGCGGGCGCTGGCACCGGAACCGACGGTCCTCCTGCTGGATGAGCCGCTCAGCAACCTCGACCCGACGCTCAGGGAGCGGACACGGCGTGAATTGCGCGACCTGATCCGGCGGATCGGCATCACGACCGTGCTGGTCACTCATGAGCAGGAGGAGGCGTTTGAACTCGCCGATCGGGTGGCGTTGCTCCTGGATGGCATGCTCGAACAGGTCGGTACCCCCGAGGCCCTCTATGGTGATCCGGCCACGGCCGCCGTCGCCGACTTCATCGGCCGGGTGACGCACGTGCCCGGAATCGTGGACTCGATCACCGACCGTGCGACCGTGGTACGCGCGCTCGGGACCACCCTGCAGGCCACCGGCCGCGGGCTCGAGGTCGGCGCCAGGGTCGACGTGCTGCTCCGCCCGGAAGCGCTCGTGATCGACCCGGCCGGCCCGATCGTGGGAACGGTCGAGCACCGTCGGTTCGTCGGTGCCCATGACCTGCTCGTGGTCGCGTGCGAGAACGTCCGGGTCGAAGTGCTGGCGGATCCGATGAGTGCGGTGGTGGGCACCACGGTGCACCTGTCGCCGAGCGGTGTCGGGGCCCATGCCTTCGGCACGCCCGCATGAGCCGCAGTTGGCGCGGCTACGGCGCCGCGGTGCTCCTGCTCATCCTGGGCTGGTTGGTGCTCGAGCCACTCCTGCTCGTGGCGATCGACGCCTTCCGCGGGACGGAGGGCTGGACGCTCGAGGCGGTGCGCGCGTTCGTCCGGGAACCGAACGAGTGGCGAGCGGCCTGGAACTCGCTCTGGATCGCGCTGGCGAGTGTCCTCCTGGCGGGCACGCTCGGGACCGCGCTCGCCCTGCTGACGCGCCTGGTGCATTTCCCCGGACGTGGACTCCTGGGTGCACTGCTTGCATTGCCCGCGGTACTCCCCCCCCTCGTCGGTGTGGTGGCGTTCCTCTTCCTCTATGGGGAGAGCGGGGTGATCGCACGCGGAGTGATGGCACTCACCGGTGCCACCGAGGCGCCATGGCGCTTCGAGGGCGCCGGTGCGATCCTCCTGATCCATGCCACGACGATGTACGTCTACCCGTACCTGCTCGTGCGTGGTGCGCTGGCGTCGTTCGATCCCGCATTGCTCGAAGCCGCCACGGCGCTGGGTGCCTCCCGATGGCGCGCCATCCGCACCGTGGTGCTGCCACTGCTGCGCCCGGCGATCGGGAACGGTGCGCTCCTCGTGGCGCTCTCGTCACTCGCTTCCTTCTCGGCGCCCTATGTCTTTGGTGGGGGATTCCGGGTCCTCCCGACCCAATTGGTGAGCACGCGGCTGAACGGTGACATCGCGATCGCGATGGTGGAGACGCTCGCGCTCGTGGCGTTGGCGCTCGTGGCGGTGCTGCTGGCATCTCGGCTCGGCGGACCGGGCGTCCGTGGCGCGGGGAAGGGACTCGCCCCGGCGCCGAGCCGCCGCCGGAGTGCATTGACGCTGCCGGCGATGAGTGTCGCGCTGGTCGCGACCGGGTGGCTGCTCCTGCCTCACCTGGCGCTCCTGATGGTCTCGTTCGTTCCGGTCGGTGCGTGGACCTCGAGCGCCTTGCCCACGGCATGGACCTTCACCAACTACGCTGCCCTGGTGGCCGAACCGTCGCGTTGGCAGCCGTTCGCCACCTCGCTCTGGATGGCGACACTCGCGGCTACCGCCGCCGCCTTCCTAGCCTTGCTCGTGGCGCTGGCCGCGCGGGACCCGCAGCGACGGTTGTCACGGTGGCTCGAGGCGTTCCTGGCGTTGCCGTGGGCGGTGCCAGGGACGGTGTATGCGATCGCCCTCGCGACGATGTTCGCGCGGCACCAGCCGCTCACCGGCCGGATCATCCTGATCGGCACCCTCTGGCTGTTGCCACTCGCCTATCTGGTGCGAGCGTTGCCCATTGTGGGGCGAGCGGTGGTGAGCGCGATCCGAGGGCTCGACCCAGCTCTCGACGAGGCCGCCGCCTCGCTCGGCGCCAGGCCATGGCGAGTGTTCCGGACGATCACCCTGCCCCTGCTGGGCCCCGTCCTCGCCGGTGCGACGGCCCTGGCATTCGTCACGGGCCTGGGTGACTTCATGACCTCGGTCATCCTCTACACCTACGATACTCGCCCCGTTTCGCTCGAGATCCTCGGGGCGATCCGGCAGGGCGAGATC
Organism: Gemmatimonadales bacterium; assembly: GCA_035703525.1. Classification (GTDB taxonomy): domain Bacteria; phylum Gemmatimonadota; class Gemmatimonadetes; order Gemmatimonadales; family GWC2-71-9; genus Palsa-1233. The sequence continues at coordinate 164,469 of DASSYA010000017.1, read as the reverse complement.
GGAGTGGCCGCGGCCTACGGGGTGGTCCTCGCACTGATCAGTGCCGGGGCGTTCCTCCTGGCTGAGCGCGGTCGGGGTCAGGCCACATGAGCGAACAGGTCTCGCCCTCGAAACGGGATCAGTTCCGTCAGTTGAGCGTGCTCATCGCGGTCTCGTTCATCGACATGCTCGGCTTCTTCCTGATCCTGCCGATCCTGCCATTCTATGCCCTCGACTTCCATGCGACCCCGGAGGCGATCGGCTGGCTGATCGCGTCGTTCTCGATCGCACAGCTCGTGGCGGCCCCGCTCTGGGGGCGCCTCTCGGACCGGATCGGGCGGCGCCCCGTGCTGCTGATCTCGCTCTTCGCCTCGTCGCTCGCGTTCCTGGTCTTCGGACTGGCCGACGCCCTCTGGCTCCTGTTCGTGTCCCGACTCATCCAGGGTGCGGGGGGGGGGACAACCGGTGTCACGCATGCGTACATCAGCGACACGGTCGGGCCCGATGATCGGGCCCGCGCCCTCGGGTGGCTGTCGGCGGCCACGGCAGCGGGGGTGATGGTGGGACCCGCCATCGGGTCGGCCGCGACGGCCCTCGGTCGCTCCGCTCCCGGGCTGATCGCGAGCGCGCTGTGCCTCTGCAATGTGATCGCCGCGTGGCGGTGGCTGCCGGAGTCCCGGCGGGCCGATGTCGTGCCACCCCCTCGACGCCCCGTCTGGCATGCGGCCTGGGAGGTGGTGCGTACCCCGAAGGGAGCGGCCCCACGCCTCGTGCTGATCTATGGCGTCGGGATGCTGGCCTTCTCGCTGGTGACCAGCGTCCTGGCGCTCTGGCTCGAGGCGCGCTTCGCGGTCACCGAGGCCACGATCGGCTACTTCTTCGTCTACACCGGCCTGTTGTCGCTCGTCATGCGCTCGTTGCTACTCGGGCCGGTCATCGACCGACTGGGCGAGGTGGGCGCAATGCGGCTGGGGACGGTCGTGCTGGCGGCGGGACTGCTGCTCTATCCTGTGGCACCCAATCTCTGGGTCCTCGCCGGCATCATCCCGTTGATCCCGATCGGCACGGCTCTGCTCTTCCCGGCCACGACCTCGCTGCTCTCGAAGGCAGCCGTGCCGGGGGAGCTCGGCACCACGATGGGGGTGGCGCAGACCTTTGCCGGGATCTCCCGGGTCGTCGCTCCGATCGTGGGGACCATCGCCTTTCAGCGCCTCGGCGTGGATGCACCGTTTCTGCTGGGAGGGCTCGTGGTCTCCGGGGTGGGCCTGGTCGCCTTCCGGTATATCCGCGCCAGCCGACCGGTCGCCACGCTGCCATGACCCCTGACTCCCGTTATCATCTTCAGATGTTCAGGAGACCCCTACCCCCCGACAGTGCCGGACTTGCTTCCGCCACCTGGGACGACATCGCGGCCTGGTACGAGGATCTCGCCCAGGCGGAACTGACCGAGGCGACTCGGTCTGATTGGCTCGCGGCGTGGTCCCGCCTCGATGAACTCGTCACCGAGGCCGCCTCGCTCGCAATGATCGCGTACACCTCCGATACCGGTGATGCCGTGAAGGAGCAGGCGCATCTCCGGTTCTCCACCGAGATCCTCCCGAAGCTCGAGGAGAAGGAAGTCGCGCTCGCCAAACGCTTCGTCGCCATCGGGACCGACGATCCCGATCTGACGACCGTCTTGCGGCGCTTCCGCACCGCGATCGAGCTCTTCCGCGAGGAGAATGTCCCCCTCGTCGCCGAGGCGGAGGGCCTCGCGGCCAGGTACCAGCAGGTGACCGGTGGGATGACGGCGGAATGGCAGGGGGCGCGTGTCCCGCTGCCGAGGCTCTCGCCTTTCCTCAAGTCCAGCGATCGTGAGACACGTGAGGCGGCATGGCGAGCTGGCGTGGCGCCATACGTTGCAGCGCGCGAGGAGCTGGCTGGCGTGTTCGACCGGATGGTCGATCTTCGGCAGCGGATGGCCAGGAATGCCGGATTCGCCGATTACCGGGACTACATCTTCGTCGCGAAGGGGCGATTCGAGTACACCCCGGCTGACACCGAGCGCCTGCATGCGGCCATCGAGGCGAAGGTGGTGCCAGCGGTCGAGCGTGTCCTGGCCCACCGCCGCGAACGGCTGGACTTGCCCGTGCTCCGTCCGTGGGACACGGCCGTGGACCCATGGCGTGTCGACGCGCCGAAGCCGTACCGTGATGTCGCAGAACTGAAGGGGCAAGCGGCTCGGATCTTCACCGAGATCGACCCGGCACTCGGCGCGCAATTCCGGTTGATGATGACCGAGGGGCTGCTCGACCTGGAGTCACGGCCTGGCAAGGCGCCCGGCGGGTATTGCGATACCCTCCACGCTCGCGGGCGACCATTCGTCTTCATGAATGCGGCGGGCATCCCCGAGGATGTCATGACGCTGCTGCACGAGGCTGGACACTGCTTCCATGCCTTTGCGTCGCACGCCAGGCCGCTGATCTGGCAGCGGCATCCCGGCGCCGAATCGGCGGAACTCGCGTCGATGTCGATGGAACTGCTGGCCAGCCCGTTCCTGGTGCGGCCCACCGGCTACTACGCCGAGGCGGACGCGGTCTCGGCCCAACTGGAGCATCTCGAGGACCTGCTGGTGGCGCTGGCCCACATCGCCTCGGTGGATGCCTTCCAGTCCTGGATCTATACTGACCCGGCCGGTCGTGATGCGGTCTCGCGCGACGAGGCGTGGCTCCGGATCCGCCAGCGATTCGAGCAGGGGATTGATTGGGACGGACTCACCCGGGAGCGCGTGGCCCGGTGGTATCGTCAGCTCCACATCTTCCTCTATCCCTTCTACTACATCGAGTACGCGATCGCCCAGATCGGGGCCCTCCAGGTCTGGCGGAACACCCGTCAGGATCCGGTCCAGGCGGTGGCATCCTACCGTCGGTTTCTCGCCCTTGGCGCGACCAGACCGCTCCCGGAGCTCTATCAGGCCGCCGGGGTCGAGCTCTCATTCGAGGCCGACATGCTCGGTGACCTGGTGGCGATGGTCGAGGAGGAGATGGAGGCGCTTCGGGGGGAACTCCAGAGCCTCACCTGAGGGGGGTGCATTGCGCCGACTGCATGGGCGGCCCAGATTGCCCTCCGACCGGGCGGCCGAATCGGCCCCCGGCATGACCCGACGATGGAGCGTGGATGGCGAAGGAAGAAGGCATCGAGATGGAAGGCGTCGTGCAGGAAGTCCTGCCCGACCGCAATTATCGTGTGTTGCTCGAGAACGGGCACACGATCCTGGCCTATGCCGCCGGGAAGATGTCCAAGTTCAAGATCCGGGTGCTCGAGGGTGATCGCGTGAGCGTGGTCCTCTCGCCGTATGATCTCACGCGCGGTCGCGTCGTCTACCGCCACAAGTAACCCGTCACGACCTCCCACGCTGCGTGATCCACTCGGCGATGCGTCCGCATCGTCGCGCGCGTGGACCCGCCCGGCGACCCGCGAACTCAGGCGCCGAGCAATTTCGCGGCGAGTCGAGCCAACTCGCCGCCTGGTCGGCGCAATCCCTTCTGCACCGCTTCCTCGATGGCGCTCCGGAACTCCCCTGCGGAGGCGTACCGTGCGTTGACATCGTTGCGCAGCGCGCGTGCCAGCACGGTCGAGAGCGCCTCGCTGACATCGGGACGTTCCTCGGCGAGATCGGGCACCACATCGGTGGTCTGCTTGGCCAGGACCTGCTCGGGGGTCGCACCGGGAAACGGTGCCCGGCCAAGCAGCGCATAGCACGCGACCGCCGCGAGCGAATAGAGATCCGTTCGCTGGTCGACCTGCTCGCCGAGCAGCTGTTCGGGTGAGGCGAACTGCGGTGTGCCGCTCTGGGAGGTCGCGCCCCCGAAGCGTCCCTCGCCCCGAAGCGCGAGCGCGAGGCCGAAGTCGGTGATTCGCAGCGAACCATCCGGCTCGAGCAGCATGTTCTCCGGCTTGATGTCGCGGTGCACGAGCCCGAGCGCATGCGCGTGCCCGAGGGCCGAGAGGGCCTCGCGCAGGATCCGGAGCACGGCATCGACCGAGAGTGGCCCCTCGCGGTCGACGAGTTGGGCGATGTTCGGGCCATCGACGATCTCCATCGTGTACCAGAGCAATCCCGACCGACCCGCGATGTCATAGATGTTGACGATGTTGCTGTGGTTCAGGCGAGCCGCGAGCTGGGCCTCGCGACGGAACCGCTCCACGACGCCGGCATCGGCGGTGAGATGCGGGTGCAGGATCTTGAGGGCCACCTCGCGCTCGAGATGCAGGTCGCGGACGCGATAGACGCGCCCGAATCCGCCCTGCCCGAGCGGGGCAAGCAGTTCGTAGTCATCTCCCAGCGCGCGCCGCAGGCGGGCCTCCCAGTGCTTGCCGTCCGACTGCTGCAGCGAGAGAGTGGGGAGCGTCACTTGCGGGGATTCGTACTCTCCCGCGTCGCTGGTGAACTCCTCGAGCATCTCGGCTGCGGTCAGGTAGCGGTCCTCCGGATCGGGCTTGAGGGCCCGCGTGATCACGCGCTCGAGGGCGGCGGGGACCACCGGGCGGATCCGCGACGGGGCCAGCAGGTCCCGGGTATCGAGGGGGGGCCGGGTCGCGGTGATGGCGAAGTAGAGGATCGCCGCGACCGTGTAGATGTCACTGGCGGGGTCGCCCGGTTCCCCCCCCCTGATTTCCGGTGCCAGGTACTCGAGGCCACTCGGGTGCTCGGTCGTCGGGATCTCGGGGAGCGTGTGGTTGCAGAACCGCAGGTCCGTGACCGTCCCGCGACCGGTTGCCGTCAGCAGCAGCGATGGGGGGACAATGCGCCGGATGATGATCCCGTGGGCGTGCGCGTGTTCCAGCGCCGTGAGCAGGTCGCGGGCGAGGACATGCACGGCCGGGATCGGTCGTGGCCCACGCTGGACCGCTTCCTCGAGACTCTCGCCCAGGATCCAGTTGCCGATCCGGTAGGCCACGTCCCCGATCACGCCGGCCTCGTACAGATGTCGGATGGCCGGGTGGTCCAGCCGCCCGAGCGCCTCGGCCTCCTTCAGGAACCACGGGCGAAGGATCGGCTCCGATTCGATGTTCACCCGGAGCGAGACGCTCCGGCGAATCAGCTTGTCCCACGCCTGGAAGAGCAGGCGCTCGCGCGAGGCGGCGACGACCTGGACCAGCCTGAATCGCTCACCGAGAGCGTGCTCGACCTCGGCGAGCGCGGCGGGGTCCGGACTGGGAGCCGACATGTTCACAAGATAGTCAGCGTTCGCCCGCCAGCAGGCGCAGTTCCCGCGCGAGCTGCCCGAGTTCATGGTGCAACGCGGCCGACGGCCAGTCCTCGCGCCGGCTGAGCGCGAGGTGGAGGTCCTCGTACCAGTCGACGGCCTCACGTCCGCCACCACGGCCATGGAGGTCGAGGTACTCCGGACCGAGGCGTCGCAAGAGGGAAATGGCACCACCGCATGCATGGAGCTCTGCGGCACAGCGGATGTCGAGGGCGCGCGGGTCGCAGACCGCGACCTGGCCGAGGAGGTCGCGGCACCGGTACCGCCAAGGAACCGGGGCACCCTGCTGACTGCAAAGCGGGAGGGCGACCTCGGCCGCCACCTCGGCGGGCACCGCGCCGAACCGATCCCGGATGGCTGCAATCACCCTCGCTCGCCGACTGGCGTCGGTGACCTCGATCAGGTGGTGCAGCAGGCCGGCGACAATCGTCGTCTCATCCGCGCCGTGCCGGGCGAGAATGATCGCCACATTGTACGGCAGGGCCAGAAACGGCAGGGCGTCGCCGGCCGGTGCCAACGGGTGGTAGTGCTTGGCGAGGTAGGTCAGTGCGTGAGCGATGCGATCACTGTAGCCGAGCATGGGCGCCTCAGGGAATGCCGAGCGACTTGTGGAGTTGCAGGGATAGCCCCCACCGCGGGTGCGCGAGGCAATACGCGACCGCGGCGCGGATGTTGGCGTCCTGCTCGGGTCCGTCCATCGGCTGCAAGAGCAGGTGCGGGAAATCCAGCGCCTCGAATGCCGGCGGCATCGCGTCGGATTGCGGGAAGACCAGCTTCAGTTCGTCGCCCCGGCGCTGGACCAATGTCGTCCCGGCCTTGGGAGACACGCAGATCCAGTCGACGCCGTCGGGGACGGGTCGAGTGCCGTTCGTCTCGAGGGCGATCTCGAACCCGGCTGCGTGCAACGCCGCGATCAGCATTCCATCAAGCTGCAGGGTCGGTTCCCCCCCCGTGCAGACCACGTACGGTGAGCCATGCACGTCGGCTGGCCAGCGGGCGGCCACATGCCGGGCCAGCGCCTCGGCCGTTCGAAACGTACCGCCGCCATCGCCATCCGTCCCGACGAAATCGGTGTCACAGAACCGGCATGTCGCAGTGGCACGATCCTGCTCACGTCCGGTCCAGAGGTTGCAGCCGGCGAAGCGCAGGAACACCGCCGGACGACCGGCCTGCTTTCCTTCGCCCTGGAGGGTGTAAAAACAGGACTTGACGGCGTAGGACTTCATGGCGGGAAAGATATGCTGGAAAGAGAGAAAGAGAGAAAGAGAGAACGAGAAAACGAGAGAACGAGCGACGGAGAGAAAGTCCGTTCTCTCGTTCTCTCGTGCTAGCCGTAGGGCGCGGGGTCGGTGAGGCCCAGCGCTGCGAAGCCGGCGAGTCGCAGCGCGCAGGCATCACAGTGGCCACAGGCCCGGCCTTGGCTGTCCGGGTCGTAGCAGGTCCGCGTGAGTCTGTAGTCCACGCCCAGCGCCTGACCCTGCGCGATGATCTCGGCCTTCGAGAGATGCGCGAGCGGCGCATGAATCGTGAGATCCGAGAGCCGAGTACCGAGCCGTGCTGCCTGCTGGAAGGCCGCGATGAATGCCGGGCGACAATCGGGATAGCCGGACGAGTCCACGGCCGTGACGCCGATGTAGATGTCACGGGCGCCGAGCACCTCCGCGTGTGCCAACGCAAAGGAGAGGAAGATCGTGTTGCGTGCGGGCACGTAGGTGACCGGCACATCGGTGCCGATGTCGTGCTCCGGGCGATCCTTCGGCACCACGAGATCGGCAGTCAGCGCCGAGCCACCGAACTGTGCCAGATCGATCGTCACGATCCGGTGACTCGTCGCGCCGATCGACGCCGCCACGCGGGCGGCGGCGTCGAGTTCAATGGCGTGCCGCTGGCCGTATCGGAACGAGAGGGCGTGCGGCGCAAATCCGGCCGCGTTCGCGATGGCGAGGCAGGTGGCCGAGTCCATGCCACCAGACAGGAGGACGATCGCAGGACGGGGTAGGGCGGCAGGCATGCCGAAATCTATCCCGGCGGGCGGCAGTGCTCGAGCCGATGAGGTGATGCCGGGGGATCTGTCGCTCTCAGGATGTCACCCATTCCCGTGCTCACGCCCAGATCGAGGTCGACCATGCGCATCCGTCTCTATGCCCTCACGCTGCTGACCACCCTCCCGGCGATGACGCTTTCGGCGCAAGCACCTGCCGATCGCTCCGGCTTCTTCCTCTCGATCGGTGCCGGTTCGGGATCGGCGGGTGTCGAATGCCCCGCTTGCAACGGACTCGGCCTCGACGACCGCCTGCGCGGTATCGCGGGGTACCTCCGAGTTGGCGGGACGATCTCGCCCCGGCTCCAGGTCGGCGTCGAGGGAACGGGATGGATCAAGAACAGCGATGGGCTTGAACGCCGCATCGCCACCGCTGGCGTGGTCTTCGTCGTCTATCCGAGCGCGACCGGCGGATTCCACGTGAAGGCCAGTGCCGGCGGTGTTCGTGCAGTGATCGAGAATGACGTTGTCACCGCGGTCGGCGACGGACTGATGCTCGGTGCCGGTGCCGGGTTCGACATCCGGATCGGTGCCGGGGCGGCGCTGACGCCCTACATCAGCTATTTCACCTCGTCAGGAACCGGACTCGACCTCAACGGCATCTCGGTCGGTACCGACGTCAACCCGAACGTCCTGCAGTTCGGACTCGGGATCACGCTTCCGTAGGTCGGAGCGGTCGAGTCCCCTTGCGATGCACTGGGGGACGGTGCCCCGCGATGCTCCGGCGAGCATGGACGCACCGGCCGTCGTGAGCTGGCTGTGCGTGACTCGACGCGTGTCATGTCGGACCGCTCACTCGCGAGGACCCGATGGCCGACGCCCCGACCGACACCCGAATCAGCTCCGACGCCTGGCAACTCCGGGGACTCACGCGCTCCTTGCCGGGTCGGCTGCGACTCGAGGTCGATGTGCTCTCGTTTGTCGACGACGACGGTGACCTGTTGTTCCGCGCGCCGCTCAGCGAGGTACGCCAGGTGGTGTTCCCCTGGTACTACTTCGGCGGGGGCTGCAAGTGCAGCATCAATGGCGTCCGTTATCGCCTCTCCTTCGTGCGGCCGAACGGTGCCGAGGATGCGCTTGATCGGATGGCGGCGCGGGTCGGCGAGGCAGGGGCGGTGTATGCGCAGGTCGCCGGCAAGTTCGTCGATATCGGGACGGGGCGGGCGGCCGGGAAGGCCTGGCGGGCGGCCTTGAGCCCCACGTCGCGGCGGTAGGCGGTGGGGGTGGCCCCTCGCATGCCGATCTGCTAGGCTTCCGGGGCTGACGTAGCCTCCTGCCCCCGGACGGAAAGCACGCGCATGCCCCACCCACCGTCACCAGACTCTGGTCCGACAGGTCTCGGCGCCGACCCCGGTGTCGAACTCGAGGCTCGCCTCAGGCGTGCCACGTTGGGTGAATACGACATTCTTGCGTTGCTCGGTACCGGCGGGATGGCCAACGTCTACCTCGCGCACGATCTCGCGCTCGATCGTCGGGTGGCGATCAAGGTGATGTCGCCAGCCATGGTATACGGCGCGGGGCTGGTCGAGCGATTCCGGCAGGAAGCGCGGACCGCCGCTGCGCTCAGCCACCCGAATATCATCCCCGTCTACGCGGTGCGCGAGACCGATGGTCTGCTCTATTTCGTGATGAAGGTGGTCGACGGCACCTCGCTCGACGCGGTCATCGCGGAGGCGGGTCAACTCCCGATTCCCATGGTCGAGGCGATCCTTGCCCAGGTCGGCGGCGCGTTGGGGTATGCCCATCGGCATGGGGTGATCCATCGCGATGTGAAGCCGGCGAACATCCTGCTCGACGAGGAGGGCTGGGTCGTCGTCACCGATTTCGGGATCGCCAAGGTCGCTGAGACGAGCGGATTGACCGTGACGGGTACCGCGGTTGGCACCCCGACGTACATGAGCCCCGAGCAGTGCGCGGGGGGGGACATCTCCGGTGCCTCGGATCAGTATTCACTCGGGGTCGTGGCCTACGAGATGATCACTGGAGTACCGCCCTTTGTCGAGCGGAGTGTCCCGGCCTTGATGGTGAGCCACACCACGCGAGAGCCGCCCTCGATCCTGGCCGCCCGCCCGGAGTGCCCGGCGGCGCTGGCCTCGGCCGTCACCCGGATGCTCACCAAGGATCCGACCACACGGTTTCCCTGTGTCGAGGACGCGATCACTGCCGCGGAAGCGCGACCGCTGGCCCCCGACGACCCCACCCGCAGCACGATGGTGGCGCTGGCCCGCAATGGCAGCACACGCCAGATGATCGCCCAGGTCCGGACGCCTCGGAGCCCGGTCCCGCTGATCCATCGATCGGGTTCGGGGGCGAGTGGGACGGCAACCCCGGTTGCCCAGTCCGCTCGAGGGAATACGCTACGACTCGTCGGGGGAATTGCGCTCGGCGTGCTGGCGACTGCCGCGGTGGTCCTGGTCTTGGGGCGTGGGCGGGGGACGCCCGCGACCGGCGTCCCCGACAGTGGGAGCGCCATGACGCTGCCGGGCGACGCTCCGGTCGGTGCGCCGGTGCCGGCGGCACCGCCCGGCACGACACCCACGGTGCCCATGCTGCCACCACCCCCGAGCGAGGCATCGGGTCGTGGGCGCCCCGTGGCTCAACCTCCGGCCGCCATGCCGGAGCATTCCCCACGGGTGGCCTCGGTCGATGCCGCGAGCCCGCGCGCACGAGTCGACACGGCTGGCGCCGGGGCACCCCCGGGGTCGAACGTGACACCGACCGCGCCGTCACCGGCAGTCGCGATTGTCCCCCCCCCGCCTGCGACCACCCCGCCGACCGTGCCACCACCGGCACCCGTGGCGGTGACGGACCCACGGCCCGAGATCGAGGCGGTGATCCGGTCGTACGCTCGCGCCTTGGAGTCGGGTCGCCTCGAGATGGCGATCCGGATCTTTCCGGCGATGCCTGCGGCCCAGCGGGAGGGACTGACCGCATTCTACCGTGACGGCGGGACGATGCGGACCGCATGGCAGGTGACCGATGTCGTGGTGGATGGTACGGTCGCCACACTGCAGATCTCGGGCACGAACACGGTCCAGAGCACCCATACGAAGTCCACCGCCGAGCGGGTGAACCTGCGCGCCCGACTCGAACGTGGTGCCGCAGGGTGGCGCCTGGTCTCGCTCACCAACTGAAGGTTCCCCCGGTCCCCTCGCGCTCCCCTCTCCCCGGAGTTCCTGTGCGACGCACCCTTGCCGGCATCTCCCTGCTCCTGTCCGGATCCTTGTCGCCCCTGGGTGCGCAGGGCCTCGCGCTTCGCGACGAGATCGGGCAACTCTTCACCTTCGGCGTGTGCGGTCGTCCGCTTTGCCTCGATGGATCGGTGAGTGCGGCGAATGGTCATGGTGACCACTATCTGCCGGACCTGGCGACCAGCAACGCCGCGATCATCTCGTTCCTCACCGGATCAATTGCCGAGAACACCAGCAGCGTGCCGACCACGGCCAGTGCGGGTGGCATCACCTACAAGTTCGTGGGCGGACTCCCGGTCCGGACATCGGAGTCGGTCGGACCGATCTTTGCCGAACGTGCGCAACCACTCGGGCGCGGTCGCATCGTGCTCGGCGCACGCTATGCGACGGCCGAGTTGCGCACTCTCCGAGGCACCCCCATCGATCGCATCGCATTGAACTTCACGCACCAGAACGTCGGGAACCCCCAGTTCGGTGATCCGGTGCTGGAAAACGATGTGCTGCGCGTGGACCTTGACCTCAAGGTCGGGCTCGATGTCACCAGTGTGTTTGCCTCCTACGGGATCTCCGACCGGGTCGACCTGAGCGTGGTCGTCCCGGTGGTCCACACCACGCTGCAGGCGCGGGCGGCGGCGCAGATCATCCCGTTCGGTCCCGGGACACAGCACTTCTTCTCCGGGACCTCGGAACATCCTGAACTCTCGGCTGGATCGGCCACCTTCGGGAGCTATACCGGGATCGGCGACATCGCCCTCCGGGGCAAGGCGAGTCTCTACGCCACCGACCAGTATGGCGTGAGTGTCCTCGGCGATCTGCGCCTGCCGACCGGCGACGAGGCGAACTTCGCTGGATCGGGTTCGGTCAACGCCCGGGCGATGCTCGTGGGCTCGGCCCGATTCGGCACCTTCTCGCCGCATCTCAACCTGGGCTATCTCCGCCGTGGGAGTGCCCGTGCCAACGACGTGGTACTCGCCACACTCGGCTTCGATCAGCCGACCGGGAGTTGGGCCACCCTTGCGGGTGAGCTCGTGGCGGAGTGGCAACCCGGGGCCAACGCGACCACCCTCCCGGGTACCGTGACCTACGATGTCCCGTACGTGCGCACGGTCGAACCGACCAACATCCCGAACAGCAAGGACAATCGGGTGCTGGGATCGTTCGGCGTCAAGGTCCGGACCTCGGCTACCGGGCCGATCCTGCTCGCGGACATGCTGGTGCCGATCGTCCGTGGTGGGCTGCAGCCGACCGTGATGTGGACCATCGGGTTCGACATGGGGCTGTGAACCCGGTCGTCGACCGGGGGCCGATCGTGGGAGTGGGCCGTCGGTGAGGCACTGCGGGCGACGGACCGTCTGTCAGCCAATTGACAGCTTGGCGACAGTATCATCGTCGCCACGGCTACTGCTTCCTCTCCACCCGGTTCCGGCGAGGCGTCAATGCGTTGCGTTCACCTGATTGTCCCGACCCTCGTTCTGGGGGCCATTGCAGCCATCCCGGACACCGGCGCTTCGCAGGCGTTCACCACCCGGAAGTTCGACATCGGGGGTGAAGGGGGAACCGACTACCTGACCGCGGAGCCGGGAACCGGCCGAGTCTTCATCTCGCGCAGCACCCATGTGATGGTCGTCGACGGGACCACCGGCAAGCTCCTCGGCGATATCCCGGATACCCCGCGCGTCCACGGTATCGCGCTGGTGCCGAGGTGGCACCGCGGGTTCACCACGAATGCCGGTGACTCCACGGTCACCATCTTCGATCTCGAAACGCTGGCGCCGATTCGAAAGGTGCCCATCCCGACCGGTGGGCTGGATGGAATCATGTACGATCCTTCGTCCGATCGGGTCGTGCTCACCAACCATAGTCGCCCGATTGGGACGGTCGTGACCATGGATCCCGAGAGCGGCGGGATCGTCGGAACTGCGGACCTGGCGGACACGGCACCTGAGGGTGCTGCCAGCGATGGATCCGGGCGACTGTTCGTCAACAACGAGGGCACCAGCACGCTTCAGGTGATCGACGCGACGACGATGCGTGCGACAGCATCCTGGTCGCTCGCGCCCTGCGACGGCCCGACCGGCATCGCCTATGATGCTGACCACCACCGAATCCTGTCAGGGTGCAGCCGGACGTCCATCGTCACGGACGCCGGGACAGGCAAGGTCGTCGCAACGATCGCCAACGGTGATGGCGTGGACGCCCTGGGCTGGGATCCCGTCGAACGGGTGATGTATATCCCGGCTGGCGGCGACGGGAGTGTGACGGTGGTGCATCAGGACGGCCCGGACCGCTACACCGTCGTGGCGACGGTCCCGACGGTGCCCGGCGCCAAGACGATCGCGGTCGATCCCGTTCGGCATGTTGCGTACCTGTTCCAGCCCGAATACGGTCCAGCGCCCACGCCGCCCGTGGGCAGCGCGCCCGGACGCCGGCAACGAGGGCCGATCGTGGCGTCGTGGTTGGTGGTGGTGCGGCACTAGCGGCGCAGATTCGCGTATCGGAGCCGGGACCCTCGGTTCGACGGGCCCCGGACCGACCTGATTGCGCGCTACCTCCCGAGCAGGTGCCTGAGTGCACCCTCCAGCCTCGGATACCGAAACCGATAGTCGCTGGCCGAGAGCACCGCTGGCTCGGCGCGCTGACTCGCCAGGAGCAGCGCGTCGGCCATCTCGCCGAAGAGGGCACGCAGCGCAAACGCCGGCACCGGGATCAGAGTGGGTCGGCGGAGCACGCGACCGAGGGTCTCGGTGAATTCCTCGTTCCTGACGGGCGTCGGTGCCGTGAGATTGACCGCGCCGTGCAGGGACTCGGTCGAGAGCAAGTGACGGAGCCCCGCGAGCACGTCGTCGATCGCGATCCAGCTCATGTACTGCCAACCCTCGCCGAGTGGGCCACCCAGCCCGAGACGGAACGGGGTCAGGAGCCGCTCCAGCACGCCGCCCGATGGCGAGAGAATGACCCCGAACCGGGGGTGGACCACCCGGATCCCGGCCCGTGCAGCGGGCTCGGCCGCCGACTCCCAGGCGGCGGCGAGCTGCCCCAGGAAGTCCACGGCTGGCTCGGAGGCCTCGGTGAGCACCTCGTCGCCCCGGTCGCCGTAGATCCCGACCGCCGAGGCCGAGATGAGCACCGTGGGTGGCTGCCGCAACCCGGCAAGAGTGCGGGCCAGGAGAGTCGTCGGGCCCACGCGGCTCTCGCGGAGTTCCAGCTTGCGTCGATCGGACCAGCGGCCGTCCGCGATACTTTCACCCGCCAGGTGAATGACGGCATCGAGACCTTCCCATGCCTCACCATCCAGCGCACCCGAGGCGGGATCCCACTGGATGCCGCGCGCGACAGGTCGCCGGGAGACCGGAACCACCGTGTGCCCCTCGGTGGTGAGGACGGGAGCGAGGGCACGGCCGACCATGCCGGTCGCGCCGGTGATGGCAATTCGCATCGAGGGGCGTGCCGTCATGATCCGCGGGTCCGACGCGCCCTGGCGCACGTGGTCGTTCACCTCGTGCCCGCATGGTCGAGTCCGGCCGTGAGCATGGCATCGGTCATCCGCTCCCGCGTCAGGACGCCGATGAATCGCCCCGTTGCGTCGACCACCGGCAGCGCCTCACGTCCCGAGCGCATCAGTTGCTGTGCCGCCGCATCGGCGTTGCTCGGGACCCGCAGGACGTCGCCGGCATCTGGGGGGGGGAGGAGATCGACCAGACGGTCGTCGAGTCGATCCGCGGCGACCCCCTGGAGGAGATCCCGATGGGAGAGTGCGCCCAGGAAACGTCCATCGGGCCCGACCAGCGGCCAGAGCACCTGGCGCGCATGCGCGACCGTCCCGACGACATCCCGCAGCCGGAGCATCGGATCGAGCAGGTGCACGTCGGTCTCGATCAGGCCGGCGGCCTGCCCCGCGCGCCCGCCCTGGGTCCGTCGGACTTCGGCGTACTCGGCTTCCGCGCCGAGGAAGACAAAGCCGGCGATCAGCACGAGCATGATGTTGCCCGAAAGGCCGACCACCGCGAGTCCGACGGCGAGCGCCTGGCCGATCCGGACCGCAATCCGGGTCCCGCGGACCATGCCGAGGCGACGGGCCAGCAGCGCCCGCAAGACGCGGCCCCCGTCCATCGGGAATGCCGGGATGAGGTTGAAGACGAGCAGCACCGCGTTGGTCCAGGCCAGCGCGGTCCAGATCGGGACGTTGGTCACCGAGCTCGGGAGCAGCCCTACCACGCCGGTTGTGGCCAGGATGCCCGCGCTGAGTGTCGCCGCAATCGCCAGCGTGACGAGGGGCCCAGCCAGCGCGATCACGAGCTCCTGCTTCGGTGACTCCGGCATCCGGGCGATCCGAGCGATCCCGCCGATCGGGGTGAGGAGCACGTCCGGCGTCGGAATGCCGTACCGGGCAGCCGCGCGGATATGGCCGAATTCGTGGAGGAGGACCGAAAGGAACAGGAGGGCCAGGAAGAGGAACTGCTCCCACGCCCCCGATGGCCCCGCCAGGCGCCAGCCCTGCCAGGCATACCAGCCGAGCAAGGCGAGCAGCGTCACGTGGATCTTGACGGCGGTCCCGCGCACGCGCAGGACGGTGAACGACCATCTCATCGGCTGACCGGTCCGCTGACCGCGCCTGCCGCCGCACGTGGGGACGGTTTGCCCCGTGATTCCGATGCCTGATGGATCGTCTCCCCCGATCGGCCGGTGTGGCGAGTGATCGTGCCGGCGCTGTTGCTCGCCGCCCGTGAACATTACACTTGTCGCCTGTCTTCTCCCCGTCTGATGGAGCCGCTCGATGACCACGCGCACCGTCCCCGTGCAACAACCGCCGCTCGCCTCGGCCTCCGAATGGACCATTCAGGATGCCGAGCGACTCTACAACATGAGCGGGTGGGGGCTGGGCTACTTCCGGATCAACGAGGCCGGCCATGTGACCGTGCATCCCGATGGTGAGCGATCGAGCGGCATCGACCTCTTCCAGGTGGCGATGGACCTCCGCGAGCAGGGCGTCGACCTGCCGTTGCTGGTCCGCTTCAGTGACATCCTGCGGAGCCGGATCGCCGAGCTGGCCGGCCGCTTCCGGAGTGCGATCGACGAGTTCGGCTACGAGGGCAAGTACACCACCGTCTACCCGATCAAGGTCAACCAGCAGCGACATGTTGTCCAGGAGATCGTGGAGTTCGGCACACCGTTCGGGGTCGGGCTCGAGTGCGGCTCCAAGCCCGAGTTGATGGCCGTCCTCGGTCTCAATGAATCGATCGGGCATACGCTGATCTGCAACGGCTACAAGGACGAGGAGTTCATGCGTCTCGCGCTCATCGGTCAGCAACTCGGGCATCGCGTGGTCATCGTCCTCGAGCAGGTGAACGAGCTCGATGTCCTGCTGCGCGTCGCCGAAGAGATGGGGGTCACCCCCACGGTCGGGGTCCGGATCAAGCTCTCGACCGAGGGATCCGGGCGCTGGGCCAAGAGTGGGGGCGAAAAGTCGAAGTTCGGCCTCTCGCCCGTGGAACTGATCCAGCTTCTCGACCGACTCACCGCGGAGGGCCGGCAGGACATCCTCAAGTTGGTGCACTTCCACCTCGGCAGCCAGATCACCGATATCCGGTACGTGAAGGCGGGCCTCGCGGAGTGTGGCCGCTACTACGTCGAGCTGCGGAAGATGGGGTTCAACATCGAGACCGTCGATGTCGGCGGGGGGCTCGGGGTCGACTATGACGGTTCGCGCACCGTGGGCCCCGCATCGATGAACTACACCATGCGGGAGTACGCCAACGACGTGGTCTACACCATTGGCGGGATCTGCCGGAACGAGGAGCTCCCGATGCCGGACCTGATCAGCGAATCGGGCCGCGCCATCACCGCGCACCACGCGATGTTGCTGATCAATGTGATCGACTGCGAGTCCTTGCACGCCCCCCACCGCGTGGTGCTCGACGAGGACGCCAACCCGCTGCTCCTCGAAATGCAGGAGAACCTCGCTGCGATCGGGGTCGACCGGATCGAGGAGACGTTTCACGATGCGGTGTTTGCGAAGGAGCGCGCGCAGGAGTACTTCGGCAACGGCATCTTCACGCTCCGGGAACGGGCCGAAGCCGAGCAGCTCTACCTCATGACCCTCAACGGGCTGGCCGCCGCGATCGGGGACAACGGGGGATCGTACCCCGAGCTCGTGGCCCACCTCGAGAGCACCCTGGTCGACCGCTACTTCTGCAATTTCTCGCTCTTCCAGTCGCTGCCGGACAACTGGGCGATCGACCAGCTCTTTCCGATCATGCCGATTCACCGACTCGGGGAGGTGCCCTCACGTCGCGGCACGATCCAGGACGTCACATGTGATTCGGATGGCGTGATCGATCACTTCACGGGGGGGCAGGGCGGCAAGCCATCGCTGGAACTGCATCCGTGGCGCGAGGACGAGCCGTATGTGCTGGGCATCTTCCTGACCGGAGCCTACCAGGAGATCCTGGGGGACCTGCACAACCTGTTCGGTGACACCAACGCCGTGCATGTGCGCATGACCCCCGAGGGATACGAGGTCACCGACCTGGTGCATGGGGACACCGTCACCGAGGTGCTGACCTACGTGCAGTTTCACGCCTCGGACCTGTTGGCCACGTTCCGCCGCAAGGTGTCGCGCGCCAAGGGCATCAGTCGCCAGGACGCGAACGGCTTCATCGCCGATTACGTCGCCGGACTGGAGGGGTACACATACCTGGAGGGGGAGGGGTAGACGATCAACGCCGGCAGTCGGACCTCGGAAGTCGGGAGTCGGGAGTCGGAAATGACACCCCACTCGTCCGCCATGGATTGCCCCTTCAGCTCTTCCCGACTTCCGACTTCCGATCTCTGATTACCGCTTCACCATCGGCACGAAGTCGCGCTCACCGGGGCCGGTATACACCTGACGCGGCCGGGCGATCTTCTGCTCCTTGTCCGTGATCATCTCCTCCCACTGGGCGAGCCAGCCCGGCAGGCGCCCGAGGGCGAAGAGCACGGTGAAGAAGTCGGGTGGATACCCCATCGCCTGGTAGATCAGCCCGGAATAGAAGTCGACATTCGGGTAGAGCTTGCGGGAGACGAAGTAGTCGTCCTCGAGTGCGATCCGCTCGAGTTCCAGGGCAATCTCGAGCTTCGGATTCAGGCCCGTCTGTTCGAAGACCTCGTCGGCGGTCCGCTTGATGAGCTTGGCACGGGGATCGTAGGACTTGTAGACGCGGTGACCGAAGCCCATCAGGCGACCCTCGCCCTGCTTCACCCGTTCGATGAAGGCAGGGATCTGTGCCTTGGTCTCGATCTCGTCGAGCATGTTGAGGACCGCCTCGTTCGCCCCACCGTGCAACGGGCCGTAGAGCGCGGCAATGCCGGCCGAGACCGCCGAGAACGGATCGACGCCTGACGACCCGACCGCGCGCACCGCACTGGTCGAGCAGTTCTGCTCGTGGTCCGCGTGGAGGATCAGGAGGATCTCGAGAGCGCGCTGGAGGACAGGATTCGGCTCGTGCTGGCCGCCGATGCTGAAGGTCATGTTGACGAAATTGCCGATGTAGTCGAGGTCGTTCCGCGGGAACTCGTACGGCAGGCCGCGCGAGTGCCGGAAGCAGAACGCCGCAAGCGTGGGCATCTTGGCCATCAGCCGCACCCGCTGGATGTACCGATTGCCCGGATCGTGGATGTCCTTGGCGTCGGGATAGAAGGTCGAGAGCCCGCCGACCACCCCGAGCAGCATCCCCATCGGATGGGCGTCGTAGCGGAAACCCTCGAGGAATTTCATGATGTTCGTGTGGACATACGTGTGGTAGCGGATGTCCTCGCTCCACGTCTCGAGTTGCGGCGCGGTGGGCAGCTCACCCTCGCCGAGCAGGTAGGCGACTTCGAGGAAGCTGCTTCGTTCGGCCAACTGGTCGATCGGGTAGCCTCGATAGCGCAGGATGCCCTTCTCACCATCGATGAAGGTGATGGCGCTCCGGCATGCGGCCGTATTCATGAAGGCCGGGTCGTAGGTCATCATCCCGAAATCATCGTCCTGGACCCGGATCTGTCGAAGATCGATCGCGCGGATGGTGTCGTCGGTGATGGGGACTTCGTACTGCTTCCCGGTGCGGTTGTCGGTGAGTGTCACAGTATCGCTGGCCACGTGAGGTCCTTGGCAAGTGCAAGAGGTCGACAGGGCGTGTCGTGATGCGCCTTGCAAGATACACGGACCCCTCCCCCTTGCGACCGGGCCCCGGAGCCGTTCCCTTGGGGCCATGAATCCGGGAACCACGCTCTCACTCGACGATCGCCGGGCAGGCTTCCTGGCCGGCGCGGTCATCGGCAGTGCCCTGGCAGCGCGCACCGCCGACAAGCCGGATGCGACCGCCATCGCACGCGCGCTCGCGGCCGACCCGCTTCCGCTGGCCCCGCCGCTCGGGCGCCGTCCGGCCGGGACCGCCCTGGCCGACGCACTCCTCGAGGAACTGCTCGGTGGTGGGGTTGACCTGCAGCGATTGTCCCGCCGGTGGGTCGAGTGGTGGCGATCCGACGGGCTGGATGCCGATCCGGTGCTGATCGAGGCGCTTGCCCACTTGCAGCAGTTCGACGCCCCGGTCGAGCGACTCGAGGGCGGGACCGCCGTCATCCTTGCCGCCACGCTCCCCGCCGCGCTGGCGGCGTCCTCCCCAGGATCGATGGTAGCGGGAACCTTTCACACAGCGCGCCTGCTGGATCCGGACCCGGTGACGGGACTCGCCGCCGTCGCCGTGGTCATGGCCGCCGCCCGGAGCCTCGAGGGCCAGCGTGACTTCATCGGGGAGGTCCTGACCATGCTGAGGACCAACGGGGCACCCGAGGCGTTCTACGAGGCGATGCGGTCGGTGCCGCGCGACCCACGGACGCCGCCGCCCACGCCGTTCGGACCGACCGCCACGGCGGTCGCGGCGGCGCCATGGCTCCTGTGGCAGCTGCATCATCGGCCGCGAGGGGAAGAGATCCTCCGCGAGATGGTGGTGCGGGGTGGGGTCGCGTCCTCGGTAGGTGCGGTGCTCGGTGCGCTGGTAGGTGCCCGGGATGGTCTCCGACATTGGCCACGGGAATGGGCCGAGGGTGCGGGGGAGGACGTCGCGCTCCGACTCAGCCTCGCGGCGCGACTCGCGGCGGATCAGGGCTCGCCGTAGGTACGCTCGCCCGCCTCGAGGCGCTCGCGAAACCAGTTCTCCCGCGGCGGCAGTGGACACGGTGAGCTCGGGCTGAACGCACAGTCCGGGTTCCGTGCGCGATTGAGGTCGAGCGTGGTGCGACCGAGCGAATCAGCCAGCGGGACATCGAGGAATCGACCGGCCGGATAGCTGCCGGCTCCGCTGGTCCCATCCCGGATCACGGCCAGCATGCTTCGGGCCCCGCGTCCCTTGCTGAAGAGCGTGAGCCGGTGCGTCATCCCCTCCAGCTCGACCTCGAGCGTCCCGGCGATTTCGTGCGGCAGGTCGAATCCACGGACGGTGGGAACGCGCTCCCAGCGGGATCGGCTCGGGGTGAAGATCGCCGGGAGCCGGAGCGTCGGGTCGAGGGGCCACCAGGTGAGTCCACGGAAGCCTCCGCGTGCTGGCGCGAGCGTGTCGAGAACGGAGAGCGAGATGGTGCCGTCGGCCCATCGGGCCCCGAACCGGAGCGCGCCCATCCAGGCGACTGCGCCGTCGAGTTGTGGTCGGTCTCGAAGTGCGAGGACCCGTCCCAGCCGAGCCGAACGTTCGCCGACCCAGAGGAGACGGGAAGGGGAGGTCAGCGTCAGGGTGTCACCCCGCACCTGCGCCGTGGCGAGGGTCTCCGGTCCCGATCGGCCCGGAATCCGACAACCGGTGCCCGTGGCCCCGGTGAGGGCGATTCGCCCGGTCCGCGGATCGATGCGACACAGGGCGACCTCCGCGAAGGGGCCTGTGGCGCTCGCGACCCAGGTCGTGCGAAGGGTGCGCCAGCTCGCCATCTCCTCACGCCACGCGACGGTGTCCAGCTCGACTGTGGCCGCAGGTTGCGGGTGGGCTGTGTCTGCGCACCCCACCACCGTGAAGAGCAGCAACCAGACCACCCCATGGAGGCTCCAAGGCATGGCCAAGGATGGCGCGATCGCGTCGGCCTCGCTACCTCTATCGGAACATTTCCTCCTGCGGAGTCGGCATGACCCTCACCACCCGCGTGCTGCTGGGCCTCGGCCTCGGCCTCGGGTTCGGGATCGCGCTCGCGAGCGTGCTCCCCGAATCGTGGCAGGTGCTGGCGGCATGGATCGAACCGATCGGCACCCTCTGGACGCGAGCCCTCCAACTCACCGTCCTGCCACTTGTCGTGACGCTGCTCTTCACCGGCGTGAGTGCTGGCGGGCCCGGGCTGGGGAGTCTGGGGCTGCGCGGGATCGGCTTCTTCGTTGCGAGTCTGCTGGTGGTCGCGGCGATCACACTGCTCGTCGCACCGGCCATCCTCGCGTTCGTCGCCATCGATCCCGGAACGGCGGCGCAACTTCGCGCCACAAGCACCGCGCCGACCACGGGGCTGCCGGGATTCCGAGAGTGGGTCGTGTCGCTCGTGCCCAGCAACCTGCTCGTTGCCGGGGAGAGTGGTGCCATGCTCCCGATCATCGTCGCAACCCTGATGTTCGCCGCGGCGGCGGCACGCCTTGATGCGGTGAACCGCGGGCGACTGGAGCATGCGGCCGAGGCGGTCGGTGCGGTGACGATCGTCCTCGTGCGCGGAATCCTCAATCTGGCGCCGATCGGGGTGTTCGCGCTCGCGGTACCGCTGGCGCTCCGCCTCGGGACGACGGCCCTCGGCGCCGTCGCCATCTATGTCGTGATGACGGCGGTGCTCTCGATCCTGGTGATGTTGCTGCTTTACCCGCTGGCCATGCTCCGCGGGGTCGCCCTCCGCGATTTCGCCAAGGCGCTCGGACCTGGGCAGAGTATCGCCGTGTCGGCGCGATCCTCGCTGGCGGCGCTTCCCGCGTTGATCGACGGGGCGCGCGGGCTCGGACTCGGCGAACGGGCCACCGGGTTCTTCCTGCCCTTCAGCGCGTCGCTCTATCGGCTCGGTGGCGCCGTCGCGCTTCCAGCTGGCGTCTTGTTCATCGCCCGGCTCTATGGGATCGATCTCGACGCCACCCAGCTGGTGACGGTCGGGCTCACGTCGGTGATACTCACCTTCAGCGTCCCGGGGATTCCCGGCGGCTCGATCCTGATCATGGCGCCGGTCCTCCTGTCGGTGGGGTTGCCGGTCGAAGGCATCGGCATCCTGCTGGGCGTCGACACGATCCCGGACATGTTTCGCACCACGCTGAATGTCACCGGGACGATGACCGCTGCGGTGGTGCTCGAGCCCCCGGGACGGGCCGTCAGTTGAGGCGCGTCAGTCCCGTGTGCGCGCCGCGCCCCCCGACGTCTCCCCGGCTGATGCGCACTGCCATCTGGACCCACCCCTCCCCGGTGTTCGACCGGGCGATCCTGTCGTGAGGTCGCTGCGATCCTGGCTCCTCGACCACATGGTGCGGCGGCGTGATCGCCCGGAGGACCTGCTCACCGGACCGATTCACGGCACCTTGTTGGGCGCCGACCGGCTTGCAGAACGGGCGCGCACGATCGCCGCCGAACAGGTCGTCATTACACCACAACGACTCGATCCGCGCGCGCGCCTGCTCCATCGCCTCGAGAGCAGCCGCCGGATCCTGACTGACGCCGAAGCGCGACTCACCGCCGACCCACCGGCCGATGCCGACCGGGATCCCTCGGCCGACTGGCTGCTCGACAATTTCCACGTGATCCAGGAGCACATCCAGGACGTGCGGGACGCGCTGCCCCGCACGTTCTACCGGGAACTGCCGGAACTCGCACACGGCCCGCTGCAAGGCTATCCGCGGGTCTACGAGATCGCCATCGCGGTGATCTCGCACAGCGAGGGCCGCGTGGTCCTCGAGAACGTCGACCACTTCGTGGAGGCCTTCCAGAAGGTCACCCCGCTCACGCTCGGGGAACTGTGGGCGATGCCGGCCATGCTCCGCCTCGGCCTGATCGAGAGCCTGCGCCGGATGGCACTCCGCACGCTGGCACGCCTGGACGAACTGGCCGCGGCCGACGAGGCCGCCCATCGGCTCGAGGCCGCCTCCGCGCGGAGGGGGGGGGAACTCCGCACCGTACTCACCGAGATCGTGGGCACCGGGCGACGCATCGAGGCCGGGTTTCTCGCCCGTCTCCACGCCGCCTTGCGCGGCCCGGCAGCCCGGGCCGAGGCCCTGGCACACCTGGAACACTGGCTCTCGGCCGAGGGACTCGCCAGCGACGCGCTGGTGACCCAGGCCAGCGAGCGGGTCGCGCACACGCAGATGATGACGGCCAACAGCATCATGAGCCTGCGGACCATCGGACGGCGCGATTGGCGCACCTTCGTGGAGCGCCAGAGCGTGGTCGAGTCGGTCCTGTCCGAGGACCCCTCCGGCCACTATCCCGCGATGACGTTCGCCACGCGCGACCGGTATCGCCACGTGGTCGAACGCCTGGCACGACGTTCCGGCCTCTCCGAGCGTGCCGTGGCGGAGCAGGCGATCGCGCGCGCCGCAGCAGTCCATGCCGACAGCCTCGATGCGGTGCGTCGCCGGCATGTCGGCTACCACCTGATCGATGCCGGCCTCCCGGACCTGGAACGCGCGGTCGGGGCCGGGCCACCCTGGCCGGTCCGGCTCCGACGCCTCATGCGCCGCCGGCCGAACATGGTCCTGGTCGGAGGCCTCGCACTGCTCACCGGTCTGGCACTCAGTGCGCTGGCGGCGCTGGCAGGGGGCGAGATCACCCGGCTGGCGTGGCGTGGCATCCTCGTGTTCGCGCTCCTGCCAGCGTGGGATATCGCGATCACCGTCGTCAATCAGCTCATCACGCTGACCATGCCGCCGCGCACCCTGCCCGCGATGGACTATGTCGAACGCGGGATTCCCGCCGACTGCCAGACCGCGGTGGTCGTGCCCACCCTGCTGGGTGAGGTGAGCGACGTGCATGCCGCCCTCGCGGAGCTCGAGGTTCTCTACCTGGCGAATCGGGACGACGCGCTGGTCTTCGCGCTGCTCGGCGATCACCTCGATGCCGATCAGGAACACCTGCCCGAGGACGCTGCCGTGCTCGAGCAGGCGGCGCTCGGTGTGGCCGAACTGAACCTGCGGTATGGCTCCGGCGAACGAGCCCCGTTTCGGCTCCTCCATCGCGCGCGACGCTGGAACGCGAGCGAGGGTGTCTGGATGGGCTGGGAGCGAAAGCGTGGCAAGCTGGCGGAGTTCCTCGAACTGGTCGCTGGGCACGACACCGGGGCGTTCACGCTGGTGGCGGGCGGGGACACGGGACTTGACCAGGTGCGCTATGTCATCACCCTCGATGCGGACACGCAGATGCCACTCGGCGAAGCGCGCGCGCTGGTGGGGACGATCGCGCATCCGCTGAACCAGGCGGTGCATGACCCGGCCGTTGGTCGCATCGTGGCGGGGTACGGCATCATCCAACCGCGCATCGGCGTCCAACTCGTCAGCGCGAGGCGATCGGCGTTTGCGGCGATCCACTCCGGGCTCCCGGGGGTGGATCCCTATGCGACCGCCGTTTCCGACCTGTACCAGGATCTGTTCGGGGAGGGCAGCTTCACCGGCAAGGGCATCATCGATGTGGCCGCGTTTCGCCTGGCCACCCGGGGGCGTTTCCCGGAGAACACCTTGCTCTCGCATGACTTGATCGAGGGCAACTACGCGCGGGCCGGCCTTGCGACGGACATCGTGCTGTATGACGATTACCCGACCACGTACCTCGCGCATGCTCGCCGGAAGCACCGGTGGATGCGCGGTGACTGGCAGTTGCTGCCGTGGCTC
The DNA here is from genome assembly GCA_035703525.1 of Gemmatimonadales bacterium. Lineage (GTDB taxonomy): Bacteria > Gemmatimonadota > Gemmatimonadetes > Gemmatimonadales > GWC2-71-9 > Palsa-1233. The sequence goes on along the minus strand of DASSYA010000017.1, from coordinate 140,175 downwards.
GGCCCGCGCGTCCCCGGACCCCACGGGGTGGAGCGAAACCGCCTCCCGCTGGTCTCCCGGTGGAAGGTGCTGGACAACCTGCGACGGAGCATCGTCGAACCGGCCCAGCTCGCACTGATCATCGCGGGGTGGTCCGTCCTCGCCGGGCCCTCGCTGCGCTGGACCCTCCTTGGTCTGGGTGCCATCGTGGCCCCACGCATCTTCCCGATCATCCTCGCCTTCCTGAGGCCGCCACGCGATCGATCGTGGCGCGCGTACTACGGGGCGCTCCGGGCGGACGCGATCCGGGCCGCGCAACAGATCGGGCTCGCGGTGGTGGTGCTGCCGCATCAGGCCTGGCTCTCCCTCGACGCCGTGGTGCGCACCCTGTGGCGCCTCGGTGTCTCGCGACGGCACCTGCTGGAATGGCAGGCCGCCGCACGGGTCGAGCGCGTGACCCGGAACACGACGAGGGAAGCCTGGCGCCAGATGGGTCCCTCGCTCGTCGTGGTCGTGATCGCCGCATGCGGCGTGACGATCCTGGACTGGCGGAGTCCTGCCGTGTTTGGGGGGGGGGCACAGGCCCTGTGGCCGCAATTGCTCGCGATCTGGCCGTTGACCCTGCTCTGGTTGTCCGGCCCCGTGGTGGTCACCCGCCTGGGGCGTGCCAGGGCCGCCCGCCCGCTCCGCGACCGCCACCGCGAGGCGGCTCGGCGGTATGCCGAGGCGCACTGGCAGTTCTACGCCGAGTTCGTGTCGGCCGAGACCCGGTGGCTGGTTCCCGACAATGTGCAGGCGAAGCCGGTCCAGGCAATCGCCATGCGTACCTCGCCGACCAACATCGGCCTGCAACTGCTGGCGACCGTGAGTGCGGCCGACCTCGGCCTGCTGACACGCGGCGAGATGCTCGCGCGACTCGAACAGACGTTCGCGACGCTCGACGTGCTGGCGCGGTTCCGGGGGCACTTCTACAACTGGTACAACCTCGAGGACCTCCAGGTGCTCGCCCCCCCCTACATCTCGACCGTGGACAGCGGCAACCTGGCAGGCCACCTGCTGGCCTTTGCCGAGGGATGTCGGGAGCATGCGCGGCATCCCGACGCCGGGGACACCGGCGAGGGTCGACGCGCAGAGGTGTTGGCGGCGCGCGCCGAGGCGTTCGTCGACGACATGGACTTTGCCTTCCTGTATGATCCCGCGACCCAGCTCTTCACCATCGGCTACCATCCCGATTCGCACACGGCCGACGCCTCGTCCTACGACCTGCTCGCGTCCGAGGCACGGCTGGCGGTCTTCCTCGCCATCGCCAAGGCCGACGTGCCGGTGGATGCCTGGTTCCGGCTCGGGCGCCTCATGGTGCGGGCGGATGGACGACCGATGCTGGCCTCATGGAGCGGCAGCATGTTCGAGTACCTGATGCCGCTCCTGATCATGCCGTCCTTCCCGGGGTCGCTGCTCGATCACAGCGATCGTGCTGCGGTAGCCGGACAGATGGCCTACGGCCGCCGGCGGCGCGTGCCCTGGGGCATCAGCGAGAGCGCCTACAACCTGCGTGATCAGCAACTCACGTATCAGTACCGGGCCTTTGGCGTCCCGGGCATGGGATTCCGACGCGGCCTTGACCGCGACCTGGTGATTGCCCCCTATGCGTCGGCGTTGGCCACGATGGTCGCACCGGAGGCGGCCTTCGCCAACCTCGAGGCCCTGGAGGACAGGGCCGCGCTCGGGCCGCACGGGTTCTGGGATGCACTCGACTACTCCCGCCCGGATCCCGACCGGCCGTTCGCCATGGTCGAGACGGTGATGGCCCACCACGTCGGCATGAGCCTGGTGGCCTTCGCCAACGTGCTTGGTGTCAGTCGCTGGCCGGATCGATTCCTCCGCGTGCCGGCGGCGCGGGCCGCCGAGCTGCTGCTGCAGGAGCAGGTGCCGCGCAGCCTCGTGGCGCAAGTGCTGACGACTCCCGTGGCCGCCGGCCGACCGCCACGACCGGCGGAATCCCCTGCGGTGGTCCGGACGGTCACCGGGGCCGAGACCGCGATCCCGCGCATCGGCCTGCTGGGGGACCTCTCGTATGCCGTCATGGTGACGCACGCTGGGGGGGGGTATAGCCGGCACGCGGGCCTGGATGTCACGCGCTGGCGTCCCGATGCCACGGCCGATGATCGAGGCCAGTTCTGCTATCTGAGGGACCTGGTGTCCGGGCGGTGCTGGTCGGCCGGGTTCCAGCCCGTGGGCGCGGCGGCCGACGAGTACCATGCCCATCTCGCTGTCGATGCGGTGACGCTGCACCGGATCGATGGGGCGATCGAGACGCGAACCGAGATCGTGGTGGTGCAATCCGATGCCGCCGAGGTGCGCCGGCTCACGGTGACCAACCACGGCCCCGAGCCCCGCGAGATCGAGCTGACCAGCTATGCGGAGATCGTGATGGGTCCGGTCGGTGCCGACGCGGCACATCCGGCGTTCGCCAACCTGTTCGTGGAAACCGAATGGCACGCCTGGTGTTCGGCCATCACTGCCCGCCGCCGCCCGCGCGCCCCGGACGAGGCGGCACCCTGGTACGTCCATGTCGTCGCGACCGGTCCCGAGCAGGTCGGGGAGGTGAGTTGCGAGACGGATCGGGCCCGGTTCGTTGGGCGAGGTCGCAGCACCCGCCGACCGGCAGCGCTCGATGCGGAGGGCCCACTCTCCGGCACCGTCGGGGCGGTGCTCGATCCGGTCGGGGCGCTGCGTGTCCGGGTCCGGATCGACCCCGGTGCCTCGGCGACCGTGGCATTCACCACCCTCGTCGCGGCCTCCCGGGAGGCGGCCTTCGAACTGGCGGATCGCTACCGTGACCCGGTTGCCGCGCAGCGCGCCCTCGAGTTGTCGTGGATGGCGACCCAGATCGACCTGCGGGAGTGGAAAGTCACGACGCGCGAGGTCGCGGCCTTCCAGGATATTGCCGGACACTTGCTGTTCGGGCCGCCGGAAGGCGGGACGAGCACTGCCATCCCGGACGCGACGGGTGGCGCCCAGTCCCGTCTCTGGCGTCACGGCCTGTCAGGTGACCAACCGATCCTGCTCGCCACGATCGAGGACACCGCCGGGCTCGCCACGCTCCGCAGCCTCTTCGCCGCCCACCGCTTCTGGCGCCGGCACGGCCTGACGGTGGATCTCGTCATCCTGATGGGCGAACCGCATGACTATCTGCAGGCGTTGCGCACCGCCATCGAACACGAGATGCATGCCGCGGGTGACGCCCAGTCGATCGATGTGCCGGGGGGGGTCTACCTCCGGCGACGGGACAACCTCGAACCCGATGACCTCCAGACCCTGCGCGCGATCGCACGCCTCCAGGTCACCTGCGACGGGCGTTCGCTCGACGCGGTGGTTCCGGTCACGCCGACCCGCCGCGCCGACGCGCGGCACGACCCGCTGCGTCCGCACTACATCGAGCGCCGGATCCAGGCGCGACCGGTGTCGACCCGGCCCGTGCCGAGTCGAGCGCAGCCTGGCCCGGGGAATGGCCACGGCGGACTGACCGACAACGGTGATTACCGGCTCTCGGTCGGCCCCGATCGCCTGCCGCCTGCCCCGTGGGCCAACGTGATCGCCAATCCGTCCGGTGGCTGCCTGATGACCGAACGGGGGTCGGGCTGCACGTGGGCGGGCAATGCCTACTTCTTCCGACTCACGCCGTGGCGAAACGATCCGGTCAGCGACGAGGTCTCCGACGCGATCTACCTGAGCGAGGACGGGGCGGGGCCCGCCTGGAGTGTCACGCCCGGACCGATGGGGGGGGGAGGCGAGTACGACGTCGAGCACGCACCGGGCGGCTCGACCTATGCCCACGAGCACGAGGGCATCCGGAGCCTGATCCGCTATGGCCTGCCCGCTGACGACGCGGTCAAGATCGGACGACTCACCCTCACGAACCGATCCGATCAGCCGCGACGGATCCGTGTCACGGCGTATGCCGAATGGACCCTCGGGGTGACCCGTGCCACCAGCCGTGATCACCTCGTGACGGACTTCCACTCGGCGTCGGGTGCGATCCTCGCCCGCAATCCGTACGCGCCGGACTTCGACCGGGACGTTGCCTTCCTCGCGATGAGCGCGCCGATCCAGTCGCATACCGCGGACCGACGCGAATTCCTCGGGCGCCACGGCAGCCTCGCCGATCCGGCCGCTCTGCGTCGTGACCGACTCGGCGGCCGCACCGGCCTCGGCCTCGATCCGTGCGCAGCCCTGATGTCGACGGTGGACCTGGCCCCGGGTGACAGCCGGGAACTGGTGGTGCTTCTCGGGGCAGCCAGCGGGCGGGCGACCGCGCTGGCGCTCATTGCGCGATACCGGGACGTGCCGGCGGCCACCGCAGCACTCGAAGTCGCCCGCCAGGCGTGGGACGACCGACTCGGCACCATTCAGGTCCGGACCCCCGACGCGCTGTTCGATGCGCTGATCAATCGCTGGCTGTTCTACCAGGCGCTGTCGAGCCGGATGTGGGCCCGGACCGGTCTTTACCAGTCGAGCGGTGCCTACGGCTTCCGCGATCAGTTGCAGGATGTCATGGCGTTCATCCACGCGGAGCCGGCGATCGCGCGGGCGCACATCCTGCGTGCGGCGGGGAGGCAGTTTGTCGAGGGCGATGTCCAGCACTGGTGGCATCCGCACACCGGACGAGGTGTCCGCACGCGGTTTTCCGATGACCTGGTCTGGTTGCCCTTCGTGGTCGAGCACTACGTCCGCCTGACCGGCGACACCACCGTCCTCGAGGAAGCGGTCCCGTTCCTCGAGATGCGCGAGCTGCGTCCGGACGAACACGAGATCTATGACCTGCCTCGGGTGTCCGATCAGCGGGGCACGGTGCACGAGCACTGCGTGCGGGCACTCCGGCGCGCCGCCACGCATGGCCGCCACGACCTGCCCCTGATCGGGTCGGGCGACTGGAACGACGGCTTCTCGAGAGTGGGCATCGGGGGGAAGGGCGAGAGCGTGTGGCTCGCCTGGTTCCTGATCGATACCCTGACGCGCTACGGGGAGCTGGCAACGCGGCAGGGGAACGCGGAGAGCATGGCATGGGGCGCGGACCATGCACGCCGCTATCGAGAAGCTGTCGAGCAGGCGGGATGGGACGGGGGCTGGTACCGGCGCGCCTACTTCGACGACGGCACCCCGCTTGGCACCACCACCGGCACGGCGTGCCGGATCGATGCGATCGCCCAGAGCTGGAGTGTGCTCTCCGGCGCGGGGCACCCCGATCGGCAAGGCACCGCCATGGCGGCGGTGCAGGAGCAGCTGGTGAGCGAGGAACTCCGCCTCATCCGTCTCCTCACCCCGCCGTTCGACGGCGATGATCTCGATCCCGGGTACATCAAGGGCTACCTGCCGGGGGTGCGGGAGAACGGCGCCCAGTACACGCATGCGGCGCTCTGGACCGTGATGGCGACCGCTCGCCTGGGCGACGGCGATCGCGCGATGACGTTGTTCCAGATGCTCAATCCCCTCACCCACACGGCAACGCCCGAAGGCGTGGCCCGCTACAAGGTCGAACCGTATGTCGTGGCGGCGGATGTCTACACGGCAACCGGCCACGAGGGCCGCGGGGGATGGACGTGGTACACCGGGTCAGCCAGCTGGATGTACCGGGTCGGACTGGAGACGCTGCTCGGATTTCACCGAGAGGGTGGCACACTCAGGATCGCCCCGATTGTGCCAGCGGACTGGCCCTCGATCGACATCACCTATCGCCACGGCACGAGCGAATATCAGATCCGGGTCGAACAGCCCGCTCGGGTCGGGCGAGACGGTGGCATCGTGACGATCGATGGCCAGCGCCTCGCGTCCCCGGAAATCTCCCTGGTCGATGACGGGGCGAACCATGTGGTGCGGATCGTCCCGGTTGCGGGGGACAACCACCACGATTGACATAGGGGTGGGGGGTATATAGACTGCGTCTTGCCGCGACGTTGCGGCCTGACGGAGAATCGGAGTTTTCCCATGCACATCGACCAGCTGGTGGTCGTTTCTGGTGGCGTCGCCCTCATCGCCTGGCTGGGGTGGTACTTCTTCCACGCCGGGCGTCAGGACGCGACCGTGGCACCGACTGCGGCACCCGACAGCGGCTCGGTCGGCAGGGTGACCATTCCGGTCACCGGGATGACCTGCGCCGCCTGCTCGGCGCGAATTCAGGGAGTCCTCCAGAAGACGCCGGGGGTCCAGGAGGCGTCGGTCAACCTGATGTCCGGCGAGGCCATGGTCGCCTTCGACGGATCCCGAGTGGACCCGCCCGCATTGGTCGATGTGATCCGAGGGACCGGCTACGGTGCCGCCCTGCGTCGACCCGAGGTGGGTGCCCTCGACGAGCAGCTCGCGCAGGACCAGGCCCAGGCGCTGGCCTATCGGACGCTCCGCCGCAAGGCGACCGCCAGTCTGGTCGTCGCGGTCGCCGGCATGCTCGTGTCGATGCCCGTGATGGGCGCGCATGCCCGGCACGCCGACCAGTCTGGGGGGGGGATCACCCTGGACCCGTTCATGGAGTGGAGCCATCGGGTGGTCGACCCCCTCGTCGAGTCCGCCGTGCCGTGGCTCTACCGGATCGACTCGACGGTGCTCGTCCTCCTCCTGCTGGGGATGACGGTCGGGGTCATGGCCTGGGCCGGCCGTGAGTTCTACACGCAGGCCTGGCGCGCCTTCCGGCACCGTGCCGCCGACATGAACACCCTGATCGCGGTGGGGACCGGGGCGGCCTTCGGCTACTCCCTGGTGGCGACCATCTGGCCCGGCGTCTTCCTGAGCCGTGGGCTGGCACCGGACGTCTACTACGAAGCGGTGCTCTTCATCCTCGCGCTCATCCTGGTCGGCAACACGTTCGAGGCGCGCGCCAAGGGCCAGACCTCGCGAGCCCTCCGAGGGCTGGTTGACCTGCAACCACGGCGCGCGCGTGTGTGGCGCGACGAGGCCGAGCAGGATCTGCCCATCGAGCAGGTCGTGGCGGGGGATCTCGTGCTGGTGCGCCCGGGGGAGCGAGTGCCGGTCGATGGGTTGATCGTGTCCGGCCGCAGTGCCGTCGACGAATCGATGCTCACCGGCGAGAGCCTGCCGGTCGAGCGCACGACCGGCGACCGGGTGATCGGCGGGACCGTGAACCGGACCGGGGCCTTCCGCCTCCAGGCCACCACCCTCGGTGATGCCAGTGTGCTCGCACAGATCGTGCGCCTGATGCGCGATGCCCAGGGTGCCCGCGCGCCGATCCAGCGCCTTGCCGATCGCATCAGTGCGATCTTCGTCCCGGTGGTGTTGATGCTCGCCGTCGTGACGTTCGTTGCCTGGTACCTCCTCGCACCCACCGCCTCCGGGATGCGGGCCTTCGCGGCCGCGGTGACCGTGCTGATCATTGCCTGTCCCTGTGCCATGGGGCTGGCCGTACCGACCGCCGTGATGGTGGCTTCGGGCAAGGGGGCCCAGGCTGGTGTTCTGGTCAAGGGGGGGGGAGCCCTCGAGCGCGCCGCCGGGATCGACACCGTGATCCTCGACAAGACCGGCACGATCACCGCAGGCCGTCCCGTGGTCACCGACCTGGTGCTCGTCGAGGGATCCCGCCACGATCCGGACCGGGTGCGTTCGCTGGTGGCCTCCCTGGAGTCCGTGTCGGAGCACCCGCTGGGCGAGGCGATCCTGGCCCATGCCGACGCAGCCGGTCTCCCGCGCCACCACCCGACCGAGTTCGATTCCATCACCGGGCGCGGGGTGACCGGAGTGGTCGATGGCGTCCGGGTGCGGGTCGGCAACGCGGGGCTCATGACGGAGGCTGGCCTCGGGCTCCAGCCGCTCGCGGCAACCCTTGCACGGCTCGGGGCCGCCGGTCGCACCGCGATGTACATCGCGCTCGACCACGAGCTCGTGGCCGTGATCGCGGTGGCCGACCCGATCAAGCCGGGGGCAGCGACAGCCGTCGCTCGCCTCCGGCAGATGGGGCTGGACGTCGTGATGTTGACCGGCGACACCGAGGCGACGGCGCGGGCGATCGCACGTGAGGCAGGAATCGACCGAGTGGTCGCCGGGGTCGAACCGGAGGGGAAGGTGGGAGAGGTCCGTCGCTTGCAGGCCGGCGGGGCGTCGGTCGGCATGGTCGGTGACGGGATCAACGATGCCCCCGCGCTCGCGCAGGCGGATGTGGGGATGGCGATCGGGACGGGAACCGATATCGCCGCGGAGGCGGCCGATGTGGTGCTCATGCGGGGAGAACTCGGCTCCGTAGCGGACACGATCCACCTCGCGCGTCACACGCTCACGATCATCAAGCAGAACCTGTTCTGGGCCTTCGGCTACAACGTGATCGGGATCCCGATTGCGGCCGGCGTGCTCTATCCGACGACGGGCCTGCTGCTCAGTCCGATCCTCGCGAGTGCTGCGATGGCGTTCAGCTCGGTCAGCGTGGTGAGCAACAGCCTGCGGCTTCGGCGCGTGCGGCTCGGCAAGAGGTGAGGAATCGGAAGTCGGAAGTCGGAGGTCGGAGGTCGGAGGTCAGCCGGATGGAGACTTGTTCCCAGGTGGAGGCTGGGATTGTTCCACCACCGCGTCCTTTGAAGGGTGCCGCTGTCAGCTCGAGTTGGGAATCCAGGGAGAGCTGGACACGAGCACAGTGCCTCCCGCAGGCGAACTCACCCCGGACTGGGCGTCAGCCGACCGGGGCGAAGCAGGCGGTGAATGTCATGATGCGCGCCGAGGTCCATGAGAATCGCGCCCTCCACGGCGCGGGCCTCCCGCAGATCGCGGGTCAGCTCACCGGGGGAGGCGGCCACCCCGCCAAGTCGCGTGAGGAGCAGCCGGAGGCGCTCCAGGGCGCTCGTTGCTTCGGTGCGTCGGTGCTCGAGACGCTCTCGCATCGCCAGCGCGCCGGCCCCGCGGTCGCCACCCCCTTCGTCGAGGCGCTCCAGCAGCGCGCGCACCTCCCGGATCCGGTGGCGGAGTCCGCGCGCCACAACCGGGACATCATCGAACCCGCGGCGGGTCTCCTCGGGGAGGGCGTGCCAGAGCTCCTCGATCTGGAGGTCGAGCATCAGTTCGGTGGGGCGGTGCAGGGTCTGCTCGGCGACCACCGTCCTCGGCAAGCCGAATCGGATCGCGCGGAACAGCCAGCCGGCGGCTCGACTGCGCCAGAACCGTTCGCGCAGCCTGGATCGCCGGTCGCTCGGTGGCAGGGCGTGGCCGGGCACCAGGAAGCCGATCCCGCGCGAGATCCAGAAGAGCATCAGGCCCCAGCGAAGGACCGGGAACCCCACATCCCAGAGCATGAAACGGATCGACCACGGCAAGCCCCCCCCCCCCTCAGCCAGGGCAAGCACGAGCGCCGCGGCCAGCCCGGCCACGGTGCCACCGTGCCGAATCGCGCGTCCGACCGCCGACGGGCGCACCGGGCCGGCCCGGCGTCGGGCCGCGAGGTGTCGATCGAGGGCGATCCGCAGGTCTTCGAGTCCGAATCCGCTCCGCGCGACGCGACGGATGGCTGAGAGGGCGATGCCGGCTTGCACAACCAGCGGGAGGGTCAGCACGACCGCGCCGCCGATGAGGGTCGCTCCGATCAGTCCGAACACGAGACTTCCGGCCGCGATCTGGAGGGAAAAACCCGTTGCCATCGCCAGCAGGGTCATCGCCAGCGCGTAGTACGGTGCCGCCGCCGCCCGAGTCTGCAGCCATGCACTGAGCGGTTCGGCGAGCTGGACCGACCGGGCCGGCTCCTCGAGCAGCTCCAGCCACGCCTCTGCGGTCGTCGGGCGCGCACTGGGGTCCCGTTCCAGCAGCACCTCGATCGCACGGCGGAGGCGCGAGGGCGTCGCCGCCGCGGCGCGTTCGAGCGACGGGAGGTCGTCGTGCAGGTGACGGAGCAGGACCGCGGCAGGATCCTCATCCGCGAAAGGCAGGAAGCCGGTGAGCGAGGCCCACCCCACGATCCCCAGGGCGTAGAGGTCGGATTGGGGCGACGGTGGATCGCCCCGGATGAGGTCGGGGGCCAGGTAGGCGGCGGTGCCGATCAACGGACCTGCATCGCCGCCATCGAGGGTTGCGGCGATGCCGAAGTCGGCGAGCATCGCGCGGCCACTGCGTCGATCGATCAGGATGTTGTCGAGTGTCACATCACGGTGGAGGATGCCGCGGGCGTGTGCGTTGGCGAGTGCCCACCCGATCTCGCGCAGGAGCCGCTCCACGTCGTCGGCAGGCAGGCCTCCTTGCCGGGCCACCCGATCGCGGAGCGATTCACCGTCGACCAGACCCATCACGAACCAGACGTGGTCGCCAGACTCACCAACGTCGTAGATCGGCACGATGTGGGGATGCGAGAGCCGAGCGCCGGTCCGTGCTTCCCGGACGAACCGCTCGCGCTGCGCCGGATCCCGCGCCTGATCCTGATGGAGGACCTTGAGGGCACACGGTCGGTCGAGGGCCACATCACGGGCCAGATAGACGGTGCCCATGCCCCCGCGACCGAGTTCGCGCTCGATCGAAAGTGTTCCGGCCAGCGCGTCCTGGAGCTCCGCCAGCGCGTGGTCGCTCATGCGGAGACCGGAGTGGGCGTCACGGCATGCGGCGTCCGCTGCCGGTGGCCGCGCAGGAACCGCCTGAGGTCGTCATGGGCCGCCACCTCGACGAGCATGTCATGTTCCAGGGCCCGTGCCCGCTCGAGGTGCCCGGTGAGCGCGGCCGTGCCGCGCCGCTCGCTGGCGACACGCAGCAATTGCAGCCGGATCCGCTCCAGGGTGGCCACGCTGTCGCGCTGGTGTGTCTCGACGCGTTCCCGCTCCGCCACCAGCGCCGCGAGCTCGGGATCCTCCGATCCGAGACCGGACTCGACCTCGCGCATCCGATCGGCCAACGCACGCAGTTCTTCGGCACCATGCCGCAGCGTCCCGGCGACCTCGGGGACATCTTCGCCGATCTCGAGTTGGAGCGCCCGGGGCAGCCCGCGCCAGACTTCCTCGATCGCGAGGCCGAGCACCAACTCGGTATGGCGGTGCAGGGTGCCGGTCGTGGCGAGGCGTTCACGCTGCCCGAGGCCCGCGAGCCAGGTGACGGTGCTCGCCAGCCGAGTGTCCCACAGCTTCCGCATCGCGCCCCGGATCCTGCCGGCCGGCGCGATCCGGATCCCCGGCGAGATGAAGCCGATACCGAGTCCGGTCATGACACCGAGGTAGACGGTGCTTGCCATGCTCATGAGGGCACCTGCGACGCCGCTGGAGTCTGCCTCGCCGACCCAGAACGGCAGGAACGGGATCACGATCGCGAACGTGATGAAGAGGGCGACGGCCCCGACGACGGTGAGGTCGAAGATCACGCGACCGGCGAGCGGCCGCAGGCCATCGCGTGCCCGGACTCGTTCGAGGTGTTCGGTCCAGTGGGGCCAGGCAGCCCGGATGTCCTCGATGTCGAAGCCATGACGGCGCAGGCGTCGGAGCGCAGCGGCCTCGGCGAGCAGGTGTGCGGCGATCGGGATGGCGGTGAAGGAGGCGATCGTGCTGAGCAGGGCGGCCACCAGGAAGGAGGTCCGGCCACTCCCGAAGTAGCCCCAGACGAGCAGCCACGACTGGAGGCCGAGCACCGGCGCCGCGATCGCGTAGATCGGACGGAACCGACTCCACCGGGAGAACCAGGTCGCGAGGGGGGGGGCGATGGTGATCGACTCGGGCGCGCGCGCGAGCCGTGCGAGCAGGGCGTCGGCGTCGGCCGGCCGGTCGGCCGGGTCCTTGGCCAGGCACGACTCGACGAGTTCGACCAATCGGCGGGGTGCACCGGGCGCCAGCGGGGCGAGTGGTGGGGGAGTGGCGACCAGATGGCGCGCCAGCAGTTCGCCGGTCGACTCCGCCACGAACGGCGGGCGACCGGCCAGCAGGGTATAGGCGACCACGCCGAGCGCGTAGATGTCGCTGGCCGGACCAGCCGACTCACCCCGGATCACCTCCGGGGCGAGATAGCCGGGCGTGCCGAAGACCGGCGCGGCATCGAGGTGCTCGGTCACCGTCGCGAGGCCGAAGTCCGCGAGCAGGGCACGGCCGGTTGCGGTTTCGAGCAGGATGTTGGCGGGGGTGATATCGCGATGAATCACGCCGGCGGCGTGCGCATACCCGAGCGCCCAGCCCATCTCGCGCAGCAGACGATCGACCTGACCGACCGGCATGGCCCCGCGCGTCGCGAGACGCTCCGCGACCGACTCGCCATCGATCAGGGCCATGACGATGAGCGGGGGATCGTGGTCGGCGTCGACGGCAAAGACCGGCACGACATTGGGATGGGCGAGTCGTGCCGCGAGCCGTGCCTCGGTCACGAACCGCGCACGTGCGTCGGCGTCGGCTGCGAGCTGCGGGTGCAGGACCTTGATCGCGACGAGTCGATCGAGTCGGATGTCACGTGCCAGCCAGACGGTGCCCATGCCGCCGCGACCCAGCTCCCGCTCGAGCGCATAGCGCCCGACCAGCGATGCCTGGAGCGCGAGGAAGTCGTTCAGGGCAACGTCACCGTGCAGGTCGTGAGGAATCCGCCGCGCACGTTGTAGCGCGTCGTGACGGAGAGCGTCTGCGCCTCGAGCACGCGCTGCAGGTCCTCGGCGAGCCGTGCCGTCGCGTGCTCCTGGAAGATCCCGACGTTCCGGTAGCTCATCACGTAGTACTTGAGCGACTTGAGCTCGATGCACCGGTTCCGCGGGACATAGCGCAGCGTGAGGCGCGCGACGTCGGGCAGGCCACTGAACGGGCAGACCGCCGAGAACTCGTCGGTCTCGGTCACGATCTCCTGATCGGGGCCCTCGTACCCGAAGGTCTCGAGGACGGCCACGTCGATGGCCTCCGGACCGGTGAACGGGATCGTGCGTCCTTCGGCTGTGGCCATGAGCATCCCCTGTCGTGTGAGCCCCAAAGATAGGATCGGTGCCGGCCCGCCGCACCATCAGGGTAGCTTTGGGCTCGACCAACTCCGGCATGAACCCGAGGCGCCCCGAATGCCCGATACCGTGTGGATCAACGGCGAATACCATGCTCGTGACAGCGCGACCATCTCCGTCTTCGATCATGGCCTGCTCTACGGCGACGGTGTCTTCGAGGGCATCCGGGCCTACGACGGCAGGATCTTCCGCCTGGAGGCCCACCTGCGTCGCCTGCAGGACAGCGCCAAGGCGATCGCGCTTCCGATCCCGATGACGCTCGACGAGCTGGCGACGGCCTGCACCGAGACGTTCCGTCGGTCCGAGCTCCGCGACGCCTACTTCCGGGTGGTGGTGACCCGTGGCATCGGCGACCTCGGTCTCAACCCGATGCTCTGTCCCTCGCCGACCGTGATCATCATTGTCGCGACCATTCGGCTCTTCCCGCCGGAGAAGCTGCGCGAGGGCGTCCGACTGGTGACCGCTGCCACGCCGGTGCCGCACCGCGAGGCGCTGTCGCCGCGGGTCAAGTCACTCAACTACCTGCCACACGTGATGGCGAAGCTGGAGGGCCTCACGGCCGGCGCCGACGATGTGCTGATGCTCGACCCGAGCGGCAGTGTCGCCGAGGGGTCCGGCCAGAATCTCTTCGTCGTCACCGAGGGTGTGGTGCGGACGCCCCCCCCCAGCGCCGGGATCCTGCGGGGTGTGACCCGCGACGTGGTGCTCGAGATCGCGGCGGGACTCGGGATCCCGGTGCGCGAGGAACTCCTCAATCGCTATGACGTTTACACCGCCGAGGAGGCGTTCCTGACCGGGACCGCCAGCGAGGTCGTCCCGGTCCGGTCGCTTGATGGCCGCCTGATCGGCGAGGCCTTGCCGGGTCCGGTCACGGCTCGGCTGCTCGAGGGATTCCAGGCGCTGGTGCGGGCCGGCAACTAGTCGTCCGGTCGTGCGCGCGGTGGGCGCCGCACCAGTCGACCCGGCCTGAGCGCATCGAAGCCGTACTTTGCGCGTACGGCGTCGAGGGCCGACGTGACCTCGGTGCGCCCTGGTGGCGCGGCACCCGAGAACAGGTCGCCCAGCGGTGCCTCCAGCAGGTTGACGGTGCCGACCCCGAGCAGTCGGATGGGCGCGCCGCGGGCGCGCGGCTCGGTGCGTGCCGCCTGGAGGAGTGCGCGAGCCGTCTCGCGGATGATCAGGTCATCGGCACTCGCCTCGGGCAGGGTGAGGCGACGGGTGATCGTCCGGAAATCCGCGAAGCGCAGCTTGAGGACGATCGCACCGGCGACGAGTTGCTCGTCGCGCAGCTGCGCGCCGATGCGCGCGGTCAGCAGCACGAGGACACGATCGAGTGCCTCGGAATCGGACAGATCCCGCGAGAAGGTGGTCTCGCGCGAGACCGATCTGGCCCGCGTGCGCGGACGAACCGAGGTGCCGCCCGCCCCCGAGGCGCGACGCGCGAGTGCCACCGCGGCGTCGCGACCGAGCAGACGAACCAGCTCCTCCTCCGGCGTCTCCTGCACCTGGATCACGTCGGTGAGCCCGAGTGCCGCGAGGCGTTCGGCGGTCTTCGGCCCGATCCCGGGCAGGGCCTTGAGCGGCAGCCCCGCCAGGAAGCGCCGTTCCCAGCCCGCGCGCACCTCGCAGATGCCACGTGGCTTGGCGTAGTCGGAGGCGATCTTCGCGATCGTTCGATTGGGCCCGATGCCGATCGAGCAGTCGAGTTGGGTGGCCTCGTGCACGGCACGCCGGAGCGCTGTCGCCGCTCCGAGGAGCGACACGGGGTGCAGCAGGTCGGTCCCGCTGTAGTCGAGATATCCCTCGTCCAGGCCCACCATCACCACCACGGGCGCATGCTGGGTGAGCACGGCTTGCACCGCACGGGATGCCGCCCGGTAGCTCGCGAAGGTACCCTGCACGAAGGTCGCGCGCGGACAGCGTCGAACCGCCTCGGCGATCGGCATCCCGCTCCGCACCCCGAAGGCGCGCGCGCCGTAGCTCGCGGACTGGACCACGCCCCGGGACGTGCGGCGTCCCCCGACCACGAGCAGCTCGACGTCGCGAAGCGCCGGATCCTCTCGACGACAGACCTCGACGAAGAAGGCATCCAGGTCGAGGTGCATGATCCGAACTGACAACGGGCCATCCAGGGTGGGGACACCCTAGATTCTATCCGAACCTTGACCGGGATGTCGGATGAAGATCGGATTTGCAGGCTTGGGAGCCATCGGGACACCCATGGCTGCGCGGCTGGCGGCTGCATCGACGCTCACGGTGTGGAATCGCACCGCCGCACGTGCCGAGGCGTTCGTCGCGGCGCACCCCGGCACCAGGATGGTGGCGCACCCCGCGGCACTCGCGCGCGACGTCGATGCCGTGATCACCTGCCTGCCGACCAGCATCGACGTCGCCGCGACCCTGGATGGCCCGGAGGGACTGCTCACCACGATGCCGAGCGGGGCCATCCTCATCGATTGCACCTCGGGAGATCCGGCAACATCCCGGAGCCTGGCATCGCGACTCGCCAAGCAGGGGATCGGATTCGTTGACGCCCCCGTCTCCGGTGGCCCGCCCCTCGCGAGTACCGGGCAACTGACGGTGATGTGTGGCGGGACGATGGAGGATGTCACTCGTGCCCGAGCGATCGTGGCGCCGTTCGCGGCGAAGGTGATTCACATGGGGCCGGTGGGGGCAGGTCACGCGATGAAGGCGGTCAACAACGCCCTCCTCGCCATCAACATCCTCGCGGCCGCGGAGGGACTGGTGGCACTCGCCAAGGCCGGGATCGCGCCGCGTGATGCCGTCGAGGTGCTCAACGCCTCGAGCGGTCGCTCGTTCGCAACCGAGGTCCTGGTCCCGGACCGCGTGCTCACCGGCAGCTATCCACCGCTCTTCCGGCTTGCGCTGCTCGAGAAGGACATCGGTATCGCGCATCAGGTCGCCCGGGACGCCGGCACAGCGGACCCGGTCCTCGGCTTCGTCAGGGAACAGTTCCGCGCCCTGCGCGCCGAGCTTGGCGAGACTGCCGACTACCTCGATCCGGTGCGCCGGGCCGAACGGCGTGCCGGCGTGGAGTTGCGCGGGTGAACGAAGTCCCGGACGCAGAGACCGCGCCGGTCCTGGTGCTCGTCGCGGTCCAGGATCTGGTGAACCTGGCCAGTTGCATCCGGGTGGCGAAGAACTTCGGCATCACCGAGATCCGCCTGGTGAGACCCGAATGTTCGCTCGATCCCTATCGCCTCGAGGGGGTCGCGCATCACGCCGCCGACGTGATCGCCGCGATGCGAGTCTTCGACTCGATCGACGAGGCCCTGGCCGACCTGACCTATGTCCAGGCGCTCACCGGTCGGGAGCGGAGTGCCAAGCGCCGGGTGCTTCGTCCGCGCCCGGCGGCGGCCGAGTTGCTCGAACGACGGGGCCGTGGGCGAGTCGGGATCCTGGCCGGCCGGGAGGACCACGGCCTGCACAACGAGGAACTTGATCGCTGTGACGTGCTGGTGACCATCAGTGCGAATCCGGCCTACACCTCGCTCAACCTCGCCCAGGCAACCGGGATCTACTGCTACGAGACTTGGCTGGCACGCGGCGGGGACGAGATCGCCTTCAAGCCCCCACGTCGGGAGGCACCCGCCGCCCCCCACGTCGAGTTGGAGGCACTCTTCCGGGACTGGGAGGCCTCGCTCCACGGCATCGAGTTCTTCAAGAAACGGGAGGCCGATCTGGTGATGCGCGGATTCCGGGAAGTGATCTTTCGCGCCTCCCTCGATGCCCGTGAGGTCGGACTCTTTCGTGCCATCGGACTCGAAATCGGGCATTTTCTCCGGCGAAAGGGCTTGCTCGACGTCCCCCGTAGTTGAACGGACCCCTTCGCCGCACTACCTTATTCACCAACCGGGGGGGTCTCGCAGTTTGACCCCCCCTTCGCGTGGGGCCCTCGAGTTCGTGAATCCGTTCACAATCCTGGATCTGCTGATATGCGCAAGCGGTACCTCCTTGGCCTCGGTGCGACGATGGCAGCGGCAGCGGTGCTTGCCGTCGGCATCTCGCCCTCCGATGCCCAACAGCCGACCTCTGGTCCGGCCGCTCTCACGTCGGCCGACTCGGCCAACCTGAAGGGCCCGACCCAACCGATCTTCTTCCGGCACGACATCCACGCCGGCGAACTCAAGCTGCAGTGCCAGTACTGTCACTACAGTGTCGGGGTCTCGACCGAGCCGGGGATTCCCAGCATGCAGACCTGCATGGGCTGCCATGCCCTGGTCCAGGGGCGTGACTCGACCGACAAGGCCGAGATCAAGAAGTTGAAGGATGCCTGGGCGGCCGGGACACCGGTCGAATGGGTCCGGATCCACAGCCTCGCTCGGCATGTCCGCTTCCCGCACATGAGCCACATCAAGGCGCTCGGTCCGAACGCCTGTGCCACCTGCCACGGCAACGTCGCGCGGATGCCCCAGGTTTACAAGGTGAACAACGTGAACAATATGGGATTCTGCATCAACTGCCATCTCGAGCGGAATGTGACTCGGGATTGCACCGCCTGCCACTACTGACATGACCATGCGATCTGACGATCCATCCGTTCCCGAAGTCGAAGCCGATGCCGGCGTTGACCGTCGGCAATTCCTGAAGGTCCTTGGGGTCAGCAGTGCCGGCGCCGCCGCGCTCACCGGTTGCTCGACCGACCGGGTCGCGAAGCTCGTCCCGTACATGGTCCAGTCCGAGCAGCAAGTGCCTGGGATCGCGACGGTGTACGCGTCGACCTGCGCGGAGTGCAGCAGTGGTTGCGGGGTCCGCGTCACAACGCGAGAGGCCCGCGCGATCAAGCTCGAGGGCAACCCGGAGCATCCGGTCAACCAGGGGACACTCTGCAGCCGCGGTCAGGCCGGGTTGCAGGCGTTGTACAACCCGGACCGGATCGGCGCCCCGCTGGCGCGAAACGCGGCCGGCGGATTCGATGAGATCACGTGGGAGGATGCCACGGCGCGGCTCGCCGCGCAGTTGAGCACGGCCAATGGACGCCTGGCGGCGATCAACGGCTACGGCCCCTCGACCTTTTCGGCGTTGCTCGAGGGTGTCGTCGGCGGCCTCGGTGGCAAGGTGGTGAACTGGGAGGCCTTCGGCCGCGAGGCCGAATCACAGGCGAACCAGCGGACCTTCGGCCGCAACGACTTGCCGACCTACGATTTCGGTGCGGCCCACCTGATCGTCTCGTTCGGTGCCGACTTCCTCGAGACATGGGCCACACCCCTGGAGCAGGCCCGCGGCTTTGCAGCGTCGCACGGGTATCACGACGGCACGATGGCCAAGCACGTGTACGTCGGCCCGCGCATGAGCCTCACCGCCGCCAATGCGGACGAATGGTTCGACGTGCCTGCCGGGACCGAGAGCTGGATTGCGCTCTGTCTTGCGCGCGCCGCGGCCGAGCACCAGGGCTCGGCGCTCGCGAGTGAGCTGTCGGCGTACACGGTGGCCGCAGCGGCGGAGCAGACCGGCATCGCCGCGGCGCGGATCGAGGCCCTCGCCACCGCCTTCGCGACCGCCGCGCCATCGCTCGCCGTCGCCGGCGGGATCGCCGCCCAGCATCGTGGTGCCATCGACCTCTGTCATGCCGTGAACCTGGCCAACGCCGCGGCAGGGAATCTCGGGAAGACGGTGCACTTCGGCACGGGGTCGACCCCGACGGCGGGCTACGCCGGTGCGCAGGAGCTTTTCGGGGCGATGGGACGCGGCGAACTCGCGGTCGTGCTCGTGCACGAGGCGAACCCGCTCTACGCATTGCCCAAGTCTGGTGGCTTCGCCGATGCCTTCCTCAAGGTGGGCTACAAGGTGTCGACCGCCAACGTGATGGATGAGACCGCCGCGGCCTGTGACCTCATCCTGCCCAACCTGCACGCCCTGGAGCGCTGGGACGATCGCTTCCCCCGCGCGGGTGTCCTCGGCCTCATGCAACCGGTGATGGAACCGGTCAAGCCAGGCATGCACACGGGTGACGTGTTGCTGGCCGCCGCGCGAGCGGTCGGCGGGCCACTCGGCAGCTTCACCGCCCCGAACTTCGAGACATACCTGAAGCAGGCCTGGACGATCGAGGCCTCGCACCGTGGGGCCTCGAACGGTGAGCAGTTCTGGCGCACCGCCCTGCAGCACGGCGGGATCTACGAGTCGGCCCCCTCGGCAGCACCGGCGGTCGTGAACAGTGCGGTCGGGACCCTGATCGCTCCGACCTTCGATGGCGACGGTGAGTTCACCTTCCTGCCATACCCCTCGAGCATGTATCACGATGGCCGTGGCGCGAACAAGCCGTGGCTGCTCGAGAATCCCGATCCGGTCACGAAGATCACCTGGCAGTCGTGGGTCGAACTCCATCCCGACACCGCCCAGCGTGTCGATGTCCGCGAAGGCGAGTTCGTCGAACTCGCCTCACCGCACGGCATGATCCGCGCCCAGGTCTACGTCTACCCGGGGATCCGCCCCGACACCCTTGGGATGCCGCTGGGCCTCGGCCACACCGCCTACGGTCGCTACGCCGAGGGACGGGGCGTCAACGCCGTCGACCTGCTCGGGGCTGCCGATGGGCAGGGTTTCCTGCCATACGTCGCGACGAAGGTCTCGATCACCAAGACCCACGATTACCGGCAGGTTGCCAAGACCGAAGGGACGACCCGCCAGCTTGGTCGCGGGATCATCGAGGCGATGCCACTCGCCCATGCGGTCGCGGGGATGACCCCGAAGGAATCGATGACGGCGGTCGGTCATCCTCCCCATGAGGTCAACACCGAGCGTGAGCTCGAGGCCATCGACGGCTGGTACGAGGCCCAGAAGGAGAAGTGGGCGCTCGGGGACTACGCGCGGGAGGCGATGCCGAAGTGGGGGATGGCGGTCGACCTGTCGCGGTGCACCGGCTGCTCGGCATGTGTGACCGCATGCTATGCCGAGAACAACATCGCCACGGTCGGCGAGGAGCAGATCTTCAAGGGCCGCGAGATGAGCTGGATGCGGATCGAGCGCTACTGGGAGGGCGGCGAGGATGGCGAGCCGCTCGAGGCCCGCTTCGCGCCCGTCATGTGCCAGCACTGCGACAACGCACCCTGCGAGCCGGTCTGTCCAGTCTACGCCTCGTATCACACGCCGGATGGCCTGAATGGGCAGGTCTACAACCGGTGTGTCGGCACGCGCTATTGCAGCAACAACTGCCCGTTCAAGGTGCGCTACTACAACTGGCTCAAGTACAACGAGAAGGCCTGGCCCGAGCCCCTCAACCTGCAGCTCAATCCGGAAGTCACGGTGCGGGCGCGAGGCGTGATGGAGAAGTGCACCTTCTGCATCCAGCGGATCCGCGGCGCCCAGCATCAGGCGAAGCTCGAGGACCGCAGCCTGCGCGACGGTGATGTGGTCACGGCCTGCCAGCAGGCCTGTCCATCCCACGCGATCGCGTTCGGCAACGTGCACGACCCTGAGGCGGCCGTGGTGCGATGGAAGCGCGACCCACGAGGATACACGATGCTCGAGGAAACCAACGTGATGCCGGCGGTCACATACCTGGCGAAGGTGCGGGCGGTGGAGCCGGTCGGTCACGCGACCGCCGCCACCGAGGGGGAGCATTAGCATGGCCGTCATCGCGCACGACCCCTCGCGTCCGACGCAGACGCACGCTGAAGTGACGCGGGACGTCCTCCGGACGATCACCGATGCCCCGACCCGTGGCTACTACATCCTGGTCGCGGTCATGGCCTTCCTGGTCCTGGTGCTGGCAGGGACCGTGGTGGCGGAGCTCAAGGAGGGCATCGGCCTCGCCGGCTATGCACCGCCGATCATGTGGTCGGTCTATATCACGACCTTCGTCTTCTGGGTCGGCATCGGCCACGCCGGGACGCTGATCTCGGCGATCCTCTTCCTCTTCCGCTCACCGTGGCGGACGGCGGTCTACCGGGCCACCGAGGCGATGACGGTCTTCGCGGTCATGACGGCCGCGCTCTTCCCGATCCTGCACATCGGCCGGGAATGGCTCTTCTACTGGTTGATCCCGTACCCGAACCAGCGCTACCTCTGGCCCAACTTCAAGTCGCCGCTGATGTGGGACGTCTTCGCGATCTCGACCTATCTCACGGTGTCCAGCACCTTCCTGATGGTCGGGCTCGTGCCGGACCTGGCCGCCGTGCGTGACAACGTGAGCGGCTGGAAGAAGAAGGTCTACAGCTCGCTCTCCCTCGGCTGGACCGGTGCCGACTCCCAGTGGCGCCACTACAACCGTGCCTACCTGTACCTGGCCGCGCTCTGCACCCCGCTGGTGCTCTCGGTCCACTCGGTCGTGAGCTGGGACTTCGCGGTCTCGATCGTGCCGGGGTGGCACGGGACGATCTTCGCGCCGTACTTCGTCGCGGGGGCGATCTATTCCGGCATCGGCATGGTGCTCACGCTGATGATCCCGCTCCGCAAGGTGCTCAAGCTCGATCGGATGATCACCGACTACCACTTCGACAACCTGGCGAAGCTGACCCTGCTCACCGGCTCGATCCTCTTCTATGCCTACGCGATGGAATATTTCATTGCCTGGTACAGCGGGAGCACCTTCGAACAGACGACCTTCTTCCGTCGCGCGCTCGGGCCGAACTGGTGGGCCGGCTGGACGATGATCATCTGCAATGCCTTCGTGTCGCAGTTGCTCTGGTTCAGGAAGATCCGGACCAACCTGACCTCGCTGTTCGTGATCTCGATCTTCATCAACCTGGGGATGTGGTTCGAGCGCTACGTCATCGTGGTCAGCTCGCTTGCCAATGATTACATGCCGTATGCCTGGGGCCAGCTCAACCCGACCTGGGCCGACTGGTGCCTGCTGGCCGGCTCGTTCGGCTGGTTCGGACTCTGGTTCACCCTCTTCTACAAGAACTTCCCGATCGTGGCAATCCAGGAAATCAAGGAAATGGTCCCGATGCCGCGGCGCGGATCGACCAGCCACGGCGGAGGACACTGAGATGGCAACCCACACGGTCCCCGGCGTCCTCGGGCACTTCGTCCATGTCGATGGTGCCTGCGAGGCGATCCGGGAGCTCAAGTCCACGGGCTTCGACGACCTGACGGTCTACACGGCGCATCCGAACCACGAGGTTGATGAGGCGATCGGTGACCCGATCTCCCCACTGCGGTGGTTCACCCTGATCGGCGGCGTGCTCGGCTGCGCCTCGGGCTTCGGCCTCACCATCTGGATGGCGCGCGACTGGCCGCTGCTGGTCGGCGGCAAGCCCATCTCGGCGATCCCGGCTTTCGTGGTCATCGGCTTCGAACTCACGATTCTCTTCGGATCGCTCGCGTCCGTGGCCGCGATCATCCTGCTCTCCGCCCGGAAATCGCTGAAGGGCCGACCGTATCACCCGTCGTTCAGCGATGATCGGATCGGCGTGTTCGTCCCCTGCAGCAGTGAGCGGGCCGACGGCGTCGAGGCGGTGTTGAGCCGTCACGGCTCGGTGGAGGTGTCTCGCGATGCGTAAGCTTGCCCTGGCTGTCCTCGCGCTCGCGAGCACCGGCTGCAACTTCTGGTACAACGAAGTCCCGTCGCCAGACGACTTCATGCATGCGGTGCCCTGGTTCGACCACATGATCCTCTCGCAGGCCGTGCACCCCTACGAGCGGCTGGATATTCCCCGCAACACGCCGGCCGGCATCGTCCCCGTGACCGGGGCCGAGCCCGATTGGGGCACGCCCAACTTCTCCAACGCCGCGATGCCGATCTACGGATTCGACACCACCGCAGCGAACGCCACGACCCGACCGGTCGGCCTGATGGCCCTGCCGGCTGCCCGCGGCGAGGAACTGTTCACCACCTACTGCGCCATGTGTCACGGCGAGGGTGGCGCCGGCAACGGTGTCATCGGCAAGATCGCGCCGGCGGTCAATCCGCCACTGCTCACCACGGCCCGCGTGGCCGGGTTCAGTGATGGCTACATCTACAGCATGATCCGTTACGGCCGCGGCCTGATGCCACCCTACGGGGACAAGATCGTGCGGCAGGACGAACGCTGGGCCGTCGTCGATTACATCCGATCGTTGCAGCCGCGGAGCAACCCATGAGTCACGTCGACATGGCGGCGATCGAAGACCGCCTCGCCGAAAAGAGCGTCAACGCGAACTACGCGCTGTTCACCCCGCTCGGCGGCGGGCTCGCGATTGCCGGGCTCGCGCTGTTCGTGCTCGCCCTGCTCGGGGACGGCAGCCACCGGGCGTGGCAGACCTTCCACGTCAACTGGGTCTTCTGGACGGGGCTCACGGCCGGGTCGATCTCGCTCACGGCTGTCTCGAAGATTGCCAACGCCAAGTGGAACGGACCGCTGATCCGCTTCTCGCAGGCCTCGTCGTCGATGATCCCCGTCTCGCTGATCGGCCTCGTGCTGGTCCTGACGCTCGGGTATCACGACATCTATGGTCACATGCAGGAAGCCCTGCACGGGGTCTCCGCCGGGAAGGCACGGTGGCTGTCACGCCCCTGGATGACGGTCCGGATGATCGGGGCCCTCGGCCTGCTGTACTGGATTGGCTACCGTCTGGTCCGGGCTGACCTGCTGCCGGATCTGGCGCGCGTCAAGTCGAAGGTCACCGGCGCGAAGCTTGCCAGGTACGAGCGGATGCTCCAGGGCTACGATGCGGAGGCGAACCACGAACGCATCTACCGTCTCGCGCCACTCTACGCGGTGCTCTACTCGATCGTGCTGACGATCGTGGCCTTCGACGGCATGATGGCACTCCAGCCGCACTGGTTCAGCAACCTGTTCGGTGGGTGGTACTTCATGGGGTCCTTCCTCGGCGGGTACACCCTGATGGCGGTCATGATGCTGCACGGCGCGGGAGCCGTTGGCATCGAGGACTACATCAGTCCCAAGCAGCGGCACGACCTCGGCAAGATGGTCTTCGGCTTCACCGTCTTCTGGATGTACCTCCTCTGGGCCCAATTCCTGGTGATCTGGTACGGCAACCTCCCCGAGGAGACCGGCTTCATCTTCTCCCGCCTCTGGGGACCGTGGCGCCCGGTCGGTGGCGTGGTGTTCGTCGGCATGTTCCTCATGCCATTCGCCGGCCTGCTCTCCGTCGGAGCCAAGAAGACCCGCCTTACCCTCGGGCTGTTCGCCACCATTTCGCTGATGGCACTCTGGCTGGAACGGTACCTGATGGTCATCCCATCGGTGACCGAGGAGAGCGGCCCCGTCTTCGGACTTCCCGAGGTCGGGCCGACGCTGATGTTCGTCGGCCTCTTCCTCCTCTCCTATGCCTGGTTTGCGCGAACCTACCCGATGGTCTCGCCACGCTTGTCGATGATCACGCTCGAGAAGGAGCGGGGGCATTAGCGGGAGGTGAGGCGGGAGTCCTGAGTCCTGAGAAGCGATCGAGGCCGGCCCCAGTGATGGGTATCCGGCCTCGAGTATTTCTCGGCGCTTGTGTCTCAGGACTCAGGACTCACTTCTCGTGTCAGTTCACCCGCAGCCGTGCACCGGCGAGTGTCTGCAGTGAGTCGTAGGGCATGTAGGAGGCCACCGTGACCATCCGGAGGCTGCGCACCGGGTCGTCGGCTGGTCCGACGTAGTCAGGGGCCGTGCGGCGCGTCAGCGCGATCGTGAGGCCGCTGGCCTCCATGAGCCGAGCCACATCCTGCACTTCCGACTCGGCTCCCTCGATCACCCACACCGCCTGGCCATCGGGGAGCACCTGCCGGACCATCGACGTCGGGCGGGCCCCATTGGTCGAGGTCTGCAGGCGAACCGTGCTGATCGGGATCCCCTCGAGGTGCGCGAGGGCACCCGCCTCCTGGCGCGCCTCCTGATAGGACGCGTTCTGCCAGCCAATTCCGGAGGTCGACGGCGAGAGTTCGGACATCGGATCCATGGTCGGGAACGGCCTGACGGCATAGTTCACGGCAGGACGCTGCCCGACCACTCGTGGTGTCATCCGTGTCGCCACGGCCCTTGCCAGCCGAGTGGCGCGATCGGTAACGAGTGTCGCCGCGTCGGGGGTTGTCACGCTCGCTTCAGCGTCGGAGCCGGGGAGGAGCGCTGCCATGAGGGCCGGGGCGACCACGACGTTCGCCATGGTGGTCGCTCGCTCCCCTGGACGGGACGGCCCGAAGGCCAACCAACCGCTTCCAGCAGTGAGGATGGCGAGAGCAGCCGCAGCCATGGGGCGCAGTCGACGAACGGGCCGACGCATGGGGAGGGAGCGACCCTGGTGCCGACGTGCCGAGGGCGTCGCGAGTGCGAGCAGGGCGATGGAGCGACTACGCGTCGCCCGCACCTCGGCCTCGAGGGCTCGACAGATCAGGCAGGCGAGCAGGTGCTCCGCGATCTCGGCTCGCTGCGACGGCGACAGCTGCTCATCGAGCCAGGCATGCAGCTCCGATTCAGGAAGATGCGGCCGCACGGTGTCCCTCGAGTCGCAACGCCTCGCTCTGGTCATGTGCGGCGACCAGGCGCTTCCGCGCCCGTGCCAGCGTGGTGCCGACCGCCCCGACGGCGAGGCCGGTCTGGTCTGCGATCTCGGGATAGGCGAGTCCCGCATCCCAGAGCAGGAGGACCTCGCGGTCGCGTGGCGTGAGCGTCGCCAAGGCACGCTTGACCTCTGCCTCACGCTCCTGCTGCTCGAGATCGTCCTCGACGTTGCTGAGCGGTGCAGGGGATGCGATCGGCTCGTGCGTCAGCAGCGTGAGGTGCTTGCGGCGACGAATCGCCGAGCGGGCCTCGTCACGCGCGATATTGGCGGCGACGGCGAAGACCCAGGACCGAGGCTTCTCCGGCTCGTGCTTCAGGGCGCGCATGAAGACCTCCTGTGCGAGGTCCTCGGCACGATCGGCGTCCCACACCTTGCGGTAGAGGAAGCGGACCACTGCATCGTAGGTGGTGCGGTACAGGCCCTCGAGATCGAATGCCATCGGTTCCCTCCCAGGCAACAGTTCACCATATGGGAGACGCCCGCCGGTGATCAAGTCACACAATGGCTTTGCAAGTTGTTGTAATGCAACGACTTGGCTCAGAGCGGGACCTTGCGACTCCTGAACGCGCATCCGGGGTGCAACCCGGTCCGCTTCTTGGGCCAGGCCGAGCAGAGCTCGGGTTTGGCCACGCGGCCGTCCGGTCGGTGGCGGCCATGGAGTGCACAGCTGATCCCGTCTTCCAGAAGGTAGCCGCACGCGGAGAGAATCTCGACGGTGACCATCTCGTCGTCGTCCTGCTCCCGGTCGACCTTGCAGAGGTAGGGGGCCTTTCGGTGGCGGAGCAGGCTCTCGAGAAGGTCGTGCTCGGGGGGACAGCGGACCTCGACCTGCATGTCGCGGCAGCACGCGGCGCCGATCTTCCCGTCGGCCGTCCGACATCGCGCGGTCGCGCACGGATTGCTGCTCTCCTGCATGGGGAGTTCGCGTCGTGACCTGGGCGCGAGCGGCAGTTCCCGGGTGACCATGCGCCGGCCGTCGACGACGCGAAACCGATCACCGCCGAGTTGCCGAGACTGTTCCGGACGTTCCGGTGCCGGAACCTCCCCGACAAACCCGTGCGCCAGGCATCGGACATGGTCACCCGTGCCCTGCCGAAGATGTCGACAGGGAATGTGCAGCCGGGCGGTGGTCCACAGCTCGTCCTCGGTCGTGGTCAGAGGTCCGAACGCGACCCGTTCGGTATGTCCGAGCATCCAGGTGCCATCGTGATCTTCGCTGCCCTCGAGACTCGCCACGCGGATCGCAACGTCGAGGGCATGGCAGTGGCGTCCGAGAGTGCGGCAGGCGGGAGGTGCCATCGGGTCCGTGGGAGAGGATTCTAGGCGTCTGGCTTCAGGGCTCGAAGATAACCCTGTCCTGCAGCGTGACCGCACGGACTCACGCCGGTGTGGTCCGCTGCAGGTGATGCACACTCCAGGGGATGCTGATCCCGATGAGCACTCCCGCCAGGCTGTCCACCGCATAGTGCATCTGGCAGTAGACCACACCGATCGCAAGGAGCACCGCGGGAATCATGAGGATTGCGCCGAGGCGTCGGTCGGCGTGCCAGCCACCGATCGCGGCGGCCAGTGTCGCCGCCACATGTGAGGAGGGGAACGCTGCCCCGAACGAGCTGCCCCGGGCCAGGCCACGGTACACGAGCTCGGCCGGCAGGTTCGCCACGAACGCCCCCGTTGGTCGTGCAAACTCGTAGTACGGCCCGGCCACGGGCCACAGGATGTAGAAGAGATAGCAGCACAGGAAAAGGGCAATGAGGCCATCGAGATAGTGGGTCATGGCCTCCCACTGTCGGCGGATGGCCATGACGACGAGCGGGGTCGGGACCACGAGGTAGTAGGAGAGGTAGACACTGTGCATCACCCGGGACCAGAACGGGCTGCTCGCGCTGCGCCACCAGTCTCGCGCGGGTTGCATCCCGAACAGCGCCGCTTCGAGGCGCTGGATCGCGGCGTCGTGCACGGGCGCGGTGCCGAAGCCATTCAGGATGTCGAGTGCACCATAGAGGCCAAGGAGGATCGCGACGGGATAGACACCGCGCAGCACCGCACCGATGCCCCCTTGCGTGGCGCGGGTGGCGAGCCAGGCGAGCAGGGGGAGCAGGAGGTGGGCCAGGATGACCCACGCCATGCCGGGCTGCGGGAGCCGGGTCGCGGCGATCACGGCCACGAGGACACCGTACCCCGCGAGCAGTTGATCGACGAGGCGCCAGGGATGCTTGGGCGTCAGAGCAGTCGCTCCTCGCGGTACCAGCGGGCGGTGTCGGCGAGCCCCTGCTCGAGCGAGTAGCCGGCGTGCCACCCGCAACTCGCGGAGAACGGTGTGGAATCACCGGTCCAGGCCTCCGCCAGGAATTCGTTGGCCTTGTCGGCATGGAGGATGGTCTGCCGGCGCAGCACCCTTGCCCATGCCCCGGTGATGTGCAGGGCACCGCGCGTGGCCCATGCCGGGAGCGGCAGGACCCGCACCGAGCGACCGACGGCGTGGCCGACGGCCCGCAGCAATTCGCGACTGGTGACCGGATCCGGATGATTGACATACCAGACCTTGCCGGTCGCGCCCGGGCAGTGCGCTGCGACCATGCACGCCTCGGCCAAGTCACCGACATGGATCAGGGAGAGTTCCTGGTGGCCGTTCCCGAAGACGGGGGCCACGCCGAACCGCGTGATGGCCCGGAAGATCGCGAGGAAATTGGTGGTGTCACGCGGGCCGTAGACGGCGGGCGGGCGCAGGATGGTCCAGGGCAGGGGGGACGCGCGCACGACCGCTTCGGCGGCGAGTTTGCTGCGTCCGTACATGGTGAGTGGTCGATCGGCCGACGCATCCCGCTTCGGGACGCCGCGCGGTGCGGGGCCTCCGGCGGCCGCCGACGAGACCAGCACGAAACGCGAGACCGTGCCGGCACCCTCCGCCGCCTCGACCAGCCGGTGGGTCCCGTCCCGGTTCGCGTGCAGCAACTCCGCCTCGTTCACCGCGCCGGTGAGTGCCGCGACGTGGTAGATGATTGTCTGGTCGCGGACCGCGCGCTCGAGGGCTGCGTGGTTGGCGAGATCGCCCTCGATCAACCTGACGCCACGACGCTCGAGGGGGGCGGCGCGCGCGGGCGAGCGCACCAGCGCCGTGACCGACACCTGCCGCGCGAGGAGGCGATCGATCAAGTGGGAGCCGACGAATCCTGTGCCGCCGGTGACCAGCACCTTCATGCGGGTCGGTCGAGGAGCCGGTAGGTCTTGTACGGGGTGAACTGTGCCTTCATGAGCCCCTGAATGATCGCGGCATTGTCCTCGAGCAGCCAGCCGGCCTCGCCCCATCCGATGCCACGTTCGGCGGCGCGTGTCCAGATCCAGTGATAGAGCGCGGCGTCGATCCCCTTGCCACGCCACTCGGGCAGGATGCCGAGGAGCAGGATCCTGGCGCGGGTCAACCGCTTCAACTTGAGCTTGAGCAACATCGTCAACGACGCCGGGAACATGGCGCCGGAGCGATTGTGGTGCAGCGCCTCGTTGAGGTCGGGCAGGGCCAGGCCGAAGGCGACCGGCGTGCCGTCTTCCGTCTCGACGAACGGGACGAGTGTCGGGATCACCACCGGCTTGAACGCCGAGGCCAGATGATCGATCTCGGGCTCGGTCATCGGCACGAAGCCCCAGTTCGTTTCCCAGCAGCGGTTGTAGAGCTGCTTGACGACCTCGACATCGGCGTCGAACCGCTTCATCTCGAGTGGGCGAATCCGGAGCTTGTAGCGCTTGAGGATGAGGTCGACGGCCCGGGCGGTGCGTTCCGGCGCCTCGACCGGGGCGATGCGCGACCCACCCTGCAGGCAGACCAGATCCTTCGCCTTCCGGAAGCCCGCCGTCTCGAGGAGCGTGAGATAGTACGGCGGATTGTGTGGCATCATGAGCGTGTTGGGCGTGTCGAATCCCTGGATCAGCAGACCGCACTCGTCATTCACCGAGAACGACATCGGGCCGCGCATCGTGTCGAACCCGCGCTCACGCACCCAGGCGGTCGCTGTCTCGAGCAGGGCGCGAGCGACCGTGAAGTCGTTGATGCACTCGAAGAAGCCGAAGAACGCGACCCGATCACCATGCAGCTCGTTGTGCAGCCGATTCGTGATGGCCGCGATGCGACCGACGACCGTGCGGTCACGCTCCGCCACGAAATACTCGGCCTCCCCGTGCTGGAAGAACGGGTTGGTGCTTCGGTCGAGCAGCTTCCGGATCTCGGCCTTGAAGGGAGGGACCCACATCGGATCGTCGCGATGCAGGCGGTAGGGCAGGTCGATGAATCGAGTGAGGTCACTCGATGAGTCGACGCGCCGGATCACCGGCGCGGTCGTGGTCAGATGACCCCCAACTCCTTGCCGATCGTCGCGAACGCTTCGAGGGCATGGTCGATCTGTTCCGCGGTGTGCGTGGCCATGACGCTGGTGCGGAGCCGGCACTGTGAGGGCGGAACGGCGGGCGGCACGACCGGATTGGTGAACACCCCTGCGTCGTAGAGCTTGCGCCAGAAGAGGAAGGTGGTGTCGAGCGGCCCGATCAGGACCGGCACGATCGGGGTCTCGGTGGGGCCGATGTCGAATCCGAGCGACTGGAAGCCCGTCTGCAACCGGCGCGCATTGCGCAGGAGCTGCTCCCGTCGCTCCGGCTCGTCCTGCATCACCTGCAGCGCCGCAAGCACGCCGGCGGTGTTGGCGGGTGGCAGCGAGGCGGTGAAGATGAAGGGCCGTGAATGATGCTTGAGGTAGTGGATCACATCCTCGGTCCCGGCCACGAAGCCGCCCACCGAGGCCAGGGACTTCGAAAAGGTGCCGGCGACCAGGTCGATCTCGGACTGCAGCCCGAAGTGCGCCCCGGTCCCCTCGCCGTTCGGGCCGAGGACCCCGAGCGAGTGCGCATCGTCGACCGCGAGGGCGGCGCCGAACTGGCGCGCGATGCGGACGAGCTCCGGCACATCCGCGATGTCACCTTCCATCGAGTAGACACCATCGACCACGATCAACGTGCCCTTGCCCGTCGTGTTCCGTTCCAGCAGGCGGACCAACCCGGCCAGGTCGCCGTGCTGGAAGCGCTGGGTCTCGCCATACGCGAGCTTGGCACCGTCCACGATGCAGGCGTGGTCGAGCTTGTCGAGATAGATCGTCTCGCCGCGACCGACGAGCCCGGAGATCATGCCGAGATTCGCGCCGTAGCCGGTCGAGAAGACGAGGCAGGATTCCTTGCCCAGGAACTGGGCGAGTGCGGCCTCCAGCTGCTCATGGAGGTCCAGCGACCCGTTCAGGAAGCGCGACCCGGTGCACCCCGATCCGTACCGGTACAAGGCGGCCGCGGCGGCCTCCAGGACCTTGGGGTGGTGCGTCAGGCCGAGGTAGTTGTTCGAGCCCAGCATGATCCGCTTCTGGCCTTCGATGACGACGACCGTGTCCTCGGACTCGGAGATCGGCTTGAAGTACGGATACATGCCGGCCGCCTGGATCTCGCGGGCTCGGGTGAACTGCCGGCACTTCTCGAAGAGCGCGACCGATGTCTGCATGGTGTTGGCTCCCACGGTCCCTCCGCGCGGCTCAGGTGGAGACGCCCCCTGGGGAGAGGGGGAAATCATCGCTACAAGGTAGGGTTCCCGGCGCCCTGACACAAGCTGAAACGTGGTGAAACGCTCCCGCTCCATGTCGGGTTCGGGTCCGGTTGCGCAAGGGTCATTGGCGAGGGGACCCTGCTGGCCGTATCGTTCGTCCCGGTCGATCCCCCTCCCTGAAGGAAGGCAGATGTCGAGCTCGCTCCGACCAGAGTTCCACCACTGTGGCACGCGCGGCGACCCTCGGACTGGCCGTCGGTGATGCGCGCGACCCCGATTGCGGTGGTCGGGGGCGGCTTGGCGGCCCTCGTGGTCGCCCACCTCCTGCAACGCGCCGGTCATGACGTGATGGTCCTGGGCGGGTCGCCCTCGTCGGGTGACCTGCTGCGGACCGAGCGCGACGGGCCCTGGACGTGGGAGGCCGGCTCCCATCTCTTCAGCGGGATCCCCCGCGAGGTGCTGGCCCTGTTCGAGGATCTGGGGATCACCCGCCTCACCCCGGATCCGGTGTCGGATCGCCGCTATCTCGTGCACAAGGGAGCGGTGGTTCCCGTGCCGGCCTCGACCGGCGAGATGATGGTCACACCACTCCTCAGTGTGGCGGGGCGGTTGCGCCTGCTGCGGGAGCCGTTCCTCGCGCGCGGGGGACACGCGTCCGAGACGGTCGCGGCGTTCGTGCGTCGTCGCATGGGCGCGGAGTTCTCCGAACGGTTCGTGGAGCCGGTCGTCGCCGCCTCGACCGGTGGTGACCCGACGGCGCTCCTGGCCCGGTTCGCCTTCGGGGAGTCGGTCCGGTTCGAGCAGGCGGCCGGGTCGATCCTGAAGGGACGGATGCATGCCAGCCGCCGGGCCCGCCGCGAGGGCCGCCGACCGGTGCCGCCATGGAGCTGTCGCGAGGGGGTGGCCGCGGTGCCGGCGCAGCTGGCCACCGCGCTGGGTGATGCCCATCGGCGGGGGCCGGCCGGCACCGTCGTCACCCTTGATCATGTGGGGGGGGGATGGCGGCTGCGCACCGGGGATGGGGCGACGCACCCCGCGCGTGCCGTGTGCCTGACCACGCGCCCCACCCTGCTCGCGGCGGCCATCGATACTGGGGGGGGGGACGCCAGCTCCGCGCGCGCCGTCCTCGCGGCGGTCCCGCACGGTTCCAGCGCCACGGTGGCGCTGGGCTATCGCCGGACGCAGGTCGCCCATCCGCTCGATGGCCATGGCATGGTGGCGGGCGAGGCCGGGGCCGCCGGATTCCGGAGCGTGGTCTTCGATTCCACCCTCTTCCCCGATCGTGCCCCGGCGGACCATGTCCTGCTCACGGTGCAGGTGGGGGGCGTGCACGACCCGCGGACCGCCGATCTGCCGGACGCGGAGCTCCTGCGTCATGCCACTCGTGCGGTGGCCCCCTTGCTGGGGATCTCCGGCCCCCCGGTGATGCACGGCATCGGCCGCTGGCCGGAGGCGCTGCCGCAGGCGGTGGCCGGCCACACCGCGGTCTGTGCGGCTGCCGAGGCGCTCGAGGCAGCCCACCCCGGTCTGGTGCTGTGCGGTGCCTGGCGCGACGGACTCGGCGAATCGGTGGTGATCCGATCGGGCCTCCTCGCGGTCGAGCGCCTCCGTCCGATCCTCGAAGCCTGACCGGTCCATCTCATTCCCGGAGCGTCTTCAATGTCTCGATTGATCCGCCTGCTCGTGATCGCCACCTGCCTGGCCCCGCCGCTCGCGGCGCAGGTTGCCGCCCCGGTCCGGGGGGCAACGGTGGAGGGCATCACCGCCTATCGGCTGGCCAACGGGATGCAGGTGCTCCTCTTCCCCGACAATTCCAGGCCGATGACCACCGTGAACGTCACGTATTTCGTGGGGTCGCGGCACGAAGGATATGGCGAGACCGGAATGGCGCACCTGCTGGAGCACATGGTGTTCAAGGGCACCCCGCGCCACCCCAACATCCCGCAGGAACTTTCCGAGCGCGGTGCATCGCCGAACGGCACCACCTGGTACGATCGGACCAACTACTTCGAGACCTTCCCCGCCTCGGCGGAGAATCTGGCGTGGGCGCTCGACCTCGAGGCCGACCGGATGGTGAATTCGTTCATCGCCCGCACGGACCTCGAAAGCGAGATGACCGTGGTGCGCAACGAGTTCGAGTCCGGGGAGAATGATCCCGGCGGTGTCCTGCTCGAGCGTGTCCTTTCCACCGCGTTCCTCTGGCACAACTACGGCAAGAGCACCATCGGGGCGCGGAGCGATATCGAGCACGTGCCGATCGAACGCCTGCAGGGCTTCTATCACAAGTACTACCAGCCCGACAACGCGATGCTGGTTGTCGCCGGCAAGTTCGATCCCGATACCGCGCTGGCCATGATCCAGCGCACCGTCGCGCGCATTCCCGCCCCGACCCGGACGGGCGCGTCGGAACTGTGGCCGACGTACACGCGCGACCCCGTGCAGGATGGTGAGCGGCACGTGACGCTACGGCGGAGCGGCGACGTCCAATCGATCGTGATGGCGTGGCACGTACCCGCCGGATCCCATCCGGATTTCGCCGCGATCGATGTCTTGGCCCACCTCCTCGGGGCCCCCTCGACCGGGCGATTGTACCGGGGACTCGTCGGGACCCACCGCGCGAGCGCGGTGCAGGCATACGCGTACCAGCTCCGCGAGCCGGGCGTGCTGATCGTGAGTGCGACAGTCCCGCGCGACCTGGATGTGCAGGCCGCGCGGCTCACCATCGACGGTGTGATCGATTCCTTGCTCCGCACCTCCCCCGCCACCGTGGAGGAAGTCGACCGGGCCCGTGCCTCGCTGCTTCGCGGCATCGAATTGCAGTTCACCAATCCGTCGGCCGTGGGGCTCGGGCTGTCGGAATGGGCCGCGATGGGCGACTGGCGCCTGGTCTTCCTGCACCGCGATCGGACGCAAGCCGTGACCCCCGACGATGTCATGCGGGTCGCGCGCGCCTATCTCAAGACGTCCAATCGCACGACGGGGATCTTCCTGCCCGACTCGGCACCCGATCGCGCCGTGATTCCCCCGACACCCGATCTCGCAGCCGCCGTCGATGGCTACACGAGTACCCGTACCATGGCCCAGGGCGAGGACTTCGACCCGACGCCGGCGAACCTCGATGCGCGCACCACCCGATGGACCTTGCCCAACGGGATCGCCGTGGCCTTCCTGCCGAAGCACAATCGTGGGGCGCTCGCAACCGTGAACATGACGTTCCGATTCGGATCGGAGCCGTCGCTCCGGAACCTGGGGGCGGTGCCCGGACTCACGGGACAGATGTTGATGCGGGGCACCCGGGGGCACACGCGCCAGCAGATTCGTGATGCCATCGATCGGCTGCAGGCCCAGGTCGCCGTAGGCGGTGGTGCCAGCTCGGCCGGCGGCTCGATCACCGCCAAGCGGGCCACCCTCCCCGAGGCGTTGCGACTGGCGTTCGAGGCGCTGAAGGAGCCGCTCTTCGATGCGGACGAATTCGCCCTGCTCAAGCAGGAGCTGCGGGCCGGCCTCGAGGCGGGTCGGTCGGAACCGCAGGCCCAGGCCGTCCTCGCGATGCAGCGGAGCCTGTCGCCGTTCCCCGTCGGTCATCCCAACTACGTGGGGACGCTCGACGAGCAACTCGCCGCGCTCGATGCGGCCACGATCGAGCAGGTGCGCGCCTTCTACTCGAACTTCTACGGGGCATCACGGGGCCAGATTGCCGTGGTCGGCGATTTCGACGCCGACACGGTGCGCCGGATCCTCACGGATGCCCTTTCGGACTGGCCGAGTGGCGCGCCGTACGCGCGGCTGGTGACGCCGGCGCTCCGGTCGGTTCCGACCGACATCACGCTCGAGACGCCGGACAAGGCGAATGCGATGTTCTTCGCCGTGCGTGGGCTCGCCATGGACGATGCTGACGACGACTACCCCGCGCTGGTCCTGGCCGACTACATGCTGGGCGGCGGGTTCCTCAACTCACGGCTCGCCACCCGGATCCGCCAGAAGGACGGACTGTCGTACGGTGTCGGATCACAATTCG
Organism: Gemmatimonadales bacterium; assembly: GCA_035703525.1. GTDB lineage: Bacteria > Gemmatimonadota > Gemmatimonadetes > Gemmatimonadales > GWC2-71-9 > Palsa-1233. The sequence continues at coordinate 105,243 of DASSYA010000017.1, read as the reverse complement.
TCGCCGCGCCACTCGACTCCGCCGCGCAGTGGCTCGCCTACGCCATCTACGCCCCGGAGAATCGTGACGCGCTCGAGGCAGCACTCCGCGAGGAACTCGTGCGTGCCGGTCGCGAGGGATTCACCCCGGAGGAGATCGCCAAGGCCAAGGAGGGATGGTTGGAGAGCCGGAAGCTTGCACGGTCGAGTGATGGGGCGATCGCGGGCCGCCTGGCCGCCAACCTCTACCTCGATCGCGACTTCGGGTGGGACATCTCGCTCGAACGCCGGGTGGCGGCCCTGAGCCCCGAGGTCCTCCAGCGCGTCGTGGCCCGGTACCTCGATCCGACCTCCCTCACCTACATCAAGGCGGGTGACTTCCGTGCGAAGGGACCCGCGGCGACGATCCCGTGATCACGGGCCACCCGGTTGCGTGTCCGAGACTTGCGTGCATCGGGAGGCAACCTAGGTTGACTGGGTTGCCCCCCAGACGTTCCCGACAACCGGAGAATCCCGATCAAACTGCTGGCCACTGATCTCGACGGAACATTTCTTGGAGGGCGTCAGGTCGATCGCCTGACGCTCTACCGCGCATTCCGAGGCCCCGCGGCGCCCCGACTCGTCTTTGTCACCGGTCGCGGCGTCGAGAGCGTCCTGCCGCTGCTCGGCGACCCCTTGATCCCCGTGCCTGAGTTCATCATCGCGGACGTCGGTGCGACGGTGGTGTCCACCGATGGCCTGCGTCCGGTCGCGCCATTGCAGTACGAGATCGCCCGCAACTGGATCGGGGTGGAGGCGGTGCTCGAGGCAGTGGGTGAGCTGCCGGGGCTCCGTCGACAGATGGTGCCGCAGGAACGTCGTGTCTCGTACTTCGTCGAGCACGAGGATGCGGTCACCGCGGTCATCGATCGCGTCCGGGGACTCGAGGTCGATGTCCTCCGGTCCGCTGATCGGTATCTCGATGTGTTGCCACGAGGGACCAGCAAGGGCGACACCCTGCAGCGGCTCGTCGCCCTGCTCGGCATCGACCCCGACGACGTCCTCGTGGCGGGCGATACGCTCAATGACTTGTCGCTCTATGACCGTGGATTCCACGGTGTCGTGGTCGGTCAGGCGGAACCGGCATTGCTGGAGGCCACCAAGGCCATGTCTCGGGTTCGGCACGCGGTGGCCGCCGGGGCAGGGGGCATTCTCGAGGCAGTGCGGGAGATGCCCGGGGGGCTCGACTTCGCACCGTCGGGAGGCCCGACGCCTTCCGGCGATGCTCAACTCGTCGTGGTCTACCATCGCCTGCCCTTCGAGGAGCACGCGATCGATGGCGAGGTGGTCCGCAAGCCTCATTCGTCCCCGAACGGCATCATTCCGACCCTCCTCGGCTGCTTCGCCGGTGGGCGCACGGGCTCCTGGGTGGCGTGGACCACGCACGGTGATGGTGGATCCGACAAGGTGACGCATGCCCTGGTCGACGAGGAGCAGTACCCGAACCTCGTTGCGGCGAAGGTGTCGCTCACCCCGGCCGACGTCGAGCGGTTCTACAAGAAGTTCTCGAAGGAAGCCTTCTGGCCGGTGATCTTCTCGTTTGTCGACCGGGCACAGTTTCGGCACGACGATTGGGAACATTTCTGCCAGGTCAACCAGCGGTTTGCCGAAGCTGCAGCGGCGGAGGCCGATGAAGGCGCGCTCGTCTGGATTCACGACTACAACCTGTGGATGGTGCCCGGGTTCCTGCGCCAGATCCGGCCCGACCTCCGGATCGGGTTCTTCCACCACACGGCGTTTCCGCCGGCCGACGTGTTCAATGTGATCCCCTGGGCCGACCAGATCATCGGCTCGCTGGCGCAGTGTGATCACATCGGATTCCACATCCCGCGATATGCCGCAAATTTCCTCGACGTGCTGCGGTCGCATGTGCCGACCGATGTGGTCGACACCCTCCCCTGTGCACCGCGCTTCCGGGTCCACGGTGTGGCGCTCTCGATCCCGCGGATGCCGAGCCTGGTGCGGTCGGGGGATCGCCGGATGAGTCTCGGGGCGCATCCGGTCGGCGTGAACGTGCATGCCGTGCACGAGATCCTGGCGGACGAGGCACACCGGCACGCGGTCCAGACGATCAGCACCCAGTTCAAGGACATCCGCCTGGTCCTCTCCGTCGAGCGACTCGACTATGTGAAGGGGCCACTCCAGAAGCTCGAGGCGTTCGAGCGACTGCTGGAGGATCACCCCGAGCATCGCGACAAGGTGTCGCTCGTGTTCGTCACGACTCCACCCGCCCCAGGCATGGAGGTGTACGAGGAGGTGCGTGAGGCGGTCGATGAGGCCGTGGGCCGGATCAACGGGCGGTTCGGCTCGTTGGTCTGGACCCCGGTGCACTACCTGTTCCGTGCCCTGCCGTTCGAGGAAGTCGTCGTCTATGGTGCCGCGGCCGATGTCGCGTGGATCACGCCGCTCCGGGACGGCCTCAATCTCGTGGCCAAGGAATTCGTGACCGCGCAAACGAGCGTTGGCGGCACGGGGGTGCTGATCCTCAGCGAATTTGCCGGCGCAGCCGTCGAGCTGCACGGGGCACTGCTGACGAATCCGTACGACATCGAGGGAATGAGTGACGGGTTGCATGAGGCGCTCACGATGCCGGAGCCGGAACGGCGGCAGCGGATGGAACGGATGGCCGAGATCGTCGCCGGGTACGACGTGGATGATTGGAGCCGGGACTTCCTCGAGGCACTCGCCGCCAGCCGGGACTGACGCGTGCTGGCCCCGCTCGACTGGATTGTGGTTGCCCTCTATCTCGCCGTGGCACTCGCCGTCGGGCTCGCGGTGCGCGAGGGCAGCTCCTCGGGGCGCCTCAGCTACTTCCTCGCGGATCGGTCGTTGCCATGGTGGTGGGCGGGCGTGTCGATCGCCGCGACCACCTTCGCCGCCGACACGCCGCTCGCCGTCGCGGGGATCATTGCGGCTCGGGGGATCTCCGGCAACTGGTTGTGGCTCTCCTGGCTCCTGGTGCATGCCGCGGTGGTGGTGATCTTCGCGAAGCGCTGGTGGCGCACGGGCGTGGTGACCGATGCGGAGTTCGTGACGCTCCGCTATGAGGGACGGGCGGCCGAGATGCTCCGGCTCGCGCGAGCCGGCCTCTACGGGGTCGTGTACAATGTGATCATCCTCGGGTGGGTGCTCCGCGCGATGGGCAAGATCGCCGATCCCCTCGTGCCATGGGACCAGTGGACCCCCGGTCTCGTGGCGGCCGTCGCGCGGGTGATGCCGAGCGGCACGGCGCTCGGCGGACCCGGGGAAATGCTCACCATCCTCCTCCTCGTGACCGTCGTGGCCACCTACTCCTCGCTCGGTGGGATGCGAGGGGTCGTGCGCACCGACCTGCTCCAGTTCGGGCTCGGCATGCTCGGCAGCCTCTGGCTCGCGGTCGCGGCGTGGCGTGCGGTCGGTGGGCGGGCAGGCTTGCATGCGGGCCTGGTGCGGTTGAACGGTCCTGCTGGCCTGGACGCACTGCATCTCTTCCCGACCCTCGCCGATGGTTGGGTGAGCGGACTCGGGCTCGGTGCGTTCGGGTTCGGGGCGTATCTCCTCGTGCAGGCCTTCGCGAATGTGCCTGCGGACGGTGGTGGCTACTTGCAGCAGCGTCTCAACGCGGCGCGAAGCGAACAGGACGCGGTGCGTGCCGCGTGGTTGTTCGTCGGCCTGCAATATCTCGTGCGAGTCTGGCCGTGGTTCGTGGTCGGCGCGGTCGCACTCGTCATGATCCCGCTCGACGGGTCCGCGGCCATGGTCTCGCCCGAGCTCGCCGCCACCGTGCGGGGAGATCGCGAGGCGGCCTATCCGGTCCTGATGCTCGCCCTGCTGCCGCCAGGCGTGCTGGGAGTCCTTGTGGTGTCGTTGCTGGCCGCCTTCATGAGCACCATCGACACACACTTCAACTGGGGCGCGTCCTACGCCGTGAATGATGTCGTGTTGCGCCTCAAGCCTGATCTTGCCCCCCGGCACCAGGTTCGGCTTGCGCGCGGCATGGTGCTCGTGTTCGCGGGACTGGCGGTGGTCGTTGCCATGCAGATCGACACGATCGAGCAGGCATGGAAATGGGTGGCGGCACTCGGTGCTGCGCTTGGGGCGCCGACCCTCCTGCGCTGGTTCTGGTGGCGGATGACCGCCTGGGCAGAACTGCTGGGCGCTGGTGTCGGCCTGGCGGTCTCGATGCTCATCGCCACCAGGTCGGCCATGGCGTATGAAGCCCAGTTGATCTGGGTGGCGACGGCAAGCCTGTTCACGACGCTGGTGGTGATCGGAGTGGGGCCCCGGGCAGACCGGAATCACGCCCGGCGATTCGCGGAGCGCGTCGGCCCACCCGGGTGGTGGCCCGGCCGCCCGATCGGATCGGCGATGGTCGGGCTGAGCCGAGAGGTCCTCGGGGTCATCGGTGTGGTGGGCGTGGTGGTCGGAGGGCTGCTGCTCGGCCACCGACTGCTGTTCGGGGCCTAGCGGGATTCATCGCCCGTTCACCTTCCGCGGATAGACTTCATGGACGTGCCGATCCCCTGTGGCCGCACCACCCTGGAGGGAACCGTGAACGCCGCACACCTGCATCTTGCGCTGAATCATCTCCCCATCTTTGCCATCGCGTTCGCGATCGGTTTCCTCGTCTGGGGCTTGCTGCGGCGACGGCAAGCGGTGCTCCTCCGCTCCGGCCTTGTGCTGGCGGTGGTCGCCGCCGCCGGGGCCGGGGGGGCCTTCCTGACAGGCGAGCCGGCCGAGGACGTGATCGAGAACCAGATCGGCATCTCGAAGGACCGGATCCATGCCCACGAGGAAGCCGCCGACTTCGGGCTGTGGGTCACGGTCGCGGCTGGGGCCATGGCCCTGGTGGTGCTCTGGCGTGCCAAGGGCACGGTCGAGGGGCCGGCCGCTGGTGCCACGACGCTGGCGCTGGTGATCGCAATCCTCGCGCTTGCGGCGCTGGCGCGGACCGCATGGCTCGGGGGCGAGATCTCGCATCCCGAACTCCGGCCGGCTGAGAGCGCGGCGCCCGGACCGCTTGGACTGCGGGGTGGCGACGCGCCCTGAACGGGTCCCGGGGCGATGCCCCGGCCCGTCATCATGGCTCAATCGTCGAGCACGAACGTGACTTTGAGGAAGACGCGATAGTTGACGATCTTGCCGTCCCGAATGGTGACCTTCTGGCTCTCGACCCACGCGCCAGTGACATTGCGCAGCGTCTTCGTCGCGCGTGCAACACCCTGATTGATGGCGTCCTCGAAGCTCTTGCTCGATTCGGAAATGAGTTCGGAAACCTTGGCGACTGACATGGACGGACTCCTGCTGAATGTGAACCCGGAACCTATCCGGTCGAGGGCGATCGGCAACTCACTCGTCCTCCCGGATCGTGACGATGGTCTGGCGGCGGCGATCGACCAGGAGCCTGGTCACGTCCGGGCGTGCATAGTGGCCTGACGGGTCGAAGTTGTGGCGTTCCTCGCGAACACGGCGGTGCGAGAGGGTCGCGTAGTGGAGTCCCCAGGACTCGCATTGCGGGCGCAGGACCCAGGTGGCATCGGGCGCTGCCACGCAGGATCCCCCGTTGGCGAGCCAGCCGGATGCGACCCGCCGAAGTGGCTCGAGCTCGGGGATCCCGGTCGGGATGTCATCGGCATGAAGCACTCCGGAGACGGAGCAGACGTAGCTGCGGCCCTCGCGTGCCAGGAATCGGGTGATCTCGCTCGTGTTGCGATCGGTGCCGGGCCAGAGCGCGACATGCAGGTCTTCGCCCATGCCATGGAGGGCGGCACGAGGCAGCGGCATCCAGTTCTCCCAGCAGTTGAGGCCGCCCATCGTGAACGGTCCGATCCGGTGGGTGCGAAGCCCGTGACCATCGCCCGGCGACCAGGTCAGCCGCTCCTCGTAGGTCGGTTGCAGCTTGCGGTGCACCCCGATGATGTCGCCGGTCGCGGCGATCGTGACGAGCGAGGCATAGGCGGAATGCCCTCCGCGATCGGCGGGGCACTCGATGACACCCAGTTGGACCGTGAGGCCGTGGGTTCGCGCCTCGTCCTGGACATCCGACAGGTCGCCCCGCTCGATCACCACGGCCTGGTCGAGGTAGCGGGCGTGGAGGGCACGCTGGATCGGGGAATCGAACTCCGCGCCGTGCAGGCGTTCGACCCAGAACGGGTAGCCCGGCACCAGGGCCTCGCCGAAACAGACCAGATCCGCCCCGCTGCTGCCTGCGGCCCGGCAGGCGCCCACGACGCGCTCCAGTGTCGCCGCGCGATCCAGCAGGACCGGGGCGATCTGCGCGAGTGCCACCGTGATCGTGTCGCCATCCTCGCGGCCGGGCGTTACGTTCATGTCACTCCTCAGGTCGCCGTCCGGCGACTCGTCCGAAAGTGTCCATCCCGAAGAGGTTCGAAGATGCGCATGTCACAACTCCTCTGCAACGCGTCGCTTGTGGGGGCGCTCGTGTCACTCGTCCAGCCGGCCCTCGCCCAGGACGATGAACTCGACGCGCGCGCACGCGCCATCCACGGGCGGGTGCTCTCGATCGATACGCACGTGGACATCAGCCCGGCCAATTTCCGGGTCGATGCCCCGAACTACGGTGATCGCCTCCCGCGGACCCAGGTCGACCTGACCAAGATGGAGGAGGGGGGGCTGGGCGGCGCCTTCCTGATCGTCTATGTCGGGCAGTCCGACAGCCTCACGCCCGCCGGGTTCGCCGCAGCAAAGGCGCAGGCGATGGAGAAGTTCGCGGCGATCCATCGCCTGGTGGATTCGATCGCTCCGGCCCGGGCCGAGCTGGCGTTGACGGCAGCGGACGCCACGCGGATCCATGCCGCCGGCAAGCGGGTGATCTTCATCGGTATCGAGAACGGCTTCCCGATCGGCAGCGACCTCTCGAATGTCGCTGCGTTCTACGCCCTCGGTGGCCGGTACATGTCACTCGCGCACAACGGGCATTCCCAGCTTTCCGACTCGAACACGGGCGAGCGTGATGGCATCTGGTTGCATCACGGGCTCTCGCCGCTCGGTCGGGATGTGGTTCGCGAGATGAACCGGGTCGGGATGATGATCGACATCTCCCACCCGTCGAAGGAGTCGATGATGCAGACGCTCGAGATCACCACGGCGCCGATCATTGCCTCGCATTCCGGCGTTCGGGCCCTGTGTGATCACTCGCGCAACCTCGATGACGAGCAACTCCGGGCGCTCGCCCGCAATGGGGGGGTGGCACAGATCGTCGCGTTCAGCGGCTACGTCCGCTGCGACGCAACGCGTGACCCCGCGCGCCAGGTCGACATGGCCGCGCTCCGGACCGACTTCGGCCTGGACGGACTCTCGCGCGCGGCGGCCCAGGCCCATCTCGAGGCGATGCCGGATGCACGACGCAACGCCTATCTCGAGAAGCTGCGCCAGATCAGCGACCGCCGGTATCCGGGCGATATCGTCGCCACGGTCTCCGATTTCGTGGACCATATCGACTACGCGGTCAAGATCATGGGCGTCGACCATGTCGGCATCGCCTCGGACTTCGATGGCGGTGGTGGGGTCGAGGGCTGGCGCTCGGCCGACGAGTCGCTCAACGTGACGCGCGAGCTGGTGCGTCGCGGCTACAGCGAGCAGGATATCGCCAAGATCTGGGGCGGCAACCTGCTGCGGGTGATGTCGGAGGTGCAGGCGGCGGCGGGACGATGAAGGTCAGGGGATGACGGAGCGTTCCGCCCTCCGCGTTCAGCGTTTCTTGAGGTAGCGCTCCAGGAGCCCCATCGCGCTCCGCACCAGTTGTGTGCCCATGTTCGAGGCGGTGCGCGTCTTGAGGAGCTTCTCGAGCCCGCTGGCGGGCTCGGACCTCGAGCCGCGGCCGCGCGACCGGGACGCGGTCACGGTGGGCGTGTCCTCGACGCCGATCGGGGCGGCGGCCTGCGCGGCACGGAGGCGCGCCTCGATCAGTTCCCGAGCGCTCTCGCGGTCGAGCGTCTCCCGGTAGCGCGTGACCTGGCGGGACACCCCGATGCGACGCTGGAGTTCCTCGTCGGCAAGCGGTACCATGCTGGCCGACGGGGCGATCAGGTGGGTGGCGACCGGCATGGTCGGTGCGCCCTTGGGTGTGAGCACGGTGACGATCGCCTCACCAGTCCCCACGGTGGTCAGCAATTCCTCGACGTCATACCACGGTGTCTTCGGAAAGGTGCGAGCCGCGGCTCGCATCGCCTTCTCGTCATCGGGGGTGAACGCGCGGAGCGCGTGCTGGATCCGGTTGCCCAACTGTCCCAGCACGTCGGCGGGGATATCCTTGGGGCTCTGGGTGACGAGGATGATGCCAACGCCCTTCGAGCGGATCAGGCGCACCACCTGTTCGACCTGGTCACGGAAGGCCTTGCTCGCCCCGTCGAAGAGCAGGTGGGCCTCGTCGAGGAAGAACACCAGCTTCGGTTTCGCTGGATCGCCGACTTCGGGCAGGTCGAGGTAGAGTCGCGCCAGCATCCACATCATGAAGGTCGAGAAGAGCGCCGGTCGATCCTGGCAGTCCGAGAGTTCGAGCACCGAGATCACGCCGCGGCCGTCGCGGTCGACCTGCATGAGGTCCTCGAGATCGAATTCCGGTTCCCCGAAGAACTGCTCGGCGCCCTGCGCTTCCAGTTCGATCATCTCGCGGAGGAGGACCCCGACGGTCTGGGGCGACATGCCCCCGTACGACGCCAGTTCGCCGGCTCCCTGGTCACGCAGGTACTGCAGCACCGTACGGAGGTCACTCATGTCGAGCAACAACAGGTGCGCGTCGTCGCAGTAGCGGAACACCATCGTGAGCACGCTGGTCTGGGTGTCGTTGAGCCCGAGCACCTTGGCGAGCAGCAGGGGGCCGAACGAGGAGACGGTCGCCCGAAGCTGCGCGCCGAGCTTGCCGGTGAGGGAGAGGAACTCGACCGGGAAGCCGCTCGGTTGCCATGGCTGTCCGGTGGCCGTTGCGCGCTCGTCGATCTTCGGATGTGGTGTTCCGGGCACCGCGAGGCCGGACAGGTCGCCCTTGATGTCAGCCACGAAGACCGGGACGCCGGCTGCCGAGAGCTGCTCGGCCACCAGCTGGAGTGTGCGGGTCTTGCCGGTGCCGGTCGCGCCCGCGATCAGGCCATGTCGGTTGAGCATGCCGAGCGGCACACGCACCAGCGGTTCGGGGTCGATCACCCCGGCTCGCATCGGTGCCCCCAGGACGATGGCATTGTCGCTGGGAAAGCCGGCACGCACCTCATCGAGGAACTTCGGATCCACGGTACCTCCAGCGTCAGTCCTCGCCGACCCGGGCCGTCGCGACGGTGCGGTCACGACGGGATGTCCGGGTCGTGCGCGTCACCTCAGAGCGGAATGTCGAACGTCCCGCTCGTCACGGTCTTCTGCCCCGTCGCCCCGCCACTGGCGAACTGGGCGGTGAACGTGAACGTGCCGGCGACTCGCGTGCTGCTGAGGGTCGTCACCGAGATCGAGCCATTCCCCGGCGAGAGCGCGGTGGTCCAGAGCTGTGCCGTGGCGCCATTGGTGATGGCCACCTGGGCAAAGGTGGCAGCGAAATTCGGGTTGAGCTGATACGTCCCGGGCCCCGTCACGTTCAGGACGTTGATCGAAATGGCCGTGACCGGACTGGATGTGGTCGAGCCTTGCAGGGTCAGCACATTGTTCACGTAACTGGCCCCGACCGTCGTCGCTGGTGGATTGAAATCGACACCGGCGACGGTGGCCCGCATGCTGCCCCCTGGACCGCCGGATCCGGGGCCAGTGCTGTCGCTGCCACAGGCGACAACCAGCAGGGATGCGACCACTGCGCCGGCACGACGAAGACGAACCTGCATGATGGACCTCGAGTGGGTAGGGGAACACATGGGAAAATCGGGGGTCAGGACTTTCGGCTGTTCTTTCGAGCGGCGCTCCTCGCGGGAGACTTGGTCCGGGTCTTGTTGTATTCGGGACGATCCTTGATGGCGACCAGGAGATTCTGGGCATGCGTGAGGATCTTGCGGAGGGCCTCGGTGTGGCCGGCGTCGGAACTGGCGGCCTCGAGTCGCCGAATGGAGTTCCCCAATGACCGCTTGACCCGTCCGTCGTTGGTGCGCCCGTACAACTCCCGAGTCATGCGCAACTCCTCGGCGATCTGGGCAGGATTCGCGCCATTGATCCGGTGCTTCAGCTGATCGATGTGGGTCTCGAGCGCATTTCGGAACACAGTGGACATCGTGACTCCCAACCTCGGGTGACGGGGGCGTGTGGCAAATACTAATGCGATCGAGGGGCTTCGGGGGTCCCCGGGACCACCGGCCCTGTTGTCCATCGGAGCCCCATCATTACCTTTCCTGCTTCCGTTCCGGGGCGGTAGCTCAGCTGGGAGAGCACCTGCTTTGCAAGCAGGGGGTCGTGGGTTCGAGCCCCATCCGCTCCATGCGCCGACGATCGTCGGCGCGTTCACGTCTCACCACCAGGCAGGGCCCATGACTCGTCCTTTCCCGTTGCCGATCCTCGGTGCCCTGTTGCTCGGGACGGCGGCGTGCTCGAGCTCCCCCTCGCTCGACGAGGCGCGTGCCGCGACCGTGGTCGACGTCGACGGGGTGACCCTCGATGGGGCGACCCTGGAGTCGATCCTGCGCGAGGCCCCCCCGAACGCGGGGCCGAGCCAGGAGACGGCACGTCTGGTCACCTCCGCCTTCATCGATGCTGCGCTCTTCCGGAAGGCGCTGCTGAACGGAACGAGCCTGACCGACTCCGCGACACTCGCCCGGATCATCGAACCGGACGCGATCCGCGGGATGGTGCGGCAGCACATGATCCAGCTTGCGCGCGGGTATCCGGTCCCGACGGATGCCGAAGTCGATTCGGTCACCCGGCTGGGACAGGTGCGATCATTCCAGGCCATCGGGGTCCGGCTCGCCCCGCCCGACGACTCGGCGGCAATGGCGCGGATGCGGACGAAGGTGGAGGCGGCGCGCACCGAAGCGTTGCAGGGGGGGGATTTCACCGCGTTGGTGCGACGGTACAGCGAGGACACGAGTTTCGTCCAGTCCAACGGATACCTGCCGGCCTTGCAGCGAGGCCAACTCCCGCCGACGCCCTCCGTCGCGGCGATGTGGCGGCTCGAGTACGACCAGGTCGGCGCCCCGATGGCGCTCGGCAACATGGCGATCATCCCGCGCCGCACCAAGGTCGAGGAGGCACGGCCCGTCATTCGCAACTGGTTGATTCCGGTCCAGGCCGGTGAGCGCAACGAGGCCTGGCTCGACTCCGTGCGCAGTGCGCGTCACCTGACCCTGGCCAAGGACGCGATCCCCCGGATGCGCGACCTGGTGCGGGAGCCGCTCGATGGTGGGGGGGCGGAGCCCCTCGTGACCTGGGAGGGCGGGGCACTCTCCCCCGATCAGGCCCGGCTCTGGGTCTCGGTGTTGCCGCCGGCGGAGCGCGCCGTCTTGCCGGGCATCGCCGACAGCGCCCTCACGATCCTGCTGACCGAGGTCGCCGATCGGTACGTCATTCGCGATCTCGTCAATGGAGGCGACAGCATTCCCGCCGCCGCGTGGGAGGCGATGCTGCCGCAATTCCGCACGGCCCTGGCCTCGCTCGATTCGGCCTATCGCCCGATGCTGGCCGGTGCCGATGCGAATCAGGCCGTGCGGGATTTCCTGCGCGGTGTCACCTCGGGGAAGGTGCCCTACCGTCCGCTTCCCGGCGCGATGGTCTGGGTGCTCCGCCAGGGCGCGTCGATCACGATCGACCAGCCCGCGATCGATGTGATCGTGACCGCGGTGATGCCGGCGTGGGGAGCCCGCCGCGATTCGCTCGCCGCGCTCGACAGCACCGCCCCGCGCTGACGGAGCGGCATCAGTTCTCGCCGACGGCCCGCTGCTCGGCGCGTCGGCGCGCCTCGACGGCCATCAGTTGCCGCAGTCGCCGACGTTCAGCGATCGGGAACCCGTGTCGCGGGGACAGCCGCTTCCATCCATCCGGCCCATGCCCGACCCACAACACGTCCAGCACCAGGACCAGCTCGCGTGCCAACGCGGCGAGCGGACAGGCAAGGGCCACCGAGCGCTCCTGGGACAACGTCAGGTCGGCGTGACCTGAGCGCCGATCGGCCCAGCTGTGCACGCGCAGATTCACGATGTCATCCTCACGCTCGAAGGTCCACTCGTGGACACCCGGCGCATCCTCCAGCACCACCGAGGCGTGGGCCGTGCCCTCCATCAGCGTGATCACCGCCCGCGTCAGGTCACCGAGCGCATCGGTGTCATCGGTTGCCTGCATCGCCACGCGCAGATCGTCGGCCTCGAGGGCGACCACGGCGCGTCCGGGTGTGGTGAGGGAGTAGCGAAACGAGAAGGCCATGATGATCCGGGTAAGGAAAATGAGGTCGAGCGGGCGAATTGACCCCACAAGTATCGTCCCGTCGGGCACCGGGAGACAGGCCCCCCGGTTGCCCGGCACCCCTGCTCGAGGGAAGATTCGCTGCCATGACCCCACCAACGCTTCTCCTGCTGGCCAGCCCGTTGCTGGTGGCTCCCTTCCTCACCCCGGGGCAGGGGCGAGGCCAGGTCATGGCCCGGATCGTCCTCAGTGCGCTGGCCCTCGGGGCGTTCTGGGTCGCCGCAGGCATCACGACGCCTGGCGGAATCCGGAGCTACGCGGCGACCGGTCCCGACAATGCACTGTTTGTTTCCATCACGCTCGGACTGCTCATCGGAGCGCTGGGCCCCTGGCCACTGCCGATTCATCGCAGGAGCTGGTGGACTGGCCTCCCGCTGCTCGTGGTTCCGCTCGGGGGAACGCTCGGTGTGGTGCGCTGGGGACCGTTGTTCCTGGGCGTGGTGCTGGGTGCCCTGCCACTCTTGGCGGGCCGCGCGCTCCCAGGCGCACGCCGAGATCGTGACCCCGACCTGTCCGAGGCCGCCCCCGCGTGGGTGCTCGCCGTCACATTGCTCATCGCACTCGCGGAACCCCTCGTGTTGATCATCCTCCTGCCCGTTCCCTGGTTGCTCCCCTGGCGGCGGGGTTGGGCACCGCTGCCGATTGCGCGTCGGCTCCTGCCACTGATCGCCTTCCTGCTGTTCACCGCGTTCACGTGGCTGGCATCGACCATCGCGGGGACGCCGTGGGCGCGGCTCGGTACCTTCGCCGCGACCCAGCCGCTGTCGATCGGTGCAGAACGTCTCCTCGCGGTGTTCGGGATCGGCGCGCTGCTCTCGCTCCTCTCGCCCTGGCCCCTCGGTCGGTTCGGTCCGTTGCTCACACCACTGCCTGCACTGGTCGTGGTCGGCTACCGCCTCGCGACCACGGTTGCGCCTCAAGGGATCGGCGCCTGGCTCCCTGTCACCGCGCTCGTCCTCGTCCCCTCGGCCATGATCGCCGCCCTGCTCGGTCAGTGGCGCACCGCGCTCGGCACGATGGCCGTGCTCGGTGCGCTGACCGGCCGCGGGCTCGGACTTGTCGGGGGCATCCTGCTGGCTGGGCTCGCCATCTGGCCCTCACTCCGGCTCGGGACATCGGAGCACCGGGTTACCTTTTTTGATGTTCCGTGGCGTGCGACGACGCTCGCGACGGCCGTCGCCCTCGTTGTGGTGGCGCTGCTCGAGGTCGAGGTGGTCATGGCGACCTGCCTTGCCGCTGGTGCCGCCATGATCCTTGCCCGGGTGCCCCGGCTCGTGGGGCAACCCGCACCGCTGCACCCGACACACGAATCCTGAACCCGAGGTAGAACCCGATGCCATACTCGCTCCCAGATCTTCCCTACGCCTACGATGCGCTCACGCCGCACATCGATGAGCAGACGATGCGGATCCATCACGACAAGCATCATGCCGGGTACGTCAAGAATCTCAATGCCGCCCTCGAGGGACATGCCGACCTGCAGGCGCTCCCGGTCGAGGAACTGATCGGGAACCTGTCAAAGGTGCCCGAGGCCAAGCGAGGTGCGGTGCGCAACAACGGCGGCGGCCACGCCAACCACACCTTGTTCTGGGAAGTCATGGCGCCCGGGGGCGCGAAGGCACCCGGGGGCGCGCTCGCCGAGGCGATCACCAGCGCCTTCGGCTCGGTGGACGCGTTCAAGGAGGAATTCGCGAAGGCGTGTGCGACGCGGTTCGGTTCGGGATGGGGGTGGCTCGTGGTCAACGCAAGCGGTGGCCTGCAGGTCGAGAGCACGCCCAATCAGGACTCCCCGCTCATGGAGGGTCGCACGCCGATTCTCGGGTGCGACGTCTGGGAGCATGCGTACTACCTCCTGTACCAGAACCGTCGTCCGGACTATGTGAGCGCCTGGTGGAGTGTCGTCAACTGGACCGACGTGGCCCGTCGCTTCGAGGCGGCGCGATGAACACCGCCGCCTGAGTGTCGGAGCCCGCCAGCGACCAGCCCGCTTCGACCGATGCGTCGCGTCCGCCGGCACCGCCGCTCGCGGTGGTGACGGCGGTCGCCCGTGCGCTGGCCGCGCCCGGGCTCCCCGCCGAGCGGTATCAAGTGGTCTGCGACGAGTTGACGCGCCTCCTCCCGGCGGACGAGGTGCGACTCCTGACGGGGCAGCGACGCAGCGATCGCCTCGGGGCCGGCCACGCCGGGCCGGAGACGTTGGCTTGCCTGGTGGACGTGCCCTTCGGATCCGGACGCACCGCCGTGCTCGAGGTGCTCGGGTCGGTGCGGCCACCAGCCGAACTACGGCCGATCCTCGAAACCATCGCGGCGATGCTGGCCGCAGCGATGCCGGGTGTGGAGGACGGGTCCGGCGGGGCCGGCGGCATCGACCGCGCCCTCAACCTGCTCACGGTCGATTCGTTGCCGCTCGGTCTGTACGTGATCGACCGGGAGTTCCGGATCGTCATGTGGAACCGGAAGCGGGAGACCGGCACCCAGGGGTTGCGTCGTGCCGATGTCCTCGGTCGTCAGGTCTTTGACGTCCTCCACCGTCAGGACCCCGAGGTCCTGCGCGAGGAGTTCAGCAGGGTCTTCACGACCGGGGAGGTTGCCGAGACCGAGCATGTGGTTCGGTACGGGGGCGAGAAGCGCACCTACCGGACCACCCGACTCCCGATGCGGATCGACGGCCAGCGGGTGAGTCATGTGGTGACGATCGGCGAGGACGTCACCGAGACGCGCGAGATCGAGATCGCCATGCACCAGACCGAGAAGCTGGCGGCAGTCGGTCAACTCGCGGCGGGAGTGATGCACGAGATCAACAATCCGCTCGCGACCATCGGGGCCTGTGTCGCCGCCATCACCTCGCGGCTCGGCCCCACCGCGGAACCCGTGGTGCGTGAATATCTCGATATCATCGAGAGCGAGGTGGGGCGCTGTACCAACATCGTCGACGGCTTGCTCGATTTCTCGCGGGCGGGCCGGGCGGGCGACGGATTCACGCCGACCGATGTCAATGCCCTGCTCGAGCGCACGCTCTACCTGCTCAAGCATCATCAGCGGTTCCGGCGCCTCGGGCTGGAGCGCGAGATGGCCGAGACACTGCCGATGGTTTCCGGGAATGCGGAACGGCTCATCCAGGCGGCCATGGCGATCCTGCTCAATGCCGCCGATGCGACCGGGGGCCGTGGCACGGTCCGGATCCGGACGGCCTTCGAGGCCCCCTGGGTCATCATCGAATTGACCGACGACGGGCCGGGGATCCCGGCGGACGTCCTGCCGAAGATCTTCGAGCCCTTCTACACGACCAAGGGGCCGACCCGCGGGACCGGACTCGGGCTGGCGATCTCCTACGGCATCATCGCCGATCACCATGGCCGTCTCGATGTGCGCAGCGAGCCTGGCGTCACCACCTTTCGGATCGCACTCCCGCCGGCGCGTGGCGCGGAGGTCACATGAAGTTGCTGGTGGTGGAGGACGACCGCACGGTCGGGCAATACATCAAGCGCGGTCTCGAGGAGGTGCAGTACATCGTGGAGTGGGTCGCGGACGGGAGCGAGGCGCTCGAGATGATCTCCGTCACGACGTACGACCTGGTCATCCTCGACCTGCGCCTGCCCGGCATGACGGGGCTCGAAGTGCTCCGGACCCTGCGGGATCGCGGGCACACCATGCCCGTGCTGATGCTCACCGCCCAGGACTCGGTCGAATTCAAGGTGGACGCCCTGCGGGCCGGCGCGGACGACTATGTCACCAAGCCGTTCGCGTTCGAGGAGTTGCTCGCACGGATCGAGGCGCTCTCGCGCCGACCCCGACAGATCTCCTCGCGCGTGCTGACCGTTGCGGACCTGGAACTCGACATGGCCACGCGCGAGGTGCACCGCGGCGACCAGTCGATCGAGCTCACGCCCAAGGAATACACGGTGCTCGAGTACCTCATGCGCCACCAGGGTCGCGTGATGTCCCGCACGCTGATCACCGAGTACGCGTGGGACTATCACTTCGATCCGGGCACCAACATCGTGGATGTGGTGATCAATCGACTCCGCAAGAAGGTTGATGCGGGCTTCGGACAGAAGCTGCTGCATACCGTGCGGGGCATCGGCTACGTCGTGAAGGGGTAGATGCAGGGCGTCCGTCAGCGTCTCACGCTCTCCTATACCGTCGCCCTGGCCCTGTCGCTGCTGGTCTTCGGGGCGCTGCTCTATGTCGAGCGGCGCACCTCCGCCGCGCGCGAGCGCGAGGAGCAGCTGGGGGCGCGTCTCCTCGCCGAGGGCGACCTGATTCGCAAGGTGATCGAGGAGACCGGTCGCTCGCTCCCGCGGGTGGTGCTGGTCCAGCCCGGGATCAGCAATCCGGCGGACAGCACCTACGAGCTGATCCCGGATGTCCGGCGCTTCTTCGATGGCATGCAGGACTTCCTCTTCGTGATGGATCCGGCGGGCCGGCTCCTGTATGTCTCCTTCGAGGCCGCGAACCTCGATCCGGAGGCGCTCAGCCGCGTCAAGCAGGCGCTGTTGCGCCAGCCGATCACCCGACGCGAGGGCCGGCTCCAGCTCGACGAGGACGGCGAGCCGTTCCGCTTTCTCATCGACACCATCGGGGGGGGGACAGCCCGGGAAGTGCGGAGCTTCCTCGTCGCCGCGCGACCCGAGGGCCCGGGGATGGCCCCCAATCAGCTGGTGCTCTCGATGCTGGTGGTGGCGCCGTTCGTGCTGTTCGCGTCCGCGATGCTCGGGTACTGGATGGCCGGCCGGGCGTTGGCGCCCCTCGACCTGATCGTGCGCGAGGTGGAGGCGATCCAGGACGGCCGCTCGCTGCATCGTCGGCTCGCCGTGCCCACCGAGGATGACGAGTTCCGGCGGCTCGGCGTCACGCTCAATGCCATGCTCGGTCGCGTCGAGCGCAGTTTCCAGGCGCTCCGGCGCTTCACGGCCGATGCCTCGCACGAACTCAAGACCCCGTTGATGGTGCTGCGCGCGGGGGTCGAACGATCCCTCACGCACCCGGAGGCACCGGACGAGGTGATCGACACCCTCGACGAGACGCTCCGCCAGATCAACGGCATGACGGAGATGGTGACCAACCTGCTGACGCTGGCGCGCTCGGACGAGGGCAGGAGCTCGCTGGTCGTGGCCGAAACGGACCTGGTGCCGCTCATGTCCGAGGCGGCGGAGACGGCCGAGATCCTGGGTGAGCCGCAAGGCGTCACGGTCTCCGTCGCGCTGCCGGAGCTCCCCCTG
Organism: Gemmatimonadales bacterium; assembly: GCA_035703525.1. GTDB lineage: Bacteria > Gemmatimonadota > Gemmatimonadetes > Gemmatimonadales > GWC2-71-9 > Palsa-1233. The sequence goes on along the minus strand of DASSYA010000017.1, from coordinate 87,647 downwards.
ATCGCCATGGTCGAGGGCGGCAGGATCCGGCAATTGCTCCTCAACCTGGTCACGAACGCCATCAAGTACACGCCGCGCGGTGGCGAGGTGCTGCTCACACTCGCGACGGAGGGGGACCAGGCAGTCCTGAGCGTGCGGGATACCGGCATCGGGATTGCGCCGGGCGACGTCGACCACGTCTTCGAACGCTTCTGGCAAGCGGACCCGGCCCGGACCCGCAGCGGCGACCGCCCGGGGACCGGTCTCGGCTTGGCCATTGTGCAGTGGGTGGTGGATGCCCACGGGGGAAGCATCGCGGTCCAGAGCCGCCCGGGCCGTGGCAGCACCTTCACGGTGACGTTGCCGCTGGGGACGACCCCGATCGCATGACGAAACGGTAATGCGACTGTCACCGAATTGTCATGGAATGGTGAGCTAGCCGCGATCTCGACCGTGCAGTATACTGGCGAGTTCCTTCACCACCCTCCCCAGTTGGAGGCACGACCCGTGTTCGAGAACCTCATCGAGTCCCAGCCGAAGAAGCAACGCAGCATCGGGCAGACGATCGTGTCGGTCGTGTTGCACGTGTTGCTCGTCTTCGGCGCCATCAAGGCCACGGCGGGTGCCGCGGAAATGGCCGCGGGCATCATCCAGGACGACACCTCGTTCCTGATTGCGCCCCCGCCGCCGCCGCCGCCGCCGCCGCCCGAGACGCCGCCACCCGATGCGATCGTGACGTCGAATCCGCCGCCCCAGGGGTTCCAGACGCTGATGCCGCCGAAGGATCTACCCACGGAGATCCCGCCGATCAACCTGAACGAGAAGTTCGACGCGTCTGACTTCTCGGGCCGTGGTGTCGAGGGTGGTGTGGCGAGCGGCGTGATCGGCGGCACCGGACCGGTGACCACGGAGATCGTCGGGACCCAGACCTTCACCGAGGATCAGGTCGACGATCCGGTCCGCCGGACCGGTGGGCCGAACCCGGTGTATCCGCCCGCGATGCAGACGGTCGGGATCGACGGTTCGGTCCGGCTCCGGTTTGTGGTGGGGACCAATGGTCGCGCGGAGCCGTCCTCGATCCAGGTCGTGAGTTCGACCAACAAGGCCTTCGAGCCCGCAGCGATCAAGACCATCCGCGAATCGACCTTCAAGCCGGCGATGATGCGCGGTCAACCGGTGCGTCAGCTGGTCGAACAGAACGTGTCCTTCAAGCTGGCCGGCTGACCACGCCGGCAAGCCGCCTTCACACCGTGTCACTCAATTTGTTGAAAGGTTGCACCCAATGGAACTGACCAAGCTGTGGCATGACGCAGGTACCTTTGCCCGGGGCATCGTCGTCACGCTGGCGATCATGTCGATCTGGTCGCTCACCGTCTCGCTCCAGAAGTGGCTCAAGATCCGGAAGAGCCAGACGGCGACCCGCAAGTTCGCGCCACAATTCTCGCGCGCGATCCAGGAGGAGAACCTCGACCAGGCGATCACGCTGGCGGAGAAGAACAAGGACAGTCATGTCGCCCGGGTGCTCGGCGGTGCGCTGTCCGAGGTGAAGCCGCTGCTCCGTGACCGCGCCACCATCACCGCGGCCGATATCAACTCGGCCGAACGGGCGGTCGAGCGCCAGATGCTGATCGTCCTGTCCGAGTTCAAGCGCGGCTCCGGCATCCTCGGGACCGTCGGCGCGACGGCCCCGTTTGTCGGACTGCTCGGGACCACGATGGGTATCGTCAACGCCTTCACCGCCATGTCGCTCGGCGGAGCCTCTGGTGGCTTGGCCGGCATCGGCGCCGGTATCGCCGAGGCGCTGATCACCACGGCGTTCGGCCTGCTGGTCGCGATTCCGGCGGTCTGGGCCTACAACTACTTCAGCACGAAGACCGAGAACCTGTCCGTCGAGATGACCTACACCTCGAAGGAACTGATCGACTACCTGATCAAGAGCGTGGGGAGCGAGTTCGGCCGCTCCATCTTCACGAAGGAGTTCCAGGCACAGAAGGCGGTGAGCGGCAGTGGCCATATCCACGGGTAGTAGCGGCTCGACCTCCGTCAACGCGGAGATCAACGTCACACCGATGATCGACGTCATGCTGGTGCTCCTGATCATCTTCATGATCGTGACACCGCTGCTGGCCTCGGGCTTCACCGCGACCATGCCGGTCGCGGACAGCCCGAAGGTCCAGGCCGAGGGTGACAACGAGGTGACGCTCGGGCTCGACAATACGGGCGCGTACTTCGTGAACGGCAAGCCGGTCACCCCGGAAGTCGCCGAACAGCAGCTCACGTCGATCTACGCCAACCGCGAGGAAGACAAGCTCCTGTACTTCAAGGCCGATGCAGGTCTGCCCTATGCCAAGGTCCAGGCGGCGGTCGAGGTCGGTCGCCGTGCGGGGGCACGTGTCCTCGTGGCGATCGTGGACAAGCGTGGCGGGCTCAGCGGCGACAGCGAGGAATAGTTCATGGCCATGTCTACAGGTGGGGGCGGGGGCAACGTCTCCTCGGATATCAACGTCACGCCGATGATCGACGTCCTCCTTGTGCTGCTGATCATCTTCATGATCGTCAATGCCTTGAGTCGGACGGTGATCGAGGTCCAGATCCCGCCGACCGAGACGGCGGCCGCTCAGAGCCAGGAGAGCAACCAGATCGTGCTCGAGCTGAAGCCTGATGGCAGCTACGCCATCAATGGACAGCAGCCGTTCCAGCTCGCCCAGCTGGATGGGCAGATCCACAGCGTCTTCGACAACCGTCCGGGAAAGATCATCTTCGTGAAGCCGGCGGGTACGCGTGTCTACGGCGATGTGATGGAGGCGATCGACATTGTCAGGGGAGCCGGAGTCGAAGTCATCGGGTTCACGCCGATCGAGGCCAACTGAGGCTCCTCGGGTGACGCCGGAACCGAGTACCGCCAACGCGGACATCCCCGACGGGGGTGTCCGCGTTCGCGCGTCACTCCCGGGTGGCTCGGATCGTTCGGGTCTGGCGACCTTCATCTCCTTCGCCTTCCATGCGGCGCTCGTCCTCCTCCTGATCCGGGTCGGTGTCTCGGCCGCCGTCGAGCGCGGGACGCTCTCCAGCCTCTTCGACCAGCAACCCGGTGGTGGTGGCGGCGGCGGGACCGGTGGGTCCGCGTTCATCTCGATCCCGCCACCTCCCCCCCCGCCTCCCCCCCCGGAACCGGAGGTCGTCCCACCGACCGTGGTCCCCGCGGTGGTCCCTGAGGTCCGACCCGAACCCGAAGTCCAGCCGGTCGTGGTCCCGCCCCCCGACAGTGTGCCTGCCGGCCCTCCGGGTGGCACCAAGGGGACCGGCGGCGGCAGCGGGGGGGGCGAGGGCACCGGCACGGGCCCGGGGACCGGTAGCGGTGTCGGACCGGGCAGCGGTGGTGGCACAGGCGGAGGCACCGGGGGGGGCGGCAAGCGCGGCAGCCCGCCGGTGGCCCGGCAGCTGATCCTGCCGCCGATCGATGAGGTGCCCAAATCGTTGCGCGGGAAGACGGTTGAGGTCACTTTCAGCATCGACGCATTCGGCACCGTGCGTGACGTCGCTGTCACGCCGCCGATTTCCGACCGGAAGTTCTCGGCCAAGTTCGACGAAACCATGCGCAACTACCGCTTTCGCCCGGCGCGCGATGCCGAGGGCGTCGTGGTAGCCGGCGTGACCACCGTCACCGTCACCTTCTGAGTGCCATGAATCTCTTCCAGACCAAGCCCATCGAGGCCGAGAAGGATCGTGGCCTGATCCGTTCGCTCGGCGCGGGCGACCTGATCATGCTGGCCATCGGCGCCGTGATCGGTGCGGGCATCTTCTCGTCGCTCGGGACGGCAGCCGCGGGTGAGTTCGCGGCCGATGGCACGATGATCCGTGCCGGCGCCGGACCGGCGCTGATCGTCTCGTTCATCCTGCTCGGTTTCGCGGTGGGACTCGCGGCGCTCTGCTACGCCGAACTGGCGTCGATGATCCCGCAGGCGGGGTCGGCCTACACCTACACTTTCGCCACGATGGGAGAGTTCCTCGCCTGGATCATCGGCTGGGACTTGATCCTCGAGTACGCCGTCGGCAACATCGCGGTCGCGGTCGCGTGGAGCGGCTACTTCGCCTCGGTCCTGAGCGGCTTCGGGATCACGATGCCCGGCTGGATCAGTCATGGCTATCTGCAAGCGAAGCTGTCATCCGACCCCGCCATCCGCGGGATCATCGACAGCGCCCCGCACATCTTCGGGATCCCGATCGTGGTGAACCTCCCCGCGTTCGCGATCGTGGCGGCCGTGACCTGGGTGCTCTACCTCGGCGTGCGCGAGAGCGCCCGGGCGAACAACATCATGGTGGTGATCAAGCTGCTCGTGCTGGGATTGTTCGTGGTCATCGGCGCGCAACACATCAACCCGGACAACTACACGCCATTCGCGCCGAACGGCTTTCGCGGCATCCATCAGGGCGCCGCGATCGTCTTCTTCGCCTATATCGGTTTCGACGCAGTGTCGACCGCAGCCGAGGAGACGAAGAACCCCCAGCGCAACTTGCCGATCGGGATCCTGGGCGGATTGGCGATCTGTACCCTCATCTACGTGATCGTCGGTGCGGTGGCCGTCGGCATCGTGCCGTACCAGGAGCTCGCGTCGAGCGATCCGCTGGCCCACGCGCTGTCGTTGGCCGGTCTCCACACGACAAGCTGGGTCGTGGCGGCGGGTGCGACCGTGTCGCTGACGGCGGTGCTGCTGGTGTTCCAGTTCGGTCAGCCACGGATCCTCTTCTCGATGGCGAAGGACGGGCTGGTGCCGAGATGGGCGGGCAAGCTCCATCCCAGGCGCCATGTGCCCCACATCACCACCATCATGGTCGGGCTGGTCGTGGCCCTCGGCGCCCTGGTGGCCGAAGAGAACATGATCTACGACCTGACCAACATCGGGACGCTGTTCGCCTTCTTTCTGGTCTGCCTCGCGGTGCTGGTGTTGCGGGTCAAGCAGCCCGATCGGAAGCGATCGTTCCGGGTGCCGTTCGTGTGGGTCGTCGCGCCGCTCGGTGCGGCCGCCTGCCTCTTCATCATGAAGGGGCTGCCGAAGACCGCGTGGGAGCGGTTCGGCATCTGGCTCACCGTCGGCATCGCGATCTACTTCGCCTACGGCTACCGACATTCGGTGTTGCGGACCGGTGTGTCACGGGAGCTCGATGAGCTGAAATGATTGGCCGAGCCGCCGCCGCGAGGCGGCGGTTTGGTTCGCGTTCCACAGCTCTGATGCATGGATACTGAAATTGGATCAGTGGTCCGCCGACCACACCGCGGGCTGACGCCCGCGGCTCGGCAGATCTCTGCGCTGCACATCAATCCGCCGCCTCACGGCGGCGGCGGCTTGGCTGGACGAGTGAGTCCGTGCGTACCCGCAAGCGCGATTCTGTGCACCGCCTGGTCTCCCATCAGTGCGAGGCTTGGGCATGCCTGCTCATGGTAGAGGGCCACTCGGCGACCTCGCGGCTCCCGGCGCGTACCTGGTGACCACGGCGACTGCAGCGCGACGCCGTCTGCTGGCCAAGGTCCGATCGGATGGAGTCACCCTGCTGCCCATCGGATCGAGTGTTCGCCACGCATGGCGGATGATCGCGGTCCATCGGCCGTGGATCATCCTGGGTGCCTGCACCATCATGCCGGACCACCTGCACGGGATTCTCTCATGGCAGGCCGTTCCCCCTGGCAGGCGGGGATCGCTGAGCGTGATCATGAGCGGATTCAAGTCGGAGGCCACCCGGTTCGCACGCACTTCCGGATCGTTGTCCCGGGTCGAGCTGCTCTGGCAACGGAGTTTCCACGTTGTGGCATTGCGATCCGAGTCGCAACTCCAGCGGGCGGAGCGGTACATTTCGGACAACGCACGCATGGAATGGGAACGGATCGTGACATCAGATCGGTGGTCGGCCGACCAAACCGCGGGCTGACGCCCGCGGCTCGGCCGTCAGGCCGAGCCGCCGCCGTCAGGCCGGGCCGCCGCCGTCAGGCCGAGCCGCCGCCGTCAGGCCGAGCCGCCGCCGTCAGGCGGCGGTTTGGTTCGCATTCCACAGATTTGAGATGCGGCGCTAGTTCAAGCCCAGCAGCCGACGCCGGTTGCCGCTCTGATTGACCTTCAGGACCGCCTCCTGCAGGACGCGGTCGGTCGGGATCCGTCGGACGAACGCTGCGCTGTCGCCCCCGACCAGGCCCGCAACCTGACTCTCGAGCAGTCGATCGATCGTTGCGGAGGCCGCGAGGAGTTGGGCCCGCGTCGCCGGGAGTTCCTCCGCCTCGACCTGCTTCGCCACCATCTCCCGCCAGGCGGGCTGGATGGTGAAATTGCCTGGTGCCGTGGCGGCCACGTCGCGTGCCACCTCGAAGATGATCTCGCTGAGCTCGCCAACTCGGGAGCCGAGGGCACGCGCCAGCGTCCGTTCATCGGCCGAGACGGTGTCCTGCGTGACGATGATGTCGGGGGTGATGCCGCCACCGCCGAGGATCGTCCGACCACTCGCGCTCGTGTACCTGGGGCGCTGGCCGTCGGTGAGCGAATCCTCGACGAAGCGTGCGTCACCGAGCGCCACATGCTCGGCCTGGATGCTTCGTCCACTCGGCGTGTACCACTTGCCGGTGGTGAGGCGGACCGCCCAGCCGTTGTCGAGCACGACCTGGGTCTGCACCAACCCCTTGCCGAAGCTGCGGGTGCCGATCACCAGGGCGCGATCCTGGTCCTGCAACGAACCCGAGACGATCTCGGAGGCCGAGGCCGTGCCGCCGTCGATCAGGACTGCGATCGGGGCCTCGGTCACCAGGGGGCCCTGCTCGGCGCGGTAGATCTCCGGGGCCTTGCCCCGGTGCTGCACCCGGGCGATCTCATCCCCGACCGGCAGGAACAACCCCGCCATGCGGAGTGACTGGAACAGGTCGCCACCGCCATTGCCGCGGAGGTCCAGCACGAATCCCTTGGCCCCGTCGCGTTCGAGCGAGAGCACCGCCCGAGCCACATCAGCAGCCGAGACGTCGTTGAAGCGGGTGATCGGGATGTAGCCGATGCTGTGCGGCAACATGTAGGTGTAGGGCACGGCGGCCACCCGGATCACTGCACGCTCGAGGGTGGCGATCAGCGGGGCCGACGCACCGGCCCGCTCGATGGTGAGCGTGACGGGCGTGCCTGGCGTGCCGAGCAGCAGTGTGGTCACCGAGTCCGAGGGCCAGCCGACGATGGACGTGGTGTCGACCTTCACGATCCGGTCCCCGGCCTTGAGCCCCGCCTTCTCGGCCGGTGAGCCGGGAAAGACCCGGAATGCCGTGACCGCGCCGCGCGAGGAGCGGATGGTCATCCCCGTGCCGGCATAGCGGTTGCCGAGTTGGTTGCGTTCGAACGCGGCCCGCTGTTCGGGAGAGAGGATGTCGGCATACGGGTCGTTGATCTCGTGGATCAGGCCCCGGGCGGCGAGCTCGAAGAGCTTGTCCTGCGGGAGGGAGTCGACCGCCGTCGTGGCAACCAGACGGAAGACCTGGTTGAAGAGGTCCACGGAGGGGCCGATGTGGGTGGTTGCGCCGATCAGGAAGGCGATCAGGGCAACGGGTACCAGCACGGCCACGAGGGCCAGGGGACGACGGCGCACGATGGATCCTTGCATGCGGGGAGACAGGTTGAGTATCGACCGGCCCTACGGCGCAACCAGTCGAAGCGTGTCAATGACGTTCGCGACCGAGCACTGGCGCACCGCGGCAGGGGTCGATGGCCCCACCGGAGATGGCCACTCGGAGCCGTGATGCGATCAGGTGCTCGACGCGACTCCGAAGGGGGCGTCCCGGCGCCAGCAGGCCGCCGGAGAGCGCCACCGGGAGCGAACCGGCTCCCGCGGATGCGGCCAGTGTCACCAGCTGCTCGACACCCCGCTGGATGATCGAGGCGGCGACTTCGTCGCCCGAGTCGGCCGTGGCGATGACGGCCGGGGTGAGTGCGGCGACGTCCGCGACCGTGGCAGTGGTACTCCAGCGAATCAGGCTCCCGATGCCGACAACTCCGGCCGCGACCGGCAGGTGCTCCGCGAGATGCGTGGGCGGGCCGAGTCGGTCGTGCATCCGCCCGACGGCATGGAGGGCAGCCACGGCGATCTGGTAGGCGGAGCCCTCGTCGCCCATCCGCCAACCAAGGCCGCCGCGGCGAATGATCCGCCCCTCGTCGTCGAGTGCTATGGCGATGCTGCCAGTCCCGGCAATGAGCAGCACACCCGGCTCCCCCAGGAAGGCCGCTGCACGGGCGAGCTCGGCATCCGTGGTCACTCGCACCTGCCAGGCGAGCCGTTCGCTCGCCACCGCCTGCTCGAGTTCACGACGCTCGGCATCGCCGCCCGCGCCGGCGGCACCAATGACGAAGCAATCGGCGCGTGCAATACCGGCGCGGGCGAGGAGGGGACGGGCGTGCGCGGCCAGCGCAGCGGCGATCCCCCCCCCCCGGCCAGGGCGCATCGCTTCCCCGCGACCCGCCGCTCGGCCCCGTTCGGTGTCGTGGTCATAGAGGGCGACCCGCATCGAGGTCCCGCCGATATCCGCGCCCAGCACGATCACGTCCGGAGGGTCCCACCCGAGCGGAACCGACGCGAGAGCCAGGCCACCGCCAGGGTGATGCCGGTCCCCATCGGGACATACCAGGGCCATGCCAGGGTCCCGAGTGTCTCGAGGGCGGGCATGGTGCCGCTCAACCGCTTCGCGAAGATGGTCACCAGCATGATGAAGACGGTGACCGCGGCTCCGGTGATCACGTCCCGCCCGCCAAAGCGTTCACTCATCCCGGCGAGGAGGTAGGCGCCGAGGAGCGCCCCGTACGTCACCGATGCGATCGAGAGTGCCAGGACGACGACCGGGGTGTCGGACCCGGCGGCCAGCAGGTTGAACCCCAACGCGCCACCCACGAGCGCCATGCCCCATCCCACCGATACGCGACGTCCGAAGCGCAACAGTCGCACCGGGTCCGTCTCGCCGGTATACGTGGCATACAGATCATAGGTCAAGGAGGACGCGAGGGCATTGATCGAGGACGAGAGCGTGCTCATCGCGGCGGCGAGAATTCCCGCGATGACCAGCCCGGAGAGTCCGACCGGGAAGCAGTCGATCACGAACTGCGAGAAGATCTGGTCGCCAGCGCGTGTGTCCGGGGCATGGCCGGCTGCCCAGATGGCGGTGCCGACGAGCAGGAAGAGCAGGAACTGGAGGATCACGAGGACCCCGGAGCCGACCAGCGCGATGCGCGCGTCCCTGAGCGATCGTGTCGCCAGGAGTCGCTGCACGATCAACTGATCGGTCCCGTGCGACGCCGCCGAGAGCAGCGCCCCACCGATGAGTCCACCCAGGAGGGTATACGGAATGGTGAACGAGAAGGTCGGGTCGATCACCCGGAGCTTGCCCGCCGCCGATGCCGCCGCCATCGCCGCCTCGGCGCCGCCCGCCATCCTGAAGGCGAGGAGGAGACCGACGATGCCGCCCGAAACGTAGATCCCGAGCTGGATCACGTCGGCCCAGATCACCGCCTTGAGCCCGCCGACGTAGGTGTAGAGCAACGTCACCCCCCCCATCGCGGCGATGGCGAACGGGATGTCCCATCCCGTGAGCAGCGCCAGGGGAATGGCGCCCGCGAAGATCCTGACGCTGTCACCGAGGAAGCGCGTTGTCAGGAACGTCAGGGAAATCACCCGGCGCGTCGGGGTCCCGAATCGGCTCTCGAGCCGCGCATAGGCGGTGTCCTGTTCCCCGCGGAAGTAGCCGGGGAGCAGCCACGCGGCGACGGCGAGTCGGCCGATGAGGTAGCCGATCGGGAGCTGCAGGAAGGTCAGGTCGCCTCGCGCGCCGATCCCCGGCGTCGAGATGACCGTCACGGCGGAAGTCTCGGTGGCCACGATCGACAGCATCACGCTCCATGCCGGGAGGTTGCGTGCACCGAGGAAGTAATCGCTGCCCGAGGACTGCCCGCGCGAGAGCCACAGGCCGAGACCCAGGGTCAGTGCGAAATAGGCAGCGATGACGAGCAGGTCGAGTGTGGCCAAGGGCGCTCCGAGCGAGAAGTGAGTCCTGAGTCCTGAGTCCTGGAGGAGCGCCGAGAGGTTGAATGATCCAAGAGGGGTGCCCGAGACTGACCCGAACGCAAGAAGGGGACTCCTGCCTTGGAGTCCCCCTCACCGCTCAGGACTCAGAGGTCATGCCTACGCCGTGAACGAGCTCCCACAGCCGCAGCCGCCGGTCGCATTCGGGTTGCCGAATGTGAACCCCGAGCCCTGCATCGAGGTGACATAGTCGATCGAGACGCCGTTGAGGTACTGGGCGCTGAAGGCGTCGATGAAGACCGGAATGCCGCTGATCGTCGCAAGCATGTCGTCCTCGACCGGGGCATCCTCGATGTTGAGTGTGTACTTGAAGCCGGAACAGCCGCCGGGGAGCACCGAGACGCGCAGTCCGGCGGTGTCCTTGGGGACGTCCTCGGCCGCGAGGAACTTGCGCACCTCATCGGCGGCCTTCTCGGTCAATGTCAGCGTGAAGCCCTCGGGGAGGGTTTCCGTCATGGTCTCGGGCATGGGTACCTCCGGGTGTACGGTGCCATGCCGGAAGATCGTGGGGTGGGAGCGAAGGGTCAAGGCAGGGCCGGCACGAGCCCTGCCTTGAGTGGCACGGGCTTCGGGGGTACCGTGCAGGTTCCAGTGACTCGCACGGCCCGTCCCTGGTCCCCTGTCTGCGCATTTTCCGGAGACCTCATGTCCAGTCTGGCCACCCCGACCCATCGCCTGCTCGACCTGCTCACGGTGGTGGTCTTTCTCGCTGCCCCCTCCGTATTCCACCTGAGCGGTCCACCCGAGGATATTGCATACCTGATCGCGGCGGTGCACCTCTTGATGACGATCCTGACGATCTTTCCGCCCGCCGGTCGAGGGGTCGTGCCGTTTGCCTTGCACGGGACCGTGGAGCTTCTCGTGGGACTGGGCCTCGTGACGCTGACGTTCGCGCTCAGGTGGACCGGCGTCGCCCACACCTTCTACCTCGTCATGGGGATCGTGATGCTCCTGATCTGGACCTTGAGCGAATACAAGGGCAAGGTCGCCCCACGGCGGCGGTAGGATCCTGCGGCGCGGACCCGACGGGCGTATCATGTCAATCAGGTTCTCATGCAGGCACTCTTCCGGCTCGACCCTCCCTCCTTGTTCCCGAAGGAATGCAACCGATGACGGCACATGTGACGTGGATCCTCGACATGCGGGTGGCCGACGGCCAACTCGACGCGCTCACGCGCCTGATGAACGAGATGTCGGCGTCGACCGAGAAGCACGAACCGGGGACCCTGGCGTATGAATGGAGCCTGAGTGCCGATGGCACCACCTGTCACCTGTACGAGCGCTACGCCGACTCGGCGGCGGCGATGCTCCACATCGCCACGTTCGGAGAGAAGTACGCGACCCGGTTCATGGACCTGCTCACCCCGACCCGGTTCCTGCTGTACGGCTCGCCCGATGCGTCGGTCCGGAACGCGCTGGCAGCGTTCGGGCCGACGTACATGGCACCTGCCGCGGGTTTCTTCCGGTAGTCCACCCCTCCCGCCATGACATCCCCAGTTGTGATGCGGCGTCGGCTCGCGTCCGTCGGTGCCGTCTTCGGGCTCGCCCTCGGCGTGCTGACCGTGCCGCTCCCGCTACCACCGGTCGCACCAGCGCCGGCGGGTGGCGGCGCGTTCGCGTGGAATCAAGACTCGCTCTGGCAGGGGCTGGAGCAGGCGTTCCTCGCGACACGGGCCGCTGGATGCGCCGACAGTGCCCGTGTCCGCGACAACGTGGAGCAGCTGCGGCGCCTGGTCGATTCGCTCGGCGTGGCTCACCTCCCACCCGAGGCTCCGATCCTCGACACGATCGAGTCCCGCCTGTTCCGGATCGCGCCGGATCTCGCCGCTTGTCCGGTCCCCCCGGACGCATTCGTCGCCGTGCAGGCAACACTCCGGACGCGCGTCAAGGAACAGTCGCGCACATGGGATATCACGGCACGCTCGGCACGCGAGCGGCTCTATCGGCTGCTGTATGGCAGTCGAGCCGCCGTAGAGGAGGTGGTGCTCCAGCATCCGGACAACGCCGTGACGCTGGTCCGGGGCCTGGACGAGCCGTCGGCATCGCCGGGTGCCATGATCGAGGGCGTGATGGTGCATTCCGGCGACATGCTGGTGTCGCGCGGTGGCTATCCGACATCGGCACTCATCGCCCGGGGCAACGACTATCCCGGCAACTTTTCACACGTGGCACTCGTCCACGTCGACGCAGTCTCGCACGAGGTGTCGGTGATCGAGGCGCACATCGAATCCGGTGTGGCCGTCTCGCGCGCCGAGGCCTATCTCGCCGACAAGAAGCTGCGACTGCTAATCCTGCGCCCGCGGGCCGACCTGCCGGCGATCAGGCGCGACCCGATGCTGCCCCACCTGGCCGCGAGTGCGATGCTCGCGCGCGCCCGTGCCGGGCACATCCCCTACGATTTCGCGATGGACTATCGCGATCCGTCACGCTTGTTCTGCTCCGAGGTCGCGTCGGCGGCCTACCACACCCAGGGCGTCGATCTGTGGAGCGGCATCTCGACGATCTCGAGCGCGGGGCTCCGGAACTGGCTGGGCGCATTCGGTGTCACGCACTTCGAGACACAGGAACCCTCGGACCTCGAATACGATCCACAGCTGGTGGTCGTCGCCGAATGGCGCGACCCGACCGCGCTGTTCAAGGACCACATCGACAACGCGGTGACCGATGTCATGCTGGAGGGGGCGGAGCGCGGGGATCGTCTCGGATTTGCATGGTATCAGTTGCCGTTCGCACGCGTGGCGAAAGGCTACAGTTGGGTCAAGGAGCGCTTCGGTGGCATCGGTCCCATTCCCGAGGGGATGTCTGCCGCGTCGGCGCTCCGCAATACGGCATATTCGCGTCGACACGCGCTCCTCGCCACGGAGGTCGAGCATCTCGCCCGGGAATGGCAGGCTCGGCACGGGTATCCGCCGGCCTATTGGACCCTGGTGGCCTTGGCGCGGGACGCGGTAGGGGAGTGACGGCTGGCGATCTGGCAGCTGCGGCGCGGACCGCATGTTCCTGCTGACGGTCGTCCTCGCGGCGGCGCTGTTCATCGGTGCCATGTGGCTGCTCGGTCCGCTGCTCGAGCGGATCGTCGGGCGCGCGGCACGTCGAGCGACGGAGCAACCGGTGCCGGAGGGGTGGCTGGCGGTGGTGTGTCGGCAATTGCCGCTCATCGCGGCGTATGCTGCCGAGGAGCAGGACGAGTTGTTGCGCCATGCGCGGGACTTGCTCTCGATCGGATCGTGGGAAGGGGCAGGCGGGCTCGAACTGACGACCGAGATGTCCCTGATCATTGCGACGCAGGCGGTCCTGCTCACCTGGAAGCGCAACGAGCCGGCCTTTCCGCGCCTCAAGGAGGTCCTGGTCTATCCGAGCACCTTTCGACCCGCACCCCGCTTCGAGTGGGTTGCCGATCGAGACGCGGAGGAACGCGTCCCGGCCCTGGGGGAATCATGGGCCAGCGGGACCGTGGTGCTCGCCTGGGATGATGTGGTGCGCGGGGCGGCGTCGCCGAGTGACGGGCACAATGTTGTGCTGCACGAGTTCGCGCACCAGCTCGACACGGCGGACGGGATCGCCGACGGAATCCCAGCACTCGACATGCCGGCCGAGCCAGAGGCGTGGCACGCGATGCTGCTGCGCGCCTACGGGCAACTCGACGACGCGGCGCGAGCGCAGGAGTCCGTTCCGCTCGACCAGTACGCGCTCACCAATCGGGCCGAGTTCTTTGCGGTGGCGACGGAGTCGTTCTTCGAGCGCCCGAGGGAGCTGCGCCGAACCTTCCCGGAATTGTACCGGCATCTGGCGGACTTCTACCGTCAGGACCCGGCCGAGCGGTTGGAGCGGCGCGTCGGCTGACGATCGCCCGCGCCGCGCCGGACCCGCTATTCTCCAGCCATGTTTCGGACCGTCCGTCTGCTCAGGCTCACCGTCCCGCTGCTTGCGAGTTTCGTGCGCGATCAACGGCGATGGCTTGTTGCCGGCGGCCCGGTCGAGCGAAATGCGGGCTTTCATGCCAGACGGGCAGCTCGTCTCACATCAGTGGTCGCCCAGCTCGGGCCGACCTTCGTCAAGCTGAGCCAGCTCTTTGCCGGACGGCGTGACCTGATTCCGTCGCCCTATGTCGACGCGATCAGCACGCTGACCGATCAGGTCCCGGCGATCCCGTGGTCAGAGGTGGTCACGGCGCTGACCACCAGTTACGGTCGGCCTCCCAGCGCGGTGTTCGACACGATCGATCCGGTCCCGCTCGCCGCGGCATCGCTCGGCCAGGTCCATCGGGCGACGCTCGCGGGGCGCGAGGTGGTGGTGAAGGTCCTGCGCCCCGGCGTCGAGCAGATGGTCGAGGCCGACCTCAAACTCGCGCGCCAGCTGCTGCGACGCTTCGGCCATCACTTGCCGCGGGTGCACGGCCAGGGACTCGCTGCCGTGCTCGACGAATTCGAGCGGCGGGTCGCGGACGAGATGGACTTTCGGACCGAGGCCCGGTACGCCAAGGCGGTGCGCGCAAATTTTGCCAAGATATCGTCGGTCCGAGTGCCCGAGGTGATCGAGGGGTACACGCGCCAGCGTGCCCTGGTGCTCGAGTACATGGAGGGGACGCGTATCGATCGGCTCGATGATGCCGTGACCAGCGGACGGCTTGCCCCCGAACGCATTCTCGGCATCGTGATCGAACTCTATGTCCGGATGATGCTCGTGGATGGGCTCTTCCACGCCGATCCGCATCCAGGGAACCTGCTGGTCGATGACGCGGGGCGGGTGGTGCTGCTCGACTTCGGGATGGTGGTCGAGGTCGATCCAGGCACGCGACGCGCGCTGGTGCAGACTGTCTTCGCGGCGATCACGGACGATCGGCGCGGCTTGGTCGAAGGGTTCTATGCCATGGGGATCGTGGAGCCCGGCGCACCACGCGCGGTGATCGAGGCGCTGGCCGACGAATTGTTGGTCACGGCCCATGACCAGACCACCGTGCAGGAACGCCTCGATCGCATGAGCCGACTCGCCGATGATGTCGTTGGACATCTCTACAACTTTCCGGTCCGCCTGCCATCGGATCTCGTCTACTTTGCGCGTACCGCTGCACTGATCGAGGGGCTCGGCACGCGGTACGACCCACGATTCAATCCGGTCTCGTTTGCGACACCGATCGCGCTCCGGTTTCGCGGGCCGATTCTCCGATCGCTGGGCGAAGGATTCGTGCTGCCCGACACGGTTCCCGGTGCGATCGGAGCCCTCGCCGGCCATGCGGCAGCGTGGACGCGACGGATGGGGCAGCTGCTCGGTGTGGCGGTCCGGCAGGCGCGAGGCTCGACTGGCCAGACCCGTGGCGCACGGGGTATGCTGAAGCCCTGATGACGACCCGTCGCGACGCCGATCTGATGCCGGCCCTCGAGGCCCTCCGGGTATCCCGGCAGCGATTCATCGATCGCGCGGCCGTCTTGTCGCCAACGCGCTGGAACCAACCCATCGGTGCCGGTAAATGGTCACCCGCCCAGATCAGCGAACATGTCCGCCTCAGTTATGTCGTCATCGGCCAGGAACTCGCCACGGGGAGCGGTGGGTTGCCACTCAAGGTGCCGCGCTGGCTCCGCCCATGGCTCCGATTCAGGTACTTCGGGAGGATCCTGAGGACGGGCAAGATGCCGGCCGGTGCCAGGGCCGCGCGCGAGATCAGCCCGCGTGGCAGCAGCTTCGATCAGCAGGCGACGATCGCGGGGCTCCGCGAGGCGGCTGTGGCGCTCGAGGAGGCCGTGGCGGCGCGGTGGGACGACCCAGCCGCCGGCTTCTCGCACCATGTGTTCGGGCACGTCGCGCTCTCGGACGGTTGGCGGTTCGCCGTAATCCATACTGACCACCACAGGGGGCAGCTGCCAGGCGGGTGAGGCTTCCCCTGAGACCGTCGCGCGGGATGGACTCCGCCGCGTCAGTTGACCCTGGTGAACGCGAGCGAGACCGGTCCGCCACCCAGCGACCCGCTCCATGTCATCGTGTTGCCATGGATCTGGAAGCTGAACGTGGTGGCGTCCGACGTCCCGGCATCCACGATCAGTGTGGTCGCCGTGTGGCTCACGGGACCGGACGTGGTGCACGCCGTCGCCAGCTCCCCGCAGATCCCCACCATGTCATTCGTCACCACGAAGGTGTACGTGTCGCTGGTCGTCAGGGTCATCCGGAGCGTCATGCCCTCGGCGATCACGTCAGTGCCCTCGCCGACGAAGCTGGTGGCCTGCCAGGTCCCGAGGAGCGGATCCGTTCCGGGGCCGGTTGGGTCACCGTCTCCACAGGCGGAGAGGGGGAGCAGGCAGGCAACCAGGACGAGTGTCGTGAGGGCTCGCGAAACGGAAGCGGAAGGCATGGTACCTCCAAGTGGGTGGATCACACGATGCTAGCCCGCGAATCCGGATCCCGCCAGTCTATCGCCCCAGGGGGATCTCCCGCGCCGCCGCGTCGGGGAAGAGGCTCTTCATCACCGCATCGGCCACCACCGCGCGCACGAGCGAGAAGTTGGGGGTGTTGCGCGTCGGGTTCACTCGATTGGTCAGCAGGATGATGATCGTCTCGCGCGTCGGGTCGATCCAGATCGACGTGCCGGTGAAGCCGGTGTGCCCGAAGCTCCGCGCGCTCATGATCGTCCCCGCCGAGGAGCGACCGGACGGCGTATCCCACCCCAGGCCGCGCGAGGAACCCGCCGGATGATCCTGGCGAATCGTCCAGGTCGCGAATTCCGGGGGGGGGACTGGGTCGCCCGCGATCTGGCGTCCCAGCGCACCCGCGAGCGCCCATTCGGTGAAGTGCAGCAGGTCATCGGCGGTGCTGAACAGTCCCGCATGCCCCGAGACGCCACCCAGTCGGCTCGCATTCTCGTCGTGCACTTCGCCGCGGAGGATATGCCCGCGCCACGGATCATTCTCGGTCGGCGCGATGTCCTTCCGCCAGCTCCTGGGCGGCAGGTAGCGGGACCGGGTCATGTGCAACGGGCGGGCGATCCGCTCCTCGAAGAGTTGGTCGATCCGCTCGCCGTAGAGTTTCTCGATGATCGTCATCAGGGTGATGGCCCCGAGGTCGGAGTAGACCATCTCGGTCCCCGGCGGCTCGACCAGGTCCGACGTCACCGTGCGGAGGATGGCGCCCTGCCGGACGAAGGTCTCCTCCCAGAGCCGCCGGTGGGCCGGCAGGCCGCTGTCGTGCAGCAGCAGGTCGCGGACGGTGACGCTGGACTTGGGGCCGAGTCCGCGCGCGAAGTCCGGGAGATAGCTCACGACGGTGGCGTCGAGATCCAGCTTGCCCTCGTCGACCGCCATCATGGCGAGCGTGGTGAGCGCGATGACCTTGGTGAGCGAGGCCATGTCATAGAGCGTGCCGGCGTCGGGCCGGGCCGGTTCGTGGATGCCGAGGTGGCCGGTGCCGTAGGTGAAGCGCTCGCCGCGCACGGAGACGGCGAGCACGGCACCCGGTGCCGCACCGGCGTTGATCGCGGAGTCGAGGGTGGCGACTGCCGGGGCAAGCCGCGCCGCGAGTGGGGCGCTCATCGGCAATGTGGATGAAGGGGGGGGAGACCCGGCACAGCCCAGGAGCAGGCAGAGGACCGCGGGTGCACCGATCAGCGACCCCGGACGGCGGCTCATGGCACGGGCCCCAGCTGGATCCCGGTCCGGATCCGGTACCGTGGCGGGATCGCGATCGGTGCCGTGCCGGTGATCGGCGCCCGGCCGAGCAGCGCCCGCGCGACCGCCTCCTCGGCGAAATCGGTCGCCGACCAGGCGATCAGGTAGCTCGTGGCCTCGGGCACCTGCGAAATCACATACGGTGACCCGAACGAGATGAGGACGGTCGGAGCGGCGCGGGCCAGCCGCTGGAGGGCGCGCTCGGTGGCCGGTGTGAGTCCGATGCGCCCCTGCGATTGTCCCCAGCGCACCGCGGTGGCGAGGATCGTCGTGGGGGCGGCGCGCATCGCCGTCTCGGCGACATCGAGTTGCTGCGCAGTCGGCTCGGTCGGGAGACGCACTTCCTTGACGGTCCAGCCACCCTGTGCGAGCGCGGCGATCATTTCGCGGCCGAAACCGGTCGCACCATCGGCGACCGTGACGACCGTGACGCGTTGCGGCGCACCCCGGAGCCGTGCCACGGTACCGACGGAATCCTTGAGCAGCACCAGGGAACGCTGCGTCGCGGCCTTCGCGGCAGCGAGGGCGGCCGGCGTCCGGATTGCGGCCCGGGCGCTGTCGAGATCGACGAATCGGTTCCGGAAGAGCCCCATCTTCTCCTTCATCTCCAGGAGCCGCCGCACCGAGGCGTCGAGGCGCGCCATGCTGATGCGGCCGCTCTCGACCGCCCGGGTCATTGCATCGATGGCCTTGGCCGGGTCGGCCGGCATCAGGAGCAGGTCACTGCCCGCCTCGAACGCCCGAAGCACGGCCTCTTCCGGGCCGATCTCGCGGGCGATCGCTCCCATGTCGAGGGCATCGGTGGTGATCAGCCCGTCGAAGCCGAGTGAATCGCGCAGGATCCCGGTCAGGATGGCGGGTGAGAGGGTCCCCGGACGTGCTGCGCCGTTGTCGAGCGCGGGCAGCGCGATGTGGGCGGACATCACGGCATCGACGTGTGCCGCGATCGCGGCGCGGAACGGCACCAGTTCGAGGGTGTCGAACCGACTCCACGGAGCGGTGATGGTTGGCAGCGACAAGTGTGAATCGGTCTCGGTGTCGCCGTGTCCGGGGAAGTGCTTGGCCGTCGACAGCATGCCACCGGCGCGAATCCCCTCGATGGTCGCGGAGACCCAGCGCGCGACATCGCGCGGATCGCCACCGAACGAGCGCGTGTTGATGATCGGATTCGCGGGGTTGCTGTTGACATCGGCCACCGGCGCGAACGCGAGATGCACGCCCAGCGCGCGACCCTCGAGTGCGGTGATGCGACCCATCTCGTACGCATCGGCAATGTTGCCGCCAGCCGCAACGCCCATCTGGGTCGGGAACGGTGTCCCGGCCCGGACGCGCATGGTGATGCCGCCCTCGAAGTCGGCACCGATCAGGAGCGGGAGTGGCGCGCGGCCTTGCAGCCGGTTCAACTTGGAGGCGACGGCGCCCGGGGTCCCGGTCGAGATGATGATCCCGCCGACACCGAGATCCTCGACCCATTGGTAGGCCTTGACCATGCTCGGGTCCGAGTCGGCGACATCATCGCCCAGGAGCCACGGCATGACCAGTTGGCCGACCTTCTGGCGGACGGTCAATCGGGCGAGCAGGGCATCGACGGTGTCCGGGACCGGGCGGACCACGTCGATCTGTTCGGGGCGCACCTCTGGTGTCCGTCCGGCGGTGGTCGCCGGGCTGGCGGCAGCGCAGGCGACGGCAGTCAACAACGAGAGGAGCGGGGTGGCATGAGGCACGACATGAAATCCGGGATTCGGGTTGGGCAGGTGGCGCTGGCGATCGCTATCGCCATCGGGTGCAGTCCGGTGCACTCAGCCAGGGCCGGGATGCCGGACCAGGTGCGGCCAGGTATTGACGTCCTGCTCACCGATTCGCTGCACCTGATCCGAGGCAAGCGCGTCGGCTTCGTCACCAATCTCGCGGCGGTCGCCTCGGATGGCGAGAGCGCGGTGGCGCGGATGCAGTCGGCACCGATCCGGCTCGTAGCGCTCTTCGGTCCCGAGCACGGACTGACCGCCGCCGCTGCCCCGGGCGAAAAGGTGGCCTCGGCGATCGATTCCGTGACCCGCATCCCAATCTACTCGCTCTATGGAACCACGCGTCGGCCGACGCCCGCGATGCTCGAAGGGATCGATGTGCTGGTGGTCGACCTCCCCGACGTGGGCGCCCGGTATTACACCTATCCCGCCACGACCGTCGAGGTCATGCAGGCGGCAGCCGAAGCAGGCATCCCGGTGATCGTCGCCGATCGACCCAATCCGATCGGAGGCGCGATGCAGGGCAACATCCTCGACATGGCCCACGCCTCGTCGGTCGGCCTGCTCGCGGTGCCGATGCGTCACGGCCTGACGCTTGGCGAGGAGGCGCGGCTCGCGACGGCCGATCTTGGCATCTCGGTCGACCTGACGGTGGTGCCGGCCGACCACTGGCAGCGCGACGTGACCTTCGAGGCGACCGGGCTCCCGTTTCGTGCACCGAGTCCCAATCTCAAGGATATTGAATCGCTCTTCCACTATCCCGGCACCTGCCTGTTCGAGGGTACGGCGCTCTCGGTGGGGCGGGGGACCGACCTGCCGTTCCACCAGATCGGTGCACCGTGGCTCGACACCACCGCCGTCCTGGAGCGGGTCAGGCGCGCGCACCTGCCGGGTGTCACCTTCGAGGGCGTCAGCTTCACGCCACACGAGCCGGGGGATGCGAAGTGGGCGGACACCCCTGTGCGCGGCATCCGCCTCCGGATGATCGATGCGACGCGCTACGATCCGACCGTGACGGCGGTCCACCTGCTCGCCGCCGTCCATGCGGTGCACCCCGATCGCATCAGGCTCGGCGGCATCTTCGACAAACTCGCCGGTGGGCCATCGCTTCGCGAAGCCGTGCTGCGGGGGGAATCGCCCGACGCGATCGTGGCCAGCTGGGCCAGGGGACTGGCGGCGTACCGTGCGCGGGTCCAGCCGTTCCTGCTCTACCACTGAAGGCGAGAAGGCGAGAAAGCGAGGAGCCATTCGATGCGGTCCAGACTCGGCGCGGCATTCATCGCCATCCTGACAGCTGCCTCGGCATGTGGCGGCTCAGCTCAGGTCCAGGCTCGGGCATTCGAGATGTTGACGGATACGAGTGGTGCGTACCCGGTCGTGACCGCTCGGGGTGATCCACCGCAGGCGGCACTCGAGCAACTCGGCGTCGTCCGGCCGGACGCCGAGGTCGGCTTCAGCCGACTCCGGGCGATTGCGCTCGACCCCAGAGGCGGGGTGTGGGCCCTCGATGCCAAGGAACGCACCCTTCAGCATTTCGATGACGCAGGCCGGCTGATCGGTTCCCGCGGACGCGTCGGTGAAGGCCCCGGGGAATTCGAGTCGCCCTATGCAATCGCCGCGGACCGGAGCGGGCTGCTGCTCTGGGATCCGGGCCTGTCACGAGCGACGCGTTGGACACCCGATGGTGAGCTCGATGCGAGTTGGCTCTGGTTCGGGATGCGGGCGACAGGATCGCCGGTGCACTGGTATCTCACCTCGTCGGGACCGCGACTGTTCATGCCGCTCGGATCTCCCCAGCAAACCCACCTCGCCTTCTTCTCGATGGCCGTGGATGGCCAGCGGGATACGCTTTACGCTCCGAGGCCGAAGCGGATCAGTCTCGGCGAGACGCGCACCTGTGACGGTGCGGGTGGCTCGACCTGGTTCTGGCCATCGCCGTTCCAGCCGGAGATCTCCAGTGCCCCGTGGCGGGGCGCGGTGGCGGTGACGACTGGTGCCGACTATGCGATCGCGCTGGTGGCGCCGGGTGGTGACACCCTGCGTGTGCTCCGGCGAGAGCTCCCGGCTCGGCCCGTCACCGAGGCCGATTGGGATTCGGCGAGTGCCGAATACCGCGTGCAGAGCGACACGCTCACGCTCACGAACTGTCGGGGTGAGTATCGACGGGTTGAATCCTTCCCTTCGATCACCGATCTGGCGACCGATTCGGACGGCCGCCTCTGGGTCGAGGCGGAAACCGTCGCGGGGTCGGTATGGGATCTCTGGGCAGGGGACTCACTGGTGGCGAGCATGCCGGCCCCGGCCCGGGCGGCGGCCTGGCGGGGCCCACGTCCGTCGATGTTGGGCGACAGGATGGCGGTACCGGTCGTCGATACGGCGGGTGGGATGGATGTGGTCGTCTATCGCATGCGGGGACTCCCCGGCATGAATTGAGCGAGCCGGCATTCCGCGGCCGAGCCGAGCCGCGGCCGTCAGGCCGCGGTTTGATTGGCAACCCACCGCGTCATGACCCGACGGCCACGTTTCGCATTGCTCCCCTCTGGCCCGACCGTTAGATTGGCGCATCCTCCGCCGCCCCATTCCGGGCGGCGGTACCGTGTGGACCCTCATGAATCGGGAGCCCGTGGCCAAGCTGGTTCCGGCGGTTGTCGAGCGGGGCTATATCCGGGCGACCACGCCGCTGGTTGGGGCGCTGGTCCGGTCGGGTGTGACACCAAACACCCTGACCACGGTCGGCGCGATGATCATCGCCGCCGCCGCGGTGGCCTTCGGACTCGGCATGATCCGGACTGGCGGCTGGCTGGTGCTGGTCAGTGGGGTGGTCGACACCCTCGATGGCCAGGTGGCGCGCCATTCGGGGAAGACCACACCGTTCGGTGCCTTCTACGATTCCACCCTTGACCGCGTCGGTGATGGGGCCTGCTTCATCGGCATCGCGGCCTACCTGCTCGCAGCCCCCGACATCCGTTGGCGCCACCCCGCCGTGATCCTCTGCATGGTCGGCATCGTGGCCGCTCTGGTGGTGTCGTACATGCGGGCCCGAGCAGAGGGGCTCGGGCTCGAATGCAAGGTCGGGATTGCGCAGCGCGCCGAGCGGATCCTGCTGCTCGGGCTTCCCACGGCATTTGTCGGTGCCGGTCCCGAAGGACTCGTGCTCACCACGATCGTGGTGGCCCTCACCATATTATCTCTGATTACCGTCGGCCAGCGGTTCGCCCACGTGCACCGGGTGACCGCAGGCGCCGGCAACTGACCAACCCTGAAAGGACGATTGACGTGACCGATACGAACGCCCGGACTGTCGCTCCGGCCACCGGCAAGCTCGGTGTGCTGTGTGTGGGACTTGGGGCGGTGGCCTCGACCTTCATCGCCGGCGTGGAACTCGCCCGGCGTGGCATGGCGAAGCCCACCGGCTCCCTCTCCCAGCTGGCGACGCTTCGCCTCGGCAAGCGCACCGAGGGTCGGACGCCGCTGATCAAGGATTTCGTGCCGATCACCCCACTCGAGGACCTGGTGTTCGGGGCGTGGGATCCGGTCCCGGACGATCTCTATCGGTCCTGCCTGCACTGCGGCGTGTTCGACAAGCATGAGCACATCGAGCCGATCAAGGATTTCCTCGAGAGCATCACGCCAATGCCGGCGGTGTTCGATCAGTTCTACGTCAAGCGACTCGAAGGGACGAACGTCAAGACGGGGCGCAGCAAGCGGGATCTCGCCGAGCAGTTGCGGACCGACATCCGCGCGTTCAAGAAGACACACGGTGTCGAGCGCTGCGTGATGGTCTGGTGTGCATCCACCGAGGTGTTCATCGTGCCGGGTGCCGTGCACCAGTCGATCGACGCCTTCGAGGCGGGCATGGAAGCGAACGATCCGACGATCGCGCCCTCGCAGCTGTATGCCTGGGCCGCCCTCAAGGAGGGCGTGCCGTTCGCCAATGGGGCGCCGAACCTGACGTGCGATTTCCCGGCGATGGTCGAACTGGCCAAGCGCGAAGGCGTCGCGATCGGTGGCAAGGATTTCAAGACCGGCCAGACGATGCTCAAGACGGTGCTCGCGCCGATGTTCAAGGCGCGCATGCTCGGCGTCGCCGGCTGGTATTCCACCAACATCCTCGGCAATCGGGACGGCGAGATCCTCGACGATCCCGAGTCGTTCAAGACCAAGGAGGAGTCGAAGCTCGGCGTCCTCGAGCATATCCTGCAGCCGCAGCTCTACCCCGAACTGTACGGCAAGTTGTACCACAAGGTGCGGATCAACTACTACCCGCCGCGGGGGGACAACAAGGAGGGGTGGGACAACATCGACATCTTCGGATGGTGTGGTTATCCGATGCAGATCAAGGTCGACTTCCTCTGCCGGGACTCGATCCTCGCGGCGCCGCTCGTGCTCGATCTCGCGCTCTTCTTCGATCTGGCCCAGCGGGCCGGCATGAGCGGGGTGCAGGAGTGGCTCTCGTTCTACTTCAAGAGTCCGCAGACGGCCCCGGGGCTCTATCCGGAACATGACCTCTTCATCCAGCAGACGAAGCTCAAGAACACGCTGCGCTGGATGATGGGCGAGGAGTTGATCACGCACCTCGGGCAGGAGTACTACCAGGAGGACTGATCCGCCGATGCAGTACTTTCATCGAACACACGTCCAGCCGGATGCCGTGATGAAACTTGCCGTGGACCATTTCGGTTCGCGGCTGGCCCCGGAGGTCGAGGGCCCCCGCCGCCGCCGCTACAATGGCGCGCTCGGTCAGGTCACGATCTCCGCCGTCCCGGAGGGTGGTCACTACACCCTCGTCACGGTCATCACCGACCAACCCGCGGAGAGCGAGCTCGACAAGCTCGCGAAACGCTTCCTCGGTGCGGTCCATGTGCTGGCTCATCCCGATCACGCGCTTCGCGGCGCGTACTGAGAGCGCGTCCGTGGTCATTCGTCTTCTGCCCCGCGATGAACGGTTCTTCGAACTGTTCACTTCGCTGGCCCAGCATTCGCTCGCGGGAGCCCGCCATCTGGCCGAGCTGCTGACCCGGCGTGATCCGGAACGATGGCAGCTCGTCGAGACGATCCGCGGCCTGGAACAGGCCGCCGACGGGATCAACGCCGAGATCATCGCCCGGCTCGATCGCTCGTTCATCACCCCCTTCGATCGGGAGGACATCCACGCCCTGGCCTCCCGGCTCGATGACATCATCGATCATATCGACGGCGCGGCCTCGCGCGTGAAGATCTTCCGGGCCGAGCAGACCCCGGATGGCGCGGTGCTGATCGCCGAGGTCATCCAGCGCATGGTGGCGGAGGTGGTCCGGGCGGTGCGCGGGCTCGAGGAGGGCCCGCCCGCCGCCGTGCTGGCCGCCTGTCACAATATCCGCCAGCTGGAGGAGGAGGGGGATCATCTCTATCAGGAATGGCTGGGGCGGCTCTTCGACAACGGGACTGATCCCCTCACCGTGATCAAGTGGAAGGAACTCTACGACATTCTCGAGGCGACCCTCGATGTCGCGGAGGATGCCGCCAACGTTCTGGAGTCGGTCACCCTCAAGCACGCCTGATCGATGGACCATTCGCTGACGTTTGTGCTGCTCGTCGTGATCATCGCGCTGGTCTTCGATTTCATCAACGGCTTCCACGACAGCGCCAACTCGATCGCCACCGTCGTCGCCACGCGGGTGCTCTCGCCCCGTGTGGCGGTGGCCTGGGCGGCCGGCTTCAATTTCGCCGCGGCATTCGTCGTGGGGACCGCCGTGGCCCGGACGATTTCCCAGGGCCTGATCGACCCCAGCGTGGTCACCCCGAGACTGATCGCTGCGGCGCTGCTCGGGGCGATCATCTGGAACCTGATCACCTGGTACTTCGGCCTGCCGAGCTCGTCGTCGCACGCCCTGCTCGGCGGGTATGCGGGTGCGGCCATCGCGAAGGCCGGCATCGGGGCGATCATCCCCTCCGGCTGGATCAAGCCGATCGCCGCCATCCTGATCTCGCCCTTCCTCGGCATGTTCCTCGGGCTGCTCCTGTCGGTGGCGCTCTCCTGGGCGCTCTGGAAGCAGCATGCCAGGACCATGGAGGCACTCTTCCGGCGCTTGCAGCTCGTCTCCGCGGGCCTCTACTCGCTGGCGCACGGTTCCAATGATGCCCAGAAGACGATGGGGATCATCGTCGGCCTCCTCGTCGCCTCGCAGGACCTCTTCGCGGGGCAGACCGGCGTCCTCGGCATGATGCATCTCACGACCCTCGACACGATCCCGCTCTGGGTCGAGATGTCTGCGTACAGCGCGATCGCCTTCGGCACGGCGATGGGCGGCTGGCGCATCGTTCGGACGATGGGCACCAAGATCACGAAGTTGCAGCCCTTCGGCGGGTTCTGTGCCGAGACGGGTGGCGCGATGACGATCCTGCTGGCGTCCCTGCTCGGTGTGCCCGTCAGCACCACGCACACGATCACGGGCGCGATCGTCGGCGTTGGCGCGTCGCGTCGGCTGGCCGCTGTGCGCTGGGGGGTGGCCGGCCGCATCGTCTGGGCATGGCTCCTCACGATCCCGCTCAGCGCCGTGATCGCCGCCCTCTGCTTCTGGCTCCTGCATCTGGCTTGACCCTTCTCGCCGGTCCGTCGACCTTTCGACACTCCACTTCACCCGTCACGAGGCGTGATTCCCCGCATGGCGTTGCCCGAGCTGGATCCGATGCCCGATGTCGATCTCCTCACTGCCGAGGATCGATTGGCGCTCTATCGCTGGATGCGGCTGACTCGCACCCTCGAGGAGCGGCTGGTGGCACTCTATCGCCAGACCAAGGTCGTCGGTGGCCTGTTCCGGTCACTCGGGCAGGAGGCGTGCGCGGTCGGGTCCGCCTACGCGCTTGAGCGGACCGATGCCATGTCGCCGCTGATCCGGAACCTCGGGTCGATGCTCGTCAAGGGTGCCACGCCGCTCGAGGTCCTCCGCCAGTACATGGCGAAGGGCGACTCGCCGACGCGTGGGCGCGAGCTCAACATCCATTTCGGCGATGTGGTCGACCGCAATTTCGTCGGACAGATCTCCCATCTCGGCGACATGGTGCCGGTGATGGCTGGCATCACCCTGACGTTCAGGCTCCGCCAGGAGCCGCGGGTCGGGCTTGTCTACGTTGGTGACGGCGCGACCAGCACCGGGGCCTTCCATGAGGGGATCAACTTCGCGGCGGTCCAGCGCTGTCCACTCATCGTGGTGGTCGAGAACAACGGCTATGCCTATTCCACCCCGACCCGACTGCAGTGCGCGGCCGAGCGCCTAGCCGACAAGGGCCCGGGCTACGGGGTGCCCGGGATCCGCGTGGACGGGAATGATGTGCTCGCCATGCACCATGTGACCCGCGAGGCAGTGGCCCGTGCCCGTGCGGGCGAGGGACCGACGCTCATCGAGGCGATGACCTTCCGCCGGAAGGGGCATGCCGAGCACGACAACCAGAGTTATGTCCAGCCGGGTGAGATCGAGGCGTGGGCGGAGCACAACGATCCGCTGGACCGTTTCACGGCCCGGCTCGTCGGCGAGTTCGGGGTCGAGGCCTCGACGCTCGCGGCACTCGACACGGAGGTCGCGACGCAGGTGGATGACGCCACGGATCTCGCCGAGGCCTCACCGCCGTGCGATGGTGACGAAGCGCTGCTCGGGGTCTACGCCGAGCCGGCGACGATGCCGACGCTCTGGTATCGTGGCGACGAACGCGCGGCGGTGACGAGCCACGAACGGCCGGCATCCTGGGGGACCCACGATGGCTGAGGTCACCCTGCTCGATGCCATTCGTGCCGGACTCACCGAGGAGATGGAGCGCGACGACTCCGTCGTCCTGCTCGGCGAGGATATCGGGCGCTACGGCGGTGCCTTCAAGGCGACCGATGGGCTGCTCGACCGGTTCGGACCGGGCCGGGTGATCGACACGCCGATCTCCGAGGCGGGTATCGTCGGGGCCGCCGCGGGGATGGCCCACTACGGCATGCGGCCGGTCGTCGAGATGCAGTTCATCGATTTCATCTCCTGTGCCTACGACATGCTCACCAATTATGTCGCGACCGCCCGGTACCGTGCCTTCCTGCCCTGCCCGATCGTGGTGCGGGGCCCCTCGGGGGGCTACGTTCGTGGGGGTCCGTTCCACTCCCAGAACCCCGAGGCCGCGTTCCTGCACACCCCGGGGCTGAAGATCGTCTATCCCAGCACGGTCGAGGATGCCAAGGGTCTGCTCAAGGCGGCGATTCGTGACGACGACCCGGTACTCTTCTTCGAGCACAAGTACCTCTACCGGCGAATCAAGGCGGCGTTGCCCGGACCCGAGGAGCTCGTGCCACTCGGGCAGGCGCGCATCGCGCGTGCGGGGACGGACCTCACGATCGTGACCTACGCGGCGATGGTCTGGAAGGCCCTCGAGGCGGCGGAGCAGTTGGCGAGGGAAGACGGGCTCTCGGTCGAAGTGGTCGATCTCCGGACGTTGTTGCCGATCGATGATGCCACGATCGCGGCCTCGGTGCGGAAGACGAATCGGGTCCTGATCGTGCACGAGGATACCGTGACCGGGGGGATGGCCGGCGAACTCACGGCTCGGATCAACGAGTACTGCTTTGAATGGCTCGATGCACCGGTACGCCGCGTGGCGGCGCACGACGTGCCATTGCCGTATGCACCACCGCTGGAGGACTTTGTCCTCCCGCAGACGTCCGATATTGTGCGCGCGAGCCGGTGGCTCGCGGCGTACTGAATCACTCTGACTGGCAAGCGAGAGGACTAGGGGATGGCCCGCATCGACGTGATCATGCCGCAGATGGGCGAATCGATCGCCGAGGGAACGATGTCGCGCTGGATTCGCCAGGTGGGCGATACCGTGAAGCGCGACGAACCGATCTTCGAGATCTCGACCGACAAGGTCGACGCCGAGATCCCTGCACCCAACGCGGGGACACTTGTCGAGGTGCTGGTGCAGGAGGGCGAGACCGTCGCAGTCGGGACCGTCGTCGCCCGGCTGGAGACGGACGCGGCTGCAGCCGCGTCCGCCCCGAGCGAAGCGCAGAGCCCGGGGGCCTCCCAGCCCACCCCTGCTGCCGCCCCCGCCCGCGACGCGAAGGCCGAGACGGAGTCCCCGCCGGCTGCCACAGCCGAGGCCGCGCCGGCCGGTCCCGGCACGGCCGAGGAGCGCTTGCAGCAGAAGTCGACGCCGCTGGTCCGAAAGCTTGTCGCGGAGCATGGCCTGGACCTCGGTCAGATTCCCGGCACCGGCAGCGCGGGTCGCGTCACCAAGCGCGACGTGGAGCAGTTCATGGAATCCGGCGCCGGAGCGGCGCCCGGACCAACCGCCGACGGGCCACAGCATGCGGCGCCCTCGGCACCGCCCGCCGCGCCGCGCACCGCCGCACCCGCCTCGACACCGGTGCAGGCCTGGGAGGGCGACCGGGTCGAACCATGGAACAAGATCCGCAAGCTGACGGCCGACCACATGATCCTGTCGCGACGCGTATCGGCGCATGTGAATTCACTGATGGAGATCGACTACACGCACGTGGCCCATGTGCGTCGCCGACTCAAGGCCGAGTATGCGGAACGCGGGGTCAACCTGACCTACCTGGCGTTCATCGTGAAGGCGATCGCGGAAAACCTCCGCAAGCACCCGGTGGTGAATGCCGCCGTCTCCGGGGACAACACGATTTTCCGTCGCGACATCAACATCGGGATCGCCGTGGCCCTCGACTGGGGCTTGATCGTCCCGGTGATTCGTCATGCCGATGAACTGTCCCTGCTCGGGGTCGCCCGCGCCATCCAGGATCTCGCGGAACGGGCCCGGACCAAGAAGCTGGCCCCCGAGGACATCCAGAAGGGCACCTTCACCATCACGAATCCCGGCGGATTCGGGACGTACGTCGGGACCCCGATCATCAACCAGCCCCAGGTCGCGATCCTCGCCGTCGGCGCGATCGAGAAGCGTCCCTCGGTGGTCACCCTGCCCGATGGCAGTGATGCGCTGGGGATTCGCACGAAGGGGATGTGGTGCATGGCCTACGACCATCGGATCGTGGATGGGGCGGATGCCGACCGTTTCCTCGCCGATGTGCGGCAGACGATGCACCAGTTCCCGGAGCCGGCGCGGTAGGTGTCCCGGCTGCTCACCACGGTGCGAGTCACGGTACCCGCATCGTGCCGCGCCGCGTACCTCGAGACGATCACCGCACTAGCGGCACGCCACGAGGCGCGCGGGAACCATCTCTGGTTGTTCGAGTTGCACGGGACCCCCGGCACATTCCTCGAGTGCAGCGAGGGACGTGGTGGCGGGCACCGCGCGGACGGGCCGGGCGACGAGATCGAGGCGCGGCTCGAGGAGCGCCTGGCCGAGTTGGGGCACTACGAGGACAACGCTGCCCGCTGGGGTGAGGTGCCGTTGGTCCATCATCCGAAGGAGTGAGTCGATGCCACGAGTGATCGCCGATGCCGAGGGCACCAACTGGCGCGTTGCCCTGTCCGGGCGCCACACGCAGTACTCCGAGGACGAGATCTCGCTCGAATTCCGTCGCGACGGCGAGGGGGAGACCGAGCGACGATATGTGCGCTTCTCGCCGCGCGGTGCCAAATCGCCCGAACGCGCCTATGAAGAGGCGAGCGATCGCCTCCTCGTCCGACTCCTCGCCGTGGCACAACCCGCATGGACCTCGCCGGATGGAGTCTACGGCCGGGAAGCGTGAGTCGATGATCGACCTGCATTGTCACTCCACTGCCTCGGACGGATTGCTCCCGCCCGAGGAGGTCGTGCGCTGCGCATGCGCCGTCGGCCTGACGGCGCTCGCGCTGACTGATCACGACACGCTCGACGGACTCCCGGCCGCGTTCGCCGCAGGGGAGCGTCTCGGTGTCCGCATCGTCGGCGGCTGTGAATTCTCGGTCGCCGCCCCCTGGGGCGAGATGCACCTGCTCGGCTACTTCCTCGAACCGGGGAACCAGGCCGTCGAATCCTTCCTCCGCGATGCCCGGGGCATGCGCGCACACCGTGCCCGCGGCATGGTGTCCCAGTTGCAGACGCGCGGCATCCCGATCAGCATGGGTGATGTCGAGGATGAGGCCGATGGGGCATCCATCGGTCGGCCGCACGTCGCCCGGGCCCTCAAGCGGCTCGGACATGTCACCACGATCCAGGGCGCCTTCGATCAATTCCTTGGCCGGGGGCGGCCGGCCTTCGTCGAGAAGGAACTGCCCACACTCCGCGAGGTTGCCGACCTCGTGCACAGCCAGGGTGGTGTCGTCTCGGCCGCACACCTCAAGTACCACGGCACCGAGTCGACGCTCCGCGAGTTGATGGCCGACGGGCTCGATGCCGTCGAGGTGCGACATCCGAGTCATGATGGCGATCGGGTGGCGATCCTGACGGATGCGGCGATCGCGCTCGATCTCGCGCGGAGTGGTGGCTCCGATTGGCATGGCGAAGATGCCAGCGCCGGCACGCATGCGGCACTCGGGTCGCAGCAGGTGCCCGCAAAGTGGCTCGATGCACTCGAGGCTCGCCGCCCGGCAGGCACCGGATGAGTCGGGAGCTGGCCGGGCGTGTCGCCCTGGTCACCGGCGGCGCCCGCCGGCTCGGGCGGGCATTCGCGCTCGGGCTTGCCGAGCGCGGGATGCACCTCGGCGTGCATCATGGCCACTCACCGGAGGCGGCACAGGAAGTCGTCGCGTCGATCCGGGCGAGCGGAGGCACCGCGGTGGCATTCGAGGCCGACCTCACCGACGCCGCCCAGGCCAGCGCCCTGCCGGATCGCGTGGCGAAGGCATTCGGTCGCCTCGATGTCCTCGTCAACAGCGCCGCCGTGATGGAGCGCCTCGCCGTGGATGCGGTGCGCGTCGAGGACTGGGATGCGCAGATGGATCTCAACCTGCGGGCGCCATTCCTGCTGGCCCAGCAGGCCGCCCCCCACCTCCGGCGCCACGGCGGGACGATCGTGAACGTCGCGGACCTGTCGGGGTTCGAGCCGTGGCCCAACTATCCGGTGCACTCGGTCAGCAAGGCCGGACTGGTCATGCTGACCCAGGTGCTGGCGGCGGCGTTCGCCCCGGAGATCACCGTGAATGCCATTGCGCCCGGCACGGTGCTCCTGCCGGAAGACTACGATGATGCCCGCCGCGCCTTTCTGGCCGAGACCACTCCGCTGCAGCGTCTCGGGACGCCGGACGATGCGGTGCAGGCACTCCTCTACCTTGTGGAGCGGGCGACCTTCGTCACGGGCGACACCCTGGTGGTCGACGGCGGCCGGCTGCTCCGACGATGATCACGCTCGGCGAGATCGCCATCATGGGGGGGGGATGCTACGGCCGCTTCTACCTGGAGCAGCTCCATCGGGCGTGGCACCGGGATGCGGTCCGCTGGGAGCGCCTGCGGGTCGTGGATCACGATCCGGGGTGTGCGGCCGCGGCGCTGCTCCCCGGTGCGCCCGCGACCGAGCTTGCGTGCACGACCTGGGCGGCGTTTCTCGGGGCCTGGCTCGATCCCGCGATGCGCGGTCCAGCGGATCGCCTGGTCCCGACGCCGCTGATGCCGCACCTCTTCGCGGATTGGCTCACCGACCGGGCGCGGCAGCGATGGCCGGGCCACACTGCCCGGCGGCTTCCGATCGAGACGCCCATCGGGACACCTTTCGACATGTTGCACCCCGGGGATGGGAACCGCTATGTGTCCCACGCCGACTGGCTCTGTCCGATGCATTGCATCGAACCTGCCGACTGCCCGAAGATTCGCGCGCCGCGCAGTTGGGAGATGCACGAGACCCTCGCCGCCTGGAATGCCCATCGGGACGGGGGACCGGCCGCGCTTGCCATGTTCGTGTGCCGGCATGTGGTACACGGGGTCGGCATGGTCGACGCGACCACGATCCTTCGGGCGGCTGAAGATCTCGATCGTCGGCTCGAGGCTGACGGAGAGGCCGAGATGCTGATCGGTTCGGTCTCGTCGTGTCATGGCGCAGTCGGATTGCTGCGCATGGAGCCGACCTGATGCCCGTCACCCCCCCCGACTCCGGCGAGCGGCGCACCACCAATTGGGCGGCATTCCTCCGATTGCTGCGCCGCCTGGTCCGCCCGGTCCAGGCGCAAGCGGCCGTGGCCGTCGGGATCGATGCAAGCTCGCGCATCGAGACGGTCGAGCGCATGCTCGACTTCAACCAGCGCCGGGCGCCGGGGTACTGGATCCAGCTCGTCCTTGCCAGCGGGATCGCGATCCTCGGCCTCGTCCTCGACAGCACGGCCGTGGTCATCGGGGCGATGCTCGTGTCGCCACTGATGGGGCCGCTGGTCGAACTCGGGATGGGATTCGCCATCGGTTCCTCCTACCTCGTGATCCGCTCGGCCCTCCGGGTGATCATGTCGACTGTGGTGGTGGTCGTCGGGACGGCGCTCTTCACCACCGTGCTGCCGTTTCACGAAGTGACACGGGAAATCGCGTCGCGCACGTCGCCAACCGTGCTCGACCTGCTGGTGGCCGTGTTCTGCGCACTGACCGCGGCGTACACCACCGTGCGACAGACCTCGGATACGACCGCCGCCGCTGCCGGGACGGCCATCGGCATCGCACTCGTCCCCCCCCTCTGCGTGATCGGGTACGGACTCGGGACGGGCAACTGGGCGGTGACATCGGGATCGGCACTGCTCTTCACGGCCAACTTCTCCGCCATCCTCGTCTTCGCGGTGCTCAGTTTCCTGCTCCTCGGCTACGACCACGTCGATGCCAGGCAACTCGAAGCCGATGCCCTCACCAGTCGCGCGACCCGGTTCGACCGCCTTGCCGCACGAGGCCAGGCGCTGCTCCAGATGGTGTTCGGTTCCCGCTATGGCGCGGCCATGCGGATCCTGGTGCCCCTGGCATTCCTGGCCGCCGTGTATCTCCCCCTCAGTTCCGCCCTCGAGGAAGTGACCTGGCAGGTGCAGCGACGCACTCAGGTGACGGCGATCATCAATGCGATGGTGCCATCGGCCGTCCAGCAGAAGCTCCGGGTCGAGCAGGGAGCGGTGGAGGTGCAACTGGTGGTGGTGGACGACTCACTTGACCCGGTCGCACTCGAGCATCGTCTCGCGACGTCGATCGCGGCCGCGACCGGCGTGGAACCGGTGGTCGATGTGGTGGCGGTCCCCGACATTGCGGCGCTGGCGCGCGCGCGCGCGGTTCAGGCACCGGCGGCACCGGCCACAGCCGGCTTCCAGCCGGTGGTCGAGCAGGCGCGATCCCGGCTCGGGGCCACCGTGGCACGCGCCTGGCCGCTCAGGGGGGGGCGTCTCGCCGGGTGGTCACTGCAGGTCCCGCCGACCGGTGCCCCGATCGTCGTCGTGCATCACTTCGGTCCGCCCATCGGTGCCTCGGCCGAGGATCTGCTCGCCGATGCCCTGGCCCCGGCCCTCGACGGTCGACCGCGAATTGTCGACCAGCCGCTCGATTCCGTGGCGCGCGAGGTCGGCCGTGACACCGTGGCCTGGCTCGCCGGGGTTGACGAGGCATTGTCGCGGCTCGGCTGGCTGGATCGCGTCGAGCCGTGCGTCCAGTGGCCGCTGCCGGACAGCGGCAACCGCTGGCTGGATTCGCTCGACCAGCGACGGCGCGCGAGCGGGGACCGACTCCGTGTGGTGGCCGGACAGCCTGGGGCGTTCCGCTGGACCGCACCCCCGTGCACCCCCCGCCCGACGACCCCGCCGGGAACCAATCCACGACCTTGACGTTCCACCACCAGACGGCGCTCCCGCGCCCCACGCTGGACCTTCGACCTGGAGCCGTACGTGACCGGACGCTCGACCGACGAGACCGCCCCCGAAGCCGTGACCATCATCGGGTCCGGGCCTGCCGCCTGGACCGCCGCCATCTACGCCGCCCGGGCGAACCTCCGTCCACTCGTCTTCGAGGGCGAGCCCTCGCGCGAGATGATTCCCGGCGGCCAGTTGATGTTCACCACGGAGATCGAGAACTTCCCGGGCTTCCCCACGGGCGTCGATGGGCAGGCGCTCATGGCCTTGATGCGTGAACAGGCCGAGACGTTCGGCACACGGATCATCACCGAGAACGTGACCGCGGTCGATTTCCGCACGCGTCCCCATACCCTCACGCCGAGCTATGGTCCCCCCGTCAGGTCGCAGGCGGTGATCATCGCCACTGGCGCCCGGGCGATCTGGCTCGGCCTCGACAACGAGGAGCGCCTCGCCCACAGCGGCGGTGGCGTCTCGGCATGTGCGGTCTGCGATGGCGCGCTGCCCGTCTATCGGGACAAGGTGGTCGCCGTGGTAGGGGGGGGAGACTCCGCGATGGAAGAGGCGACCTACCTGACCAAGTATGCGCGCGAGGTCCGCATCATCCATCGACGGGACAGCTTCCGGGCCTCGAAGGTGATGGCGGATCGTGCACTCGCGAACCCGAAGATCCGGGTCGAGTGGAACACCGAGGTGATCGACGTGCTCGGCGACGATTTCATCACCGGGGTCCGCCTGCGGAACACCACGGACGGCACCGAACGGACCCTCGAGGTTGGCGGGCTGTTCATCGCCATCGGGCACACGCCCAACACCGCCTTCCTCGACGGCGCGCTCGAGACCACGCCCGGCGGCTACCTCGTGACCCCGACGCCCTGGCGCACCGCCACGGCGGTCCCGGGCGTCTTCGCCGCCGGCGACGTGATCGATGATTACTACCGGCAAGCCATCACCTCGGCGGGCACCGGGTGCATGGCCGCCCTCGAGGCCGAGCGGTGGCTCGCGCACGAGGGATGCGAGGCTGCCGAGGTGCCGATGATCGAGACCGCGGAGTCGAGCATTGGCCGCGCGGAGGAACCCGGATGACCGGTGGCCGATCCCTTATCCTTCCTCCTCCCTCGTTCTTCCTCAAGCGTTCATCCTGGAGAGTTGCGTGATGGCATTCCGTACCGAGAAGGATCCGCTCGGCGAGAAGCAGGTCCCGACCGATGCCCTGTATGGCATCCAGACGCTTCGTGCGGTCGAGAACTACCCGATTTCCGGCCTCACGCCGCTGCCGGCCTTCGTGGATGCGATCCTCTGGATCAAGCGCGCGGCCGCGGTCACGCACCGCACCACCGGCCGCCTCGATGCCGAGCGTGCGGACGCGATCATTGCCGCCGTTGACGAGATCCTCGGGGGACAGCATCGCGAGCAGTTCGTGGTCGATCCCTATCAGGCCGGTGCCGGCACGTCGTTCCACATGAACTGCAACGAGGTGATCGCCAACCGTGCCAATGAACGCCTTGGCGGGTCGCGCGGGACCTACACTCCGGTGCACCCGAACGATCACGTCAACATGGCGCAGAGTACCAACGATGTGATCCCCACCGCGATGCGCCTGGCCACCCTGGCGACGTTGCCGAAGTTGCTCGCCGCGATGGATGGACTCGGCGCGAGCTTCCTCGACCGCGGCCGCGCATTCGATCACATCCTCAAGTCGGGCCGCACCCACCTCCAGGACGCGACCCCCATCCGACTGGGCCAGGAGTTCACCGCGTACGGCCACACCGTGCTGCGGCATCGGGCCAAGCTGGTCGAGGCCTCGCGCTGGCTCCTGCCGATGAACATCGGTGGCAGTGCCGTGGGCACGGGTCTCAACGTCGAGCCCGAGTACCCCGCGCTCATGATCTCGGCCCTGCGGGAGGTGACCGGCCTTCCGGTGGAGCTCGCCGAGGACCGCATCCAGTTGATGCAGTCCATGGGAGACATCGCGACCATGAGCGGTGCCTACCGGAGCTTCGTCCTCGATCTCTGCAAGATTGCCGATGACCTCCGCCTGCTCGCCTCGGGCCCACGCACGGGGTTGGCCGAGGTCCTCCTGCCGGCGGTGCAGCCGGGCTCGAGTATCATGCCGGGCAAGGTGAATCCGTCGATCGCGGAGATGGTGAACCAGGTCTGCTATCAGGCGATCGGCCTCGACACGACCATCGCGATGGCCGCCAAGGCCGGCGAGCTCGAACTCAACGTGATGATGCCGGTGATCACGCACAACATGGTGTTCGGCTTGCAGATCGTCGCCAACGCCGTCAAGGTGTTCGACGAGCGCTGCGTCCGCGGGATCGAGGCGGATGAGGCAATGTGTGCCCACTGGCTCGAACGATCCCCGGCGCTGGTCACCGCCCTGATGCCGAAGATCGGCTATGCGGAGTCGGCGAAACTGGCGAAGGAGGCCCTCGCGACGGGGCTCACGGTCAAACAGCTGGTCACTGATCGCAGGATTCTCGAGGGGGAAGAGCTCGAGCGGGTCCTCGGCCTGCGGGCCATGACGGAACTCGGGGTGCCCGGCGACGATGCGGGGCCCTCGGCCGGCGGGTGACCGACCCTGCGGAGCGCTGGCGACACCTCGCGCTCCTTGCCACCGCCGAACTGCTGGGAATGTCCGTCTGGTTTGCGGCGAGCGCGGTCAAGCCGACGCTGACCGCGACCTACGGGCTTTCCGTGGCCCAGGGCGGGTGGCTCACCAGCGGGGTGCAACTGGGCTTCGTCGTGGGGACGCTGCTCGCGGCATTCCTGAACCTCGCGGACCTCATTCCCTCCCGCCGATTCTTTGTGGGGTCGGCTGTGCTCGCCGCCGTTGCCAACGCGGCGCTCCTGGGGGCGACATCCTTCACGGCCCTGCTCGGTACGCGGCTCCTCACCGGGGTCGCGCTCGCCGGGGTCTACCCGCCGGCCATGAAGATGGCGGCAACATGGTTCGTCCGCGGACGCGGCCTCGCGATCGGCGTGATCGTGGGTGCGTTGACGGCAGGGAAGGCGATGCCCTACCTGCTCGAGGGCCTCGGTGAGATCCCCCTGCGGCTTGCTGTCCTCCTGCCGTCCCTCGGCGCCCTGCTCGCGGCCACCCTCATCGCCGTCGGCTACCGGGATGGGCCGCATCGCTTCCCCGCTCGACGCTTCTCCTGGGGACTCGTCGGGGCGGTGGTGCGCGAGCCCGACGTCCGTCGGGCGACCCTGGGGTACCTCGGGCACATGTGGGAACTGTACGCCTTCTGGGCGTGGATCCCGGGCTTCCTGACCGCCGCCGCACTCTCCCGCGCACAGCCCGAGTCCATCGGTATCTGGCCCTTCCTGATCGTGGCTGTTGGTGCGATCGGTGCGGTCACTGGCGGACTCGCCGCCGACCGTGTCGGCCGCGTCCGAGTGGTGCGCTGGTCACTGGTGGTGAGTGGCGCATGCTGTCTCGCGTCACCATGGCTGTTCGGTGCACCGCGCGCGGTGCTGCACCTCGTCATGCTCATCTGGGGCGCGGCCGTGGTGGCGGATTCGGCCCAGTTCTCGGCCCTGGTCACCGAACATGCACCGCAACACGCGATCGGCACCGCCCTGACGCTGCAGACCTCGCTCGGCTTCCTCCTCAGCATCGTGACGATCCAGAGCCTGCCGCTGCTCGCCGGGCGCGTGGGATGGCAGTGGGCCATGCTGGTCCTGGTGCTCGGTCCGGTCGCGGGACTCGCGGGCGTGCGGGGGCTGCGAGGGCAAGTCCCCCACGCCGCCCGATGACATTCCCGAACACGCCACCCATCTTTCCCGGGATGGCACCGCACATCTCCGCCTGAGGGACTCCTGATGCTCGCTCCCGACCAGCTCCAGCGCTTCGCCCGACACCTGACCCTGCCCGAGGTCGGCGTGGCCGGGCAGGAGCGTCTTCACGCCGCGCGGGTTCTCCTGATCGGCGCCGGCGGGCTGGGCTCCCCTGCGGCGCTCTATCTCGCCGCGGCCGGCATCGGGACACTCGGGATCATCGACGACGACGTCGTCGATCTCTCGAACCTCCAGCGCCAGGTCGTGCACGGCACCGCGGCGATCGGCCTGCCGAAGGTCGAGTCCGCGCGGGCTCGCCTCGCCGACCTGAACCCGGGTGTGACGCTGCTGACGTTCGGCGAGCGGCTCACGTCGGACAATGCTCGTGCGATCATCCGGCAATTCGACCTGGTGATTGACGGAAGTGACAACTTCCCGACACGATACCTCGTCAACGATGCCTGCCTGCTCGAGCGAGTCCCGTTCGTGTACGGCAGCATCTACCGCTTTGAAGGACAGTTGTCCGTGTTCGGCGCGCCTGACGGGCCGTGCTACCGTTGCCTGTTCGCCGAGCCCCCCGCGCCGGAGCTCGTGCCGAGTTGCATCGATGCGGGCGTGCTGGGTGTGCTGCCGGGGATCATCGGCACCCTCCAGGCGCTCGAGGCGATCAAGTGGATCCTCGGGATCGGCACCTCGATGGTGGGCCGGCTGATGCTGTTCGATGCACTCAAGCTCGAGATGCGCGAGATCACGCTCCGTCGCGACCCGGCGTGCGCGATGTGCGGGACGTCACCAGCGATCACCGAGCTGGTGGACTACGAGGCCTTCTGTGGCAGCTCGGCCGCGTCGCCTCACGGACGGCGGGTCACGGAGATCCTTCCGACGGACCTGCTCCGGCGTCGGACGACGGCCCCGGCACCGGTGCAACTTGATGTGCGGGAGCCGTGGGAATTCGAGATCGCCCACATTCCGGGCTCGATCCTGATCCCGCTGGGCGAGTTGGCGGAGCGATATACGGAACTTCCGCCCGGGGTGCCGGTCGTGACGATCTGCCATCATGGGATGCGATCACGACAGGCCGCAGCGTTGCTGGGGGCGATGGGTGTCGGTGAGGTGGCGAGCCTGGCGGGCGGGGTGGATGCGTGGGCCGAGACGGTCGACCCGCACATGGCCAGGTATTGAGGCACGGTCCAGCGGGTCGGGAATGCCGAAGGGGGGACTCGAACCCCCACGAGCTTGCGCTCACTGCACCCTGAATGCAGCGCGTCTACCAATTCCACCACTTCGGCGTGGGCGGCAAACCTACCCCGGGCGCGACGCGACCGTCAAGCGACCACCCCCCGCGACCGTTACTTTTCGTCTCATGACCTCGAGGAACGACCGCAATGATCCAGCGGAAGATTCGCCACGCGCCTCAGTGGCGCGGAACCCCAAGGCACGGCACGACTTCCACGTCCTCGACACGATCGAGGCGGGCCTGGTGCTGACCGGGACCGAGGTCAAGGCACTGCGGCGGAAGGGGGCCTCGATCAAGGAGGCCTTCGCTCGCATCAGCCGCGGGGAGGTCTTTCTGGAAGGGATGCACGTCACGCCATACGAGCAGGGCAATCGGTACAACCACGCGCCGATGCGGTCGCGGAAACTGCTGCTCAATCGGCGGGAGATCGAACAACTGATCGGGGCCACCGAACGGGAGGGCCTCACGCTCGTCCCGCTGGAACTCTACTTCCGGCGCGGGCGGGCCAA
This sequence comes from Gemmatimonadales bacterium, assembly GCA_035703525.1. Lineage (GTDB taxonomy): Bacteria > Gemmatimonadota > Gemmatimonadetes > Gemmatimonadales > GWC2-71-9 > Palsa-1233. The sequence goes on along the minus strand of DASSYA010000017.1, from coordinate 47,951 downwards.
GATCCTGCTGGCGCTCGCCAAGGGGAAGAAGGACCACGACAAGCGCGAAACGATCAAGCGCCGGATCGCGGACCGCGAGACGGCGCGCGAGATCAGTTGGCGGGGGCGGGGAAAGTGAGTCCCGCGCTGCCACTCCTGATCGCCACCTTGGCGCTCCAGTCACCGGGTGAACTCCGGGTCAGCACCTCCCAGGGGGTCGCCCGCATCCCGCTGCGGCAGGATGCCGTGGCCGGGGCCCTCGTCCCGCTGGGCCGATTGGCACGCGCCGTCGGCGCCACGGTCGATCATGCTCGGCCCTGGGTCGAAGTCACCGGATCCGGGACGCGGTTCCGGTTCCTGATCGGGACGCCGGTCGTCGATGCCGGCGGGGCGCTCCGGCTCCTTCCCGCGATCACGCAGGCGATCGGGGATTCGGTCTGGGTGCCGCTTGCCTTCGTGGCGGAGGTGCTCGCCGACCCGGCGCGTCGGCAATGGAGTTGGGACGCCGGCGCAACGCGACTCTCGTCCGGCCCTCCGGTGTCACAACTGGTGACCCGTCCCGCAGCCAGCCCGGCCGCACCGCGAGGCGTGGCACCACCGTCGGGTGGGCTCCGCCCGGGACACGTCGTGACGGTCGATGCCGGTCACGGTGGCTCGGACCCTGGCAACGACGGGGCGGCGTTCCCGAGCGGGCTCAAGGAGAAGGATGTCACGCTGGCGATGGCCTTCCTGGTGCGTGACGAATTGCAGGCGCGCGGGGTTCGTGTGGTGATGACCCGGACCACGGACACGTTGATCAACCTGACGCACCGGGCGCCGCGGTACTGTCGCGATGACTGCGACCTGTTCGTGTCGCTCCATGTCAACTCGCTCCCGAAGCGGCCGGGCTGGACACTCGCCCGCGGGTTCGAGACGTACTTCCTGGCTGAAGCCCGTACGGCCGACGCTGCACGGACAGCCAAGATGGAGAACGATGCGATCCGGTACGAAGTGGAGCAGCCGGAGGAACAGGCGTTCGGGCTCGATTTCATCCTGAAGGACCTCCAGTCCAATGAGTACCTGCGCGAGTCGGCGCGAGCCGCGGAACTGATGCAGTCCTCGCTCGACGTGGTCCACGATGGCAACAACCGGGGCGTCAAGCAGGCCGGGTTCGCGGTGCTCAACACGGCGCGCCGACCCGCGATCCTGGTCGAGATGGGGTTCGGGACGAATCCCGAGGATGCGCGGCTGATGACCAGCGCATCAGGCCAGCGGGCGCTGGCCCGCGCGATCGCGAATGCGATCGTCGCGTACCTCATCGAACACGATCGGAAGACGGGATGAGGCGGGCCTTCCTGCTGGCCGCCTGCCTGATGGGGTGTACCTGGTCGAACTCGCTGTACCGCGCCCGCCAGCTGGCCTCGTCCGCCGAGCGGGCAGAGCGCCAGGATCGCACCGAGGAGGCGGCCACGATCTGGGGCCAGGTGGCGGTGAAGGCCGAGTCGGCCTACGCGCGACATGCCGCGGGGCGTGGGGGGGGGGAAGCCCTCTGGTTGCGGGGGCGGGCGTCGGCGCGCCTGGGGGACTGCAGCGCGGCGATCCCGTTGCTCGAACAGGCAGGGGTGCAGGCGGAGGGAGCCGGCTGGCAGGAAACGGTGTGGCTGGATCTGGCGCGCTGTCGGGCCCGCTCCGATGATCCGACCTCTGCGCTCGCGGCGCTCGAGCTGTTGCAGGCGAGTCGGGATGCGGCGATCCGGCGCGAGGCCCTGACCCTGGCCGGCCGGGCCCTTGTCCGCGCTGGCCGCTGGGCCGAGGCGCTCGAGGCGCTTCGCGAAGACGAGACCGAGGACGGTCGGTGGCAACGTGCCATCGCGGCCGCGCACCTCGGTCGCACGTCCGAGGTGCTCACGCTCGTGGAGCCGCGGGTGACGCGCGGTGATACCATGACCGACTGGGCGGCATTGCTGGCACCGCTCGGGGGGCATGGCGCGGCGTCGGTCGACTCCCTGCTCGGCTTGCTCGGGACGATGCCCATGGTGGCGGCCGCCACCCGGCAGCAATGGGCGTATGCGGCGGCGAACGGTCTTGCGGCGCGGGATCCGGTCGAATCGGAACGGCGCCTGCAGGCGCTGGTGTCCTCCAGCGACGAGGGGCCCGGGGCCAACAGCGCCCGGATCACCCTCGCGACGAGGCGCATGGGCGCCGTTTCGGACAGTGCCAGCCTCGCGGCGGCGCTGGTCCGGGTGCGGGCCCTCCAGCAAGGGGGGGGGAGTGCCGCGTTCGTGCTCCGACCGATGCTCCGGGTTGGCGACGGCATCCTGATGGACATCCGCGCACATCCGGCGGATTCGGCCCTGGGGGACCTCGCCTTCTTTCACCAGGCGCGGGTCGCTCGGGATTCCCTGCTGGCGCCGGCGCTCGCCGACTGGCTCCTCGCAGAGATCGAACACCGCTGGCCAACCTCGCCCTATCTCGTCAAGAGCATGCTGGTCCGCATGGAGCTGCAGCCCGATTCGGCCGCCGCGATTCGTGCGCGTGCACGGATGCACACCGATTCCCCGTATCTCCGCTACCTCGAGGGACGAGAGGGGCGTCCGTTCGCGGTGCTCGAGGACTCCCTCGATCGCTATCTCGCATCGAGGGCGATCCGTCCGGTCGACGATCCGGACACCGCGCCTCGTGCCGGGCTCACGGACTTCGAATGACCCTGGTCCGCGTCGTCGCAGGCCTGACCTTCCCGAATCCGCTCCTGCTGGCGTCGGGGACGGCCGGGTACGGTGTGGAGTTGGCCGGGGTCATGGATCTCCGACGACTGGGCGGCCTCGTGACGAAGGCGGTCTCGCTGGAGCCGCGCGCCGGCAATCGGGCCCCTCGGGTGGCCGAGTTCCCGGGTGGGATGCTCAACAGCGTCGGATTGGCAAATCCCGGGGCCCCGCATGTGGCGGCCCATGAACTTCCGGCCCTTGCGGCGCTGGGGCTTCCCGGTCGGATCCTCGTGAATGTGGTCGGGTTCACCATCGGCGAATATGCCGACGTGATCCGGACCCTGGACGCCGTCCCGGGCCATGCAGGGTACGAAGTGAACCTCTCCTGCCCGAACACGAGTGCAGGCGGGGTCGAGTTCGGGGCAGATCCCGCGAGCGTCACGGCCGTGATGCGTGCCTGCCGCGCGGCCACGTCACGACCGCTGTTCGCGAAACTCTCGCCCGCGCTCGCGGACATCCCGGGCCTCGCCGCGGTGGCGCACGCCGCCGGGGCGGATGGTGTGTCGCTGGTGAACACGATGCCCGGAATGCTCTTCGAGGGCAGCGCCACGCGACTCGGGAACGGATTCGGCGGGGTGAGCGGCCCCGCGCTGCTGGCGAGCGGCGTGCTCGCCGTGCGCCGCGTCCGTGAGCGACTTCCTGATCTCGCCATCATCGGAGTCGGCGGGATTCGCGGCATCGACGAGGCGAGGCAGTACCTCACCGCCGGAGCCGACCTGATCGCGATGGGAACGGCCGCGCTGGCGGACCCGCGTGCACCGATGCGACTCGTCCAGGACCTGGAGCGACAGCTTGCCTGAACTCATCACTGCGCTTGATCACCCGGATGCCCCCACCGCCGTGGCATGCCTCGATCTCCTGCCCGACGGTGCGGCCGTCAAGGTCGGCTCGGTCCTCATGACGGCAGCGGGTCCCGGGTTCGTGCGCGGCCTGGTCGGTGCCGGCCACCCGGTCTTCCTCGACCTCAAGTGGCACGACATCCCGAACACGGTGGCCGGGGCGATCCGTTCGGCTCGGGCGCTCGGGGTCGACATGGTCACCGTGCACGCCCTCGGGGGCCGGGAGATGCTCGAGGCGGCGGTGGCGGCCGCCGACGGGGCACTCCGGGTGATTGCCGTGACGGTGCTCACCTCTCACGATCTGGCGAGCTTCCAGGCGGTACTGGGTCAGCCGGTGGCCGACCTGCGGCTCGAGGTGAGCCGCCTCGCGGGGATGGCGATCGGGGCCGGGGTCGATGGCGTGGTCTGCTCGCCGAAGGAACTGGCCGTCGTGGCCCCGATGGCCAGGGGACGGCGAATCGTGGTCCCGGGAATTCGTCGGGCGGATGACGCACCCGGCGATCAGGCCCGTGTGGCCACCCCCGAAGCGGCGGTCGCGGCCGGTGCCACCCACCTCGTGGTGGGTCGTCCGATCACCGCCGCCGCCGACCCGGCACTCGCCTGGCAGGCGTTCCGGCGATCGCTCGGCGGATGAGCCTTGGCACGCGGAGTCGGGCGCGCTCCAGGCCGGGGCTCCGGTCTTGCGAAGACAGCCCATCGGCCGTATCATTCCCAGCTGTCCCGAAAACACGGGTTCCGGAGAGTTTCCAGTGAAGGTACGGTCGAGCGTGAAGCCAATCTGTGAGAACTGCCGCGTCGTCAAGCGTCGCGGCGTCGTGCGCATCATCTGCAAGCGCAACCCGAAGCACAAGCAGCGGCAGGGTTAGGCGATGGCACGCATTGCGGGCGTGGATCTTCCACGCGAGAAGCGAGTGGTCATCGGGTTGACCTACATCTTCGGGATCGGGACCACGACTGCCCAGATGCTGGTCAAGGAGACCGGCATCGCGGATGCGACGCGAGTGCGCGACCTGACCGACGTCGAGGTCGGCCGCCTGCGCCAGGCGATCGAGCGGATGGTCAAGACCGAGGGTGCGCTGCGCACCGAGGTCGCCATGAACATCAAGCGCCTGATGGACACCGGCTCGTATCGCGGCGTCCGGCATCGGCGCGGACTTCCCGTGCGCGGTCAGCGTACGCACACCAACGCCCGGACGAAGAAGGGCCCGCGTCGGGCCATCGCCGGCAAGAAGAAGGCGACGAAGAAGTAACCGATGACGGCACCCACGACTGGCAAGACTGGCGCAAAGCGCTCGCGGAAGACGGTGGAGGCGGAGGGGATGGTGCACATCTCTGCGACCTTCAACAATGTTCTCATCACCATCACCGACATGCGGGGCAACACGATCACGTGGGGCACGGCAGGCAAGGCCGGCTTCAAGGGATCGAAGAAGTCGACGCCGTTCGCGGCGACGGTCGCCTCGGAGAACTGCGCGCGCGACGCGATGAATTTCGGGCTGCGACGCGTGCACGTCCGGGTCCAGGGGCCCGGCAGCGGGCGCGAATCCGCGATCCAGGCGCTGGCGTCGGCCGGCCTCAAGGTCGCCTCGATCCGCGATGTCACCCCGATTCCTCACAATGGGTGCCGTCCGCCCAAGAAGCGGCGGGTCTAGTCCATGTCTCGTTATACCGGTCCCGCCTGTCGGCTCTGCCGTCGTGAAGGCACCAAGCTGTTCCTCAAGGGCACCCGCTGCCTGACCGAGAAGTGCGCCATCGAGCGCCGGCCCTATGCGCCGGGCCAGCATGGCAACAACAACATGGGCCGCAATCGCAAGATGTCGGAGTACGCGAAGCAGCTCCGTGAGAAGCAGAAGGTCAAGCGGATGTACGGGCTCACGGAGACCCAGTTCCGCAACACCTACACCCGGGCCTCGCACCTCCCCGGCGTCAAGGGCACGAACCTGCTCGTGGCGCTCGAGACGCGGCTCGACAACATCGTCTACCGGATGGGCTTCGCGGCCTCCCGCCGTGCAGCGCGCCAGCTGGTGCGCCATGGCCACGTCGAGGTCAACGGCCAGCGGGTCGACATCCCGTCGTACAAGGTCTTGCCGGGCATGGAAGTCCGGGTGGTGCCTGCCGACCGGGAAATGGTGGTGGTCATGGCCGCCATCGAGCAGGCCTCGCGCGGCGCCCCTGTCTCCTGGCTCTCGATCGACAGCGAGAAGGCCGCCGGCCGACTCCTCGAACTGCCGACCCGTGAGTCCATCCCGGTGAACGCGCAGGAACAGCTCATCGTCGAGTTGTACTCCAAGTAAGGACGAACTGCATGGGCATCGATCTGACCGGGTTGGTCCGTCCCCACGTCGTCGAGATGACGCGTCTGGAAGACAACCCAAACATCGCCGAGTTCCTGCTGCAGCCGCTCGAGCGCGGTTTCGGCCACACCCTCGGCAACGCGCTCCGGCGCATGCTGCTGTCGTCGCTCTCCGGCAGCGCGGTCTGGGGCTTCCGCCTCGACGGCGTGCTCCACGAGCACCAGACGGTGCAGGGCGTCCTCGAGGACGTGCACCAGATCGTCCAGCGCCTCAAGGCCTGCACGCTCGTCCTCGCCGAGGGCGTTGACGAATCCGTGCTCCGGATCAAGAAGCAGGGTCCCGGACCGGTCTTCGCCGGCGACATCCAGGAGTCCGGTCAGGCGACGGTCAACGACCCGACCCAGTTGCTCTTCACGATCCAGGATGATCGCGAGATCAATTGCGAATTGTTCGTCAACCGCGGTCGTGGCTACGTCGAGAGCGAGATGCACCCGATGGACCGGTCGTACCCGGTCGACCTGGTCCGCATCGATGCGATCTACAATCCGGTGCGGCGCGCCAATTTCACCGTCAGCGAGACCCGCGTCGGGCAGCGAACCGACTACGATCGGCTGGCCGTCTCGATCGAGACCGATGGCACCATCTCGCCCGAGGACGCCCTGGCCTATGCCGCCGCCCTCGCGATGGAGCACTTCCGGTACTTCATCGACTTCGGTGTGGTGCCGCAGGTCCCCGATCCCGAGCCCGAGGTTGTGGCCCCGGTGGTCACCGGCCTCAAGGCCCGGCTTGAGCAGTCCATCGAGGACTTCGGGATCTCGGTCCGCTCGATGAACTCGCTCAAGAACTCGAAGGTCAACACCCTGCGTGACCTCGTGACGCAGTCGACCGAGCAGTTGCTCGATGTCAAGAACGTCGGCGACAAGGCACTCCAGGAAATCGCGGAATTGCTGCTGAAGGAAGGACTGAACTTCGGGATGCAGTTCGAGGAGGTCGATGGCGACCTCCGTATCGTGAACGAAGGCACCGCTCCGACAGCGTTCGCTGCGAGCGGAGAGGACGACTGAACTCATGCGGCATCGCGTCAAGGGACGGCAGCTCTCGCGCACCCAGGCCCACAAGCGGGCGCTCATGCGCAACATGGCCTCCTCACTGTTCGAGCACGAAGGCATCACCACCACCGTCGCGAAGGCGAAGGAGCTGCGGCCGTACGCCGAGAAGCTCGTCACCCTGGCGCGCCGCGGTGACCTCCATGCGATCCGTCAGACCGAGAAGAAGATCAAGGACCGCGAGATCCTCTCGAAGCTGATGAAGGAGATCGGGCCGCGGTTCGCCGGTCGCGCTGGTGGCTACACTCGCATCCTCAAGCTCGGCCACCGCCCGGGCGACGGTGCCGAAATGGCCCGGATCGAGCTCCTCGCCGAGTGAGCGACACCACGCCTGGCAGACGTGCATCGGAATCGGGGGCCTTCGGGTCCCCTTTTTTGTGCCCCCAGACACTGCCACAGCAAGACGGGTGGCCTCCACGAAGGAGGCCACCCGTCGGAGCGGCTACGGTGCGGGGGCGCGAGCCCACGCCGCGCGGCCCGGGACGATCGCTATGCCGTCGCCTGGGCGCGCGGCGCCTTGGTGATCTTGCCGCTGCGGATGCAGCTGGTGCAGACCCGAACCCGGCGCGGGGCCTCCCCCACGACCACACGGACGGTCTGCAGGTTCGGCATCCAGCGGCGCTTGCGACGGTTGTTCGCGTGCGAGACGTGGTTGCCGGTCGTCGGCCCCTTGCCGCAGGCGGTGCAGACGTGTGCCATGATGTACTCCAGAATGTTGAAGGTCTGACAGCCATCAAAGTTAGCTTTGGGTTCGGCGGAAGGCAATATCACGAAGTCGGAGGTTGGAAGTCGGAAGTGGGTTGGGGTCAGCTGGGGACCGGTCATGTCGTACTGGGAGGCTGTTCCCGACTTCTGACTTCCAACTCCCGACTTCCGGTCACCACCCCCCCACACCAGTCGGAGAGCATCCCATGCCCACAGCCCTGATCACCGGAATCACCGGCCAGGACGGTTCCTACCTTGCCGAGTTCCTCCTGGCCAAGGGGTACGACGTCGTGGGTGTGGTCCGGCGGACTTCGCACCATTCGTATGAACGGATTGATCACCTGATCCCCCGCGTGCGGATCGAGGCGGCCGACCTGCTCGACCAGCATTCCCTCACCACGGTCCTGCGTGCGGTCCAGCCCGACGAGGTCTACAATCTTGCCGCCCAGTCCTTCGTGCCGACCTCCTTCTCGCAGCCGGTCCTGACAGGCGAGTTCACGGCCCTCGGTGTCACCCGTCTCCTCGAGGCGGTACGCTTCGCCTGCCCGGGCGCCCGTTTCTATCAGGCGTCCTCCAGCGAGATGTTCGGCAAGGTCCGCGAGACACCGCAGGACGAGGACACTCCGTTCTATCCTCGATCTCCCTACGGTGTGGCCAAGCTCTACGGCCACTGGATCACGGTCAACTATCGTGAATCGTACGACCTGTACGCCGTGAGCGGCATCCTGTTCAATCACGAGTCACCGCGCCGCGGGATGGAATTCGTCACGCGGAAGGTGACGGATGGCGTGGCCCGCATCGCCGCTGGCAAGGCCACCGAACTCCGTCTCGGAAACCTCGAGGCACAGCGTGACTGGGGCTACGCCGGCGACTACGTCGATGCGATGTGGCGCATGCTCCAGCAGGACGAACCGAAGGACTACGTGATCGGCACCGGCCAGACGCATCGTGTCGGCGACCTCGTTCGCATCGCGTTCGAGCGAGTCGGACTCGATTGGACCAGGTACGTGGTTCAGGATCCGAGGTTCTACCGGCCGGCGGAAGTCGACCTGCTCCTCGCCGACCCGTCACGCGCCAAGGCCGACCTCGGGTGGACGCCCGCGACATCGTTCGAGCAGCTGGTGCACATGATGGTCGACGCCGACATGGTCCGACAGGGCGCGTCGTGAGCCACCTGCTGGTCACGGGCGCGGACGGTTTTGTCGGTCGCTGGCTCGTCCGCGCGGCACGGGCCGACGGATGGGACGTCACGGCCGTGATCGGGCCCGGCGGGGCGGAGCCTGAGAGCTGGCTCACCGCGGGTGAGTTGGCCGGGGTGAGCACGATGACGGCCGACTTCGACTCGATCGAGGCGATCTGGCGCGTGGGGAAGGTGGCGGCCGATGCGGTGGTGCATCTCGCGGCGATGGCCTCGGGCGCAGCCGCCAGGCACGATCCCGAGGCGGCGATGCGGATCAATGGTGCCGCCTCGGTGATGCTCCTCACCCAGCTCTACGAGCGCGGGAACGCCCCGCGCGTTCTGTTTGTCTCGACGGGCGAGGTGTACGGGGCAGGCCACGACGGACCGATCAGCGAGGACACCGAGCCGCAGCCGATCTCGCCATACGCCGCCAGCAAGTGGGCAGCCGAGGTCGCACTGCTCGAGATGACCGACGCGGGCATGCTCGACCTGGTGGTAGCGCGACCGTTTCCGCACACCGGCCCCGGGCAATCGCCGACCTATGTCCTGCCGGCGTTCGCCACGCGGATCCGCGAGGCCGGCCGGACAGGCCAGCACCAGATTGCCGTCGGCAACCTCGACGTGATTCGGGATTTCCTCGACGTCCGCGACGTGGTCCGGGCGTATCTCGGCCTCCTCGAGCAGGGGGAGTCGGGGCACTGTTACAATGTCGCCAGCGGCACCGGCCAACACCTCGGTCGGTGCGTCGAGATGCTGGCCGAACGGATCGGAACCGCGGTCCGGCCGGTGGTCGATCCGGCCCTGGTCCGGCCCGCCGATATTCCGGTCCTTGTCGGCGACGCCACCAGGCTCCGGTCGCTCACCGGTTGGACCCCACAATACACCTTTGAACAGACACTCCAGGATCTCGTCGATGCCCAAGCGGACTGATATCTCCTCGATCCTCCTCATCGGCTCCGGCCCGATCGTCATCGGGCAGGGTGCGGAGTTCGACTACTCCGGCACGCAGGCGGTGCGCGCGCTCAAGGAGGAGGGGTACCGGGTCATCCTGGTCAATTCCAATCCGGCCACGATCATGACCGATCCGGAACTCGCCGACGCGACCTATATCGAACCGGTCACGGCCGAGTGGGTGGCGAAGGTGATCGAGCGGGAGCGGCCCGATGCACTGCTGCCCACGATGGGGGGACAGACCGCGCTCAATGTCGCGATGGAACTCGTCAAGGACGGCACCCTCGAGAAGTACGGTGTCGAACTGATCGGCGCCAACGAGCGCGCGATCCGGGTGGCCGAAGACCGGTCGGAGTTTGCCGACGCGATGCGGCGGATCGATCTCGCCACGCCGGCGGGCACGGTGGTGCGCACCGTCGAGGAGGGACTCGCGGCGATCGAGCAGACGGGGTATCCGGCCATCCTGAGGCCCTCCTACACGCTCGGCGGCACCGGCGGCGGCATCGCGTACAATCGCGAGGAGTTCGTGACCATGCTCGCCCGCGGACTCTCCCTCTCGCCGGTCGGCTCGGTATTGGTCGAACGCAGCATCATCGGCTGGAAGGAATACGAGCTGGAAGTGATGCGGGACGGCGCCGACAATGTCGTGATCGTCTGTTCGATCGAGAACATCGATCCGATGGGCGTGCATACCGGGGACTCGATCACCTGTGCGCCGGCGATGACGCTGTCGGACCGGGAATATCAGGCGATGCGTGATGCCTCGATCAAGATCATCCGCGAGATCGGCGTCGCCGCCGGTGGCTGCAACATCCAGTTCGCCGTTGATCCCGACACCGGCGAGCAGCTGGTGATCGAGATGAACCCGCGGGTCTCCCGCTCCTCGGCCCTCGCCTCGAAGGCCACGGGGTTCCCGATCGCCCGGATCGGCGCCAAGGTCGCGGTCGGCTACACCCTCGACGAGCTGCCCAACGACATCACCAAGGTGACACCGGCCTCGTTCGAGCCCGTGCTCGACTACGTGGTCGTCAAGATCCCGAGGTTCGCGTTCGAGAAGTTCCCGGCGGCATCCCCGGAGTTGACTACCCAGATGAAATCTGTCGGCGAGGCGATGGCGATCGGACGCACCTTCAAGGAGGCGTTCCAGAAGGGGTTCCGCGGGCTCGAGATCGGCCGGGCAGGATGGATGGTCGGCGAGGGCCCGCTCGATGACCGACTGAGTGCTGACGACCGTGCCTCGCTCCTTGCGGCCGTGCGCCGCCCGACACCAGAGCGGCCGTTCCAGATCAAGCGTGCACTCGTGGCCGGCGTGTCCGTGGCGGAGCTGCACGAGGCCTCCGGGATCGATCCGTGGTTCCTGCACCAGTTTGCCGACCTGGTCGCCATCGAGGACGAGTGGATCCAGCACGAGTTCGGGGACGACGATGCGGCCGACCGACGGTTGCTGCGACGCCTCAAGCGGGACGGCTTCTCCGACGCACAACTCGCCGACCTCAAGTCGCTGCCCGAGTCGCAGCTCCGGAAGACGCGCCACCGCCTCGGACTCCGGCCGGTGTACAAGACGGTCGACACCTGTGCGGGCGAGTTCCCCTCGAGCACGCCCTACCTCTACTCCTGTTGGGACGAGGAGAACGAGGCGGATCCGGGTGATGGCTCCCGCCCGACCGTGATGATCCTCGGCAGCGGACCCAATCGGATCGGCCAGGGGGTCGAGTTCGACTACTGCTGTGTCCGTGCGGCGCTCGGCTTCCGGGAGTATGGCTATCGGACCGTGATGGTCAACTCGAATCCCGAGACCGTGTCGACCGATTTCGATATCTCCGACGTGCTCTATTTCGAGCCGCTCACGCTCGAGGATGTGCTCGAGATCGTGCACATCGAGAAGCCGGTGGGGGTGGTGGTGCAGCTCGGTGGCCAGACACCGCTCAAGCTCGCGAAGGGTCTCGAGGCGGCCGGTGTGCCGATCCTCGGAACCTCGCCTGACGCGATCGATCGCGCCGAGGACCGGAAGCGCTTCGAGGCCCTGGCCGATGAACTCGAGGTGCGCCAGCCGGAGGCGGGGACCGTGGAGTCGATCGACGGGGCCATCGCCGTCGCGACGCGGATCGGGTACCCGGTGCTGGTGCGACCCAGCTACGTGCTCGGTGGCCGGGCGATGCGCATCGTCTATGACCACGAGGAACTGCGCGAGTTCTTCGACGAGGCTGCGCGCGTGGCCCCGGGTCATCCGGTGCTGATCGACTCGTTCCTCGAGGACGCCTTCGAGGCCGATGTCGATGCCATCTGCGATGGCGAACGGGTGATCATCGGCGGCGTCATGCAGCACATCGAGGATGCCGGCATCCACTCCGGGGACTCGGCCTGCGTGTTGCCACCGTACCTGATCACCGAGGGCCAGGTGGCCCAGATGCGCGAGCAGACCCGGAAATTTGCACTCGCACTCGGGGTGGTGGGACTCATCAACGTGCAGTACGCCGTCAAGGATGGTGTGGTGTACGTGCTGGAAGTGAACCCGCGCGCCTCGCGGACGATCCCGTTCGTCAGCAAGACCACCGGGGTGCCCCTCGCCAAGCTGGCGGCTGCCGTGATGGCGGGGCACAAGCTCGAGGACCTGGGGCTCACCGACGATCCGCTGCAACCGTATGTTGCGGTCAAGGAGGCAGTCTTCCCGTTCGCCAAGTTCGCCGGCGTCGACGTGCGTCTCGGGCCGGAAATGCGCTCGACCGGCGAGGTGATGGGCATCGCCGATTCATTCGGGATGGCGTTCGCCAAGTCCCAGGCCAGTGCCGGGGGAGAGTTGCCACTCGACGGCACCGTGTTCGTGACCGTCAACGATCACGACAAGCCGACCGTCGTCCCCATCGCGCGCCGGTTCTGCGAACTCGGCTTCAAGGTGATCGCCACCTCGGGGACCGCGAAGTACCTGCGGCAGCGTGGTGTCCCGGCCGAGACGGTGCTCAAGGTCTACGAGGGGCGGCCGAACGGGATCGACCTGATCGTCTCGGGGAAGGTGCACCTGCTCGTCAATACCCCGCTGGGCAAGCTGACACAGCAGGATGACTACTCCATGCGCCGGGCAGCGCTGCAGCACGGCGTTCCCTATACCACGACGATGTCGGCGGCCTCCGCGGCATGCGATGCGATCATCGCGCTCAAGCACCGTCCGGGGGAGGTGCGCTCGCTGCAGGAGTGGCATGCGCTGGCACGCGAGTCCGCCTCGGCATGAGCACGGCCCGGGAGCCCGGGTTCATCAGCGGGCTGCAGGAGCGGGTGCGGGGTGTCGTGCGCATCGAGGAGCCACTCTCCCGCTGGAGCACCTACCGGATCGGTGGCCCCGCCACGGTGCTGATGCCATCCTGCGCCGAGGATGTCGCGACGGCGCTCCGCCTGGCCACCGAACATGGGGTGCCGTGGTTCGCGCTGGGGTTGGGCAGCAACCTGCTCTTCCCGGATGAGGGGCTCGACGCACTCGTGATCCGGATGGGGAAGGGGGTCGACCGCCTGGATCCGTCCGGCGACCGCTGGACGATCGGCGCCGGATTGCCGCAACCGCTCGCAGCCAAGCGCACCGCGCAGGCCGGGATGGCCGGCATTCACCAGATGGTCGGCGTGCCGGGCAGTGTGGGGGGGGGAGTCGTGATGAATGCCGGCTGTCATGGCGCCGAATGGCGTGATGTGGTGGAGGCGGTCCTGGTCGTCGACCCGGCGGGGCAGGACCGGGTGGTGCCCGCGGCCGAGGTCGGCTTCCGCTATCGCCGGAGCGCGCTCGGTCGGGTGGTGGTGCTCGAGACCACGGTCGTGCTCCACGAAGCGGAGACGGCAGCCCTGGTCGCGGAGACCGAGGCGCTCTACCGCTGGCGACGCGATGAGACGCCATTCAACCAGCCGTGCTGCGGCAGCGTCTTCACGAACCCGGAACTCCCCGCCACGTGGAACGATGGCGACCCGCGGACCGCGGGCCAGCACATCGAGGCGACCGGGCTCAAGGGCCACACCGTGGGCGGGGCCCAGGTCTCCCCGATGCACGCCAACTACTTCATCAACACCGGCGGGGCGACGGCACAGGACGTCGTCGCATTGATGGACGTCGTGCGACAGCGCGTGAGCGATCGGTGGGGGGTGACACTGGAACCCGAGGTGAAAGCGATCCGGCCGGACGGGACGCACCAACCTTAGCCGCGAGCGTTTTTGGCCGCGAGCGTCAGCTCGCGGTCGTGATCCCGACGTCAGCTTGCCAACCGGTACCCCGTCTTCCGCACCGTCAGGATGTGGACCGGATTGGCCGGATCCGCTTCCAGCTTCCGGCGCAACTCGAGGATGTGCACATCGACCGTGCGTGACATCACATCGGCCTCGTATTGCCAGACCTCGTCCAGCAGCTCTGCGCGCGTCGCCACGCGGCCCTCCCGCTTGAGGAGCGCCACCAGAAGGTCGAACTCCTTCGGCCGGAGCGCCACCGGTTCCTCGTTGCGGGTGACCTCATGCGTGGCGCGGTCGACGGTGACCGAGCCGAACTGCCAGAGGTCGGGGGTCGGATGGTGATCTTCGTTGGGCGCGTGTCGGCGCAGCATGGCCGCCACCCGGGCGAGCAGCTCCGGCAGCGAGAATGGCTTGACCACATAATCATCCGCGCCATGCCGGAACCCCCGCAGCCGGTCGGCCTCGGAGCCACGCGCGGAGAGAATCAGGACCGGGACGTCGCGTCCCTCCTCTCGCAGGATCCGGAGCACGTCGATGCCCTCGATGCCGGGCAGCATCAGATCGAGGACCATCAGGTCGGGCTCCCACCCTCGCACTGCGTTGAGTCCCTTCTCGCCGGTGCCCTCGACGCGGACATCGTAGCCATCGTGCGCGAGGTTCAGCCGCAATCCCTCGGCCAGTGTGCTGTTGTCCTCGACCACCAGGATGCGTCGCATCAGATCCCCTCCGGTTGAACGGCCAGCCGCACCTCGATCCGGGCCCCGGTCGAGAGGTGACCGACCACGGCATCACCACCATGCAGCCGTGCGAGGTGTCGCACGACCGCGAGACCCAGTCCACTCCCACCCGACTCGCCCCGCGCATAGGGCAGCCAGACGCGCTCGCGGTCTGCCGGCGGGATGCCCGGGCCTTCATCCTCGACCACCAGCAACACCTCGTCACGCGCATGATCGACGATCACCCGGAGTCGTTGTCCCTCCGGCCCGTGACGAATGGCATTGTCGAGCAGGTTCACCAGGATGCGTCGGACCGCATCCCCATCGATATTGGCGATGGCCTCGCCGAGGAGGTCCACCTCGACCTCGATCCGCCGCGCGGCGAGGACGGGCTGGAAGGCGTCGAGGACTTCGTGCACCAGCCTGCCGATCCTGTCGGGTGCCGGGGTGAGTGCCTCCTCCGCCTTCGCCATGCGCGCGGTCGCGAGGACGTTTTCCACCAGGTCGCCGAGCCGGCGCGTCTCGCGGGTGATCGTCTCGAGGGCGGCTCGACGCGCGGCCGGATCCGTCACCCGTTCCAGCAGCAGCGTCTCGGCGTAGAGATGAATATTGGCGAGCGGGGTGCGCAGTTCGTGCGAGACCGCATGCGTGAACTCCTCCCGCATCCGGGAGAGGAGGAGGGTGCGCCAGGCGAGCACCGCCGTCCCGCTCAGCAACAGCAGCGCCAGGATGATCACGGCCGCGACTCGCGGGCCCGGTGCCGGCGGATAGCCGCCCGGCATCAGGTAGGGCACCGCGTCGGGCGTGATCGTGACCGCCACATGCGCGGAGAGCGGGCTGAGTGCCCACTCCTCCATGCGCCAGCCCGGAGCGGCGTCGGGATGGAAGTCGAGCAACGACCCTCCATCACTGGTCGAGACCGAGACGGCAATCGGGGTGATCGATTTGGTCCCGGCGGGCCACCGCTCCGGCAGGGAGTCGTGCATCCGCTCGAAGAACGCCTGGGTTCGCGTCGGCGCGGGTTCGAGGACGACCGCACGAAACTGCGGCAACGACACCTCGAACCCGACCCATCCGGCGCCGTTCCGGCGCGGTTGGATCAAGGCAAGCGTCGAATCGGTCCCATGCGCGACGATGGTCCCCCGGTAGGAGTAGGAACTCGGCAGGGAGTCCCGCACTCGCGCGTCGAGGCGACTGGTGAGGTCGGTGTCAAGCGCACTCCCCGCCGTCGTGGGACGCCAGGATCCCGTATCACCCGCGAAGAATCGCAGCGGCGTGACCCCGGACGGACGGTTCTCGAACGATTGGGTACTGGCCTCGTCGACCAGTTCCGCGACGGTCCGCTCCATCGGCGCAAGCGCCGCGTGCTGCGCTGCGATGAACGAGGCCCGGAACGCGAACCACGCCTCGTTGCCGAACATGCCCGAGTAGTTGAGGGCCATGTACGAGGCGTGATCACGCAGCGTCTCGTCGGCCGTGGCCCGGTGACTGACCATCGAGTGCCACAGCGTCCACCCCCCCCAGGCCACGATGGCGATCGCCATCGCGAAGCCGAGCACCATCAATCGCTCGGCGCGGCGGAGGCGGGGTGAGAGAGACCAGCGGCGTTGGGGGGGGCGTCGTCGAGGCATGGGAATAAGCTAGCGATGGGTCCCGCAGGTGGAATGGGGGACGGGCTTCCTGACCGACCCCTGACCCGCAGCGCGCCGACGGGAAACGCCCGACCGCCCGCGGACCCCCGGGAGCGGCTGACTGCTCGGAGACCCACCAACGGCCGGACGCCGCATCCGAACCGGCCTGGGGAGACGCACTCCCCCGGCCACATGCATCATGTCGATCTGACCGTCAAGCCGCGTCAACATTGTGTCAGGACGATTCCGGCGCGGTTCCCGGCTGACTATTCTCGGTCACACCGATCCGTGGTGCGCCGCCCGGTGCGGTCCCGCTGATGACCCGGAGATCTCCATGACGAACCACGCGGCGAATCGCTCCCTCACGATGCTTCGTATCATCGTGGCTGGCCTCATGCTGATCCACGGACTGCATCGCGCCCTCCATTCCGGTCACGTTGCAGGCTTCGGAGACTATCTCATCGCAGAGGGCCTCCCGGCAGGACACCTCGTGGCGACCATCATCACCGGATGGGAGATCCTTGGTGGTACCTGGTTGGCGATTGGCTGGAAGGCTCGAATCCCCGCGCTGGTGTTTGCGACCGAGCTCGCCATCGGCATGGTCATGGTGCATGCATCCGAGGGCTGGTTCGTGGTCGGCGGTGGCCGGAACGGTGTCGAGTACAGCGTGGTGCTGATCGCGGCCCTGCTGGCGGTGGCGTGGGCATCGCCGATTCGGCCGGACGCCTGACGCGTTGCCAACCTCGCGTGCCCGCCACATTCGCTATCATCGCCCCATGAACCGACTCGCGGTGGTCATCCTCTCGTGCGTGCTCGCCACTCCGATGCACGCCCAGCGTGCCGACTCGGCCGCCGTGGCACGCGCGGCGCTTGGCGAAGCGGCTCGCAGGCTCGCGACCGGGGATACGATCGGTGCCGCCCGCCACGCGCTGCATGCCACGACAGCCTGGCCGATGCAGGGCGGGTACCTGCTCCCCGCTGCACGCGTGAATGCCCTCGCGGGGAACACTGCCGAGGCGCTGGCACTCCTGCGGGCCGCGACGGCGATGGGGTTCGCATGGAACGGCGCACACCCGGCCTTCGCGTCGCTCACGGAACTCGCCGAATTCGACAGCCTTCGTGCCGGTGGCGAGTCCAACGCGAGGCCGGTGATCCGCAGTGAGGTGCTCCGGGTCCTGGTGGACTCGACGCTGCATCCCGAGGGCGTCGCGCATGATCCGGCGACTGGACGCTGGTTCGTGAGCAGTGTGCGCCATGCCAAGGTGGTGGTCATCGCGCCGGACGACCAGGTGCACGACTTTGCATCCCGGAACGCGAGACTCGAGGCGACATTCGGCTTGGTCGTGGACACCGCCAGAGGGCGCCTCTGGATCGCCACGTCGCGGACCCCGGAAGCGGCGACGGTCACCGATCCGCGGGGGTCCGGTGCCGCAATCGTCGGTGTGGACCTCGACACCGGCGAGTTGCGAGAACGGTGGATTGTCGCCGACACGACCGCGCCTCACCTGCTCGGCGATGTCGTCCTCGCACCTGACGGCGCGCTCTGGGCCATCGACTCCCGAACACCGGCACTCTACCGCATGGTGCCGGACGGACGTGGCGGAGTGCTCGCGCCGCACCCGTTGCGCACGCCCGATTGGGTCTCGCTGCAGGGGATGGCGTTCGACCCCCGCGGAGAGGTGGCGTGGCTGGCCGACTGGACCACCGGGTTGTATCGGCTGGATCTGCGCACGAACGTGGTCACGCCGGTCGACGGAAACGCCGATGAGTTCACCCTTGGCATCGATGGCTTGTATGCGCTCCCCGGCGGCGATCTCGTCGCGATCCAGAACGGCATCACCCCGGCCAGGGTCGTCCGACTGGCCCTCGATGAGACCGGCGCGAGCGTGCGGTCCCTCACGGTGCTCGACCGGCACATCCCGATCGCCGAGGAGCCCACCCTGGGGGTCGTGGTCGGACAGGCACTCGTCTATGTGGCCAACTCCCCGTGGTCCTACTACGAGGAGGGTCGGCCGACGCCCGGAGCCGCCTTCCCCCGGCCTGTCCTGCTGAGGCTTCCGATCGTGCCCTGACGGGCGGAGCGGCGTATCTTTCTCGCCTTCTCGCTCCCAGGACTCCGCATGTTCGTACACGAATCGAGCTACGTCGACGAGGGTGCCATGATCGGTGCCGGCACCCGGATCTGGCACTTCTCCCACATCATGTCCGGGGCGGTCATCGGGGAGCGGTGCAACCTGGGGCAGAATGTCGTCGTCATGAGTGGCACGAAGCTCGGTAACAACGTCAAGGTGCAGAACAACGTCTCGATCTACGAAGGCGTGGAGCTCGAGGATGATGTCTTTTGCGGCCCGAGCTGTGTCTTCACGAACGTGATCAATCCGCGTGCGCACGTCTCCCGGAAGCACGAGTACCAGCGGACACTCGTGCGGCAGGGGAGTTCCATCGGGGCGAACGCCACGATCGTCTGCGGGGTGACCCTTGGCCGGTTCGCCTTCATCGGGGCTGGGGCGGTGGTGACGAGTGACGTCCCCGACTTCGCGCTGATGGTGGGGGTGCCGGCTCGTAGGGTCGGCTGGACCTGCCAATGCGGGGAGCGGCTGCCTCACCCCTCGCCACAGTCCCGCTGTGGGGTCTGTGGCGCCGGGTACGAGGAGGCCGAAGGCGAGCTCCGTCAGATTGTCCCGCCCGTGTCCACCCGCTAACTTCCGGGATTGCTTGCACTTGCGACAATCCACCCCCGCCCGGAGTCTTGCGGCATGAGCGTGCCGATGCTCGACCTGAAGGCCCAGCACGAGACAATCAAGGCCGACGTGATGGCTCGCGTGGCGAGCGTGATCGATCGCCAGCAGTTCATCATGGGACCCGAGATCGCCGAGCTCGAGCGGGAGATCGCCACGCTGTGTGGGGTGCCTCACGCGATCGGCTGTGCTTCGGGGACGGATGCCTTGCTGCTGCCGCTCAAGGCGCTCGACCTCTCGCCGGGCGATGAGGTGATCTGCCCGGCGTTCACCTTCTTCGCGACGGCGGGCGCGATCCACAATGCCGGTGGCACGCCGGTGTTCGTCGACATCCATCCGGACACCTTCAACCTCGATCCCGAGTGTGTTGCGCGCGCGATCACGCCGAGGACGCGCGCGATCGTCGTGGTGCATCTCTACGGTCAGATGGCACCGATGGAGTGGATCCTCGAGGTGGCAACCAAGGCCGGGATCCCGGTGATCGAGGATGCGGCCCAGGCCATCGGCGCGCGGCGCAAGATCGATGGCGCATGGCGCATGGCCGGGGAATTGGGCGCGGTCGGCACGATCTCGTTCTTCCCGAGCAAGAACCTCGGGGGATGGGGTGACGGTGGCATGATGGTCTGCAAGGACGACGATCTCGCCGGTCGGCTGAGCCGGCTCCGTCTCCATGGTGGGGCACGCCAGTATCATCACGAGGAAGTCGGTTTCAACTCGCGGCTTGACGCGATCCAGGCGGCGGTGCTGCTCGCCAAGCTGCCCCACCTGGCGGAGTGGAGTGCCGCGCGTCGCGAGCGCGCCGCCCGGTACAGCGCGCTGCTCGAGGATGTCCGGCAGGTGCGCACGCCAGTCACCGATCCGAAGAACGAGGCCATCTTCCATCAATACACGCTTCGGGTCCAGCGCCGGGACGCGCTGCGGGAACACCTCACCACCTGGGAAATCGCGTCGATGGTCTACTACCCGGTGCCACTCCATCTGCAGCCATGCTTTGCGCATCTCGGGATGCGACTGGGCTCCCTGCCGGAGACCGAGCGGGCCATGGACGAGGTGATCTCGCTGCCGATCTATCCGGAACTCACCGATGCCCAGCAGGATGAGGTTGTGGGCGCGATCCGGGCATTCTACGGATGAGTGGCGTGACCGAGCACATCGGGACCCCGATCACCGGCCGGAAGATTCGGGTCGCCCTCGTCGGGTGCGGCAGGATTGCGAGCCGGCATTTCGAGGCCTTCGCCGGACACGCTGACGACTGTGAACTGGTCGCGGTGGCCGATGTCGACCCCGAGGCGCTGGCCCGCGCCGTGGCACAGACCGGGGCCAGGGGGTTTGCCTCGCTCGATGCGCTGCTCGCCGGCTCCGATGCCGACGTGGTGGTCCTCGCCACACCGAGCGGGCTGCATGCCCAGGAGGCGATCCGGTGTGCCGAGGCCGGGCGACACGTCGTGACCGAGAAGCCGATGGCGACGAGGTGGCAGGATGGCAAGGCGATGGTCGCCGCCTGCGACGCCGCCAACGTACGGCTCTTCGTGGTCAAGCAGAATCGCCGGAATGCCACCGTCCAGCTCCTCAAGCGCGCGGTCGACCTGGGACGATTCGGTCGGATCCACATGGTCAACGTGAACGTCTTCTGGGCGCGGCCGCAATCGTACTATGACAGTGCTGCCTGGCGCGGGACCTGGGAGTTCGATGGTGGGGCGTTCATGAACCAGGCGAGCCACTATGTCGACCTCCTCGACTGGATCATCGGCCCCGTCGAGAGCGTCCAGGCCTACACCGCCACCCTCGCCAGGAACATCGAGGTCGAGGATAGTGGGGTCCTTGCCATTCGATGGCGGAGCGGGGCCCTCGGGACCATGGCCGTGACGATGCTGACCCATCCCCGGAACCTCGAGGGGTCGATCACCGTGCTCGGCGAACACGGCTCCGTCCGTCTGGGTGGGGTCGCGGTCAACCGCATCGATCATTGGGAATTTGCCGATCGCCACCCGGATGATGCCGCGGTCGCGGAGGCGAGCTACGAGACGGCCTCCGTCTACGGGCCGGGGCACCTCGGCTACTACCAGAATGTCTTCCGGACCCTTCGCGGCACGGAACTTCCAGAAACCGACGGTCGGGAGGGATTGCACTCCCTCGAATTGCTGATCGCCACCTACCTGGCGGCTCGGGACGGCCGGCGGGTTGCCCTGCCATTGGAGTATTGAAATACATGAGCCTTGCAGATGACCTCATCGCCCGCGTCGTGCGCCGGGAGATCACCTTTGGAATCGTCGGCCTGGGGTACGTGGGCCTGCCCCTGGCCGTCGAGCTGGGTGCCGCCGGTTTCCGGGTTCTCGGCTACGACGTGTCGCAGCAGGTGGTTGATACCCTGAATGGTGGGGTCTCGCACATCAAGGACATCACCTCGCAGCAGGTCGCGGATCTCCGAGCCAGCGGCCGCTTCGAGGCCACCGCGGATGCCAGCCGCCTGAGCGAGGCCGATGCGATCTCGATCTGTGTCCCGACCCCGCTCTCGAAGTACAAGGACCCTGACGTCTCATTCATCGTGGCAGCGACCGAGGCGGTCAAGGGGTCGCTCCGGGCCGGCCAGGTGATCATCCTCGAGAGCACCACGTACCCGGGAACGACCCGCGAGATCATGCTCCCGGCGCTCGAGAGCACCGGGCTGGTGGTCGGCAAGGATTTCTTCCTCGCCTTCTCGCCGGAGCGCGTCGATCCGGGCAATCCGAAGTATCACACCAAGAACACGCCCAAGGTCATCGGCGGCATCACCGCGGATTGCGTCCGGGTTGCCACCGCGATGTACGAGCCCGCGATCGACACGCTGGTGCCGGTGAGCACCACGGAGGCCGCCGAACTGGTCAAGCTGCTCGAGAACACCTTTCGCAGCGTCAACATCGGGCTCGTCAACGAGATGGCCATTGTCTGCGACAAGCTGGGTGTCGATGTGTGGGAAGTGATCGATGCCGCCGCCACCAAGCCGTTCGGCTTCATGAAGTTCACGCCTGGCCCGGGGCTGGGGGGGCACTGCATCCCGATCGATCCGCACTATCTTGCCTGGAAGATGCGGGGCCTGAACTACAAGACCCGGTTCATCGATCTCGCCGGTGAGCTCAACAGCGAGATGCCGCTGTTCTGGGTCCGGAAGCTGATGGAGGACCTCAATGGGCACCGGAAGTCGATCAGTGGCGCCAAGGTGCTGGTGATCGGCGTCGCCTACAAGAAGGACATCAACGACCTGCGGGAATCGCCCGCCCTCGACATCCTCGGGCTGCTGCACCAGTATGGCGCCGAGGTCAGCTATCATGACCCGTTCGTCCCGCGGTTCTCGGAGGCCGGGCACGACTATGTCTCGGTGCCGCTCACCCCGGAGTCGGTGAGCGCGGCCGACGCGGTGTTCGTGGTCACGGACCATACCGGGATCGACTGGTCGATGGTCAAGCGGCACGCGAAACTTGCCGTCGACACTCGACATGTCCTGAGCAAGGCTGACTGATGAAGGTCAGCGTCATCGGGTCGGGGTACGTCGGCCTGGTGGCCGGAGCGTGCTTCGCGGAGACGGGCAACGATGTCAGCTGCGCTGACCGTGATGTCGCCAAGATCACCGGGCTCGAGCGCGGCATCATGCCGATCTACGAGCCCGGGCTCGATGAACTGGTCGCGCGCAATGTGGCAGCCGGGCGGCTGACCTTCACCACCGACATCGATGCCGCCGTCCGCCATGCCGACGTCGTGTTCATCGCCGTCGGCACCCCGCCCGGGGAGGATGGCTCCGCCGATCTCCAGCATGTGCTGGCCGTCGCGCAGACGGTCGGTCACAATCTCGATCGATTCAAGGTCGTGGTCACCAAGTCGACCGTGCCGGTGGGCACCGCAGCACGCGTGCGCGATGCCATCGCCGCAGTCACCGATGCCGACGTGGCCGTGGCATCCAATCCGGAATTCCTCAAGGAAGGCGCGGCCATCGACGACTTCATGAAGCCGGACCGGGTGGTGCTTGGCGTCGATGATCCGCGCGCCGAGCGCCTCCTCGGTGAGCTGTATGCACCCTATGTCCGGAGCGGGGCGCCGATCCTCTTCATGGACATCCCGTCGGCGGAAGTCACCAAGTACGCCGCCAACGCGATGCTGGCCACGCGGATCTCCTTCATGAACCAGGTCGCGGATCTGTGCGAGCGCGTCGGCGCCGATGTCTCGAGTGTCCGGCGCGGGATCGGCAGCGATGCCCGGATCGGGAACGCCTTCCTCTTCCCCGGACCGGGATACGGCGGCTCATGCTTCCCGAAGGATGTGAAGGCCCTCGTGCGCACCGCGCGGGATGCCGGCATGGAGCCCGACCTGTGGGACGCGGTCGAGCGGGTGAATGCCCGACAGAAGCAGGTGGTCTTCGAGAAACTGACCAGCATGATCGGTTCGGTGCAGGGTCGGACAATCGCGGTGTGGGGGCTCTCGTTCAAGGCGGGGACCGACGACATGCGGGAGTCGCCGGCGGTGGCCCTCGTCGAGGCCCTCCTCGACGCCGGTGCGACGGTGCAGGCGCATGATCCCCAGGCGATGGCCGTGGCATCCACGCGGTGGGGCAATCGCGTCCGGCTTGCGCCCGACCCCTACGCGGCGCTCGACGGTGCTGACGCGCTGTGCGTGATGACGGAATGGCTGGTCTACCGCAACCCGGACTTCGCCAGGATCACGGCGGCCCTCTCGACTCCGGTGCTGATCGATGGACGGAACCTCTATGAGCCGGCACGGATGACGGCCCTCGGATTCCGGCACGCCACCATTGGACGGAGGACGGCCTGATGCGTGTCGTGGTCACTGGAGCCGCAGGATTCCTGGGTTCGCACCTCTCGGATCGCTTCCTGGCCGATGGCCACACGGTGGTCGGGGTCGACAACTTCCTCACGGGTCGCCCGGTGAACATCGCGCATCTCGAGACCGAGCCACGGTTCACCTTCGTGGAGACCGACGTGAGTGATGGGCTCGACATCGCCGGCGCCATCGATGGCGTGCTGCATTTCGCCTCGCCGGCCTCGCCACCCGACTATCAGGCGTTCCCGGTCGAGACCCTCCGGGTCGGCAGCGCCGGGACGCTGCACGCGCTGGCGCTCGCCCAGCGAACCGGCGCCCGGTTCTTCATGGCCTCGACCTCCGAGGTCTATGGGGACCCGCTCGTGCATCCGCAACCGGAGAGCTACTGGGGCAATGTGTCGTCCACCGGCCCGCGAAGCATGTACGATGAGGCGAAGCGTTTCTCCGAGGCTGCCGTGATGACCTACCGTCGGCATCACGGGGTCGATACCCGCATCGTCCGGATCTTCAACACGTACGGGCCACGGATGCGGCCCGAGGACGGCCGGGTGGTCTCGAATTTTGTGGTGCAGGCGCTGCGGGGATCGCCGCTCACCGTCTATGGGGATGGCAGCCAGACACGCTCGTTCTGCTATGTGAGTGACCTGATCGAGGGGATCACGCGACTCTTTCACAGCGCCCACCAGGAGCCGACCAACATCGGGAATCCGGTCGAGTTCACGATGCTCGAGCTGGCCGAGCAGGTGCTGGCGGAGACCGGCTCGACCTCGAAGGTTGAATTCCTGCCGCTTCCAGCGGATGATCCGAAGGTGCGGCAACCCGACATCACGCTCGCGCAGGATGTGCTCGGGTGGAACCCGACGGTGCCCCTGCGGGAGGGACTCCGTCAGACCGTGGCCTGGTTCCGACAGGAGGTCGGTGCGTGAATATCTCGGTACGGGAACTGATCGGCTCGGCGCGTGCGCGCTTCGGCGCGCGGGACTACTATGGTGCGCTCCTCTGTCTCGAGGACCTCGCGGGCTCGGCCAGGGCGTATGCGGATGTGCATCACCTGCGCGGACTGGCTCTCACCATGCTCGAGCGGACCGACGAGGCGTTGGTTGAATTCGAGCGGGCGGTGGCACTCAATCCGCAGTATGTCGAGGCGCACCTGCATCGTGGTCTGGTCCTCAACCAGCTCGGTCGGATGGAGGAGGCGCAGGCGTCCTTCGAGGCCGCACAGGCGGCCGAGGGGCCGGCGGTGGCCGGGCTCGGAGCGCCGGTCGCGGCGCGACTCGCCAACGAACATGCTCGTCTCGGTGAGCACTACGCAGAAGCGGGTGCGCTCCCCGAGGCGATCGACCAGTACGAGCGTGCCGTCGAACTCGGGCCGACCTTCCATGATCTCCGGATGCGGTTGGCCCGGCTCCTGATCGAGAACGGCAACCCGCTCCGGGCTCGCGAGCAATTGGAGACAATTCTCGAGTCGCGCCCCGACTGGGTCGAGGCGAACGTGCATCTGGGGCTGGCGCGCTATCTCGCCGGAGATGTTGCCGGCGCGCGAGAGGTCTGGCAGGGCTGTCTCGCCGAACGCCCCGACCTCGAACGCGTCAATGCCTATCTCGCCATGGTGGAGCGAATCCCGGAGTGACGCGCGGCGGGTGGAGTCTCCTGCTGCTCCTGGTGGCGTGTGCCCGCGCCCACGACCCTGAAACGATTGCGGATATTGCCGCATCTGAAGGGAGATGGCAGGACGCAGTCGACGCCCTCACGGATGCGGAGCCGACCCCGAACGTGCTGGCGAAGCGCGCCGAAGCGGCCTTCCAGTCGGGCAACTTGCGGGGTGCCTCGGTCGACTTTCAGCGCCTGGCGGTCGCGGCACCTGAGCGTGCCGGCGAGGCGGCGGCCGGCTTGGCACGCACCGCGGCATTGGCCGGTCGACGCAGTGACCAACTTGCCCTGACCACGGCGGTCCTGGGCCTGCGGGAGGTCGCTCCGGATTGGCCGGTGGGTCGGCTCGCACTCAATCTTCGTCTTGCACCGGGAGCGCCTGCCGCCGAGGTGATCGACCTGGTGCCGGCGATCCTTGCCGGGTCGCCGGCCAACGACGTGGCCAACCAGAGCCTCCTCGCCCTCGGCCTGGCGCGACTCGAGCTCGAAGGCTGTCCGACTGGCGCGCCGGTCCTCGACGCCCTTGCGGAGCGGGTTGACGGGGATCTGGGTCGGCAGGTGCTCGACGCCCGGGCGGGCTGTCGATTGGACGAGGGCATGGTGGCGCTGGCCAGTGGTGATACATTGGCAGCGCGCCGGCTGCTCGATGCAACGGTGGCGATGGACCCGGCGGGGACCGCCGGCCGTCGTGCGCTGATCACGCTGGGTGACGTCTACCTGAGCGAAGGGGATCCCTTCGCCGCCCAGATTGCGTGGCGTACCGCGGCCGCCGCCCCGGCTGGATCCGACACGATTACCGCACTCGCCCTCGAACGTCTCCGCACCATGCCGGGGCCGTCGGCGACCGGAGAGCCAGACACCCTGTGAATTCACGACTCGTACTCATCTCCGTTCTCATCGCACTTGGCGCCTGTGGCGGCAAGTCCCCAGAGACGACCCCAGCGCCAGCCACCAACCTCGTGGCCTCCGGGGCCGCCCTCGACTCGATGTGGAATGATGCCGTCGCCAAGTTCACCGACCAGGACTGGCGCAAGGCCGGCATCGCCTTCGAGCGACTCATGCTCGAATTGCCGAGGCGCGACCCCAGGCTCCCGATGGCTCGGCTCTCCCTCGGCGAGTCCCGCCTCGGGCAGAAGAGCTACCTGCAGGCGGTGCGCGAATTCCGCCGGGTCGCTGACGACTACCCCACCGATTCGCTGGCCCCGGTCGGGTTGTTGCGAGCCGGCGACGCCTATGCGAAGCTGTGGCGTCGCCCGGAACTCGATCCGACCTACGGGGGCCAGGCCGTGGCCACCTGGCAGGAATTGCTGACGCGGTACCCCGAGTCCCGGTACGCCGATACGGCCCGAACCCGGATTGCCGGTCTCCAGGAATGGTACGCCATCAAGGAGTACCAAGCGGCCGAGTTCTACATGAAGTACAAGGCGTACGATGCCGCGATCATCTACTACAAGGACCTGGTGGCGAAGTACCCGAAGACGAAGAAGGCCCCCGAGGCGATGGCCCGGCTGATCGATGCCTACGGCATCCTCGGCTACGCCGAGGACATCAAGGAGATGTGTACCTTCTTCCGGCAGAGCTACCCGGATGCCGACGGACTGGCCGAGAGTTGCCCGGCAACCCTCGCCGGGACCTCCCCTGATTCCGCGACTGGCTCCTGAGTGCGACTGGGCATCCTTGGCGGTTCGTTCGACCCGATCCATAACGCACACCTGATCGTGGCCCAGTCTGCCCAGGAGCAGCTGGGCCTCGATCGTCTGCTCTTCATGGTCTCGGGGCGCCAACCGCTCAAGGGTGGGCATGGGGCACCTGCGCTGGACCGATTGCGCATGGTGGAACTCGGCATCGCCGGCTTGCCGGGCTGCGTCGCCGACGGTCGGGAGGTGCACCGTGGCGGCGTGTCCTACACGATCGACACCCTCCGGGAACTCCGGATCGAACATCCAGATGCGGAGCTGGTCCTGATTCTCGGTAGCGATGCGGTTCTCGACCTGCCACGCTGGCGGGAGGCGGCAGAGGTGGCACGACTGGCCACGATGGCCGTGGTCGCCCGGCCCGGGACGCCGCGGGAGGCGCATGCGATCGCGGTCGACGTGCCGGAGATGGCGATCTCCAGCACCGAGGTGCGCACCCGCGCCGCCACGGGCCGAGGCCTGCGCGGATGGGTGCCGGCGGCCGTGGCCGACTACATTTCCGGGCTGTCCTTGTATCAGACCCCAGGTGGAGCCGCATGATCAAGAAGGTGTTCGACGCCATCCTCGGCTCGCGCCATACGCGCGCCGCGAAGAAGCTGGAGCCGGTCCTCGACCAGATTCGCGAGCATGAGGCCCGGCTCGCCGAGCTGGACGATGCCGCGATCCAGGGCCAGACGGCCAAGCTTCGGCACATCATCGAGGAGCAGACCGGTACCCTGCGCCAGGAGGTCCTCGCGCTGAAGGGCGCGAAGCGCGACTCCGGGGACCCCACCGAGCGGGAACGGATCGAGGACGATCTGCACCGGGCGGAACAGGCGTACCGACGGGCGCTGGCCGACACCCTCGACGACCTGCTTCCCGAGGCGTTTGCCACCGTGCGCGAGGCGTGCCGGCGACTGATGGGGACGACCTTCCCGGTGACCGGGCAGGAGATGACCTGGAACATGGTGCCGTACGACGTCCAGCTCATCGGGGCGATCAACCTGCACCGTGGCAGCATCGCCGAGATGGCGACGGGTGAAGGGAAGACGCTGGTCGCGGTGATGCCGATGTACCTGAATGCGTTGCCCGGTCGCGGCGCCCACCTGGTCACGGTCAACAACTACCTCGCACGTCGTGACGCGCAGTGGATGGGCCATGTCTACGGCTGGCTCGGTCTCACGGTCGCCTGCCTCGACGACACCCAGCCCTCGTCGCCGGAGCGTCGCGATGCCTACAATGCCGACATCACCTACGGCACGAACAACGAGTTCGGCTTCGATTACCTGCGCGACAACATGGTCTTCTCGCTCGAGCAGCGGGTACAGCGCGAGCACGTCTATGCGATCATCGACGAGGTGGACTCGATCCTCATCGATGAGGCTCGGACCCCGCTCATCATCTCGGGACCGGTCGGGGAGGAGGACAGCGATGCCTACCGCCTCAACAACCCCAGGGTGCTCGACATCGTGCGGCGCCAGATGGAGGTCGTCAGCGGACTGGTGGCCGAGGGCGACCGGCTGATCCGTGACGAGAAGACCCGGGTCGAGGGCGGCGTCCGCCTCTACCAGGCCAAGCTCGGCAGCCCCAAGCACAAGCAACTGCTCAAGCTGCTCAACGAGACGGGCGTGCAGCAGCTCGTGACCCGGACCGAGCTCGACTACATCGCCGATCGCAAGTTGCCGATCAAGCAGCAGAACCTGCGCACCATCGAGGATCCGCTCTTCTTCGTCCTCGACGAGAAGGGCCACTCGGTGCACCTGACCGATGCCGGTGCCGAGGCGCTCTCCCCGAATGATCCCGAGTTGTTCGTGGTGCCGGATATCTCGCAGGAGATCGGGGCGATCGACGACGATCCGGACCTCACGCCGGCCGAGAAGCTCACGCGACGGAACGAGGTCGAGGCGGCCTATGCCCGCAAGAGCGAGCAGCTGCATGTGATCCACAAGCTGCTGCAGGCGCACGCCCTGTACGAGCGGGAGACCGAGTACATCGTCCAGGATGGCCAGGTCCTGATCGTCGACGAGAACACCGGCCGCATCATGCATGGGCGCCGGTGGTCGGATGGACTGCACCAGGCGGTCGAGGCCAAGGAAGGCGTCACCGTCAAGGGCGAGACCCAGACGTTTGCGACGATCACGATCCAGAACTATTTCCGGATGTACGAGAAACTGTCGGGCATGACGGGGACGGCCGAGACGGAGGAGACGGAATTCTTCCAGATCTACGGCCTGGATGTCGCGGTGATCCCGACCAATCGGCCCATCGCGCGCGCCGACCTGCCGGACCGGATCTACAAGACCCGGCGGGAGAAGTTCAATGCGGTGATCGACGAGGTGGAGCGGATCCACCAGCAGGGGTGGCCGGTCCTGATCGGCACGACCAGTGTCGACATCTCCGAGACCTTGTCGCGGCAGCTCAAGCGGCGCGGGCTCCCCCATGAGGTGCTCAACGCGAAGTATCACCAGCGCGAAGCGGAGATCGTGGCGAAGGCCGGGCACCGTGGCGCGATCACGATCGCGACCAACATGGCCGGCCGCGGTACCGACATCAAGCTGGATCCGACCCTCGACCTGACGCTGGAGGAGGCGGGGCTCCACATCGTCGGCACGGAACGCCACGAATCACGACGCGTCGACCGGCAGCTGCGGGGACGCTCGGGTCGGCAGGGTGATCCGGGCCAGTCGCTCTTCTTCCTCTCGCTCGAGGACGATCTCATGCGCCTGTTCGGCGGCATGGATCGGATCTCGCGCATGATGGACAAGGGCGGGGCCGAGGAAGGGGAGGTGATCACGGGCAAGCTGATCACCGCCGCGATCGAGAGTGCGCAGCAACGGGTCGAATTGCAGAACTTCGAGTCGCGGAAGCGCCTGCTCGAGTACGATGACGTGATGAACCAGCAGCGCGAGGTGATCTACTCGACCCGGTTGTTCGCGCTCGGCCGGGGCGAGGAGATCAAGGCCGAGGGACGGAAGATGGTACGTGCCGCCCTGGGCCGGTTTGCCGAGGGATGGCTCGTCGGGGCGACCGATCCGGAGACGATCGATCGCGAGGGAATTCGCGGGGCCATGCTGATGCAGTTCCTGACGGCGCCTGACGCCCTGCTCGTGCCCAGCGCGACCCCTGATGCCGCGGCCATCGTGGCCGCAGCCATCGAGGATGCGGATGCGGCGTTCTCGCGCAAGCTGGAGTACCTGGGCGAGATCGGCCAGAAGATCAGCGTGCCCGATGTCGATCGGCAGGTCCTGGCCCAGGTGCTGCTGGGCACGCTGGATGAGAAGTGGAAGGATCACCTCCACGACCTCGACCAGCTGCGGAACGCGATTCACTACCGCTCCTACGGCCAGAAGGACCCGCTGGTGGAGTACAAGAAGGAAGCCTTCGAGATGTTCGAGGACCTCCTTCGGGACATCCAGCAGACCTTCGCGGAGCGATTCCTCAAGGTGCAGGTGAACATCGATGGGCCGCCGCCACCGCCGCCGCCTCCACCCCCCAGGGGACCCGCGGCCGAACCGGGGAGCACGGACGAGCTGTTCAGTGGCGGGGCCCCCACGCCGCCACCGATGCGGTCGGTCCAGGCGACGGACGCCCAGGGTCGGGCGATGATGCCCGGTGATCCGGCGCCGGCGGGTCCGCCGGTGGGCCGAAACGACCCGTGCCCGTGCGGCAGCGGCAAGAAGTACAAGAAGTGCCATGGTGCGGCGTGACAGGATGGAGGACGGACGCCCTGATCATTGATCCTCGCGTCCGCTGATGGTCACAATTCGCTCCCCCGCTTGCCGACATTGAATCCTGCCGTAGATTTGCGACGTTGGCCCCCTTCCGGGGGCTGGCGAGGTCCATGGATGTGCAGGACGGGTGGTGACTCCACCGGAGCCATCGAGGTCCACTCTGCGTCACAGATCACCGCGACCCGTCGTCGGTGGCGCTCACGTTTGGGGAGGTCCGGCATGAGAAGGTTGCTGACCATCTGTTCGCTGCTCGCGACAGTGCTGGTCGTCGGGATGAGTTCGGTGTCCGCGCAGGGCGTGACCACCGCGCAGTTGCGCGGGATCGTCACGGACACCGCCGGGCACGGCATCGGCGGCGCCACGGTCACCGCGGTCCACACGCCGTCGAACACCACCTACCGTGTGACGGCCCGTCCGGATGGTCGCTACACCATCTCCGGCATGCGCGTCGGTGGTCCCTACGCGGTGACGTCGGTCGCGATCGGCTTCCAGCGGACCGTGCGGGAGAACGTCTTCCTGAGCCTCGGTCAGGCGACGGATGTCGATCTCCGCATGGCTCAGTCCGTCGTGACCCTCCAGGACCTGACCGTGACCGCCCAGGGTGGCACGATCTCCTCGACCCGGACCGGCGCCGCAACCACGATCACCCAGGACCAGATCGCCACGCTGCCGACGGTCGGCCGGTCGATCAACGACCTCACCCGACTGACCCCGCAGGTGCGCGGCCAGAGCATCGTCGGTGCGGACAGCCGCCTCAACAACATCACGATCGACGGCTCGTACTTCAACAACTCGTTCGGCCTTGGTGATGGCGCCACGCCGGGCGGCCGGACCGGGGTCGCCCCGATCTCGATTGACGCCATCGAGCAGATCCAGGTGAACATCGCGCCGTACGACGTGCGGCAGGGCAACTTCGTCGGCGGCAACATCAACGCCGTGACCAAGTCGGGGACCAACGAGTTCAAAGGGTCGCTGTACTATCAGTACAGGAACGAGTCGTTCGTGGGCACGAAGGCCGGCGACAACGTCTTCAATCCCGGGACCTTCAAGTTCGACAACATCGGCGCACGCCTCGGCGGGCCGATCATCAAGGACAAGCTCTTCTTCTTCGGCAGCTACGAGTCGGACGGCATCACCCAGCCGGGGACGACCTTCCGTGCCAACACCGGCAGCGAGACGGTGGGTGGCAGCATCACCCGCGTCAAGGCGTCCGACCTCGATGCGCTCAGCACCTACCTGTCGACCAATTTCGACTACGACACCGGACCCTATCAGGGGTACGACTTCGAGACGCCGTCGAAGCGATACCTGGCACGGATCGACTGGAACATCAGCGACCGCAACAAGTTCTCGGTCCGTTACAATCGCCTCGATTCGAAGACCGACGTCCTCGCCTCGAATTCGTCCTCGCTCGGCAATGGCAATCGCCGCACCAGCACGCTGGCCCTCAACTTCGCCAACACCAACTACCAGATCCTCGAGAACATCCGCTCGGTGGTCGGTGAGCTCAACTCGCAGGTCGGCAGCAACATGGCGAACGCGCTGATCGTCGGCTACAACGAGAGCGACGAGAGCCGTGATGTCCGCGGCGGCAAGTTCTTCCCGCTGGTCGACATCCTCGAGGATGGCAGCACCTACACCTCGTTCGGGCGCGAGCCGTTCACGCCGAACAACGAGCTCCGCTACCACAGCTACCAGTTGCAGGACAACTTCACGATCTACGGCAACCGGCACGACCTCACCTTTGGCGTGAGTGCCGAGAAGTACGCGTCGGAGAACGTCTTCTTCCCCGGCTCGCAGAGCGCGTACGTCTACAACTCGCTCGACGATTTCTACACCGATGCGAATGACTATCTCGCGAACCCGGGCCGGACGACCTCGCCGGTCCAGCTGAAGCTCTTCCAGGTCCGGTATTCGAACATCCCGGGCCAGAGCAAGCCGCTGCAGCCCCTCGAGGTGACTTACGTCGGCGTCTATGCCCAGGACCTCTGGCGGGCCACCGACAACCTCGAGCTGACGGCTGGCGTGCGGGCTGACCGGCCGAGCTTCGGCGCCACCGGCTTCACCAACCCGCAGGCGGATGGGTACACCTTCCGCAACGCCGACGGTGCGGCCGTCCAGTACAAGACCGAGCAGCTGCCGGATGCGAACATCGTCGTCTCGCCCCGACTGGGCTTCAACTGGGACGTCAAGGGCAACCGCACCACGCAGGTCCGCGGCGGGAGCGGTCTCTTCTCGGGCCGGCCGGCGTATGTCTGGATCTCGAACCAGATCGGCGAGAACGGGGTGCTGACCGGCTTCGAGAGCATCACGAAGACGAGCGCCCGTCCGTTCAATCCGGACCCGAGCACCTACAAGCCGGCTTCGGTGGATGGCTCACCGGCGCCGAGCTACGGCCTGGCCTTCACCAATCCCGATTTCAAGTTCCCCCAGGTCTGGCGGACCAACATCGCCGTCGACCATCAACTCCCCGGGGGCTGGATCGGGACGGCAGAGTTCCTGTACGGCCGCGACGTGAACGGCCTGTCCTACATCGATGCCAACCTCCCTGCCGCCCAGACCACGTACAGCGGGGCCGATAACCGGCCGCGCTGGACCGACAACCGGATCAATGACAACGTGGCCGGCGCGTTCGTGCTCGGCAACGAGAGCATCGGCCGGAGCTGGAACATCGGTGCCTCGCTCGAGAAGTCGTTCGCCAATGGACTCTATGTCAAGACGGCGTACAACTACGGCGAGTCGAAGAACACCATCGATCCGGGCTCGATTGCCTCGGGTTCGTGGCAGAACAATCCGATCGCCGGCGACCCGAACAATCCGATCCTCGGATTCTCGGCCAACTCGCCGGGGCACCGGTTCTTTGCGAACGTGTCGTGGAAGCGCGACTGGTTCTCGTTCGGGGGGACCGGCATCTCCGTCTTCTTCGAGGGCGTGACCCAGGGGAATGGCAGCTATCGGGTCAACGGTGACGTGAACAACGATGGCGGCCGGAACAACGACCTCATCTACGTCCCGAAGGACCAGTCGGAGATGCACTTCACCCAGTACACCTCGGGTGGAGTCACCTTCACGCCGGAACAGCAGGCCGCGGCCTTCGATGCCTACATCAGTCAGGACAAGTACCTGAGCACCCGTCGGGGCCTCTACGCCGAACGGAATGCCGCCTTTGCCCCGATGGTGTGGCGCGCCGACCTGAGCCTCACGCAGGACCTGTTCACCAAGGTTGGCGGCCGGATCAACAAGCTCCAGATCCGGTTCGACATCCTCAACGTCACCAACCTGCTCAAGAGCAGCTGGGGCGTCGGCGACCGGTTCGTGAATACCCAGCCACTCACCAACCCCGGCGTGAACGGGGCAGGCGAGGCGACCTACCGGTTGTACAGCCGGAACGGCAAGCTGATCGACAAGACGTTCGAGAAGACGTCGGACTTCAGTGATGTCTATCGGATGCAGCTGGGACTGCGATACATCTTCAATTGATCGATATGTGAGTCCTGAGAGGTGAAAGGCCGCTCCCGCGAGGGGGCGGCCTTTTCGCGTGGGAGGTCGGACGTCGGACGTCGGAAGCGCAAGGGCCCGCTCTGCATCATGATGTGCCACTCGGCTCTGCGGCCCCGTGCATCATCTGCTGATGACACCCATCCCCGACCGACCACGCGAACGCCTCTGGAGACTGGGTGCCGGCGCCCTGACCGCACCGGAACTCCTTGCCATCCTGCTGGGCACCGGCGATGGTCGCCGCGACGCCCTCGAGGTCGCGACGCAGCTCATGACCCCGCTTGGTGGCACCCTCCGTCGGCTCGCGGCCCGCCCACCCTCCGAGCTGCTTCGCACCACCGGCATCGGCCCCGCCAAGGGTGCTCGCCTCCTCGCGGCCTTTGAGCTCTCGGTACGGCTCGACCGCGAGGCACGACCAACCACCCCGCGGATCGGTACCCCTGCGGACGTGCTGCGGGTGGTCGGTCCCGGGCTCCGCGATCTCCAGGTCGAGGAGTTCCACATGCTGGCCCTCGATACCCGTTCACGCGTCCTGCGCGACGTGCTGGTGACGCGGGGCCTGCTCGACAGCTCCCTGGTCCACCCGCGTGAGGTGTTCCGGGCCGCCATCGCGGAAGCCGCCGCGGGGATCATCCTGGTGCACAATCACCCCAGCGGCGATCCGACACCGTCGGCCGAGGATCGGGCGGTGACTCGCCAATTGGTGGCCGCGGGGCAACTGCTCGACCTGCCGGTCTACGATCACGTGATCATTGCCGGGGATCGCTACGTCTCGTTCGCCACGGCGGGGTTGCTGTAGGGGCGGGTGAGCTCGTCGCTGAGAGGTAGCTCGTCGCTGAGAGGGAGCTCGTCGCTGAGAGCGACGGCTCGGCCAGGGGCGGCGGGTGAGACCCGCCCTTGAGCCTTGGGATCCGTGGGTTCGGTCCGCTCTTAGCGGACGCTGTCAGCCGAGCCCGGGTGCTGTCGCGAGCGGCGCGAGCGACCACCCGTGGGGCGGGGCGGGGAGCTCGTCGCTGAGAGGGAGCTCGTCGCCGAGAGCGACGGCTCGGCCAGGGGCGGCGGGTGAGACCCGCCCGTGAACCTCAGGATATTCGGGTCCGCTTCAGCGGACGCGGTCAGCCGAGCCCCGGGTGCTGTCGCGAGCGGCGCGAGCGACCACCCGTGGGCGGCCCTTGAGCCTTGGGATCCGTCTGTTCGGCCCGCTCTTAGCGGACGCTGTCAGCCGAGCCCGGGGGATGTTGCGAGCGAAGCGAGCAACCCCCCGTGGTCGGCACGCCGGTGGTCGGGCAGTGGGCGGCTCGCACTCGTGTGACACGGGATGCCGCAGGGCGATTGGTGGTTGGACGTACGTCAGGTGAAGCTTCACGGATGCGTCACCGCCTCTACATCCACCTCACTTGGACAACCCGCGACCGTAGGCCGCTCATCACCCTGCCAGCCGCGGAATACCTGGCTGCACACCTTGAAGTGATCGCCTACCAGGAACGCGCCCGAATCTTGGCGATCGGGATCGTCTCGACGCACCTCCATCTGCTCGTCAGGATCCATCCAACGGTCGTTCTGCCCAAGGTGTTGCAGCGCATGAAGGGGGCGACCGCTGTGGTGGCGCGCCGCGATCATGGAATTCGTCTCGAGTGGGCAAAGGGCTACAACGCCGACTCCGTGAGCGAACGTGCCGTCGATCAGGTGGCTCACTACGTGGTCAATCAGCACCAGCGCCACCCACTCGAAGCAATTCCAGGGTGGCCACGTGACCGGGGAGCTCGTCGCTGAGAGGGAGCTGGTCGCTGAGAGCGACGGCTCGGCCAGGGGCGGCGGGTGAGACCCGCCCTCGAGCCTTGGGATCCGTGGGTGCGGTCCGCTCTTAGCGGACGCTGTCAGCCGAGCCCGGGTGCTGTCGTGAGCGAAGCGAGCAACCCCCCGTGGTCGGGGCGGCGGGTGAGACCCGCCCGTGAACCTCAGGATATTCGGGTCCGCTTCAGCGGACGCTGTCAGCCGAGCCCGGGTGCTGTCGCGAGCGCAGCGAGCGACCACCCGTGGGCGGCCGGGTGCTGTCGCGAGCGAAGCGAGCCCCCACCCGTGGGTCGGCTACCCCCATGTATCATTCCTGTTGACCCTGTCCCCGTGCCGGTGACTCGACACGGGCAGGGCGCTGATGTCCCCGATTCCTGTCACCACCGGACTGCCGTGACCGCTCCGCAACTCAGTGCCCTCACCGAGCTCTCGCCCCAGCTCTTCATGACGCTGGAGCAGTACGCCGAGCGGCTCGACATCCCGCGGATCGACCGGGCGCTCCGGTATGCGGCGGGGGCACATCGCGGCCAGAAGCGGGTGAGCGGCGAAGACTTCGTGGAGCACTCGATCGCCGTTGCCTCGATCCTCGCGGGGCTGCTGGTCGACACCGCCTCGATCTGCGCGGCACTGCTGCACGACGTGGTCGAGGATTCCGACGTGTCGACCGAGGATATCACCACGGAATTCGGTGCCGAGGTGGCCGGCCTCGTCGATGGCCTCACCAAGATCTCGCACCTGACCTTCCGCTCCTCGGTGGAGGAGCAGTCCGAGAACTACCGGAAGCTGCTCCTCTCGGTGGCAAAGGACGCTCGGGTCATCATCATCAAGCTCGCCGACCGCCTGCACAACATGCGCACCCTCGACCCGCTCTCGGAGGAGCGTCGTCGCCGGATCGCGACCGAGACACGCGAGATCTATGCGCCACTCGCGCACCGCTTCGGCATGGCGCAGGTCAAGGCCGAGCTCGAGGACCTCGCCTTCAAGTTCCTCGAGCCGGAGGAGTACATCGCGCTGGCCAGGCAGGTCGCCGCCAAGCGCGAGCAGCGTCGCGAGTCGATCGAGCGGCTCCGGCAGCCGCTGATTCGTGAACTCGCCGACGGCGGCGTGACCGACTTCGAGGTGAGCGGGCGGCCCAAGCATCTCTGGTCGATCTTCCAGAAGATGCGCAAGCGTGACAAGCCGTTCGACGAGATCTACGACCTGATGGCGATGCGCGTGATCGTCCGATCGGTTCCCGAGTGCTACCATGTGCTGGGGATCATCCATCACACCTGGACGCCCCTGCAGGAACGGATCAAGGACTACATCGCGAGCCCGAAGTCCAACGGCTACCAGTCACTGCACACCACCATCTTCGGCCCGCAGGGGCAACTCTTCGAGATCCAGATCCGCACGGCCGAGATGCACCGGACGGCCGAGTACGGCATCGCGGCGCACTGGCTCTACAAGAACGCGGAGGAGGGCGACGATCTCGATCGCCAACTCGGCTGGTTCCGCCAACTGCTCGAGTTGCAGCAGGAGAGCGCGACTCCGGAAGAGTTCCTCGAGTTCCTCAAGGTCGACCTCTACCACGACGAGATCTTCATCTTCACGCCGCAGGGCGACGTCAAGCAGTTGCCGAAGGGTGCTACGGCGATCGACTTCGCCTTTCACGTCCACACCGATGTCGGCGTCCGGACGACCGGCGCCCGGGTCAACGGTCGCATTGCGCCGCTCCATCGCGAGCTCCGCAACGGCGATACGGTCGAGATCCTGACCTCGCCGCACGCCAAGCCCTCGCGCGACTGGCTGGCGCATGTGCACACCGGGCGGGCCCGCGCCAAGATCAAGCAGTGGATCCGGCAGGAGGAGGAGTCGGTCTCCGAGCAGTTGGGGCAGGAGATCCTCGCGCGCGAGCTCAAGCGGCGGCGGCTGGAGATGCCGAACGACGACCAGGTCAACACGGCGGCGCGCACCCTCAACCTGCTCGACCGTCAGGCGCTCGAGGTTTCGCTCGGTCGCGGCGACCTCGCCATCGGGCAGGTGATGCGCGGGCTCTTCCCCGAACTCCCGGGCGAGGCGCTGGTCGAGAAGCCGGCGACGATGTTCGGGCGGGTGATCGATCGGTTCCGCCTGGGACGGGGCATCAAGATCCAGGGCGTCGACGGCCTGATGGTACGCTATGCGCAGTGCTGCCAGCCGGTGCCCGGCGACCCGGTGGTCGGCTACGTGACGCAGGGCCGGGGGATCTCGATCCACAAGGCCGATTGCCCCAATCTGCTCACGCTCACCGATGGTGAGCGCCGTGTCGAGATCGACTGGCAGGAGCAGACCGGCGAATCATACGCAGTGCGTCTCGCGGTCGCCGGCGAGGATCGTCGCGGTCTCTATGCCGACGTGATGCAGGCGATTTCGGCGACGGGGACGAATGTTCGTGGCGCGGATTTGCAGTCGAAGGACGGCACGATGTTCGGCACCATCTTCGTTGAAGTCGACAATTTGCCGCACCTTGCCAAGGTGCTCAAGGCAATCCGCAAGGTGAAGGGCGTCGGGACGGTGGAGCGGCGCGAGGCGCAGGGCCCGTGACAAACCGTGCATGCCCCGTTACGCACGGCCATTTTGTCGCAAGCGCCAGCTTGTGCGGCAATACGCAGCGATCTCGACCGGCCACCATCCGTCCGTTTCTCGACCCGTTGACGCCCGGGCCTCGTCAGGGCTAGGCTTCAGGTGGCGCTCGCCCAAGGCGGCGCATCCCCCGAAGCACGAGGCCCCCATGCCCCACAGCCCCACAGCCCCACAGCCCCGCATCGCACTTGCGTTTTCCGTGGCGGTCGTACTCGCTGCCGAGAGTTGCACCCCACCACGAGCTGATGCCCCGCCCGTTACCGGGCTGGAGTCTCGAGTCGACGCACCGGTGGCCGAGGCGCGCATCATGCCGGGTGTCAGGTACGCGACGGTGTTCTATCGTCCCAGGTCTGATGCACCGGCCGAACGCCGGCAGTTGATTGCCGGCGCGGGTGCGGTCCATCAGTCCCGACTTCATGGCGACCTGCCGGCCGCGATGACGATTCCGATCGAGCGCCTGAACGACTTGAAGGCGTTCGCGTGGATGCAGATCGTTGAGGTGGACAGCGGACCGATGTCGTTCCCGGCAGGCCAACCCGCGAGTTTGGTCGAGGCGCGAGCAGCGAGTATGACACAGACCGTGCCCTGGGGGCTCCTCAACATCGGGGCGGATGTCGTCCACTCAAGTTTGGGAAACCGTGGCGCGGGTATCAAGATCGCGGTGCTTGATCAGGGCGCTCAGCCGAACCATCCAGATCTGAACGTGGCAGGCTGTTATGACACATTCACCGCGAGCAGTAACTGCGTGCTGGACGGCCGCCACGGTACGCGAGTGGCTGGGGTCGCGACGGCTTTGGACAACACCTACGGCTCACTTGGAATCGCACCTGGAGCGTCACTCTACTCGGTCCGGGTCTGCGTTCCCGGAAGTTGTCCGGAATCCGCGGTGTACGACGGATTGCTCTGGGCAGCTGCCAACGGCATGAAGGTGGTGAATATCAGCCTGGGGAGCTGCGGGGGAAGCGTGGCTCTATGGACACAGGCGGTGCTCAACGGTTTGGCAGGTGGAGGGATACTCGTCGTCGCGGCAGCTGGCAATGGTGTCTACACCGATCCGACTCCCTGCTCTCCTTGGGATGATGTGAGTAAATTTGCGAGTGCGGACAATACCATCGCCGTTGCGGCGTATGGCACGAATCTGCTCCCGAAGCCGGGGTATCAGTACGGCTCAGCTATCGACTTTGCGGCTCCGACTGATGTGATTGTACCGGATTCCGGGAGCACCTACAACTCGATCGGTGGCACCTCGGGTGCTACACCACACGTGGCAGGAGCGCTAGCACTGATGCTGGCGGCAGACTTTCCGCCGAGTGTGATCTATGCGCGGCTCGTTGAGACCGCTTTCCAGCCAGGCACACCACCCAGAAACGACTTCTACGGCTGGGGCCCGATTCGGGTCGGTACCGCGATCGTTGCCAAGCCTCGCGCAGACTACATCACGTGGTGTACCGGCACTGCCATCACCACCCCAGGTAATTGTTCGATCACTGCTGCGACAGCCAACGGGATCGCGCCGATTCAGGTCAAGTTCGAGGTGTCGCGAAGTGACCAGCCGGGCACTACGCTCTATGGGTGGGGGAGTGCGAGCCGGATCATTCCGATCGGAGCTGGCGACTACACGCTCACCATCAAGGCGACGCCGCGTGAACAGACCTACCTTCGGGTCGGGTACCACACGATCCAGGAAATACCTGTGTGTACTGGTGATGATCTTCATACCCAACCCGGTGGGTCAACCAACCTCGTCCCTGGCGGCTGCGGCGGAGGGGAGGAACAATGAGAGGCTTCGCCTTGCCCCGCCTCCCTCGCGCTGCGTTGGCGCTGCTCGCGGTGCCGCTGCTTGGTATCTCGTGTCCATCGTCGGAACCGCTCTGTCCCCAACCCGAACCACCGTTCGCGGTGCGAGCCCGATTCTTCGACGGCCCAAGTAACACACTGCTCACTGGGCCGACACCTGGTGAATTGCAGGATGGCGCCTATCGGGACTCCCTCCGCGCCGACGGCTACAATGGTGATGGCCTGGTCACGACCATGGCGGCAGGACAAGGACGGACAGGCACCTACCGGTTGACTGCCAAGCGAGACGGGTATGCTGCATACGCGCAATCCGGACTCAGGGTCCGATCGGAGGGCTGCCTCTTCGGGACCATCACTCTGGAAGTGCAACTCCAGCCGGAGTGAGCCAATGGGAGATGTGCGCCCGGGTGTTCGACCAGGGCAGCCGGTGAGTCTCCTCTCGGGTGGCTGCGGAGGGGGAGAAGAACAATGACCAATTCTACAGCTCGTGTCTGGTGCGTGCCTCGTGCCGCATGGGTGGTCCTGGTAATGCCATTGCTTGGATTGACTTGCCCGTTTTCCGACCCAGTGGATTGTACGCTCGGTGATCCGAAGTTTGCCATCGAAGCGAGTTTTCACGACGCTGTGTCTCGGGAACGACTCACCGGTCTGACTCCAGGGATGATCCAGGATGGTGCATACCAGGATTCGCTGCGGGCGTCCGCCGGCGACGGTGACGGCCTCGTGGTACAAATGGCCGCGGGGCTTGAACGAGGCGGCACCTATCGCCTGACGGCCAAGCGGGATGGCTACCAGCCGTATTCACGAACCGGGATCCGCGTCGGATCCGGTGAGTGCGGAGTCATTCCGGTCGGGATCGAGGCACAGCTCCGGCCCGAGTAGACCCTGCGGCGCATGTCGACGTGTGTTCGCGCACGATCATGTCTGGAGGCTGGGTGGATCGCTTGAGGCGAACTCAATGGACTCTCGCGGCGTGGGCCCTGCTCGCACTCCACCCGATGCCGGGCCACGCCCAGCGCGCTGCCGACCTTCGGGTCGGGATGCGATCAGCGCCCGCGGTGGATGATGCGGGGAGTACCTGGACTCATGACCTCAGGGTCGACAGCCGGTCGTACTGGAAGCCCGGCTTCGTGGTCGGAACGGTCGTTGCCGCTGGCGGCTTCCTGTTCGTGGCCGCTGCGCACGGGGAGGACGATTCGTCCTTCTCGCTCCGCGAGATCCGGTTGATCACCGGCGTCGGCACCCTGCTCGGCGGCGTTCCCGGCGCCATCATCGGATCGCTCTTCCCCAAGGCGCCTTAGGCAGTTCGCTCTTCCTCGCCTTCTCGCCTTCTCGCATTCTCGCTTTCTACGCCCCCAGCCCCGCCAGCAGCTTACGGTGCGCCGCGCTCACCTCCATGCAGCTCAATCGGCTCTGGCGCACCAGCGCCAGCTCCTTGAGGCGGGCCACCGCCTTGATCTCCGCCAGGGTCACCGGCCTCGGGAGCGGCTTCACCGCCCGGATGTCGACCACCACCCGCTTCGGGTCGTCGAGCGCGGGGTCCGGGTACGCCTGCTTCACGACCTTGGCGAGGCCGACGATCGCTTTCCCCTCGTTCGAGTGGTAGATCAGCACCTCGTCGCCCCGCTTCATGCTGCGGAGGACGATCAGCGCCTGGGCGTTGGCGACCCCGTCCCAGACGGTGCGCTTGTCGCGGAGCAGGTCATCGAAGGAGTAGACGGAGGGTTCGGTCTTGAGGAGATAGGTGGTCATTCGGGGAAAGATAAATCGAGGCGAGAAGCGAGAAGCGAGAGGCGAGAAGCGAGAAGCGCGAAGCGAGAAGCGAGAAGCGAGAAACGAGAAACGAGAAACGAGAAATGATGTCATTCCGAGCGGAGCGGCCGTCGGCCGCGCGGTCGAGGTATCTGGACGTTGCAGCCACCCGACGTACAGATCCCTCCACGCGCGCCTTCGGCGCTTGGTCGGGATGACCGGCCGCGGAACAGGGTTACCCGCTTCTCGCTTCTCGGGCCCCACCGAACAATCCCCGAAAACCCGATTATCTTCCCTGAATGCCCCGATTCGAGGTTCGCGCTCCATTCCAGCCTGCCGGCGACCAGCCTCGTGCCATCGAGGAGCTGACGGCCGGCCTCGTTCGGGGCGACCGCTATCAGACCCTCCTGGGCGTGACTGGCAGCGGCAAGACGATGACGCTGGCCCACACGATCGCCAACTATGGCAAGCCGACGCTGGTGATGTCGCACAACAAGACCCTCGCGGCGCAGCTCTATGGTGAGCTCAAGCAGTTCCTGCCGACCAACGCGGTGGAATACTTCGTTTCGTACTACGACTACTACCAGCCCGAGGCCTACGTCCCCTCGAC
The DNA here is from genome assembly GCA_035703525.1 of Gemmatimonadales bacterium. Classification (GTDB taxonomy): domain Bacteria; phylum Gemmatimonadota; class Gemmatimonadetes; order Gemmatimonadales; family GWC2-71-9; genus Palsa-1233. The sequence continues at coordinate 4,950 of DASSYA010000017.1, read as the reverse complement.
GGACGTCTACATCGAGAAGGATGCCTCGATCAACCAGGACATCGAGTCACTCCGCCTCCGGGCGACGTCGTCGTTGATGGAGCGGGACGACGTGGTGATCGTTGCCACGGTCTCCGCGATCTACGGCCTCGGCGACCCGGCAGCCTACCGCGCCCTGATGGTCGAACTCGCGCAGGGCGAGACACGCGGGCGCGACGCGATCCTGCAGGACCTGGTCGGCATCCAGTACCAGCGGAACGATGTCGCCTTCGACCCCGGCACGTTCCGGGTCCGTGGCGACACCGTCGAGATCTTCCCGGCCTACGACGAGCAGGGCGTGCGGATCGAGCTCTGGGGCGACGAGATCGAGCGCATCTCGCGCTTCGACCCGCTCACCGGCAACACGATCGCACAACTCGACCGTGCGGCGATCTATCCCGCCAAGCACTTCGTCACCGAACGGGCCACGGTCGAGCGGGCCGTGGCCCGGATCCGGGAGGAGCTCGCCGAGCGGCTGCGCGAACTCCGGATGGCCGGCAAGCTGCTCGAGGCCCAGCGCCTCGAGTCACGTACCACCTTCGATGTCGAGATGATGCTCGAGGTCGGCACGTGTGCCGGGATCGAGAACTACTCTCGTCACCTGAGCGGCCGAGCCGAGGGCGAACGTCCCGCCTGCCTGATCGACTACTTCCCGGCCGACTTCCTGGCGGTGGTCGACGAGTCGCATGTCTCGTTGCCGCAGATCAACGGCATGTTCAATGGCGATCGCGCCCGGAAGACGACGCTGGTGGAGTACGGGTTCCGTCTGCCAAGTGCGCTGGACAACCGGCCGCTCAAGTACGAGGAATTCATGTCGCTGGTGCCACAGCTCATCATGGTCTCGGCGACACCAGGTGACATCGAACTCACGCTGTCCGAGGGCGCGGTGATCGAGCAGATCATCCGGCCCACCGGGCTGGTCGACCCGGAGGTCGAGATTCGTCCCGTCACCGGCCAGGTCGACGACCTCCTGGCCGAGATCCGGTTGCGGGCAGCCGCGAGCGAGCGGGTGCTGGTGACCACGCTCACCAAGCGAATGAGCGAGGACCTGACCGACTATCTGCAGCAGGCGGGCGTCCGGGTGCGGTACCTGCACAGCGACATCGATGCCATCGAACGGGTCGAGATCCTCCGGAGCCTCCGGCTCGGCGAGTTCGACGTGCTGGTCGGGATCAACCTGCTCCGCGAGGGGCTCGACCTGCCCGAGGTGTCGCTCGTGGCGATCCTCGATGCCGATCAGGAAGGCTTTCTCCGGAGCGATCGTTCGCTCATCCAGACCAGCGGTCGTGCCGCGCGCAACCTGCACGGCAAGGTGATCATGTACGCCGATCGCATCACCGGATCCATGGATCGGGCGCTGGCGGAGATGGATCGCCGTCGCCTCATCCAGCGTGCCCACAATATCGAGCATGACATCACGCCGATGAGCATCGTCAAGTCGCTCGACGAGGTGCGCCTCGCGACGCACGTCGCCGACCAGCGAAGCGAGCGCCCGGATCGGCGCAAGAAGCCGGATGCCGCCGCCGCGGCGGTCGACCTCACGGATCCGGTCCGGCGCGCGGCCGCGATGGCGGCCATCGAGCAGCAGATGCGGGAGGCCGCCGCCAATCTCGAGTTCGAGGTCGCCGCCCTGCTGCGTGACCAGCTCAACGAACTTCGTGCGGCTGGCGCGCCGAATGTCCGGCGCGGAATGGCACGGCGATGAGCGGTACGCGGCTTGACGAGGCGGGCGTGGCGGCCCTGGCCGAACGGCTCGCGGTGGAAGTGCCCACCGGGACCGTGCTCTGGCTCGAGGGCGACCTCGGGGCGGGGAAGACCACCTTCGCGCGCGCCTTCATCCGGGCGCGCACGGGATCTGGGGGGGGGACGTCGCCCACCTACGGGCTGGTGCATCGCCACGCGGGGCCACGAGGCGACACCCTGCACCTCGACTGCTACCGCCTGCGGGCGCCCGAGGATGCTGCCGATCTGGACTGGGAGGGCGCGGCCGATGCCGATGTCCTGCTGATCGAATGGCCGGACCGGGCCGGCAGCTGGGCCCCGCCGCCCGACCGGCGCGTGCGGCTGCACCACGACGGCGAGCAGACCCGCCGGGTCGAGGTCCTGCCATGATCACCCTGGCGATCGATACGGCCACGGCGCGGTGCACCGTCGCGGTGACCGATGGAGTGGCCACGCAGGAGGCGCATGTCGACGGCCCGCGTCGACACACGCGCGAGGCGCTTGGCCTCGTCGACGGGCTGCTTCGGGAGATTGGTGCGGACCCCGGCGACATCGTCGCGGTGCTGAGCGGGGATGGCCCGGGTTCGTTCACCGGACTCCGGGTCGCGACCTCGATCGCCAAGGCGTTGACCTGGGGTCGGCCGGCCGTGACCTGGCATGTGTCGCCCTCGCTCCTGATCCAGGGGATGCCGCACATCACCGCTCAAGGGGGGGGACGCCTCCTCGCGGTGACCGATGCCTTGCGCGGCGATCTGTACGCCGGCTGCTGGGATGTCGTGTCCGATCGCATCGCGCCGGTCAACGGGTTTCCTCGCAGCATGGCACCGGCAGATCTGGCGGCATTCGGGTCACCGGTCGTCGTCGTCGGCGACATCTCGGAACAACTCGCCGAGGCGGTGCGCGCAGCGACGGGGCTGACCCCGATCACCGGCGCGGCGGCGCTCCCCGACGCGCGCGCGTTGTTGACCCTCGCCCGGGTCTCCGGTGGGACCGCCGCCGTGACCGACCCGGGCCGCTGGAGCCCGACCTACGGCCGACCCGTCGAGGCCCAGGCCGTGTGGGAGAGGAAGCATGGTCGAATCCTGCCGGATCAGACCTACCGTCCCGGCTGACCTCGGCGCGCTCACGCTCCTCGAACAGGCCGCGTTCAGTGACCCCTGGACGTCGGAGATGCTGATCGAGGCCATGACCACGACGGGGGCGATCTCGCTCGCTGCGACCGATGCCTCGGGGATGATCATCGGCTCGGTTCTGGGCCGGGTCGCGGCGGACGAGGGCGAAATCCTGAGCATCGCCGTCGCCCCGCAGGCCCGCGGGATCGGACTCGGCCGGGCTCTGCTGGTGCGGGCGCTCGATGCACTCGTGGCGGGCGGCGCAGCATCGGTCTGGCTCGAGGTGCGTCCCAGCAACGAGGCGGCCAAGGCGATGTACCGGGCGGTCGGGTTCCAGGCCGCCGGGATCCGCCGCGGCTACTACCGTCGCCCCCACGAGGACGCCTTGGTACTTTCATGGCGACCGCCCGCACCAACCGGTACCCCTCCGCAGTGAGGGGTGATCGAGCCTTGCATCGCTGCCGTCGACATTCCCGACAGGTCCCCGGCAGTTCTTTCGCACACCGACGATTCTGGAGCAGAACATGAGCAAGTCCCTCAACAAGGTCATCCTCATCGGCAACCTCGGCGCGGACCCGGAGGTCCGGACGGCGGGCTCGACCGGCAACCGCGTCGCGACTCTCTCGCTCGCCACCTCGCGGCAGTGGACCGGCAAGGACGGCAACCGCCAGGAGAAGACGCAGTGGCATCGCATCATCTGCTGGAACGCCAACAAGGGTCAGCAGCTCGCCGATATCGCCGAGAAGTACTGCAAGAAGGGCGAGAAGATCTACGTCGAGGGCGAGATCGAATACCGCACCTGGGACGACAAGGACGGCCAGAAGCGCTACAGCACCGAAATCAACTGTCGCGAGTTGATCCTCCTCGGCGGTCGCGGTGGTGACGACGACTCGAGCAGCGGGGGCTCCTGGAGCGGATCCCGCGGCGGATCGCGCGGTGGTGGCAAGTCGGGAGGCGACTCGGAGAGCGGCTCGGCGAAGAAGAGCGAGTCGTTCAACGATTTCCCGGATGCCCTCGACGCCGAGGATGATGATTTGCCGTTCTAAAAGACCATCTTTGGTGGTGTTGCTTTTCGAATAGGTCGAATGCGGAGAACTGTCGGAGAATGAAGGGCAGGCGACAATCCTGATGGGGTTGTCGTCTGTCTCTATTCCCTCCTATTGTTCAGTCTGAAGGCCCAACTCCTGTTGTGTCGTTTTACGGTTTTCAGGCCGGAGTCTTTCTGCCCCGCATCCTCCGTTTCCCCAGTCAACACGGCACTTCTCGCAGTCAGGTGATCGTCGACAGCGCCGCAACGCCGGATTTGAAGGCTTGGCAGGTGCTGGCGAGTGTCCTGCCAGACGGGGAGCGTTTGCCGACCCTGGTCAGGAGGGACACTTGGATTCCGGCTCCCACCGCCCTCCGGTGGGCCGTGTTGGCTCGTCGGTTGGAGTGTGCGTCCAGTACGTTGGGGCGAGATGTCGATGGGCTCCGTTACCTCTACGCTTGGGCAGAGGCCCGCTTCCCTGGCGGCCTGGAGGCCCGACTCGCCGCTGGCCCTCTCGGCCATCAGGACCTGATCTCGCTTCGGGACTATTTGCGGCACCCGGCCCAACCTGGACCGGCTGCAGGCGGGCCCCCTGGGCCCAGCGCGGGGGCGCGGGCGCTGTCGGCAAAGCTCTTCCTGACGTGGGCGATCAGTCCGGCCTCGCGGAACGAGCGTGGTGCCGAGCCCCACGATGCGTCTGTGCTGCTCGCGGCGATCGAAGGGGTCCTAGTATAGTGTCCCATTAGTTTCTGGCATTAGACATGCAGGAGATTCGGGTACACCTTTCCCGGAGCTCCCATGCCGCGCGGCCGTCCAACTTTCGCTCTCACGCTCTCCTCGACTGAGCGGACCCATCTCGAGTCGGTGGCGCACTCGCGCTCCCTGCCCGCCGGGCTGGTCCGTCGTGCGCGCGTGGTGCTGCTCTCGGCCGAGGGCCTGCCCAACATCGAGGTCGCCGCCCGCGTCGAGCTGACGCCGTCCATGGTGAGCCATTGGCGCCGCCGCTGGCGCGAGCATGGCATGGTCGGGCTGTACGATGCGCCGCGCTCCGGGCGACCGCGCGAGCATGAT
>DASSYA010000006.1:0-71613 GCA_035703525.1 Gemmatimonadales bacterium | reverse complement strand
CCTTGCCGCGTCGCCGTCATCTGCTGAAGATGCCGGGATGCCCGAACCACCGACCCGCCGCCGGTTCACGACGGCCTACAAGCGGAAGATCCTGGCGGCCGCCGCGGCCTGCACCACGCCCGGCGCCATCGGGGCGCTGTTGCGCCGTGAAGGCCTCTATTCGTCGCATCTCGCCGCCTGGCGGAAGGCGGAGGCCGCCGGCACGCTGACCGGCCCGGCCGTGCGGCGTGGGCCGAAGCCAGCCCCCATCACACGACAGGACCTCACGGCCCTTGAGCGCAAGCTCGCCCGTGCGGAAGCGCGCGCCGTCCGGGCCGAGGCGATCATCGAGCTCCAAAAAAAAGTCGCGGCGCTGTTCGGGGAGGACCTCCCCGTGATCGACGAGCCGTCCTGATGCCGCTCATCGCCTCCCATCGCCAGCTGGGCGTGCGGCGTTGCTGCCGAGCCCTCGAGATCGCGCCCGCGACCTACTACCGGGCCCAGCGGCCGGTGCGCGCGCGGGTCTGCGCGACGCGTCCCCCCTCGCCGCGGGCGCTGACCGCAGGCGAACGCGCGCACGTTCTCGATGTCTTGCACGCCCCGCGCTTCGTCGATCAGGCGCCCCACGCGGTGCATGCGATCCTGCTGGACGAGGGCCACTACCTCTGCTCGCCGCGGACCATGTACCGGTTGCTCGCCGCCGAGGGAGCCCAGGCCGAGCGTCGCGCACAGCGACAGCATCCGGTCTACGCCAAGCCGGAGTTGCTCGCGTGCGCGCCCAACACGCTGTGGAGCTGGGACATCACGAAGCTGCGCGGCCCGGTGCGCGGGATCTGGTACGCCCTGTACGTGGTGCTCGATGTGTTCAGCCGCTATGTCGTCGGCTGGCGGCTCGCCGCACGCGAACGCGGGGAGTTGGCGGAGGAGTTGTTGCGGTGGTGTCGGACCCACCAGGGGCTCACCGAGAGTTCGGGGCTCACGGTGCATGCCGATCGCGGCGGCCCGATGATCGGCAAGCCCGTGAGCGAGCTGTTCGTGGCGCTCGGCATCACCCGCAGTCACTCGCGGCCGCACGTGCCAAACGACAATCCGTACTCCGAAGCCCAGTTCAAGACGCTCAAGTATCATCCGACGTTCCCCGACCGGTTCGGGAGCCTGGAAGACGCGCGCGCGTACTGCGTCGCGTTCTTCCGGTGGTACAACACCGTCCATCGGCACAGCGGCATCGGGTGGCACACGCCGGTCGACGTGCACACCGGCGTCGCCGCCGCACGGCGGGCGGAGCGGGCGCGAGTGCTGGACCTCGCGTACGCCCGCCATCCGGAACGGTTCGTCCGGCAGGCGCCGGTGCCGCCCGTGCTCCCGACCGCCGTCTGGATCAACCCACCGGCGGACGTGCTCGCCACGGCGGGGGCACAGTAAATGTCAGGTCACCCGTGTCTCACAATCGTTGACAGGTTCCGTGACGCTCGCCACCCAGGGCCGACTAGGGTTTTCCCTAGGGGGCAGGGGCAAGTCCCGCCCCCGCAACGCGATACGATTTCTCAAGATTCAGGACGACCGCCGTCCGTTGGCCTCGAAGGGCGACCGGGCGTGGGATCCCAGCGCTCGGCCCGCCGCTGCCGATGCTGCTCCCGCGCTTCCGCGAATTCGCGGCCGAACTCATCCTTCGTGATCCGGGGCATCTGCCAACGGGTCTCCCCGAACAGATCGGCCAGCGAGTGCACGGCCGACGGCGCGGGGACGTGCGGACCATCGAGCTCGGTCACGGCACGGACGAAGAGATCTGGCAACCACGGCATCCGATGGCTCGCGGCAAGGCCGTTCACCAGGTGCTGCACCATCGGGGCCAGCTGGCTCACCATCGATCGGCGCTGGATCCGATTGTGGAGCCAGTTCCCCGCGTCGCCGCCGACCAACTCCAGGGCCGTCGTCGGGTGGAGGTGACAGTGACATGCGCCGGGGCAGTCACCGACCAGCTTGGGGAAGAAGGTCACGGCCCGGAAGGCGTCGTAGCCGCCTCGGTACCAAGTGTAGGCGCCCTCGTCCAGCAGGATTGTCCAGCAGAGCGCGGCGCTGAACAGGGTGGCCTCGGTTTCGGTCATCCGTCGGATCGCCGGATTCCTGGTCGTCAGCAGGTAAGGCTGGAGGACGATTCCTTCATCGGCGTCGAGGTGGCCATTCAGGTAGAGCTGGGGGTGTCGCTGCCGTCCTTCTCGGGCCACCGCCGCGAGCGCCACGGGGAAGAGTTCCGTGAGGTAGGTCAGCAGGTGAGACTGTTCCTGGGCGGTCGTGGGCATCTGCTCCTCCGAGCGTGGGATCATGGTCAAACACCGCCGAAATGGGCCGGCACTGGAATTCGAACGGGACAACGGTTACCATTGGTCACCAACTGACAAGGAACGGTAACCGGTGGAAACCAGTCGCGCAATCCCCGATGTGCCATGGAGTGAATTCGGGCTCCGGGCCCTCGATGCCGCAGACCAGATGCTCGACGCATCGGGGCACGACATGCTCTCGCTCCGCGACATCGCGGCGGCGGCGGCGGGGACCCATCCGGCGATCCTCAAGCAATTCGGGTCGCAGGTGGGGTTTCTGGCCGAGCTTGCCGCGAGGCAGTGGGATCACCTGGCGGCGGCGATGCCGGTGGGGGGGACCGATGTGGTGGCGGTGGTCCTTGCCGACATCGCGTATGCGATCGACCATCCGCACCGATTTCGGCTGATGTACTCTGACGTCCTCTGGAACAAGCGGACCGATCCGAACTACCGGGGCAATGCGCGCGAGCATCTGGCGCTCGGGCGAATGGAGGCGGCCCGCGACGTCAACTTCCTGACGCTGGAGACCGCGATGCGGGAGGCTGGTCAAGCGAAGCGGACCCGACTCGTCGCGGCACTCCTCACGGGGCTCTCATTCGAGTTCGTGAACGAGCGGCTATTCCAAGGCGACCGCGCGCAGCAGCTCGCGCACGCGGAAGAGTTGGTGGGGATGGTGGTGGGGTAGGGGACCTGTCGTGGGCGCGGGGCTACCTCAACCTATGGAAGCCTTGCGTTGAACGCGTCGATATCGCGTTGCAACGCTTCCGCATCGGTAGTCAACAGACCACGCTGGAGATTGTAGTCCTCGACAATGCGGTTGTACTCACGGATAAGCCGACCATACTCGGGATCTTCGATAGAGATGTAGCTGGCTCCCGCCTCAATAGCATCCGTCTTCCGGTCGATCTCGTTCAGTTGCTCCTCCAGGGCCGCGAGCTCGTCATAGCGCCGCTCGATCTCGTTCCGGCGGCGCGTCAGCGCCTCCCGCTCGAATGAAGATGGCTCGAACGATGTGACTGCTCGCTGATTGCCGGGTTGGAAGTAGTCGTCGGCAGAGGCAGTCTGGGGCGCGTACGCCGGCGCGGGGGTCTCGACGAGCCGCCTGCCAGATGAGGCAAATGATCCGCTGCTCCCTGTGGAGCCCATCATGACGAGCGATATGACACCCAGGGTCACCACCGAGGCATACCACTTCTCAAACTTCGACCAAGGCATCTTCCCCAGGAAGCGCCATTGACCACTACCGGTCTCGATCACACGGTAGCACGCAATGGGAAAGACCGGCACGAAGAGCACCGTGAAAAAGAGCGTCGCAGTGTGTGAATTGTTCTCCGGATCCGGATCACGCCGCCCGTAGAGCCGGGTCCCGACGCCGTTGATCGTCGCGAGGCCTGGCGCAGCCTTGATCGGGGTGATTCCGCCATACATCTGGCTGTCCCGCAGGTGGCCCGAGAGCCAGAAGCCGGTCGGCTGCAACCAGCCACCCACGCCGAATGACGGGTGATGTGCCACGAGCTGCTCGGCCTCGGCCGACTTCTTGTGATGGAGCAGCGAGGCAAGTCGGCTGAGCGCGTCGTAGTCACCGTCAGTGGGCTCCAGGTCCCGAGCCAAAACCGAGGTGGCATACGCATAGTCGTAGAGCTCAGCGTGGAGCAGTTGTCGCGAGAGCGATCCTACCTTGTATGCGAGCAGGCGTCGCTGTTCGTCGTCCGCAGCGATTTCCTGCATTCGCAGCAGCGTGTGGCGTACATCTTCCGCACGCCGCGACCGAATGTGGACGTGCAGCAACTTGACGAAATAGTCCAGATCCTCGAAGTCGACCGTTCCGTCTGCCAGAATGCCCTTTTCGAGCACATGGCTGGCTTCACGGTACCGCTTCAAACCACAGAGGGCATCGGCCAGGCCGATGTAGTAGCTGACGGGGTTGTCCTGAGCGCGTGCGGCTGCGGTCTCGAACGCCACCCTGGCCTCCTCGAACCGTTCCAGCTTCAGGTAGGTATGGCCGGCGTTGCCGAACCATGCCGCCGCCGCCTGAGGGAGCGTCAGGATCTGCTTGAACTGTTCGAGCGCCTGTTCAAAGCGTTCCTGATAGGCGATCGCCAATCCCAGCAGGTTCCGCACGTACGCCATGGATGGGTCGATGAGCAGGACCTGCTTGAAGCACCTCTCAGCCGTGGCGTGATCGTCGGTGGTGAGTGCCTGCATGCCGCGCTGCAGCGGACCAGCAACCGCTGGATCGGGCCGGGTGTCGTAGGCGTGACGGCTCTCGGAATTCGAGAGCGTCTCATACGCTTCGCGGATACGCTTGAACTCCTCCGGATGTCGTTCCGGGGGGTACTTGCGAAGCATGCTCCGGTAGGCACGGCGCACCTCATCAGCCGAGGCAGATGTCGCGAGGTCGAGCCGTTCGTAGAAACTCTCTGCATGAGGGTTGGGCATATGCCGACGCTCAGTCCAGATCGAAGAGGAGGTCAGTCAGTCGTGCCTCCGCTGCGGAGAGCGCGTTCCGATCGTCACGCGCGGCGGCACCTTCGAGCTCTGCGAGGAGCCCCCGTACCTTGGAGCTCGTCGGACCGTCGAGCCGGTCGAGGCGGCTCACGCCATGATGATGCAACGCGGAAACGGACGGCCAAAGGTCGGATCTCTCCCACGGCTTCTCGGCAGGGTTGGATGGAGCAGGCGGAATGGGCTGATCAGGATGGTCAGTTGCTCCAGTCCATTGTTCTGCCATGCGTCGCCGTGCCTCGGCCTTCTGCTCTGCGGAAAGATTGCCGGGCCCACCTCGCCAGTGATGCGTTGTCTGGATGTTGGTCGCGACGTCGGTTACGACAATGTCGATCGTCCCACTCAGGTTGTAGGACATCTCGATCCGGACCTCGGCGCCCGATGGCGCTGGAGCCATTCGGTGGTGGAAGGATGTGATGAGCAGGTTATCGCCGCAGTGACTCGCCTCCCCCTGGAAGACCCTGATGTGCACCGCTTCCTGGAAGTCGAATCTCGTAAAGGCGGTCGTGATCCCCGTCCGCGGGATGGTGGCGTTCTTCTGGATCACCGGATCGAATAGATCGGAGACCTCCTCACCATCGCTGTCGCCGACCACGGCAATCCCGAAGGTGTGCGGCGAGACGTCGGTGAGGACGGTGTGCTCCGAGGAGACGTCACCCGACTCCATCCCGCCGAGGATCGCTGCCCCCATCGCCACTGCCTCATCTGCGCTCACATCGGTCCGGATCGGCACACCGGGGAAGTACGAGCTGACGAGTTCGCGGACCAACGGGATCCGCGTGGATCCACCAACCAGTAGGACGGAGTCGATGTCGGTGGAAGAAAGCCCCTTGGCTGCGAGCGCCTCGTCGAGCGTAGTCAGGCTGGATTTGACCAAGTCCTTGATCGCCGCCTCGAAATCGGCGCGAGTGAGCTCCCATTCGAAGTGCAGTGGCTCTCCCGTGCCGCTAAGTCCCAGGTACTCGACCAGGACATCGGTTGTTGACTTGGTGCTCAGCGCAACCTTCGCCAGTTGAGCGGCCCGTCGAAGCCGGCTCTGTGCGCGTGGAGTCGACAGGTCATACTCGGGGGTTCCAGCGGTGACCTTCTCGAGCAAACCGATCAGGCGTTCGTCGAAGTCCTTCCCACCCAATTTCGCGATGCCGGCCGAAGCCAAGACATCGAGGATGCCCTCGCTCAGTTCGAGGACGGTAACGTCGAGCGTGCCGCCACCGAGGTCGTAGACCAGCAGCCGTTCTTCGGCCTGTGGTCGGGCCACCCCGTAGGCAATTGCGGCCGCGGTGGGTTCATTCACCAATCGCCTGACGCGCAGTCCGGCCAGCTCAGCCGCTTCCTGGGTCGCGCGCCGCTGATGATCATTGAAGTTGGCCGGTACCGTGATCACCGCTTCGTTGATGGACTCACCGACGCAACGCTCCGCTGCTTCGCGCAGTCGACGGAGGATGAAAGCAGAGATCTCCTGTGGCGTGTACTCGACCGCGCCAAGTCGAACTGTCCGACCCGTACCCATGATTCGCTTGACCTCCTGAACCACCATCTCCGGGCGGATGGCAAGCTGCTGGAGTGCATCGTGGCCGATGTCGATCTTGCCCTTCGCATTCAAGGCAACGACAGAGGGTAGAATTCCTCCGAGAGAGCCTGGTACGTCACGGACCAGCTCCGCTCGGCCGTTGCGGAAGACGGCTACCTCGGACGTCGAAGTACCGAGATCGATTCCGATGATCACTGGAGTCCTCCTTTCGCAACGATGACTTGTGTACGGCGCAACAATGCCCCGTCCCAGCGGAATCCCCGCCTGACAACCTCGACAACGGTTCCCTCTTGAACCGCATCGGTAGTCACCGTATCCAGGACCTCGTCCGTCGCCGGGTCGAGCGGTCGATCCGCACCAAGGATCTCGCTGAGTCCGAGCGTGGCTGCGGTCGACAGGCCTCTTGCCAAAATCCGATCGAACCAGCTGAGGAGGAGCGGATCACCATGTTGGCGAGCGAGCACAAGCGCGTCGTCGACGCCGTCGATCCATTCCAGTACTGCGAGTCGATCATGCCTAGCGCGCTCCTGCAGTCCAGCGATCGCCGAGCGCTGCTCAGCAGCAGTTCGGAGCATCTCCGCTAGACTCTGCTCCTGCACCTGTGTCGCCCGCATCTGATGCTGGCCCAGTTTCCGGAGGAGACGAGCGATCACGGCTCCATCCTGTGTCTCGTTGAGTGGCTCGATCGAGCCGGCTTCCTCAACCAGTTGCTTCTCGATCGCCGCGAGGCGGTCGATCAGTGTGGCAGGAGTCATCGGCTACCTCCAACGAGCAGTGGACGGACGTGAGAGTTCACAAATGGGCTCTCGGGGTAGCGCGTGGCAAGCGCTGTGGCATGCACTTTGGCAAGGCTCTCCTCACCGGTGGCGGTGCGGGCTCTCACGAGCCAGTAGAGCGCGTCATCTTCGAGCCAGGATTCCGACAGGGCAGGGACAGCCGTAGTGAGGAGCGTTGCCGCGACCTTGTAATTGCCAGCACGGAACTGGGCATACCCCTCGGAATAGGTACGGTGTGCTGCGCGGAAGACTTGGCTATTGACCCGGCTGGTAAGAGAAGTTGGCCACGTGTCTGGCAACCCGCGGCTCGCAGCTTCAAGCAATGCTGCATCCGAGCCACCGAATGCCGCGACAATCACGGCGGGTACAGGGGGCTCGGGTGCAGGGAGGGGTGTCATGGTCGCGGTGCTTGCGGGCGCTGCCGTGGGCGCCAATCCTACCGGTTCGCCAGTGGGGCGCAGTCCGACGAGCAGGAACGTGAGCGAGGCACCGAGGCAGGCGCCGGCCAGCCCGCTCCACGGCCACCACGAACGACGCGCCCGATCGGACTCGGCGGGAGTTGATCGGAGTTCTTCAAGGAGCTTGCCGATTGCTGTGGTTGCTGGTGGGAGAGCTGCCGGATCCGCCGAAGAGGTGGGCGCTACCTCGGTGGAGAGCTCCGCCACGAGGCGTTGAGCCTCATGCAATGCCACACAGCTATCGTCGAGTGCGATTGCGCGAGTGAGTAGTCGACATCCCGCCCGCAGCTCCCCGCGTCGAGCCGCCTGAATGCCGGCGAGACCGAGCTGTCGCGACTCGGCGGCGAGCGCCGAATCGATGGGTGCGGTGGTAGGTAACGGGGACGACACTACCTGGCCTGCCCCGCCGCCATCACCGCGAGGATAGCCAGCCCGGCACCCCAACACGCGAGCACTCCGAGTCCGCTCAACGTCGGTGCACCGACTACCTGAACGCCAATAGGCTCATAGCTTGCTGCTCTGCCACCCTTGTGGCGACCGTATTGCTTGTAGGCTGTAAAAAGGCCAATCAGAGGGAGGCCGAACCCCATTCCGAACACGGTCGCCCCCCATTCGCGTCGGAGCGCTGCTGCGTACGTCAGTTTATGTGAGGTGGCATCGACTACACGTAGCCCGGCGAGTGCCTTTCCCGGCGTGCGCCCCCATTCCATGAGGAAGCCTGCGGAGAGTGGGATCGCGGCGATGACCACGACGACGCCTCTTATGATGTCATTGTCGATCGTGGCAAGGAAGTCTTGTGCGATGAGCCCGAGCGCGAACGCGAGGAGCATCATGTCGACAATTCTCGCGAACCACCGCCGCCAATGCCCATTGGGCATCGCGGTACTCGGCACACTCGTGTCGTTTGGCACCGGCACCGCGAATCCATCGCCACTCGCCCGTAGGCTAGTGGTCAGGGATGGTGTCTCTGGAAAGCCCGTGGGCGTGCTCATGTCATGGCCTCAGGTTCTCCCACCTCTCGAAGGCGGAGGGTGGATGTTCAACCCCTAGGTCGACTCCGGTCGATGTCGGGAAGCGGGTCGCTCACGGGATTCCACCGCGAAGGACGTGCCGAGAGGTCGAGCGTTATGTAACTCGTATCCACACAAGGATTTACATGGCTATCCATCACCTGTGAGCTCCCTGGCGCGGCCTTGCAGGTCGCGGTCCACTGCCGGCGTGTCCCGGGTGGGTGCGCTCGATGAACGCCGACAGTCCGCGGCGGCCGCGATGCGCGAAGTCCCCGATCTGGGCAGCGGAAATTCGGTAATTTCCTCCTCCCACCCCGAATCCTCTCGCGAAAGCCCACCGATGCCCGCATCCCCCATCCTCGACTTCTACCGAGGCACAGGCACCGACCACGCCGGTCGGACGCTGGTCGACATCCTGGGCTTCGACCACGAGGCGCTCGAGTTCCATCACGACTACATCCAGTGGCTCTTTCCGCTGCCGGAGCCGAGCGGGGCGTTGAGGACGGCACCACTGCTTGGAGCCGTTGACATCGCCGCCTTCGCGAGCGACCCCATCCTCCGCGACGAACTCCGTCGCTCACTCGACCTCATGCTCGACTTCTACGGACTCATCCGGGTGGAGGGGGCCGCGGTCCGGATGGCACCGCACTTCGGCCAACGCGTCCCGGTCTGGCTGACTCCGATGAGCCACAACTACCTCAGACTCACCCGGATCCTCCGCTCGTGCACGCTCCTGGGCCTCGGGCCCGAAGCGCGCGCACTCCTCGACGCGCTCGAACAGATCGCCATCGCAGCAGAGGGGATCATCCCCGAGCGCAGCCTCGCGTTCTGGCGAGGTGCGGTGGGATAGAATGACGAGCCCACGGGTGGTCCGACCCTTCGGGTCGGACATCACCCGGGCTCGGCACTGACGGAGGCTGAAGCCTCCTTGCTCCATGAATCGTTCAGCAAGGCGGATTTACCCGCCGTCTGTGCCGAGCCCGGGCTTCAGCCCGTGGGCTCGGGTGAGGGCGGGACAGGTGGTGGTAGATGCCCTCATAGCTCTTGACAGACACTATAATAGCAGTAATATGGTGTCATCATGGCATCTGACGCCCTTGCCGGCATTGATCGCCTCGGACGGATTCTCGAGGCCCGGGGACAGACCTTCCGGCTCATCGCCGTGGGTGTGCTGGTGCCCGCCGAGCGCCTCCTTCCGGCGGAGCTGCGGTCGGCTGCGGCGTTGGTCGCGCATGATCTCGAGCTCAGGGACGACTGGCTCAACAGCGTCGTCGCGGCGCAGTGGGAGAGCGCAGGACTGCCGCCCGGCATGGCGAGTCGCGTCGAGTGGCGGGAATTCGGCGGACTCTCGCTTGGGCTGGCAGGGCGGCTCGACCTCATCGCCCTCAAGCTCTACGCGTTCGTCGACCGGTGGGTCGATCGTGAGACGCCCAACAAACATGGTGCCGATCTGCGAGCGCTCGCGCCGACCGACGACGAGTGGGCATTCGCGCTCGAGTGGGTGCTCTCCCAGGATGGCACCCCGACCTGGGCAACCGATGTGAAGGAGGCGTTGCACGATGTCCGTCATCGCGGGTGAACTGTTCGACCCGCTGCTCCAGGCGGCGGTCGACCTCTGTTGGCGACAGTGGCACAGCGTCGCATCGGGCGCAACCGCCGAGGGACCCGCCCGGGCCATCATCGACCCTGAGGCGTTGGTGCTCACCTCCCTGGCGCTCGCCGAACGCGAACCGCGTCTCGCTGAGATCACGAACCACTTCATGCTTTCCTTGCCGAGCGTGCTCAGCGTCGGACGGATGCGACGGCTGCACAAGGAGGCGGGTCATGAGACGTCAGCGCGTCTGGGATTTTCCGCCAGCCTGGCGGCGTATCGCGGCGGTGATGCGCGCTGGAAAACGCTTGCCACCAATACGGCCCCTGGCATTCCCCTCGCCCTCCAGATGCAGGACGCCATGAAGCCTCGCTTCGGTCGGCCCGCTGCGCTGGTGTTCCGCCTCCGCATGGGGCTCGGCGTCGGCATCAAGGCGGACACACTCGCATTCCTGATCGGCACGGGTGAGTGGGCGTCGGTTCGGGAAGTCGCCGACGCGATCGCGTGGAACCGGGTGGCCGCACGTCGCGCGCTCGAGGATCTGGTGGTGGCCGGATTCATCGCATCGAGTGAGCCGGCAACCTGGCACCCCACGCGTTCGCGGCAGTACCGCGCCGATGCCCTCCGGTGGCGCGACGTCGCGCAACTCGACAATCCCCCGGCGCGCTGGGGTTACTTCTTCGAACGGTTCGGCTTCGTGATCCGGATCCATGACTGGTTGGCCGGACCCAACGCCAGTCAACGTTGGGATGACCTGCAGCTCGGCACCTGGGCGCAGCTCTGGATGGAGAAGTGTTCGTCGGCGTTCCGATTCGGCGAGATGATTCCAGCGGCACCGCGCGGCACCCTGGAGGAGATCGGGGCACAATTCACGCGTGATCTCGAGGCACTCGAGCAGTGGATGACAAACGAGGGATAGCGCCGCACGACCAACATCGACCGCTGGACCATTGACGCGTACCGCGCCATGCGGCGGGGTCCTTGCGCGAGCCCACGGGTGGTCCGACCCTTCGGGTCGGGCATCACCCGGGCTCGGCACTGACGGAGGCTGAAGCCTCCTTGCTCCGCGAGTCGTTGAGCAAGGCGGGTTCACCCGCCCTCTGTGCCGAGCCCGGGATTCAGCCTGTGGACTCGGGCCACTCGCTTTGCTCGCTCGGGGTAGCAGGTCGGGGTGACGGCACGCTTCCCGCCTCTCGCCTCTCGCTTCTCGCCTCTCGCCTCTCGCCTCTCGCTTCCCGCCTCTCGCCTCTCGCTTCTCGCTTCTCGCAGCCCAGCTATCATCCTTCATCCTGCTCGCCACACCACGAACGCCGAGCGCCCCCATGTCCATCGCCGACCGCTGGACCATCGATCTCTATCGCGCCGTGCGGCGTGACCCCGAGGCCTATCCACGGCGCGTGGTCGAGTACGGCCAGGCGCTTGCCGCGTTCAGCGTCGGCGTCGCCCTCGAGATGGACCTGTATCCCGGCGGGGTGCTCGCGCCGATCCGCGAAGGGATCGCCTATTCGCTGGCCGATCCGGTCGACCACCGGATCCTGGCGCGCACCCCACACTGGATCCAGCTCTTCTCGCTGATCATCATCCGCGACGAGTTCGCCAAGCGATTCGGCGCGACCGCGATCCCGGTGTTCGATGGCATCGCCGACTACATCCAGTCGCTCGGCTCGAACGAGTTCGGCGGAGAGCACGTGCTCGACCTCGACTACCAGCCGCTCAGTACCTGGTTCCGCCACTATGACTTCGCCTTCCACCACTTCCAGGCGCTCGAGGAGGAGGGGGACTTCCCGGGGGCGCCGCTTCCCGACGATCCCGAGGCAGAGCAGGACAGCATCGGGTTCGCTCGGGTCAAGGCCTTCGTCGAGACGGTGATGTTTCACGACTCGCGGAGTCCGGTGCACCTCGATGATCGCCCGCGGGAGGACAACGAGCACCACCTTCAAGTGGCGCTCCACGTCGGCTGGGTCGAGGTCCCGGCGATCCGACTGGCGCATGGCTATCGGAAGGAAGTGCTCAAGGCGCTGCTGGCGGTGGGCGCCGATCCGCACTTGGGCGAAGGCTGAGGGGCGGGGGCGTGACTTCTCGCTTCTCGCTTCTCGCCTCTCGCTTCTCGCCTCTCGCTTCTCGCCTCTCGCTTCTCGCTTCTCGCAGCTACCTTCTCACGTCTCACTTCCGGAGTCCCCCATGCGCTTGCTCTCTCTGCTCGGGCTCGGCCTGCTGGCCGCCGCCTGCGCTCCAAAGACCGACACGCCGACCGATGCCGTTCCGGCCGCCCCGACCGCCCTCTCCGCTGAGGAACTCGATGCGGTGCGCGCCGTGGAGCCGGCGTTCGCGGCCGCGATGAATGCCAAGGACACCGCGGCGGTGCTCGCGTTCTATGCCGCCGACGCCAGGCTGATGCCGCCGGACGCTCCGGCGCTCGAGGGCGACGGCATCCGTGCCATGATCGTCGGCATGTTCGACGCCGGTGCCACCGACTTCGTGCTCACTCCGACGACCACCTATGGGGTCGGCGACCTCGCCTATCAGCTTGGCACCGCGACCTACTCGATGGGCGGCGCCACGCATCAGATCAAGTTCCTGGAAGTGCTCCGGAAGGGCGCCGACGGGAAGTGGCGCTATGTGGCGGACATGTTCAGTGGCGTCGCGCCGGCAGGGGAGATGTAGGGCTCGATCGCGCGAGCCCACGGGTGGTCCGACCCTTCGGGTCGGACAGCACCCGGGCTCGGCACTGAGGGAGGCTGAAGCCTCCTTGCTCCGTGAGTCATTGAGCCAGGCGGGTTTACCCACCCTCTGTGCCGAGCCCGGGCTTCAGCCCGTGGGCTCGTGAGAGAAGTACAGATCCCCCTCGACAAGCTCGGGGCAGGCTCTCCACTTCGCCGCCTTCGGCGGCTCCGGTCGGGATGACTACTCCATGGCGGGGGGCTCAGCGTGGCTTCTCGCCTCTCGCCTCTGGCCTCTCGCTTCTCGCTTCTCGCCTCTCGCCTCTCGTCTCTGGCCTCTCGCCTCTCGCCTCTCGCTTCTCGCCTCTCGCTTCTCGCTTCTCGCCTCTCGCTTCTCGCCTCTCGCTTCTCGCCTCTCACTTCCGACCGGCAACTCACGACCTCCGGGGCGGCACAACCTTCCGGGTCCCGCCTCGACGAGCGGCCACGAGCCCGATCCCTGCTCTCCCAAGTTGCTCTGTCACAACACCTTACGACGCCGTCGCCGCGTGGTACACGGGTTGCTTCTGGCCAAAGGCAACCACGGTCAGCCACATGGAGATCCGACGCATGGACGCGACGACGACGGAAGAGGAAGCGCCCCCAGCCCCGAAGAAGCTCCCGATGCTCATGACCGCGCTCGCCGCGTTGGTGATCGGCGGCGCCGCCGGAGCCTTCGGCGTGGGCCCGATGCTCGGTCCATCGGCGGCCGGCAGCGAGCCCAAGGCCGAAGCCGGCGGCGAGGGCGGCGGCGGGGGCGGCGGCGGGGGAGGCGGCGGACACGGCGCCGAAGGCGAGGCCGCCGCCGGCACCACCTTCACGCTCGACGGCGTGATCATCAATCCCGCCGGCTCGCGCGGCCAGCATCACCTGATCGCCACGATCGCCTTCGAGGTCACCGTGCCCGCAGACGAGGCGCGCCTCCGCGCGGCCGAAGTGCAGCTCCGCGATGCGGTGGGGTCCCTGCTCGAACAGAAGACCCTCGACGTGCTCACCTCCCCCGGCATCCGGGATCAGCTCCGCAGTGAGCTGCGCGCCCTGGCCGAGCCGTACCTGGCCGGTGGCGCGGTGAAGGTCTATCTCCCGCAGTACATCGTCCAGTAGGATGAGCATCGTCGACCAGGCGACCACCACGGTCGAGTCGTTCGACTTCAGGCGGCCGCCCTGGCTCGCCCGCGAGCGCCGCGCCGTGCTCGACGGCGCCCACGCGCTGATCCAGCCCGGCATCGAGCGGGTGTTGACCGGCGCACTTCGCACTCCCGTGACGGTGACCATCGACGATACGGTCCAGCTGGTGTTCGGCGACTTCCGCCGCGAGCTGCGTTCCCCGGTCGTGACCTACATCGTGCCACTCGGTGTTGGGCAGGGGGGGGATGGTCTGGTCCATCTCGATCCGCGCTTCGCCCTGTCCCTCATCGATATCCAGCTGGGTGGCGCTGGCGACGTCGGGACCCGCACCGCCCCACCCACGCCACTGGAGCAGCAGGTGCTCGGCCAGATGCTCGCCGCCTGGGTGGCTGCGCTGCAGGAGGGCTACGCCGACATCGCCCCGTTCACCGCCGGTCCCCTCCGCTACGAGGCAGTGGCCGAATCGCTCGAGACGGTGCCGCGGCACGAGCGCGTCTGGATGATCCGCTGCACCATCGTGGCCGGTGAGCACACCGGGGATCTCTCGCTCCTGCTGCCCGCCGCCTGCGTCGAGGGATTCGCCCGCGGTCGCGTGGGCCACACCGGCCCGGCACCGATGGCGCCCGACGACCTGCGGCGGCTGCTGGAGCAGCATCTCCGCGCCGCCACGATCCCGGTGGCGGTCCGCCTGACCGGCTTCCGCCTCACTGCCCGCGACGGCGCCTCGCTCGCGCCGGGCCAGGTGCTCGAGTCGAATCAGGCGTTCCAGGGCACGGTCGAGCTGCACGTCAACGGGCGGCCCCGCTTCCTCGGCGCCCTCGGCCGCCACCAGGGGCACGTCGGCGTCCGCATCCTCGACCGCCTCGAAGGCTCGGCCATTCCACCTCGCCCACTCCGAAGGACCAGTGCCACATGACCGATCCCACGCCCACGGCCGGTATCGCACCGGCCTCGCCGCTCGATGATCTCGGGGCCGCGACACCCCCGACCGCCGAAGGCGCCCGACTCGACTCGCTGCTCGACATGACACTGCCGGTCACGGTCGAGTTCGGCCGCGCCACACTCACGATCCAGGACGTGCTCGCGCTCGGACCCGGCGCGGTGGTGCAGCTCGACCGCCTGGTCGGCGATGCGGTCGAGCTCTACGTCAGCGATCGTCGGCTGGCCGAGGGCGAGATCGTGATCGTGGGCGATCACTTCGGCGTCCGGATCACCAAGGTGCTCACCGCGACACCCGCCGCCGCCGGGAGTCGCTGACCCGTGCTCGGTGCGCTGGCCGCCCTGCTGGTCACCATCGGGGTGATGATGGTCGTGCTGCGATGGCTGGGTCGCCTGCACGGCATCAATCGGGGGGGGGAGCGGACCGGCACGCTCCAGCTGCTCGACCGCGTCGCGACCGGTCCCCGACAGGGGATCGGTCTCGTGCGCGTCGGCGAGCGGGTGCTGATCGTCGGGATGGGCGAGGAACTCTCGCTGCTCGGCGAAATCGAGGGCCCTGCGCGCGAGGACCTGCTGCGCACCGCGTCGCCCCGCGACGGCACCCCCGCCCGCGGACTGCCGCACTGGCTCGGCCGATTCGGCCTGCTGCTCGCCCTCGCGGTCGGTCTCGCCCTGGCCCCGGTGGTGGTGGCGGCCCAGGTCGTCACCGCCCCCCCCCCTACCGCGCAGGCCGCGACCCCGGCTGCCACACCGGGTGGCCTGCAGGGCCCGTCGATCACGCCCCCGATCGCGCCGTCGGTCGACTTGCGGCTGGGCGACGGCGAGGACCAGCTCCGCCTGAGCGGCGCCGTCGGCATCGTGGTACTGATGGGCGTGCTGACCCTGCTGCCAGCGATGCTGCTCCTCATGACCGGGTTCACCCGCATCCTGATCGTGCTCGGCTTCCTTCGCTCGGCCCTCGGCACCCAATCGGCCCCGCCGGCGCAGCTGCTGGTCGCGATCGCGCTGATCCTCACCGGACTCGTGATGCGGCCCGTGATCAACGAGGCGAACGAGACCGCGCTGCAACCGTACCTGCGGGGCGAGATGACCCAGGTCGATGCCTACAAGGCGGCACTCGTCCCGGCCCGACGGTTCATGCTGGCGAACACCCGCGACAAGGACATCCGCACGTTCGTCGAACTCGCCGGTGAGTCCGAGGCCGATTCGCTCGAGGCCGTCAGCACGATGACGATCGTCTCGGCGTTCGTGACCAGCGAGCTGCGGACCGCGTTCCAGATGGGCTTCGTGATCTTCCTGCCGTTCCTCGTGATCGACCTGATCGTGGCATCGGTGCTGATGAGCATGGGGATGTTCATGCTGCCACCGGTGATGGTCTCGCTGCCGTTCAAGCTGCTGCTCTTCGTGCTGGCCGACGGCTGGGCGCTGGTGATGCAAGGACTGGTCGCCTCGTTCCGGGTTGCCGGATGACGCCCGAGCTCGCGACCGACCTGATGCAGCGGGCCCTCACGCTGATCATCACCGTCGGCGGACCGATGCTGCTCACGGCGCTGATCGTCGGGGTCGTGGTGTCCCTGGTTCAGGCGGTGACCCAGGTGCAGGAGCAGAGCCTCACCTTCATCCCGAAGCTGCTCATGGTGGCGCTGGTGTTCCTGCTCGGCCTGCCGTGGATGATGCGCGCGATGGTGAGCTTCACCGTCGAACTCTTTCGCGCGATGCCGCGGATGGCGTCATGAACACGGCACTGCTCGAGTTCCTCTCCCCGATCCAGTGGCCGCTGTTCGCGCTGGTGAGTGCCCGCGTCGTGGGCCTGCTGCTGGTGGCGCCGCTCTGGTCAATGCAGGCGATCCCGGCCCGGATCCGGGCCGCGATGGCGGTGATGATGTCGCTGGCGCTGCTGCCCACCGCGGGCCGCGTGACGGTGCCGTTCACCGGACCATTGCCGATCCTCTCGATCGTCAACGAGTTGCTGCTCGGGCTCGCGATCGGGTTCACCGCGGCAGTGTTCATGCACGGGCTCACCGTCGCCGCCGAAGTGGTCTCGCTCCAGATGGGACTCTCGCTCGGTGCGGCGTTCGGCGGGTCGACCGAGGGTGGCGCACCCGGGATCGGCCAGCTCTACGGCCGCTTCACGCTGGTGCTCTTCGCGGGGCTCGGGGGCCACGTGATCCTGCTCAGTGGCGTCGCGGCATCGTTGATCGCGATCCCGCCGGGCCAGGGACTCGACTTCAGCACCGGTGCCACGGCGCTCGTCACCCTCGGCGGCACGGTCTTCTCGGTGGCGATCCGGGTCGCGGCGCCGGTGATGGTGGCGCTGCTGGTGACCAACCTCGCGCTCGCCGTGCTCAACCGCGCGGTGCCCCAGCTCAACACGATGATGGTCGCCGTCCCGATCACGGTCGCGGTCGGGTTGATCACGATCGGCGGCACGATGTCGCTGGTCGGTGGTGAGGTCACGCGCTGGGTGGCGGGTCTCGATGACTCGGCGCTCCGGATCATCGCGGCGTTCCGGCCGCTGGCGACGGGAGGGCCGTGAGCGATGGCTGAATCCCCGGCCCAGGAGAAGACCGAACAGCCGACCAGTCGGCGCCTCACCAAGGCGCACGACGAAGGGCAGGTCCCGAAGAGCCAGGAACTCCTGATCGCGGTGGTGCTGCTCGCCGGCGCGGGCGGGATCGCGGTGTTTTCGGGGACACTCGGTCATCAGGCCGTCAGCATGCTTGGCATGCTGCGCACCTGGCTGCCGGCCGCGCCGATGGGGGAGGCCGACGCGACGATGATCCTGCGGACGGTGGTGCAGCAGGGCCTGCTGGCGATCCTGCCGATCCTCCTGATGCTGACCGTGCCGCTGGTGCTGGTCGGCGGCCTGCAGGCGCGTGGCGTGCTCTCGCTCAAGCCGATCACGCCCGACATGTCGCGGCTCAACCCGCTCAAGGGACTCAAGCGGGTGCTGGGATTCGAGGGCTGGTTCACGCTGCTCAAGGCGCTCGTCAAGCTCCTCGTGCTCGGCCTGATCACCTGGGGAGCACTGTCGGCGATGTGGCCGACGATCACCGGACTGGTCGGCGCCGATGCCGGACCGGTGCTGAGCGTGACCCGGAGCACGGCACTCCGGATTGCACTCCTCGCGGGCCTGACCTTTCTGGCACTGTCGGTGGTCGACTACGGCTTCATGGCGTGGCGTCATTCGCAGCAGCTGATGATGACGCGACAGGAGATCATCCAGGAGCATCGCGAGTCCGAGGGTGATCCGCTCCTCAAGAGCCGGATGCGTTCGCTCGGGGCGCAGATGACGCGACGCCGGATGCTCCAGCGGGTGACCGAGGCCGATGTGGTGATCGTCAACCCGACCCACGTCGCGGTGGCGATCAAGTATGACGTGCACGAGGCAAACGCGCCGATCGTGCTGGCGATGGGCCAGCGGAAGCTCGCCGAGCGGATCCGCGACCTCGCGACCGCCTCCCGGATCCCGATTG
Source organism: Gemmatimonadales bacterium (assembly GCA_035703525.1). Taxonomy (GTDB): domain Bacteria; phylum Gemmatimonadota; class Gemmatimonadetes; order Gemmatimonadales; family GWC2-71-9; genus Palsa-1233. The sequence goes on along the minus strand of DASSYA010000006.1, from coordinate 53,203 downwards.
TCCGGAACGTGCCGGTGGCGCGGGCGCTGCTCGCGAGTGCCAGGGTTGGCCAGCCGATTCCGCCGGCGCTGTATGCCGCCGTCGCGGAGATCCTCGCGTTCGTCTATCGCCAGCGGGGCCGGATGCCGGTCGGGCTCGGTGGTGAGGTGCGCGCGTGAGTTCGGTCGGCACGATCCCGACCACGCCGCTCTCGCCGGCGGCCGCCTCGCCGCGGCATGCGCCGCCGACCGCCAGCTCGCGGGGGGGGGGCTCCACCGGCGGTCGGTCGGCCGGTGTCGCGGTGCGCGCCTTCCTGAGCGGCAACGCCGAGACCTGGCTGGCGGTCGGGGTCGTGATCATCGTGGCGCTGCTGATCGTGCCACTCCCGCCGATGGTCCTCGATGGCCTGCTGGCCCTCTCGCTCGCGCTCTCGATCGTGGTCCTGATCGTGACCCTCGGGGCCAGCGACCCGATCGAGTTCAGCGCCTTCCCGTCGCTGCTGCTGCTGCTCACGCTGCTCCGGCTCGGGCTCAACGTGAGCACCACGCGGCTGATCCTGGGGAAGGGCTACGCCGGCGAGATGATCCAGGCGTTCGGCAACTTCCTGATCGGCGGCCAGGTCGTGGTGGGTCTGGTGATCTTCCTGATCCTGGTCGTGATCAACTTCATGGTGATCACCAAGGGCGCCGGCCGCATCGCGGAAGTGGCCGCACGGTTCACGCTCGATGCGATGCCCGGCAAGCAGATGGCGATCGATGCCGATCTGGGCGCCGGCCTGATCGACGAGACCGAGGCGCGGCGGCGGCGGACCGAGATCGCCCGCTATGCCGACTTCTACGGCGCGATGGACGGTGCCGCCAAGTTCGTCCGCGGCGATGCGGTGGCCGGCCTGATCATCACCGGCATCAACCTGGTCGGCGGCTTCATCATCGGGATGGCACAGCAGGGGCTCTCCGCCGCCGAGAGCGCCTCGACCTACAGTCAGCTCACGGTGGGCGATGGGCTGATCAGCCAGATCCCGGCGCTGATCGTGAGCACCGCGGCCGGCATCATCGTGACCTACGGTGCCTCGTCGTCGGGCGTCGGCAACATGTTGGCGCTGCAGCTGACCGGGCGGCCCCGCGCGATGTGGCTCGCGTCGGCCGTGATCCTGGGCCTCGGCCTGATGCCCGGCCTGCCGACGCTGCCGTTCCTGGTCCTGGGGGGCGGCGCCGCCGCGATCGCGTGGCGGCGGCAGCAGGCGATCGCGGAGCGGAAGGCGGCACCGGCGGCCGCGGTGGCGAGTGCCAACGAGGCCGCCCCGCAGCTCGGTGACCTGCTCGCGGTCGAGCCGCTCGAGGTGGAGCTCGGCTATGCGCTGGTGCCATTGGTCGACGAGGCCAACGACGGTGACCTGCTGCGCCGGGTCGCGATGCTCCGGCGCCAGGCGGCGCTCGAGATCGGCATCATCGTGCCGCCGGCCCGGATCCGCGACAACATGCAACTCGCCCCGACCGAGTACGCGATCCGGATCCGGGGCGCGCGCGTGGCCGGCGGCGAGGTGATGCCGCGCTACCTGCTGGCCCTCGATGCCACGGGTGGGGCACTGCCGATCGAGGGGATCCGCACCACCGACCCGACCTTCCAGATGCCGGCCGTCTGGATCACGCCTGACAAGCGCGAGGAGGCGGAGGCGTCGGGGTACAATGTCGTCGAGGCGGCCACCGTGCTCGCGACTCACTTGATGGAGACGATCCGGCGGCACGCCGGTGACCTGCTCAGTCGACAGGACGTCCGCGAGCTGGTGGACAGTCTCCGGACGACGCATCCGGCACTCGTCGACGACCTCATCCCGGCCCGACTGCCGCTCGGCACCCTGCACCGGGTGCTCCAGCGGCTGCTCCGCGAGGGGATCCCGGTCCGCGACCTCGTCACGATCCTCGAGGCGCTCTCCGATGGTCCCGATACCAACCGCGACCCGGAGCATCTCACCGAGCAGGTGCGTCGGGCACTCTCCGGTGCGATCGCGCAGTTGCACGCCGATGCCACCGGCACGGTGCGCGGCGTGACCGTCGGCCCGCGACTCGAATCGGCGCTGATGCAACTCTTCTCGCCCACGGTCAAGGGGGGGGAGAGCGTCCGGCCCCTCGATCCCGAGCAACTCACCGGCCTGCTGCGATCGCTGTCCGAACTCGCCGACCGGCACCGCGCCGATGGGCGGGTGTTGCCCCTGATCGCTCCACCGAGCCTCCGCGTCGGGATTCGCCGCCTGGTCGAACCGATCCTGCCTGACCTGCCCATCATTTCGCTGGGCGAACTGCCCCCGTCGACTCCGGTCGAGGGGACCGCCATCTGGGAGCTGCCCCGTGCTTAGAATCTTCACTGGCACCCGCCTGCCGACCGTGTTGAGCGAGGTGCGACGCACGCTCGGCGAACAGGCGTGCATCGTCGATGTGCAGTGCGACGCCGACCAGGTCGAGGTGCTCGCCGCAGAGGTCGCGGTGACCGTGCATCCATTCCAGGCACCGGTCCACGATGCACCGCTTCGGCGGACGGCGCTCGACGGGCCCGACCCCCTCATGTTCGGCGGCGTGCTGCGTGCGACGGATCCCGAGGCGCGGCCGGCCCCTCGTCCGGTATCGGGTCCCGCCGCGACAACGGCCTCGGCGCCGCGCGCTGCGCGACCATCGCGCGATGCACATCCCATTCGTCCGCCGGTCATCGCACTGGTCGGACCGACCGGGGCGGGGAAGACCACCACGCTCGCGAAGCTGGCCACCAATCCCCGTGCCTATGGGCGGCAGCGCGTCGGCGTGATCGGGCTCGATACCTACCGGATCGGTGCCGTGGAGCAGCTCGAGACCTATGCCGAGCTCGCCGGACTGCCCTGCGAGATCGTCTACGAGCTGGCCGACCTCGATCGGGCGCTCGCACGACTGGTCGAGTGTGATGTGATTCTCGTCGACACGCCGGGCCGCGGACCCCGTCAATCGGAAGATCTGGAGACGGTGCGCCACTGGCTCGCCCATCTGGAACCCGACGAGGTGCACCTCGCATTGCCGGCCAGCATCATGCCCCACGTCATGCGTCGGACGATGACGCAGTTCGAGCGGTTCGGCGTGACCCACATGCTCTGCACCAAGCTCGATGAGTGTCCGATCGATTCACGGGTCTTCGACGTGGTCGCGGGGGAGCGGCACACGATGCGCTGGTACACCGATGGGCAGGACGTGCCGACCGACCTGCGTGATGCGACCAGTCGGCTCGAGGCGGCCGTCGAACGCCGGGCCGCGCGTCGCGTGGCCCAGGAGGTGTTTGCGTGACCGACCAGGCACGGGCGCTCCGGGTCGCGCGACCCGCTGGCGCACCCTTCCAGCAGGCGGAACAGGCGATCGATGCCGAGACCGGCGCCGTGGTGGTCGGCAGTGGCAAGGGCGGCGTCGGCAAGTCGCTGGTGGCGGTGACCATGGCCTCGACCCTCGCGGCGGCCGGTCGTCGGGTGCTGCTGGTCGACGCGGACTTCAATCTGGGGACGTTGCATGTGCTGCTCGGCGTCCGACCGGATGTGCAGCCCGAGACGCTGCTCGAGCCCGGGGTCGATGCGGCGGACGTCGTCATCCCGGTCTGCCGGAATCTCTGGCTGATGCCGGCGACCAGCGGATCGGAGCGGATCCAGCGCCTCTCGACGCACGATCGCGCGCGGCTGCATCGCCAGGTCACGCGACTCTATCCGCACTACGACACCGTGATCGTCGACGCCGCAGCAGGACTGGACAGCGCCCTGAGGGTGGCGGCGATGCAGGCGAGCCGGCTGGTGCTGGTGACCACGCCGGAGCCCACCGCACTCACCAGCGCGTATGCCCTGGTCAAGATGGTGCACGGGCGCCTGCCGCTCCTGCCGATCGACCTGCTGGTCAATCGCACCCACGATCCCGACGAGGGCGCGATCGCTGCGGAACGGATGCGGCAGGCCTGTGCCCGGTTCCTGGGTCGGCCGCTCCGCTTTCTCGGGGCGATCCCCGAGGACGGCGCCATGCGGGCGGCCCTCTCGGATCCTGAGCGACTCGTCGATCCCGACCGCGCCGGGCCCGCCCAGGCTGCCCTCCACGCGATCATCCGGACGCAACTCGGCGACCTGATGGAGCCGCCATGCACGCCGTGAGTACCGAGGAACTCTGGCGTCGCTTCCGGAAGGATGGTGATCCGGAGGCGCGCGCCGAGATCCTCACGCAGATGATGGGACTGGTGCACCACATGGCGCGGCAGATCGGTGGACGCGTCGGGGATGCGGTGGGGTACGACGATCTCGTTGGCGCCGGATCACTCGGATTGGTCCAGGCGATCGGCGGATTCGATCCGGCGCGCGGGGCGAGTTTCGTCACCTACGCGACGCAGCGGGTGCGGGGGGCGATCCTCGACGAACTGCGCGCGGCCGACTGGCGGCCGCGGTCGGTGCGTGACCGCATGCGCAAGATCGCGGGGGCCACGCGGACCCTGCGCGAGACGCTCGACCGCGCGCCGACTCCCGACGAGGTGGCCGCGGAGCTCGAGATCGATCGCGACACCTACTGGCAGTGGCGCCACGACGCGGAGGCGGGGGTCAAGGTACCGATCGATGTCGCCACCGGTGGATTCGAAGGCGAAGGGGTCCCGTTGGCGGACCGCCTCGCGGACCCGGACGCTCCGTTGCCCGATGCGATCGTGCTCGAGGGCGATCGGACCGCGCGCCTCGAGGCGGCGATCCGCGGGCTCCCCGAGCAGCAACGGACCGTGCTCGCGCTCACCTACTACGAACACCTGAGCCAGCGCCAGATTGCCGAAGTCCTGCACGTCACCGAGTCTCGCATCTCGCAGATCCGCTCCGCCGCGATCCGGACCCTCAAGGCGGAGTTGGCGGACGCATGAGCCGACGCGTGCTCTGGAGCTGCATCGCCATCGTGGTGCTGATGCTCGTCGGGACCTCGATCGTGACCAATCGCGACACGACGGATCCGGCGGCGGCGACTGCGCAGCCTGGCCTCATCACCTGGGTGCAGCGCCACCCGGGAATCCCGCTCGGGGTCCTGGGCGGGATCGTGGTGGCGCTCGCGATTCGGGGGGGGGCACGAGCGCGGCGGGCGCGACAGGTCGAACCGGAGGTCGACGCAGGCGAGGACTTCGCCGGTGTGCTGGACGAGGCCCTTCGGCCTGGCGGGCATGACGGCCGCCGCCATCAGGTGGTGGCGCTCCACCGGGAGGGTCGCTCGGTCGGCGAGATCGCCCGCGCGACTCGCCTCAGTCAGGATGCGGTCCGGGCGGTGATCGATGCGAGCTGACCGGCAGCTCTTGCCGACCGGTCAATTCGTCCGGTCGGATGGCCGCGTTGGCCGATACGCAAGCTGTTGGCATTCAATGGGTTACGAAATGCCGCAGGGCGGCACAAGCCTTGCGCCCTTGGGTCCCGGCACCCAGAGGGAGGACATGTGACGGTTCCCAGCATCTTCGCGACGGCACGCAGCCTGTCGTACTACTCGCGCCTGCAGGAAGTGACGGCAAACAATCTCGCCAATGCCTCGTCCGAGGGCTTCAAGGCCGATCGGATGACGGCGCAGAGCTTCAGCGAGGTGTGGCCCGAGGCGTTGATGAGCCTCGATCTCAAGCAGGGCACCGTTCGGGATACTGCGCGCCCGCTCGACATTGCGCTCGAGGGCGATGGCTTTCTCGTGGTGAACACTCCCGATGGCGAGCGACTGACCCGCGGCGGTGGCTTCGAGATCAATCAGCAGGGCTTCCTGGTCGACCGCGACGGCAACAATGTGCTTGGCCGCGAGGGCCCGCTGCACATCGCGGGACGCGAGGTGGTCATCGAACAGGACGGCACGGTGGTGGTTGATGGTGCACGCGCGGGGCAGCTGCGACTCGAGACCGTCGCGACCCCGGTCGAGCTGGCCAAGGAGGGACATGGTCGCTTCCGCCCGCTCGGCGCGCTGCAGGAGGCGCTCGAGGTGCGCGTCACCCAGGGCGCCATCGAGGACGCCAACGTCGATGCCCTGATGGGGACCGTCGACCTGATCCAGATTCAGCGCGCCTACGCCGCAGGTGTCGACGCGCTCCGCACTCTCGACGATGTCATGTCGGTGATCACCACCGAAGTCGGACGGGTCTGACATGACTGATCACTTGCGCCTCACTCACGGAGTCCTGTCATGACAGATGGATTGCGCACCTCGGCCAGCGGCATGATCGCGCAGCAGAAGCGGGTCGATGTCATCGCGAACAACCTCGCGAACGTGAACACCACCGGCTTCAAGCGCAGCCGAACCAATTTCGAGGACCTGCTCTACGAGACGGTGCAGGGTCCCCGGAGCACGGCCAACCAGGGCGCCATCGGGCCGATGCAGGTCGGGCATGGCGTCCGGCTCGCCTCGATCACGCGCGTGCACGGACAGGGTGGCGCCGAACAGACGGGTCGGCCACTCGATCTCGCGATCGAGGGCGAGGGCTTCTTCCAGGTCGAGCTGCCGGACGGCACGCTCGCCTACACCCGCGACGGTTCGTTCACCCTCTCGGACACGGGACAGCTCGTGACCTCGAGCGGCAACGCGCTGGTGCCGAACCTGGTGTTGCCGCCCGATGCCACCGCCGTGACGATCTCGGAGACGGGCATGGTGTCGGTCACCAATGGCAACGATGGGTCGATGATCGAGGTCGGTCGAATCGAGTTGGCCCGGTTCCCGAACCCGACCGGCTTGATGGCACTCGGTGGCAACCTGTTCGGCGAGACGATCGCCTCGGGGTATGCCGCGACCGGATTCCCGCAGGAGGATGGCTACGGCCGGATCCTGCAGGGGACGCTCGAATCGAGCAATGTCGAGATCGTGCAGGAGATGACCGACATGATCGCGGCGCAGCGTGCCTACGAGATCAACGCCCGCGCGATTCGATCCGCGGAAGACATGATGCAATCGATCAATGATCTCATTCGCTAGCCTGCTCGTGCTCGTGGCGCTGCCGGCATCGACGCCGGCCGACACCGTGCCGCCGCCGCTGGTGGTCGCGCAGGCGCGTGCGCTGGTCGCGGCGACGTGGCATGCCGCACCGGAGGCGCTGGTGCTCGAGTGGGGGCGACTGCCGACCATGCCCGATTCGCTCGAGGGCGCCGCGCTCCGGCTCGGCGGCACCGGGCGCGACGGGTGGTTCGTGGTCACGATCACGCCAACGGCAGGTCACCCGGTGGCGATCACGCTCCGGGCTGGCGTGCCGCGCACGATGCCGGTGGCGACCAGTGCGCTGCCCGTCGGACGAGAGGTCACCGTCGCAGACATCGATTGGGTCGAGCGCGTCGCCTGGGGACCGCCGAACAGCAATGAACAGATCGACCCGGTCGGGTGGCAGGTCCGTCGCGGACTCCAGGCCGGCGATGTGCTGGCGGAGCCGATGGTGCGCGCCCCGCTGCTCGTGCTCGCCGGTGAGCCGGTGACCTTTGTCTGGGAGCGTGGCAGCGTCCGGATGGAGCGGGTCGCACTCGCGCAATCTCCAGCGCGCGAGGGAGACCTCGTGCGCGCCCAGGTCGGGGGAACCCGCCTGACTGGTCGGGTCATCGGACCGGGCGTTGCGATCCTCGAGGAGTCACCATGATGCGTCGCTCTCACCTCGCCTTCGGCGCGACCTGCCTGCTGCCACTTTCGCTGGCCGCACAGGCGCCCGCCACCCCGGCCACCCCCGATTCGACGGCGGCGAGCGCGCCGCCGGTCGTGGTTGCCGTGGACGTCCGCCAATCGTGGACCAGCGATCGGCGCCCGCTTCGGCTCGGTGATATCCTGACGATCGTGGTCGACGAAAGCGCGCTCGCGAGTGAACAGGCGAGCGAGGTGGCCAGGTCCGATCGCAACCAGAAGGCCAGCCTCGATGGCGCACCGTTCCCGGCGGACCTGCGGAGCCTGGGGATGGGACTCAACTCCAGCTCGAACAACACCGGCACCACGCGGCGGGCCGGGAGCCTGCTCGCGGTCGTGAGCGTCCAGGTCGTCTCGGTCGATCCGAATGGGGTCGCCAAGGTCGAGGGCACCAAGCTGGTGACGGTCGATGGCCGCGATCAGGAGCTCAGGATCAGCGGTCTCGTCCGCTCGGAAGATGTCTCGCAGCAGAACACGATCCTCTCCTCCCGGATCGCCAATGGCGAGATCTTCTACAAGGGCAAGAACATCTCGCCGAAGAAGGGCATCTTCGGCAAGCTGCTCGGGTTGTTGTGGCCATGAGGGCAGCACTCCTCCTGGTGACACTCGTGGCGCTCAGCACGGCACTCCCCGCACAGAGCCGGGTCGGTGACCTCACCTTCCGCGAGGGCGAGATCCCCGTGCGTCTGGTGGGCTACGGCCTCGTGGTCGGCCTCGATGGCACCGGCGATCGGTCCTTCGGCAGCAATGTCGGCGCGGTCCATACCGTCCGATCGGTCACCAACCTGTTGCGGCGCTTCAATGTCGAGATCCCGTCGGAACGACTCCGGCTCCGGAATGTCGCCGCCGTGCTGGTCACGGCCGAGGTGCCGGCGCATCTCCGGCCGGGTGCGCGGTTCGAGGTGCAGGTCGCCTCGATCGGCGATGCCACCTCACTCAAGGGCGGTGTCCTCTGGATGACGCCGTTGTTGAGCGGCCCGGACGAGCCGCCGATCGCCACCGCCCAGGGGGCGTTGCCGGTGGCCACCGGTGAGGGGCGGTCCCGGTTCGGCAGTCGAGGCGCTGCCAGCGGCCGGGTGGCCGATGGCGGGATTCTGGAGGCGTCACTCCCCGCGATCAACTCGCCGGCCACGCCCCGCCTGCTGTTGCGCTCGCCGGACCTGATGGCCGCGGCCCTGATTGCGGCTGCCATCGACAGCGCCCTCGGGCCGGGGACCGCGGTCGCCGAGGACCCGGGGTCCATCGCGCTCACACGTTCGGGGGGTGCGACCGATAACATGATGACTTTCCTGGCCTCGGTCGACACGATCATGGTCACCGTGCCATCCCCCTCGCGGATCATCATCGATGCGCGGAATGGGGTGGTGGTCGCCGGGGGCAATGTCACCGTCAGCAATGCGGTGGTGTCGCTGAGTGGCTTGACCGTTCGGGTCGGCGGGGCACTGCCCGACTCGGCGGCTGCACCGATCCCCGGCATGCTGGCACTCGGGTCCGGGTCGACGGTGCAGGATGTCGCGGCGGGGCTCCGGGCGCTGGGGGCAAGCGCCACCGATGTCGTGGCGGTGTTCGATGGGCTCCGCGCGGCGGGTGCCGTGACTGCGACGGTGGTGATCCGATGAGCGGGGGGCCAGGTCCGATCCATGGTGGTCCCGTGAGTGGCCGGCCGGTGATGGGGAGCGAGCATGCTCGACTCTTCAAGGCGGCGCAGGATCTGGAGGCGGTCTTCTTCCGGCAGATGTTGCAGGCGATGCGGGATGCCACGCCGGCGACCGGCTTGGCGACGGAATCGGCCGGCGAGAAGGCCTTCCGGTCGATGTTCGATGATGAAATCTCCAGGCGAGCGGTGGCGCAGAATGCGCATGGACTCGCCGAGGCACTGTACCGGCAGCTGAGCCGTCACCTGCAACCCGAGGAGACGACCGCCGTCGTTCACCCCGGACCGCCGCAGGAGGCGCTGGATGGAACAACTGGCTGAGGCGCCCGTCGCTCGCGAACTCGAGGCCGACGTGTTGCAGTCGATCACCGGTGAGCGCCACTTGCTCCTGGAACTCCGGCATGCCCTTGCCACCCAGCGTGCCGGGGTCGCCACCGGCGAGGCCGGCAGCATCGAGGTCGCCTCACGGGCCGTCGCGAGTGCCGTGCTCACGCTCGACAACGCGCGGCGTCGTCGCGAAGCGATGATGTCGATCCTGAGCGAGGGTCGTCCGGTGCGCCTGGATACCCTCGAGCGATTCACCGGACCGATCGATGGCCTGGCCGAGGCGCGTGCCGAACTCCGGCACGAGGCCGAGGGGGTGATCGAGGATCTCGCGTTCACGCAGGATGTCCTCCAGGGTGCGCTCCAGGCGGGTGACGCCTGGTTGCAATCGCTCTTCGGGTCGATGGCCGACTCGACCGCGGGCTACGCGCGGCCGACGGCGAGCTCGACCGCCGCGGGTGGTCGTCTCCTCAACCGGAGGGCCTGAGCGATGTCACTGGCTTCCCTGCTCAGCATTGCCCGCACCGCGATGATGACCCATCAGCGAGCGCTGGATGTCACGGCCCACAACATCGCCAACGCGAACACGCCGGGGTACACGCGGCAGCGCCTTGAGCTGGCCGCGGAGATTCCACTCTCGACCCCCTACGGGACGGTCGGACGCGGCGTGCGTGGTGTGGCGATCTTCAACACGCGCGACCAGTTCCTCGATGCCGCCTTCCGCGGCGAGCAGGGGAAGTTCGCCCATGCCGACACTCTCAGGAGCGCGCTGCAGCGGGTCCAGGGCGTCCTGAACGAACCGTCCGATACCGGCATCGGTGCGGCACTCGACGGACTCTGGAGCGCCTTCAGTGATCTGGCGAATTCGCCGGCGAGCGGTGCCACGCGCGTCGCCACCCGCGCGGCCGCGACCACGCTGGTCAATCGCCTGCACGAAGCCGACAGCCGGCTCTCCAGCGAGAGTGTGGCGATCCGGAACGGCTTCGACGAGGGGATCGCGCGGATCAATCAGCTCGGCCAGGAGATCGCCGACCTCAATCGCGAGATCGTGGCGCGCGGGGGCCCGCTGGATACGGCGCCGGACCTCACCGACCTGCGCGATGTCAAGATCGACGAGCTCGCCACCCTCACCGCGGTTCGGGTGCTGCCGCGCGACAACGGCGCCGTGGCGGTGCTCACCGGCGACGGGATGCTGGTGGATGGGGCGTTCGCGCAGCAGCTCGAGACCCGGGTCCTCGCGGGGGGGGGGCTGGCGGCCGGGATGGTCGGCTCGACCCGCACGGTGAATCTCGGGGGGGGGAGCATGCAGGCGCTCTCCGAGCTCACGACCCAGGGGGTGCCGGCGGTGCGCGCCGAGCTCGACCGCCTGGCGGCCGAACTGGTCAGCACCGTCAATGGCCTCCATCAGGCCGGCACCACCACCGGTGGGGCCACCGGCATCGCGTTCTTCGACCCCGCCGGTGTGACCGCCGGGACGATCGCGCTGTCGGCCGATGTGCTCGCCGATCCGGCCAACATCGTGACCGGCGCCACCGCGGCGCCGGGCGACAACAGCGTGGCGCTGGCGCTGGCGAACCTGGGCCAGACCGGCTTCCCGGGCCTCAATGGCGATTCGCCCGGCCGCTTCTACGCCGGCGTGGTCTCGAGTCTCGGCACGATCATCCGCGACGCCACCCAGTCGGCCGATGCCGCCTCGGTGATCACCGCCGGCATCGAGGCGCAGCGGAGCGCCGTGCACGGGGTCTCGACCGATGAGGAGATGGTGAAGTTGATCCAGCAGCAGCAGGCGTTCTCCGCTGCGGCACGGCTCGTCGTGGTCGCCGACGAGATGATGCAAGACGTCCTCAGGATGGTCTGACGATGCTGGTCCTCACCCGGCGCGCTGGCGAGGCCATCGTGATCGATGGCGACATTCGCGTGGTCGTGCTCTCCAACGACAAGCGCGGTGTGCGCCTCGGCATCGAGGCGCCGACCGATCGCGCCGTGTTGCGTGAGGAGCTGATCCAGGAAGTGGCCGCGTCGAATCAGCGTGCCAGCCAGGGGCCGCTGGATGCAGGGCTCGCGGCGTCGCTCAGCCCGGTGGTCCCACCGCCGGCGGCGGGGTCGACGAGCACCCGCGACTAGGCCGCCCTCAGCTCCAGCGTTGGTGGATGCTTGCGGGGAGCACGAGCGGATCGAGCTCGTGTCGACGCCGGATCAGTTGCAGCGTCGTCGCCGTGATCACCGTGCCCTTCGAGAGCAGATTGACTCCCGAGACCGTGTGCAGGTCCGCCGCGAGGCGCATGCCGACCTGGAGCTGGGCCAGCCCGACCTGTGCGGTCGTGTCCTGCCACTCGGGGGGATGCTCCTCGGCGGCCATGTCGACCAGGGCGGCGAAGACGGCGGGATCGTACCAGCGGCCGTTCTGGGGACGGAGCGACTCGACCGCGGCGACGAGGCTCGGATCGCCATCGCGCGCGTTGCGCTCGATCGCGGCAATCAGGTCGACCCCGACCCGCAGCAGGCGCGACCGCAACGGGATCTGGCCGCGTTGCATCCCGGACGGCATGCCGCTGCCATCCCAGTTCGCGCCGATCCCCTCGATCAGTTCGGCGACACCCGCGAGCGCCGGCACCTGGGCCAGCAGCCGCGACGACGCCATCGTGCAGCGGCCCGCGGCGGAAGTCCCCGCGACGGGTGACTCCTCCTCGCCCAGCGTGAAGCGCCCGATCTCGTGGAGACGGGCCGCACGCTGCAGGTCATCCGAGAAGTTCGCCTCCATCGTGAAGCCGGTGGCGAGCACATTGACCAGTCGCATCAGGTCGGCACCGCGGTGCGCCGAGCCGGGCACGGCCGCGTCGAGCACGAGGACCACGACATCGGTCAGGTGATCGAGGCTCGCCGCCAGCTCCTGCTCGGCGTGCACGGCATGCAGCCGTCCGTGACGAAGCCCGAGGACCCGCCGGATCGCCGCCCCGAGTTCACCCGCGTCAATCGGCTCGGTGAGAACCGACACGGCGCCCTCGGTCCACGCGAGGCGCCGGAGTCCATGCTCGTCCGCGTTGGCCAGCACGATGACCGATGGCGCCATCGAGGTGTCATGGCCCACGCGACGGAGCAACGCGATCGCGTCGCTCTCCCCGAGCGAGGCACTGGTGAGCACGAGCTGGATGTCGTCGGACTCGAGTCGGTCACGGGCCGCACGCACCGAATCGACACCGATCACCGCATAGCCGTGATTCGACTCGAGGGCGAATTGCCGCTCCTGCCGTCGCGCCGCGTCGGTATCGACCAGGAGCAGGCGGGGCGCCGGCGCCGTCATGGATGTGGCGCGGCCGGAGGTTGCATCGCGACCTCGGTCTTCGTGGCGACGGGTTCCGAGCCGGGTGCGCGCTGGGCGGCGACCCCGGCCGGAGTGTCGGGCACGGCGACCAGGATGGTCACCCGACGATTCTGTGGCGCAAACGGCTGGTCGGGCAGGCGCGGGTCACGATCCGCGAAGCCGCGGACCGCATCGACCTGTCCGGGACTGAGTCCACCGGCGAGCATGGCGCGGCGCACGGCGTTGGCCCGCCCGGCGCTCAATTCCCAGTTGTCATAGTCGGCTCGCCCGGTATAGGGGCGGGCGTCGGTATGCCCTTCGAGCATCACCTGGTACCCTGTGCTCCCGAGCACACTGCCGATCGCCTCGAAGAGGGTGACCGCTCGCGGCAGCGGCTTGGGATCGCCACTCGCGAAGAAGATGTCGGTCGAATCCTCGAGCAGGGAGATCCGGAGGCCCTCGTCGGTGATCTCGATCTCGACGTGCTGACCGAGCCCGTCGAGATCGGCACTGTCCGGGAGTGCCTTCCGGATCCGTTCGCTCAACGCGATGATCTGATCGCGGCGGCCGTCGGCCATCGTGAGTTGCAGGTTCGGCTTCGGTGGCAGCAGCGGCTGGCCGTCGCTGCCGGGGATGACCGAGTTGCCGAACTCGTTGGCCCGCCCCAGCGGGTCCTGGAAATACCCGGCAATGGCGGTACGCACCTCGGAGCTCTGGGTGATCAACCAGAGCACGAGGAAGAGGGCCATCATCGACGTCATGAAGTCGGCGAAGGCGACCTTCCAGGCACCACCGTGATGGCCGTGGGCGCGCCGCTTCTTCCGGACGACCCGGATGATCTGTTCACGCTCGGTCTTCACGCGGCGGCTTCCTTCCGGGTCGACTTGCAGGCCGCTTCCATCTCGAGGAAGCTCGGCCGCACGTCGGCGGTGACCGACTTGCGGGCGAACTCGACCGCCACCATCGGGGGCAGGTTCTTGGCGAACGCCACGATGCCCGCCTTGAGCGCGAAGTAGAGGCCGTGTTCATCGGTGTTGCGGGCTTCCATGTTGGCTGCGATCGGCGCAAGGAAGCCATACGAGAGCAGGATGCCGAGGAAGGTGCCGACCAGTGCGGCACCGACGTGGTGGCCGATCTCCTCGATCGGGCCACCGAGGCTCTGCATCGTCACGACGATGCCGAGCACGGCGGCCACGATGCCGATGCCAGGCAGCGAGTCGGCCACCCGGTTGAGGGCTGCCACCGGCAGGGCATCGGCATCGTGATGGACCTCCATCTCGGCTTCGAGCATGGCCTCGAGGTCGAAGGCCGAGACGCTGCCGACCAGGACCGTCCGGAGGGCATCGGACAGGAACTCGATGGCGTGATGATGGGCGAGCACCGAGGGGTAGCGCTTGAAGATCTCGCTCTCCTCGGGCTTCTCGATGTGCGACTCGATCGCGATCAGGCCATCACGGCGAGCGGTCTGGAAGAGTTCGAAGAGGAGCTTGAGGACATCGAGGAAGAGCGTCTTGTTGAAGGGGCTGGCCTTGAAGACCTTGGGGAGCTTCTGGAACATCAGCTTGAGGACGGGACCCGGGGTGGACACCAGCATCGTTCCGAAGCCGGTGCCGACGATGATCACCCACTCGGACTTGGCGAGCAGGACGCCAAACGGCCCATTGGCCATGGCGAACCCGCCCAATACCGCAACACAGACGACAATGATCCCGATAATGGCAACCACGCAGGCTCCTCACCTCTTCAAGGGGTTCGTCCGGTTATCGGTCGGGTTGGGCAGTACATTACCGGTGCACCGGGTTGACCGGCGCTGGCGCTCCCCTTAGCCTTGGCGCTCCAGAAGGGCCTGTAGCTCAGGTGGTTAGAGCGCACGCCTGATAAGCGTGAGGTCGGAGGTTCAACTCCTCCCAGGCCCATGAGCACCCCCGAATCGGCCCTGCCGGTGCGGGGGTGTTCCACAGCGGGGATCCCGGGCCGCGCTTCCCATGCGCCCGTGATCCGTGTACGGTTAGCGAATGCGGGGACGGGGATTCTTCCGACGGAGCGCGATGCGACGAGCGCTCGGCAGGGCATTGGCGACCACCGCCGTGCTCTCCCAGCTCTTCGCCCTCCTCGTCGCCCCGCTCGGCGACTTGAGGCATCAGGTCGACCATCAGGCCACGGTCGCGACCTCGGGACTGGGGGCCGGGACCGCCGGAGCCGTCACGACCCCGGACGCCCCGCTTCGGCACCACGACGCGGCGACCTGCCCGGCCTGCATTGCCCAGTCGATCGTCGCCCATCATGCATCGAGCGTCACGAGTGTGTTCGTGGCGTCGACCGTCAGTCACCTCGACCCGCTCGAGCGCGTGCTCGCGCCGCGTCCCGGGCCCGGTGCCCTCCTTCGGTCCCGAGGCCCACCCCTCCGCAGCTGATCCCCCGTTGCCGATCCGGCCCATTCGAGTGGCCGGGTCACGCACCATTGCTCCAGGGACAGCATGCGAACCCCACTGATTGCCATCACCATGGCGACGTGTGTCCACGTCAGCGTGGCCCAGCAGCCGACCTCGACCGTCGGCGATACCCTCCAGCTCTCACGCGCCGATGCCGTGGCACGCGCGATCGCGATGAATCCGACCATCGAGATCGCCGCGGCGCTCACGGCCCAGGCTCGCGCGCGTCGCACCCAGGCCGGCGCGATTCCCGATCCCGTCGGGAGCGCGGATTGGGAGCAGGGACGGGGATTCTTCGGCGCCGGAGGTCCCACCTCGCGGGCCATCAGCGCCACGCTCACGATTCCGTTCCCCGACAAGTTGAGCCTGCAACGGCGGATCGGGAGTGGCGATGTCCGATCGGCGGAGGCCGACTCCGTCCTGGCACGGCAGACCACGGCCGCGCTCACCTCCCAGGCCTATGACGCCCTGATCGCGGCACGCCGACGCCGGAGTGATCTCCTGGAGATCGACAGCCTGGCCCAGGAGTTCGTGACCCGGACTCGTGGTCGACTCGAGGCCGGGACCGCGGCACGGCTCGATGTCCTCAAGGCCGAGGTCGATGCGGGCCAGGCGCGGAACGACCTGATTTCAGCGGAACGCGACATCATCACGACCCGGACCTCGCTCAATCGGCTGCTCGGTCGTGCCCTCGACGCGCCGGTGATCCCGAGTGATTCGCTCGATGTGCCGGACACGTTGCCGGCGCTCGAGCCACTCCTGGCAGCGGCGACCGTGAATCGTCCCGAACTTGCCTCGCTGGCGGGCCAGCGGGACGGTGCCAAGGCCGCCTCCCGTCTGGCGAAGGAATTCTGGTTGCCGGACATCACGGTCGGAGTCGGCCGCGACCGGGCCGATCCCGGCCCGGGCGTGCTCACGACCGGTATCTCGCTCCCGATTCCGATCTTCTACTGGCAACACGCGCGCGGCGAGATCGCCGAAGCGCGGTCGCGGGAACGTGAACTCGACGCGACGATGCGCGACCTTCGCGCAGCGATCGGCGAAGAGGTGCGGTCGTTGTATGCCGCGACCGAGGCCGCGATCCGGCAGGCTCGATTTCTCGACCAGCAACTGCTCCCGGCGGCCCGTGAGGCGCATCGGATCGCATCGGCCAGCTACGCGCTTGGCGGATCGTCGGCCCTCGATGTCCTCGATGCACGCCGCAGCCTGATCGACGCCGAACGACAGGCCGTCGATGCCCTCCTCGAGGCGAACGCGACCCGAGCCGAGCTCGAGCGTGCCGTCGCCACCCCTCTCTCGTCGCTTGGTTCAGGAGTCCAGCCATGATCACGCACTCACTGCGGTTGTCCATCGCCTGCCTCGTGCTCACCGCGGTCGCCTGTGGTCGTCCGACCGACGATATGGCGCCGGCCGCTCCACCGACCGGTGATGGGGTGACCCTCGATTCAGTGCAGCGGGCACGTATCGCGACGACGGAGGCGGTCGAGGCGTCGTTCCATCCCGAGATCCGGACGACCGGCACGGTGCTCTTCGATGGGGATCACTCGACGCAGGTGATCGCGCCGATCGCCGGCCCGGTCTCGACGATTCGTGTGGCACTCGGTGCCGAGGTGCACGCCGGTGAGGTGCTCGCCACGGTGGCATCGCCGGACTACGCCCAGGCGATCGCCGAATACCGGAAGTCGGATGCGGCATGGCGCAATGCGCGACGCGTGGCCGACCTCAACCAGAAGTTGCTCGAGACCGGCGCCTTGCCGCGTGCCGAGCTCGAACAGTCCCAGAGTGATCTGGCGGAGGCGACCGCCGACCGTGATGCCGCACGGTCGACGCTGCTGGCCCTCGGGCTCGGTGCGGATGCCTTGCAGGCCCTGCTGCATGATTCGGCAGGTGGGGCACCCGCGCCGGCGATTCGCGCGCCGATCGGCGGCACGGTGGTCGAGCGGTTGATCACGCCTGGACAGTTGCTTGAGGCCGGCACCACCCCGGCATTCACGATCGCCAACCTCGATCGGGTGTGGGTCGATGCGAACGTCTTCGGTGGCGATCTCGCGCAGGTGCAGGTCGGCAACCAGGCGACGATCGTGATGCCGGGCAGCACGGACTCCCTGACGGGACGCGTCGCATTCGTGGGCGCGCTCGTGGATCCGGCCTCGCGGGCGGCGGCGGTCCGGATCGTGGTGCCCAACACGGGGCGAGTCCTCAGGCAGAACATGCTGGTCACCGTCCTGCTCAAGGCGGGCACCGCCGCCGAGGGTGTGATGGTCCCGGTCTCTGCGGTACTGCGGGACGAGAACAGCCTGCCGTACCTCTTCGTGAATCTGGCACCCGGGCGATACCTGCGTCGCCGAGTGACCCTTGGGGCGCGACATGCGGACCGGTACGAGATCCGCTCGGGCGTCGCAGCCGGTGAGCTCGTGGTCACGGACGGGAGTGTCTACCTGAGCGCGGTGGGTGCCCAGTGACCGCGCCGATCATCCCCCCCCCAGACGGGCACACGACCGACTCGGGGATCCATCGCCTCGTCCGCGTGGCGCTGGAGCATCCCTGGGTCGTGCTCTCGCTGGCGGTGCTGCTCAGTGCCGTCGGTGTCTGGTCGTTTTCGCGGCTGCCGGTCGATGCGTACCCGGACATCGCGCCGCCGATCGTGAGTCTCGGGACGCAGTGGCCAGGTCAGGCGGCCGAAGAGGTCGAGCGCCTGATCACCGTCCCGCTCGAGACGGCGATGAACGGGCTCCCGGGCATCCAGGTGATTCGTTCGGTCTCGCTGTACGGGTTGTCCTCGATCGACCTCACCTTCCGGGACGGGACCGACAACTACTTCGCGCGCCAGCAGGTCTTCGAGCGGCTGCGCGATGTCGAGCTGCCCGACGGCGTCGAGGCCGATGTCGAGCCGCTTTCCGCGGTGTCGGGCCTGGTCTACCGCTATGTCCTCGAGAGTCCCGATCGCACCTCGATGGAGCTCAAGACCTTGCAGGACTGGGTCCTGCCCAAGGCGTACAAGGCGGTGCCCGGGGTGGCCGATCTCTCGGGGATCGGCGGCCAGACGATGCAATACCAGGTGGTGATCGATCCGATCCGGCTTGCCGGTGCGGGACTGTCGGTCCCGATGGTGGCGGAGGCACTGGCGAACAACAATGGCAACGCGGGCGGCGGCTTCTACTCGGAGGGCGGGCAGTTCTATTACGTCCGCGGACTCGGGCGGCTCGAGCGCCCGGAGGACATCGGCAACGTGGTGCTTGCTGTGCAGGATGGCACGCCGGTGCTGGTGCGCGATGTGGCGCGGGTCGAGATCGGCCACGCCCCGCGACTCGGCCAGTTCGGGTTCAACGGCGAGGACGATGCGGTCGAAGGCATCGTCCTGATGCGCGTCGGCGAGCAGGCGGCGACCGTGCTCCAGGGGATCCAGGCGAAGACGCGGGAACTCAACAGCTCCATCCTGCCGCCGGACGTGAAGGTGCATGCCTTCTACGACCGGAGCGACCTGATCGAGCAGACGACCCGGACCGTCGAGGCCAACCTCGTGCGCGGAATCGTCCTGGTCGTGGTGGTGCTGATCTTCTTCCTCTTCGACCTGCGCGCCGGCCTGATCGTGGCGGCGACCATCCCGCTGTCGCTCCTGTTCGCCTTCATCTGGCTCGACATCCGGTCGATCCCGGCGAACCTCCTCTCGATCGGAGCGATCGACTTCGGCATCCTGGTCGACGGCGCCGTCGTGATGGTGGAGAACATCCACCGATCGCTGGCGCGACGACAGGGGACCAGCTACGCCATTCGCGAAGTGATCACCGAGGCCGCGCGCGAGGTCAATCGACCGATCGTCTATGCGGTGGCGATCATCGTCGCGGGATTCCTGCCGATCTACGCGCTCTCGGGACCGTCGGGTCGACTGTTCCGTCCGATGGCCGACACGATGATCTTCGCGCTGATCGGCGCGCTCATCCTGGCACTCACCGTGCTGCCGGTGCTGGCGATGCTCCTGCTCCGGCGGGGCGTCACGGTGCGCCGCAATCGCCCGTTCGAATGGATCCGGACGCACTACGCCTCGTGGCTCGATCGCTCGCTCCGCATCCCGCGCACCATCATCGCCGGCTCCGTGGCGATCTTCGCCGGAGCCCTGCTGCTCACCGGCGGCATCGGGGCCGAATTCATGCCCCACCTCGACGAGGGCGCCCTCTGGGTACGCGCCACGATGCCGTCGACGATCTCGCTCGATGCCTCCTCGCGCATCGTGCCCGAGATTCGCGAGGTGATCCGGTCGTTCCCGGAAGTGACCGACGTGGGATCCGAACACGGTCGTCCCGACGACGGCACCGACGCCACCGGCTTCTTCAATGCCGAATTCTTCGTGGGGCTCAAGCCCTACGACAGCTGGACCGGTTCCAGACACACCAAGGCCGATCTGATCGCGGATATCAATACCGCGCTCCAGCGCTTCCCGGGTGTCGAGTTCAACTACACGCAACCCGCGGAGGACAACGTCAACGAGGTCGAGACCGGCCTCAAGAGTTCGCTGGCGGTCAAGATCTTCGGCGAGGACCTGGTCGTCCTCGAGCAGAAGGGCCATGATGTGGCGGAGATCCTGGGAAAGGTGCCCGGCGTCGACCGGGTCTCGCTGGTGCATGAGCTCGGGCAGCCGGCGCTGACCGTCCAGCTCGACCGGAGCGCCCTGGCTCGCTATGGCCTCAACGTTGCCGATGTGAACGCGGTGATCGAATCGGCAATCGGTGGTCTCACCGCGACGCAGGTGGTGCAGGGCGAGAAGCTCTTCGATCTGGTCGTCCGGCTGGAGCCACAGTTCCGCGAGACGCCAGACCAGATCGCGGCGATCCCGGTTGCCACCCCGGCCGGCGGGCAGGTGCCGCTCCGCGAGCTCGGCACAATCGCACCCTCCGATGGCGCCTCCTTCATCTACCGGGAGGACAACGCCCGCTACATCGGCATCCAGTTCGCGGTCGAGGGACGGGACCTGGCCGGTGCAGTGCAGGACGCCCAGCGCGCCGTGGCCGCGGGCGTCCACCTGCCGACCGGGTACCACATGGCGTGGGGGGGGGAGTACGAGCAGTACACCGCCTCGCGCGCGCAGTTGCAGGTGATCCTGCCGCTCACCGTCGCCCTGATCCTGATCCTGCTGTTCGCCCTCTACCGGAATCTCACCTTCCCGCTGATCACGGTGATCGGCGTGGTGCTCTCGGCACCGGTGGGCGGCGTGGTCGCGCTGTGGCTGACCGGGACACCGTTCTCGGTCTCGTCCGGGATCGGCTTCCTGGCGCTGTTCGGGGTCTCGGTGCAGACGGCGGTGGTCTACATCTCGCGCGCCAACGAATTGCGGCGGGCGGGGCAGGGGATTGCCGAGGCGACGCGGGAGGCCGCGCTTGACCGACTGCGGCCGATCATGATGACAGCGCTGGTGGCCGCGTTCGGATTGCTGCCCGCGGCGTTGAGTGTCGGGGTGGGCGCCGATTCGCAGAAGCCGTTCGCCCTGGTGATCGTGGGTGGCCTCTTCTCGCGATTGCTGATCAGCGTCTTCCTGATGCCGGTGCTCTATGTCGTCTCGGCGAGGGAGGGTGACCGGCTCGAAGTGTGACCGTCAGCGCTTGACGACCTGCAGCAGGCCATCACGGACACCGTTCCAGATGAACTGCAGCAGGGTCTCGTTCCGGCGCCAGCGATGGAGGATCGGGCCGTTGCGCGGCACGTCCGATCCGCCGGCGACATTGTCCTCCCGCACCACGAACTGGTTGGCGGCGAACTTGGCGACGGCCCGACGGAGTCCGCTCAGGAATCCGGTCCGGGCCACGCCAGGCAGTTCGATCCAGAGCCCCTCGTACCGGGGCACCACGCGACCACGGGCCATGCCGTTCGTGATCTCCGCCTCGAAGGCGATACTGTGGACGCGGCCGTCCGTGAATCGAGCGCCGAGCGCACCGTCGATGAACGGATTGAGGGCGGCGGCCGGAAGCGAGCCGAGCTGGCCGCGGTATCGTCCGGCGAAGGTGGTGTCGAGGAGCGGCAGTTCCAGGGTGAGCGTGAGCGGTGCCGCACCCATCAACCGGCTCTCGATCGTGGCGGTGGTGGGTCGCGTATCCTCGGGAACCAGGATGTTCCGGAGGTTCACGATGCGGGCCGTCACCTGCTCGAACCGGAGCACGCCGGGTCGCGGCGACTCACGCGCGCGCTCCCGGTACTGCAATCGGCCGCGCACCTCGGTCGAATCGATGGCCACCGGCGGCGCCACCTGCTGCATCCACTGTTGTGGCGTTCGTCGTCGTGCGGCCGGACCGCTCGGCAGGCGCTTGTCGGAGAGCACGTCGAGGTCGAGCCCGGCGATCGTGGCCGTGCCGGCCCGATAGGCGCCACGCCGGACCCAAGCCCCGGGCTCGAGTCCGCTGAGGCGGAGTCTCACGACGCGGAGGTCGATGCGATCGGTCCGCCGTCGATGCCGTCGCACGAAGTCGGCATCGGTCCCGATCGGGGCGTAGCTCAGGCTGTCGACGGATGCGGTGCCCCGACCGAGATCAAGTCCGGCGGTGGCGACCCGGAGCACGCGGTCATTCGTCACGCGCTCGACCCCACGGAGGGCGACGGTCATCGGCCCGATCGGTTCGGTGCCCTCGAATGCCGAGCCCGCGGCGGCGTCGAGCGACGTGAGCGCCAGCATCTCGACCCGCGTCGTGGCGGTATCGCGGCCCGTGACATGACGCATCATCAGGTCCTCAACCAGCAAGGAGTCGAGCCGGATTCCCCGATCGATGGCATCCAGGGAGCTGGCCAGGGTCCACGGTGGCGTGGGCAGGTCGGCGCCCGTCGTACCGGGCGACGTCTCGGTCAGCAGCGTCAGCCGTGTCCCTGCGAGCGCGATCCGATGAACCACCACGTTGCCACGGGTCAGGAACTCGCGCCAGTCGATCCCCGCCACCTCCAGGCGATCGACCGAGAGATCGGTGAGCCCCAGTGAATCGCGCAGCTCGCCGCCCCCCGGGCGCCACGCGAGTCCGGCGAGCTCCACGGTGCCATCGGCGAGATCGGCGCGCAGCCGGTCGAGCCGCATCCGATCGGTCGATTCGCGATGCGTCACGAGGGAATCGACGGCGAGGGTGACATTCCGGGAGAGCAGGGTGCGTCGCTCGCCTGGCGGATCATCGGGATCGTAGTGCAGCGCCTCGAGCCGCACCGCCATGTGATCGAATCGTGCCGTGGTCGCCTGGCCGCCGGGCGTCCGCAACGTCAGCGCCATCACCACATCGGGCAGGACCACCGAATCGACATCGACGAACGGGATGCCGCGGGCCAGGTCGAGATTGTCCTGCAGGGACAGGAAGGAGCCGCCGGCACTGTCGCGCGCAACGTTCGCGGGCACATCGACCATGAGTTGCACCGAATCACAGCCGGCGCGATCGGCCGAGAAGCCTCGACGTCGAGCGAGTCGCTCGAGATCGATCCCCTCGACCGCACAATTGAAGTAGCGGGCCGTGATCGTCGGCAACGGGGCAGGCCGGGCGGCATTGCGCACCGAATCGGTCGTGATGATGATGGAATCGATCGCGACCCGCTGCTCGGCGATCGTGACACGGATCGGGGTAGCCTGCAGCCGGTAGGCTCCCTCGCTCAAGCGCGCGACCTCCTCCGCGGCCCAAGCGCGGACGATCGGATCGACGATCTCGATCGCGCGGCCGCCGATCACCCACCGGAAGGCGTAGACGGTCAGTGCCACGGCGAGCAGGCCGAGGCCGATCGCTGTGGTGCGCCGCGAGAGATGGATCATGGGGAGCGCGGTGACTGGGGCATTCCCAAAGCTGGTGCCATCCGGACAGCGGGACAACCATATTGGAGGCCGTGCCACTCACCCGAGGACCGTCATGCCCAGGCATCACCATCCCAGTCGTCGCGATTTTCTCGGTCTCCTCGCGGCCGGTGCGGCGCTCCATCGCGTTCCCGACCTGCTGGCCCGCGATCCCTATCACCCGGTTCGCCTGTCGCGGGAGCCGGAGCTCATCCGCGTCGAGGGCACCGTCACCGGTGCCGGACGTCCCCTGGCCCGGGTGGCCGTGAGCGATGGGCTGCGGGTAGCCGTGACCGACAAGGACGGTCGCTACCAACTGGAGGCGGATCCGGCGATGCCGGGGGTGTTCGTCAGCACTCCGGCCAACTACGCCTTTCCGCTCACGGCATCGGGCACGATGGCACAGCATCTCCCGATCCGGGTCGATGCGCCCATCGATTTTCGACTCGATCGACTGCCGGGGTCGGATGAGCGTCACGGATTCGTGGCGCTCACCGACCCGCAGACACTCGATCGGGAGGACATGGCGGCGTTCCACGCCACGACCGTCCCTGCGGTGCAGCAGGCGATCGCGTCGCTGGATGGGCGTGCGGCGTTCGGTGTGACGGTGGGGGACATCCTCTGGGATGACCTGTCACTCTACCCGGAATATGAGCGGGCCGTCTTGCGCACCGGGTTGCCATTCGCCCAGGTGGTCGGCAACCACGATCTCGACCTCACCAAGGATGCATTCCACGGCAGCACCCGGACCTTCTCGCGGCACTTCGGTCCGACCTGGTACTCGTTCAATCGGGGCGCCGTGCACTACGTGGCGCTCAACAACGTGCTCTGGCACGGCACCGACTACACCGGCCACTTCGTGCAGGAGCAACTCGATTGGCTCGCGGCCGACCTCGCGCTGGTCGAGCGCGGTGCGCTGGTGGTGGTGTTCGTGCATATCCCGCTCACCACCACCACGGTCGCCCGGAATCCGTTCTACAAGGATGCGCCGATGGGCACCACCAATCCCGAGGCGCTCTGGCGACTGCTGGAGCCGTTCCGGGCCCAGGTGATCACCGGGCACACCCACGAGATGGAACACCAGGATCACGGGCCCCGGGCTCACGAACACAACGTCGCGACCGCCTGTGGGGCGTGGTGGACCGGGCCGATCTGCGCGGATGGCACGCCCTCCGGCTTCGCGGTCTACGAGGTCAATGGCGAGCACCTGCGCTGGCGCTATCAGGCCACCGGTCGCCCGGCCGATGAACGGCTCCGGGTGTATCCGGCCGGGAGCGACCCCGCTCGGCCCACACAGATCATTGCGAATGTCTGGGACTGGGACCCGCTGGCCACGGTGACCTGGTATGCCGGCGCCGACCGTCGGGGGCTGATGACGCGGGAACTCGGGAAGGATCCCCTCTCGATCCGGCTTCATACCGGTCCGGAACTGCCACCCAAGCACCCGTGGGCCGAACCGCTCGCCACCGATCATCTCTTTCATTGCACCGTCGACGAGGCCAGCGGGCCGGTCCGTGTCGAGGTCACCGACCGATTCGGCGACACGACATCGGCCGTCCCGCGCGCGCTGGAGCGCTGACCAAACTGTCGCAGCCGAGCGTCGCTCGGATACCACACTCTGGGCCGCTGGGGCCGATTCCGGATTCGGCCATCGTGCAAGTCGTGCAATGACAACGACTTGTGATCCGGCCCGTTGCGGCCCATCGCTTGCACCTGTCGAGCATGTTCGATGTCGTGCCGCCCCCCTCGGTGCGCATCACTTCGCATGATGGGAGTCCGGGTGAGCGTGGACGTCGTGGAGGAAAGCGGAGCGGGGTTCCGGCACATGGAGAAGATGGGGGCCGTGACCCGGGTCGCGCAGGGCCTGTCGCATGATGTGGCCGAACTCGTCGAGGATGCGGCGTCCACCATTGACGTCGCCTTGACGAGTGGCGTGCCGGAGGACCGGCTGGCCGAGGCGGCCTCGACGCTCAAGCGCGTGGCAATGATCGCGCGTCAGCTGGAGGCGATCAGTCGCCCGCTGGCCCTGCACGCCCAGCCGCGTCCGGTCGGTGGGGCCATCGCGGAGATGCTGCCACTCCTCCGGCGACTCGCCGGCGATGGGGTCGCGGTGATGGCCCCCGCGATCGACGAGGCGGCCTGGGCCGCTGTCGCCACGGGTCAATTGGAGCAGGTCGCCTTCCACCTCACCGTCAACGCGCGGGATGCGATGCCTGGGGGGGGGACACTCACGGTCACCGTCCGGCGGGACCGGCTCGACCAGGCCATGCCGCACCGGTTCGGCAGCCTGCCCGCCGGCGCCTGGGTCGTGCTCGAGATCAGCGACACGGGCGTCGGGATGGATGAGGCGATGCTGGCGCGGATCTTCGAGCCGTTCTTCACGACCAAGGCCCCCGGACTCGGCTCGGGGCTCGGGCTGGCCACGGTGTACGGGATCGCCCGGCAGCTGGGTGGTCAGGTCGTGGTGGCGAGCGCACCGGGCACCGGCAGCCGATTCGGATTCTGGCTTCCTGAAGTGCTCGGGGTCGAGGCGGACCCCGACGTCGCCGGGGACCGGAACTCGGCGGCGATCCTGGTCGTCGACGACGACGAATGGGTGCGCTCGGTCACCACCCGGTCGCTCAAGCGTGCCGGTCACGGGACACTCGAGGCCGCCACGGCGACGGAGGCGATCCGGATCCTCGATGACGTGGCAGGGTGCTGCATCGGGACCGTGATCACCGATATCGGGATGCCGGGGACGAGTGGGGTCGAGCTGGCCGCGCAGCTCCACCAGACGCACCCCCACCTGCGCATCGTCCTGATGACGGGCCGGGCTCCCGAAGCGGTGCCACCGCTGCAATCACCCGTGGCAGCGGTGCTCTACAAGCCCTTTTCGCGTCGCGAACTGCTCGCGGCCCTCCGGGAGTCACCGGCCCGCTTGTCCTGACGGCCCCATCGGTCGAACTTTGGCCCGCGGTCGGCCTCCTGTCGGCCCCGGACCTTCCGATGGAGTGTTGTGAGCGATGAAAGCCAATGATATCCGCAAGGGCAATGTGATCTACTACGAGGGGAAGCCGCACCTCGTCATGGAATTCACCCACCGCACCCCGGGCAACCTCCGCGCGTTCGTGCAGGTGCGGCTCCGCAACCTGGCCTCGGGATCCTCGCTCGACCATCGCTTCAGCGCCACCGAGACCGTGGAGGAGGCCCGCCTCGACACCAAGACGATGCAGGTGCTCTATACCGATGGCGCCGGTGTGCACGTCATGGACACCGAGACCTACGAGCAGTTCATGCTCGACGCCGAGCTGCTCGGGGACGACGCGCCCTGGATGCTCCCCGAGATGTCCCTCGATGTGGTCTGGCTCGAGGGCCGTCCGATCTCGTTCACGCTGCCCTCCTCGATGGAGATGGAGATTGTCGAGACGGCCCCGGCGATGAAGACCGCGACCAAGAACGCCAGCTCGAAGCCGGCGGTGCTGAGCAACGGGGTGACCGTGAACGTGCCGGAGTTCGTCGAGTCCGGCGAGCGGATCCGGGTCAATCCGCGGGAACGCCTCTACATGGAGCGCGTGAAGTAGTCATGCGACTCGGCTGTCGCATTGGGGGGGGGACGTTGCTGTGGCTTGCCCTCCCGATGGCGCTCGTGGCCCAGGGCAAGACCCCGCTCCGGTTCGGCGTCGAGTTTGCGCGGGCGACGCCGACCGGTGCGTTTGCCCGCGTGGCCGGTCCGGCGAATGGCTTCCTTGGCTGGCTCGCATTGCCGTTGTCGCGCACCTCGCCGCTCGGGATCGGGGCCGAGTTCTCGGTGCTCACCCTCCCCGCGAGACAGGTCCGCGTCCCGATCCAGCCTCCGGTGAGCGACCTGACGGTGGACCTGCGCTCCACCTTGACCTTCGTCGGGGTGGGGCCGCGGATCGAGCACGCGATCGGCCCGCTCTCCCTCGGGGCGTCAGTGATGCCGGGTTTCACGCGGGTGATCGTCGATCTCACCGGCCTGTTCACGGTCAACGAGCAGGCCCGGAGTGTCGCGGTCTCGAGTTCGGAGTACGCCGCCGCCCTCAAGGGCGGCGTGGTCGCCACGCTGCCGCTCTACCGCGGGATCCGCGGTACCGCCCTCGGTGCCGCCGCCGGGGCCGACTACACGATCTCCGGTCGCGCCCCGTTCCCTGACCAGCACAGCTTCGGATACGACGAGCTCGCCGACCGGTTGATCCTCGCCCGCCCCGAGGTGGCGCTCAGCCACTGGCGGCTGCACGCCGGGATGAGCGTGGAATTCTAGTTTAGCCGCGAGCGTCAGCTCGCGGTCGAGATCGTGGCTCCGCGCGCCGCGAACCAAACCGCGGGCTGACGCCCGCGACTCGGCCGCCTTCTCGCCTTCTACCCTACGGCCGTCCGCGGCCGCCGCCGGGGCGGCCGCCTGCTCCTCCAGCGCCCGGCTGACCGCCACGGCCGCCTCCGAAGAACGGATTGCCCTGGGTCGGGTTCCGGACCCATTCAGGGAGTAGTGCCCACTGGGCCTCACTCAGGATCCGCCGTGTCGCGACCACCGCGCTGTCGCGGTCGGTGCGGGCGATCCGCTGGACCTCGTTGAACAGCGGGAAGATCTTCTGGATGTCGGGGTTGGTGCCGCCCCGCTCGATCTCCGCATTGAGCGAATCGAGCGCCGGCCTGAGGCGCGCCTCGCTGCTGTCGACCAGCAACTGCAGTGCAACGACCTGACGGGCGTCGAGTGCCAGCGAGTCCCGGCGCAGCAACGCCTCCCGCGCCGGGTTCGGCGAGATCGAGTCAAGTCGACCCTTCATCTGTGCCACCAGCGAGACGGGCTGGGCGCCCTGGCCACCGAAGAAGTTGCGCCGAATGTCACGACCGCGATCCTGACCGATCGAGTACCGCATCTGGAGCGCGACCTGGAATGGCGCGCGCACCGCGTTGGCGTTCGCGCCGGTCGCGCCAAATCGCTCGTTCACGCTGTACTGGAACTCACGGCTCTTCGGGTCGAACCCCGTGACCTGGAGCAGGGTGGCGTCCGGGTTGCGATTGAGGCCCCACCCCGACAGGTCGTCGGCGCCATGAAACAACTCATCGAGACCACCGAGCAGATTGACGGTCGAGAACGAGAGCGCCATCCGGTTGTCGAACATCCCCGGGCGCCAGTTGAGCTGGAGATCGAGGGAGGGCTGCCACGGCCCGACACAGCTGTTGCGCGACGCGATCCCACCGAGTTGCGAGGCGAGACACTCGCGGGCGTTGCCGTCGAGGCTGCCGAGCAGCCGGCCCATCGCCGCGGCAACGGCGGGGTCCGCAGCCGTGGCCGGATCGTAGATGAAGGCGATATCGTTCCGGGCCGACCCGTCGCCGTTCACGTCGCCCTGGACGAGCGGGGTATAGTGACTCCCGGACGTCATGCGGCCGACCAGCGAGACCTCGAGGGCCTGGGTGAACGGCCACGAGATGTTCGCCTGGATGTTGTGGGTCCGACTGGCATCGGCCCAGGGGAACCGGTTCGGGTCACCCGGCGTGGCTACCGACCCGCCCGCGGAGAACCCGCCACCGAGCCCGCCGCGCCCCCCCCGAAGCCACCGCCTCCCCCGCCGGATCCGCCCTGGTCACTGGACTTCTGGTAGGTGTAGCTCAGGTTGATGGTCGCACCGCGCCGGAGGAACGTCGAGATCGAGGCCGTGACCTGCGTGGTCTTGTTCTCCAGCCCGGAGAAGACGGCGTTCACTCGGCCGAATTCACTGTTCACCCGGCTCGCGGCCAGCGGCACGGCACCACTCGGGGCAACGATCTGGGCGGGGTCGGCATAGACCGGCCGGTTGTCCTCGCCGGCCAGCGTGAAGACTGGCGTGGTGTTGAGGTTGAGATCGCGTGAGGCCGACTGGTCGAGGCCGCGAACGTACGACGCGTCGACGTTGAGGCTCCACGTGTTCCAGAAGCGCTTGCTCGCGCCGAGCGAGGCGCGCCAGGTCTTGGCAGCACCGTAGTCCGCGGCATATGTGGTGATGTTGGGCACACCGACGTTTGCCGGCGTAGGCAACCCGTTGCACGAGGTCGGGATGCCCGATGTCTCGACACCGTAATCGCCCCACGTCGGTACTGGCACGGCGCTGCCGACGCAGATCAACTGCGACTCGGTGTTGATCAGGCCCGACTGCGCCTGTGCGGTGCCCGGAATCGTCGACGGCATCGTGCCGCGGAAGAGTCCCGCGCCACCGCGGATGGTCAGGCGGGGTGGCGCGAAGCCACGCTGGCTCTGGCCACGCTGCTCGGCGGCCGCGAGCGAATAGGAGAAGCCGACGCGGGGCGTGAAGTAGGTCTCGGTCGGCAGCAGGTCGGTGCGCACGCCGAACGCCTGTTCGACGGCCGCGTTCCGCTCCGGCGCCCCACCAAACCACGAGTGCTCCACTCGGCCGCCAAGTGTGAGCTGCAGGTTCGACGACGGACGCCAGACGTCGCTCAGGTAGAGCGCCGAGTTGTTGCTCCGGCCCTCGCGCACCGTCGGCGACAGGGTGCGCGTGAACTGCGACGGCGTGTTCGCCTCGAAGGCGGCGAGGCTCTGGTAGCTGTAGGTGCCGAAGCGATTCGTGGTCACGTCCTGCGAGAACGACTGCGTGTTGAACAGGGTCCCCAGGCGGTAGCGGTGGGCGGCCGACGGCGAGAAGAACGAGATCTCCTCCGTGATCTCGACGCCCCGGTTCTGCGTCTCCTGGGGCAGGCCGCTGTTCCCGCCGAAGCCGAGCATCGTCGAGGCGAACGTGCCATCACCGCGGCCGGAGATGTTGAGCACGCGGCCGCTCGGGGCGAGGATGAATGGCGAGGAGCTGCTCTGGTCCGTGGTGTAGCCGGCCCGGAATTCATTGGTCACGCCGACCCCGACGCGGGAAGCGATGCTCAGGGCCAGCCCCCCCCCCGTACCATCGGTGGTGCCGCCGACCTGGGCCAGCGAGGTACTGCCGATCCGGTTCGGCTCGGTCCCGTTGAGCCGCAGGTCGCCGCGCAGGGTGAACGAGTGGCGGTCGGCGAGGTTCCAGTCGAGGCGCACCAGGCCGGTATACCGGTCGTTGCTGCGGGTCGGGTCGATCGTGCCGGCACGGCCGGTCAGGCCGGTCGCGTTCACCAGGTCGACAAACCGGGCCACGGAGTCGGGCGAGACACCGAGACGGTCGATCGAGGCCGTGCTCGCGGAGGAAAGCGAGGCGATCGGTGCCTGGGAGGCGTCGACCTGGAAGGAGCCGAACACGAAGAACTGGTCGCGGACAATCGGCCCGCCGAGCCCGAACCCGAGGCGCTGGCTGGACTGCCCCTGATTGAAGGCATCACCTGCCGTGCCGCCGAGCGAGAACGTGTCGTCCCGCAGGTTGCCGCTCATCGACCCCTGCACGACGTTGGTGCCGCCGCGGCTGCTCGCCGCCACGAGCCCACCGGAGAACTGGCCGCGGGCCACATCATAGGTACTCGTGATGACCCGGGTGCCACGGATCGCATCCTGGGGCAGCGCATCGCCGCCGAACGAGAGACCATCCACGGTATAGTTGTTCGAGGTGCCACTCTGTCCGGCGATCGAGAACTGGGCCGCGGTCGAGTCGGTGCCGGCCGTGACGATCACGCCGGGAACCAGCGCCGCCAACGCCGTGAGGTCCGACGCGTCGATCGGGAGCCGAAGCGCCTGTTCACCCGTGAAGGCGCGCTCGGTACTGCCGGGGGTCGGTGCCTCGCGTCCTCGCAGCGGGGCGCGCCCGGCGGTGGCGACGATATCCTGCAGGACCACCGGTCGACCGGTCATCTTCACATCGACCATGATGCGATCGTCATCGGCCTGTCGGGTGATATTGGCAACAAAGGGCTGCTTGCCGATCATGGTGACCGTCAGGCGGTACTGTCCACCGCCATCATTGAAGAAGATCGTGTAACGACCCTTGTCGTTGGTGGTGGTCTTGCGAGTGACCTGACTCTCGATGGCATAGGCCTCGACCGTCGCGCCGGCAACCGGGGCACCGGCCGAGTCCATGATCGTGCCAGTGATCACATCGACCGTGCTGCCGGTCTGGGCGGCCACCGGTCGGACGAGGGCCAGCGCGAGGAGCACACTGGCAAGTCCCGGGAGGCGGGCAAGGCTTGGCATCGCCATCTTTGAGTCCCGGGATCGGGTCCACCGGTACGAGACCGGCAATCACCGGGTCGCACCATGGACCCGATACGGTGATCGCCCGATGGACGTTGAGCGCGGAAACCCGCATGGCAACCGGTCTTAACGCCGACCGTCGTCCTGCGTCACCACCCTCTCCGTCTCGCCTTCTCGCCTTCTCGCTTTCTCGCCTTCAACGCCCGGGCCCTGGCCGGCATCCCAGTCATGTGCCACGATCCGATCGCTCACCAGTCATCCCGATCAGCCGGAGGGTCTCCAGATCCCGAGTACGCTCGAGCAGGCCAGGAATGGCGATGCGGCGGCCTTTGCGACGCTCTACGACGACCATGCCGGCCGGGTCTACGCCCTCTGCCTCCGGATGACGGCCGATCCCGCCCGGGCGGCCGAGCTGGTGCAGGACGTCTTCCTCCGGGTCTGGGAGAAGCTCGGGACGTTCCGGGAGGAAGCGGCGTTCTCGACCTGGGTGCATCGGCTGACCGTGAACGTGGTCCTGCAGGCGACCCGAGCCGACCGGCGTCGCCGGCAGCGCGTGGAGCTCGCCGATGACATCCAGGGCGGCGCGAGCGAGCCGATCCAACGCCCCCCCGATTCGGGACTCCGGATCGACCTTGAACAGGCGATGGGCACCCTGTCGCCCCTGCTGCGTGAGGTGTTCGTGCTCCACGACGTCGAGGGCTATCCGCATCAGGAGATCGCCGGCCTGCTCGAGATCCCGGTCGGGACCTGCCGAAGTCATCTCTTCCGCGCCCGCCGCCTGCTGCGGGAGGTGCTCGCATGACGACCCACCATCCGTCCGATGCCGAGCGGGAGGCCTACCTCGCGGGCCAGCTGCCGACCCCGGAGGCCGAGGCGTTCGAGGCGCATGCCGGCAGTTGCGAGCCATGCGGTGCGGTCCTCGAGGCGGCCACCCGACTCTCGGTGACGCTCCCGCGCGAACTCCCCCCCCCGATCGGGATCCGTTCCCGCGTGCTGGCCGCGTTGCCAGTCCGGCGGCGACGCGGGTTGCGGCGACACTGGTGGATGCCGGTCGCGATCGCTGCGGGGGTGGGAATTGCCGTGCTGGTCCTGACACCCGCCAAGAAGCCGGCACAGGCCGCCCGCGAGGCGGCGGCCACCGCGGCGCTGGCCCGGGCCCATGCCGCCCAGCCGCTCGCCATGCTGGACGCCGCCGAGGCGGAGCTCACCTCGGCACTCGCCGCGGCGCCCGGTGATCCCGGTCTCGAGGACGCATTGGCACGCCTCGCGTCGCAGCGTCGATCGCTACTCACGCTTGTCGAGGAGTTCGAATCATGATCCGGTCCGTGCGTGGCGCGCTCGTGGGCGCACTCGTCGCTCTGGCCTACGTCACCTTGCCCCTCACCGCGCAGCAGCGCGTGGTGCGTGGCACGGCCGTGGATCCCACCGTCGCGATCCGGATCTGGGTGCCGGATGGGATGATCGAGGTGCACGGCTGGGACCGTGACTC
Organism: Gemmatimonadales bacterium; assembly: GCA_035703525.1. Lineage (GTDB taxonomy): Bacteria > Gemmatimonadota > Gemmatimonadetes > Gemmatimonadales > GWC2-71-9 > Palsa-1233. The sequence goes on along the minus strand of DASSYA010000006.1, from coordinate 20,503 downwards.
GGTCGAGGTGCGCGCCACCCCCGACGCAATGACCCAGCTGATCACCGGCGGCAGCCGGTCGGCGATGAAGGTCGCGATCGAACGGCGTGACCTGAAACTCACGCCGATGGCGAGCGCCCAGATGCGCGTGTACGTGCCGCGCGGGGCCCGGCTCTGGATCAAGTCGACCACCGCGGCCGTCCAGGTCGAGGGTCTCACCGGCGAGCTCGACGTGCTGCAAGTCGGGGGGGGGATCAACGTGCGCGAGGTCTCGGGGGTCACGACCCTCGAGTCGATCGATGGACCGATGTCGCTGGCGCGGGTCGCGGGGGTCACCCGGATCCGTGGCGGGGCAGGGGCGGTGGCACTCGACGCGATGACGGGCAGCCTCGACATCTCGATGATCGGGGGACGCGTGACGCTGAGCGGGCCGCCGGCCGCTCGTGGCGGTGGCCCACGCGTCTCCGGGCGGATCGAGACCGTCGGCGGGGAGATCTGGTTCCTCGCCGGCCTCGCGACCGGTGACCGCATGGAATTGAGCTCCCACAGTGGCCCGATCCGGATCTCCGCGCGGGGCGAGATGCTCCCGCGGGTGGTCACCACCCTGCCCGATGCGGTCATCGACCCGCGGTTGCTCGAGCCCCGGCCCGCTGGCGGCACGATCACCGTGCGCAGTTTCAAGGGCACGCTCAACGCGACCGTGTCAACCGGCATCTGACTGGTACGGATCGACCCACTCACCAGCGGAGGGATCATGTTCGCCAAGACCGTCCTGCGTGTCGCGATCACCGCCGGCGCCTCGGTCGCCGCCGGGCCGCCGAGCATCGAGGTCACCACCACAGGACAGCCGGCCGGCGTGCTGGCGACGATCGAGGCCCATTTCCATACCGAAGCCGATGAGATCCGGGTCTACGGGACGGCCTACACCTGGAACGACAATCAGCGCGGGGAGCGTGTCCTCCGACTCGAGCGCGTCGACGACTCGCACTACCGTGTCCCCGATGGCGGCACCGCACGCGGTCCGCGCGTACTCGTGCTCGGCGTCGAGCAGGGCGTGGCCGGTGAACACGGCGCGGCAGAGGCGCTGGTGCGGATCGATCGATCCGGCACCGTGAGGGTCGATATCGCGAAGACCCGGCCGATCCTTGGCAACCCGATGCCGCGGCGCGTCAACGACCGCGAGATCGAGAATGCGCTGCTGTCCATGCGGGCCGATTGATGTGCCACTCCATCCGGCGGTCCTTTCCGCTCCTGCTCACCATCGGTGCAGGCGGCGCAGCTCGCCCTGGAGACGAGAAGGCCGCCGTTCCGGCCCACGCCGAGTCGGCCCTCGCGATTGATGGCACGCTGCAGGCTGTGGCCTCGATGCACCAGTCACGCGCCGCGCACACCGCCACCCTGCTCGGGGATGGGCGGGTATTGATCGTTGGCGGGATGGGGCCAGTGGCCTCCGCGACGGTGGAACGGTATGACACGGGCGCCGACACCTTCTCGGAGGTGCCGAGCCCGCGTGTGCCGCGCTCGAGCCACACCGCGACGAGGCTTGCCGACGGCACGGTGCTCGTGACCGGTGGGTACGGCACCGACGGCAGCTATCTCCAGAGTGCGGAGCGGTTCGATCCCGCGACCGACAGCTGGCACGAGGCCGGCACGATGACCATGGCCCGGGCCGGTCACCGAGCGGTTCAGCTGGCGGATGGCCGACTGCTGCTCCTGGGCGGGGTCGGGACAGGATGGCGCTTCCTCCGGAGTGCCGAGATCTACGATCCCGCGACCGATCGCTTCACGCCGACCGGCAGCATGGCCGTGCCGCGCGAGAGTCACGTCGCAGTACGGCTCGCGGACGGGCGGGTCCTGGTGATGGGGGGACACGCTGGCCGTCGTGATGACATGGTGCTCTACGCAAGCGCCGAATTGTACGACCCCACGACCGGACAATTCACCGCGACGGGGGACATGGGCACGCCGCGGCACAAGCACGATGCCGTGCTGCTCGCCGACGGCCGCGTGCTGGTGACGGGCGGGGCCGATCGGCGCGACAGTCGCGGGCAGTACAACACGGTTGAGCGGTACGACCCCACTACCGGGCGCTTTGAGGCGTTGCCACCGATGCTGCGCACCCGATACAAGCACGCGGGAACCACGATCCTGCTGGGTGACGGGCGCGTGCTGCTCGCCGGTGGCGCCGATCGGGCCGAGGTCTACGATCCCGACGTGGGCATGTCCGCGATCGTGGCCGGCGAGCCGCGGCTCCCGGGACTCTTTTCCGCGGTCGCTCCACTGCCTGACGGTGGTGCCCTGATCACCGGTGGCTACGGGCAGGATATCACCGGCCGCGGCGGGGCATGGCGATATCGACCCTGAGCCCACCGCTGGCGGTCTCGGTTAGTTTTCCGGGATGACATCAGGACTCACTGGACGCGGGATCGCCATGTCAGGTCGGCCACTGACCGGCGAGGGGAAGGGACGGAGCCTCGGCGCTCTCACGGAGGGCAAGCGGAAAGTCACGCGCGAGGCGGCGTGGCGTGAGGCGCGCGAGCTGGTCTGGCTGCATCGGAAGCGGCTCGGCATCGGCTTCGCCCTGATGCTGGTCAACCGAGCCGCCGGGCTGGTGCTCCCGGGGTCATCGAAGTTCCTGATCGACAATGTGATTCCACACAAGAATCTCGAGATGCTGACGTTGATCGCCGTCGCGGTGGCGGGGGCGACCATCGTCCAGGCGTCGACGTCGTTCGCGCTCTCCCAGATCCTGGGCGTCGCGGCGCAGCGGGCGATCACCGAGATGCGGCGCACGGTGCAGTCGCACCTGATGCGCCTGCCGATCCGCACCTTCGATGCCACCCAGACCGGCATCCTGGTGTCGCGCGTGATGAGCGACGCGGAGGGGATCCGGAACCTGGTCGGCAGCGGGCTGGTCCAGCTCGTGGGCGGGCTGTTCACGGCCGCTGTCGGTCTCGTGGTGCTGCTCTATCTCAACCTGCAACTCACCCTGGTCACCATCACGCTGCTGCTGCTCTTCGCCGGGGGGATGGCATTCGCCTTCTCGAAGCTCCGGCCGATCTTTCGCGAGCGCGGCAAGATCAATGCGGAGGTCACCGGCCGGTTGGTCGAGAGCATCTCGGGCATCCGGGTGGTGAAGGCCTACACGGCCGAGCGTCGCGAGCGGCTCGAGTTCTCACGCGGCGTGCATCGGTTGCTCCGGAACGTGGCCACCTCGATGACCGGCGTCTCGGGCACGGCGGCGCTCTCCACGGTGGTGGTCGGCACCATCGGCACGCTGCTGATCGTGGTCGGCGGGCGCGCCATCATCGGTGGCCAGATGACACTCGGTGACTTCGTGACCTACATCTTCTTCACCGGACTCGTGGCGGCCCCGCTGGTCCAGATCGCCGCGATCGGCACCCAGATCACGGAGGCATTCGCCGGGCTGGATCGGATTCGCGAGTTGCGCGATATCGCGGGCGAGGACGACGGCGACCTTGCCAAGGCGCCGGTCGGCGCGGTCGAGGGGCATATCACCTTCGAGGACGTGACCTTCAGCTACGAGGAAGGGACGCCGGTGCTCAAGCACATCTCGTTCGATGCACCGGCCGGCAGCACCACCGCGCTGGTCGGGTCGAGCGGCTCGGGGAAGAGCACGCTGGTCTCGCTGGTGATGGCGTTCAACCATCCCGACAGCGGGCGGATCCTGGTCGACGGTCGTGACCTCGGCGAGCTCCGGCTCCGTGACTATCGCAGCACGCTCGGCATCGTGTTGCAGGACAACTTCCTGTTCGACGGCACGGTGCTCGAGAACATCCGCTTCGCCCGGCCCGACGCGACCGACGCCGAAGTGCTCGAGGCCGCGCGCGTGGCGCACTGCGACGAGTTCACGCTGCGGTTCGAGCTGGGGTACCAGACCGTGGTGGGTGAGCGCGGGGTGCGCCTCTCGGGCGGTCAGCGTCAGCGGGTGGCGATTGCGCGGGCGATCCTGGCCGATCCGGCGGTGCTGATTCTCGACGAGGCGACCTCGTCACTCGACTCGGAGAGCGAGTCGTTGATCCAGGAGGGATTGGCCAGGCTCCGGAGCGGCCGCACCACGTTCGTGATTGCGCACCGGCTCTCGACCATCACCTCGGCCGATCAGATCCTGGTGCTGGAGGATGGCGAGATTGCAGAGCGGGGGACGCACGAGGAACTGGTCGAGCATCCGGGCGGACGCTACCGCGCGCTCTACGAGCGGCAGTACGCGCAGGCGATCGATCGGTATGTAAATCCGGGCGAGGAGCTGGTCGGCGCACGGCACGCGCGGAAAACCCCTTAGCCGCGAGCGTCAGCTCGCGGTCGAGATCGTCGAGCCGCGGTCGGTCTTGACGCCTCCGGTCCTTGGCCTGATACTGGTAACGGTAGGTCGCTCCGCTTCCCCCGACGTGAGGTTCCGATGCTGGCTTCGCCCCGTCGGCCCGCCGGCCCGCCGGCCCGCCGTCCCGTTGTCCTGACGCTGCTGATTGTCGCCGTGGCCTGCGGCAGTCTTGACACGACGCTCCCGCTCGAACAACCCAGCGCACCCGTGGTCCACGCATCCTATGGCAGCGGTGCGATCTGCACCACCGAGAACAGCTACCTCTTCCGCAAGAACTGTTGGAACGCCGGCCAGACGATCACGCTGAAGGTGCCCGCCAACCAGCTCAGCTCGGCGAATGCGGCACGTGATGACTGGAATCAGTATCTCGAGGAGGACGCCTCAGCACCACGCTTCGCCGTCAACCTCTCCGCCGGGGACGTCCTAGTTTCCAATGCTGGGACCACGAGCACCGACAAGTACTGCGGTACCTTCGATGGTGACAACCTCACCTGGATCGTGATCACCGGATCGACAGATTGCGACCAGAACGCCAGTACCGGCTCCTGGGGCGCCGCCCTCCGCCAGGAGCTGGTCGGGATCCTCGGCTGGAGTGAAGATGTCGAGAAGGTCCCGGATCGCTTCGAACAGGGCCTGACCACACACTGCGTCGCCTATCTCGACAAGTTCGTCCGGGTGATCAATGACCAGGTTTGTGTTCACGAAGCCGAGGGTGTGGTCCTTGCCTACCGGAATCTCGAGAGCACGGTCACCGATCCGGGCAACTTCTGGCGTGATTCCGTCTACATGCATGTCCGGATCAAGGCTGACACGAATTCGCTCAGCACGGTCGACACGGTGCAGGTCGTCGCAGACACTTTCTACTCCGGCGGCTTCGGTGGCGGTGGCATGCCGGCCCAAATGGCGGCGAGCGGACATATCCCGATCGCCAAGCCCACCAACGGGAGCGTTACTTACAGCAGCTCAAACTCGACGTTCCTGGCCTACCTGAGTGCTGGTCGCTTCCGCGGCGTGTCGCCGGGCACGGCGTGGGCACGGGCGAAACCATCCGGTGCTCCCTCGACGAAGACCCGCTGGTGGCTTCCATTCAAGGAGCGGGGCGATTCGATTCCGCTCACCGTGGTTGCGGCACCGCCACCACCGCCCCCGGCATACGTGGTGACGTCCGACCAGACTCCGATCACGACTCCCGGGAGCCACATTTTTCAGGCCCACATCGGGGATGCGAGCACGCAGATCTTCTGGCAGGTCGACGACAGCCGTACCACAGGGATCGATCCCGACACGACCTTCTCCACCTACGGACAGTACGCAACGCTCAATGTCGGGGCTGGGTCATACACCCTTCGGTTCCGTGTCCAGTTCAGCGCGGCACCTCCCTACTGGCATCAGCAGGACATCCCGGTTTGCACCGAGGGTGGTGAGGCACTCCAGGGCGGCAAGGCGGGCGGCGGCTCGACCAATGCTGTCGAAAACTGTCCACCCTCGGGTGAGCAGTGAAGCTTGCTTGGCTGGTCACTATCGCTGCGATGGTTGCGGGGTGCCTGGGGACTCAACCGAGTCCCCCGTCGGGCAGTGAGGGCCCCAAAGGATGGATTTACTTCGCGACCGGCCTGAACTACGAGCCGCCAGCACGAGTGAATGCAGAGACAGGGGTCGTGGAAGTACTGGAACTCCAGCCCCCTTTCGAACCGGACCCCCGATACTCACTGCAGGACAAATTCGTCTCCCCGATCGACGGCGATATGAGTGGGGATGCCAAGTTGGGCGGGTTGTTCCCGGAGACGTTTGTGCTTGATGCGGCCACCGGACAGGTGACCATTTACGGCGAGTCGGCGAGCTCGTTCACGATCGCGGTCGATGCTCAGCATAGATGGGCCCCGGACGGGTCAGCCGTGGTGTTCGAACGACACCAGACCTCGGGATGCTGTTCGGTCTGGGTGCTGCTCCACCCTGCGACCGGCAGACTCGACACGCTCGAGCGGGAGGCCGACCGGGTCCCCACCCAGTTCGACTGGTTCGGTGCCGACACGTTGCTCTCCCGAAGGGGCGGACACTTCCGCAGCTACGCATTGGCCACGGGTGACACCGCGGTGTGGAACCTGGTTCCTGTCAATTTCTTCCGGATCCCGACCGTTTCACTCAACCGACAGTGGATCGCGCACTGGAGCGTGATGGACAGCGCCGTGGTCGGTGAGGGTCAGGTCGAGTTCATCCAATTGCGCTTGCGCGACCGCCGGCTCGGGACCGACACCCTCTTGCTCACCGCGCGGAATCTCGACGGACCGACAACTCTCTCAGAGAGCTTCGATCCCGACAGCCGGTTCCTGGCCTACTGCACCACGTTCACGAACATACGAGTCCGTGAGCTTTCGACAGGTCGCACGGTGAAAGACCTCACCGTGCCGTTCTGCTATGCCCTGTCGTGGAGTTGGGGGCCGGAAGGGCGGCCGGGAGGTTAGGTACCGGGGCGGAGCAATGGCAAGGAGTGAGAAGCGTGTCCTGAGGTCGCACACCCCGTTCTCCCACGAAGGGACCGGGCGAATCGGATCTCAGGACTCAGGACTCAGGACTCACACCTCACCTCTCGCTCAGCAGCCCCCGACCTCGCGCAGCAACTGGGCAATCGCCTGGCGGCGATTGAGGCGCTCGTCGAGGCCACCGGCCGCGAACACATCCTCCATCTCGTCGTCCCCCGTCGCGCCCGTGGCGTCGTCATCGCCGCCGCGGCGGATCCGGTCCTCTTCCTCGAACATCGCGTCGCCGAACATGCTGACCGTCCAGTGTGGCGTGTGTCGATCCGCCACGCTTCGTGTTGACACACCTCGTCGGTCCTGCCGGGGTAGCGGGCCCACTCCGAGGCGCTGGTCTCTTTCCCTTTCATGGACCGTGCCACGCGTCGCGGCGCCGGCCTCACTCGAGTATCGACCGGCCTGAAGGGCGTCAGGTCACACGTTGGCAACGATACGGCGGTCTGGGTGGCCGGTGAACCGGCCGGAGCGGAGGAGCCCCGGCGCCGATCGACCGCCGGGTTCTGCACGACCGGATCCGGAGGGAGTGGCCTAGGAGGCGCCCATCCGGTCGAGTCCCGCGACGCCGATCCCCGGCTTCCACCCCGAGAGCTCGTAGTTGACCAGCCCCTGCTGCCAGTAGGGATCCCCCTCCCGGATCCGATCGAGCGCGGTCGGGTCGCCGTCTGGCACCCGGAGCAGCAGGAATCCGCCGGTCCGCGGCTCGAGCGGCCCCGAGGCCAGGAGTACCCCGGTATCGGCAAGCGAGGCAAGGTAGGCGCGGTGGGTGGCGGTGACCTGCTCGATCTGTTCGAGCGGTGCCCGGTAGCGAATCAGCGCGATGGCGTACATTTCAGTCTCCGGCGGCAACGAGCCGCTTGATGCGTCCGAGAATGGCGGTGAGACCCTGGGTCCGTGTCATCCCCAGTGCCTCGCCGAGTCCGAGGCGGTCGAGCAGGTCGTCGGGGATCGATTCGACCTCAGCGGGGCTCGCGCCGTGGATCTTCGAGCGAAGCAGCCCGACGTACCCCCGGACGGTTGGTGATTCACGCGGCACATCGGCATGCATCGCTACTGTTCCATCAGGCGCGCGCCCAAGCCAGAGGAAGACCGGGGTCTGGCATTCCGTCACCCGATGCGCCTCGAGGTCGGCCGCACCGACCAGCTCGTCGGGCGGTGCCGGCAACTTGGCCGAGTAGGCGAGCAGTGTGTCGAGTCTGAGGTCGCGTGGTGCAGCACTGAGGCGTGCCACGAGACGGTCGAAGATCATGCGAGATCCATCCCAAACGAGGTGAGCAGTGTCGCTCTTCCAATCTAGCCCGCCCCCACTCGTCTCGGCCCACGACCTGGCCGCCGCCCTTGGCATGCCCGAGCTCACGATCATCGACGCGTCGTGGTACCTGCCAAGTGCCGGTCGCGATGCCGATGCGGAATACCGGATCGCGCACGTGCCCGGTGCGGTCCGCATGGGACTCGAGATGATCAGCGATCCCGCGAGCGACTTGCCGCACATGCTGCCGTCCGCCGATCGGTTCGCCGTTGCCTGCGAGACGCTCGGCATCGGCCCGCAGCACCGCGTCGTGATCTATGATGGCAGCGGCACCAACCTGAGCGCTGCACGCGCGTGGTGGACCTTCCGCGTGTTCGGGCACAAGACGGTCTCGGTGCTCGACGGCGGATTTCGGGCGTGGGCCGGGGACACGCGACCGGTGCAGGTCGGGCTCCAGCGACGATCCCGTACCGGCTATCCGTTGCCGGCGGTTGACCGCGCCCTCGTCGCGTCACGACAGGATATCGAAGCGATCGTCGAGGGCACCACGACGGCCCAACTGGTCGATTGCCGAAGCAGTGCCAGGTTCAAGGGCGAGGTCGACGAGCCCCGTCCCGGGCTCCGACGCGGCCATGTCCCCGGCAGCCGCAACATGCCCTTTGATGACTTCACCGATCCGGCCACCGGCCTGATGCGTCGGGTGCCGGACCTGACGACCCGTTTCGCCCATGAGGGACTGGACCTGTCCCGGCGCATCGTGGCCAGCTGCGGCTCCGGGGTGAGCGCCTGCGTGCTGGCGCTCGCGGTCGAGCGGATCCGTGCCGCGACGCCCGACGTGGTCGGACCGCCGGTCGCGATCTACGACGGCTCGTGGGCCGAGTGGGGAGCCTGAACAGGGAGAAGGAGAGAAGGGGAGAAGAGTCATCCCGAGCGCAGGCGGCGGAGCCGCCGAAGTCGAGGGATCTGCACCTCGCAGCACCGAAGTGCAGATCCCTCCACGCGCGCCTGCGGCGCGTGGTCGGGATGACTTCTCTCCTTCTCTCTGTTTCGCTGTTTCCCTGTTTCTCTTTCTGACCTACCGGCACCGCTTCGCGGCGCGCTGCGCGCTGGCCCATGTCGGTGCCAACCGGAGCGCCGCGCGCGCATGAGGCGCCGCCACCCGGCATGACCCGGACTTCGCCAACTCGATCTGGAGCGGGAAGCTGAACGGGTCGACGCGCGCGCCACGTTCGAGTGCGCGCCGGCTTGTCCCCCCCCCGGCAACCAGATAGGCGGCAGTCTGCTGCAGCGATCGCACGGTGCCGACCAGGACCAACCCCAGGAGGAGCTGCCGCGCGAGGCCGGGGACGGGACGCGGGGGGGTGTCGTCCGCCGTCGGCAGCAACGCCCCGACAGTGATCGCGACGAAGCCGAGCGGTACGGCGAGCAGCAGCACCGCATCGAAGAGCCCGGCGGCCAGCGCCCCGACCAGGATCCCGGCCATGGCCGCCCCGCGGAGCGCCTGCTCGACCGAGTCCTTCCGCCGTCGGAACGCGACGAGCAGGAGTGCCGCCCCGAGCAGCAGGACGGCGATCGGTGTGGTGAGGCCGCGCTCGCTCACCAGCGCCATCCAGTCGCTGCTCGGCCAGGGGTTGAGCGGGATCACGTCGTTCCGGGCCCAGCTCGGGTCGTTCGAGGGCGCCACCTCGCCGTAGCGGAGCGGCCAGTTGCCGGCCCCGACGCCGAGAACCGGATGGCGGAGCGCCAGCGTGAGCGTGTGCTGGTACTGCAGGAGTCGGCCGCGCCCCGAGCCTTCTCGGTAGTTGGTGAGGTTGCCGAGCGTGTCGGTGTACGGTGAATCGGAGCGCCATTCGAGCGTGTTGGGGATCGCGAGCGCGATCACCACCCCCAGGAGTGCGAGGCCGGGCACCACCAGCACGCGACGCCGTGGCAGGGTGTCCCGGTAGGGGATCGGGACCAGGAGCAGCCAGGCCGCCACGGCCGACAACGCGCCGAGTCCGGCAAGCCACCCGGCGCGCGAGCGCGTCAGGACGAGGGCGACGACGATCATGGTGGTCAGGACCGACGTCATTGCCACAGTATGACGGCGCGTGGCCGCGAGCAAGCCGATGACGGCCAGGGGCAGCGCCATCGCGGCGAGGTGCGCCACGAAGTTGCGATTGCCGAGGGTGCCGCCGGGCGCCCGGAGGTCGGCGAAGGCACGGTGATCCACACCCCACGCCTGTGCGAGGGCGCCCGCGACGCCAAGCAGGGCGGCGAGGGCGGCCAGCGTGAGCAGCACGCGCCGCTGGCCGTGTCGACTCAGGAAGTGCGCGGTCGCGAACGCCAGTGCCCCGGTCGCGGTGAGGCCGATGGCGCGGATGGCGAGCCACGGATTGAGCGCAACCGCGATGCCAAGGCAGGACCAGGCGACGATTCCGCCCACGAGGATCCGGATCCCTCGCGGAAGGGTATCGAGAATGCCGCGACCGGCAAGCACGGCCGCGGAGAGCACGGCCAGGTGAAGGACCGTCTCCTTCGGGAACTGATGGCGATCGAGATCGGTTGGTGCGACGGGGAGCGCCACCACGACGGCCGCGACCAGCCCCAACCCGAGCAGGGTGGCGGCGAGGCGGAGTCGCATGGCAGACGGTGCGGTGGCTGGGCTGTCGTTCACGAGGACAAGAATAAGCCCGAACCGAGTCATGGTAGATTGCAGGCCAACTGGGGGGAGACCGCCGATGTCGGATGAAATTGCTGAACCGGGCGGTGACGCCCGCGACCCGAACATGCCGGGGTCGGTGCTCGCCACGACCGATCAACCGGTGCCGCTCGATGTTCACGAGATCGAGGACGAGCGAGTGCCGGATGGCATGCGCTGCCTCGGCACGTTTCTCGACGGCACGTTGGTGGCCCGCTGCGCGGTGCCGCCGGGCACGGCGGAGTTCTTCGCGAAGCACGGGGTGTTCGGTGAGCCGCGGCAACTCGTGCTCGCCGCGCGGGCCGAGGATCCCGGACTCCGCTGTGAGCTGTACGCGATCATTCCGATGCCGACGCCCGATCCGGAGGAGCTGGAGGAGGGCGATTCGGGGCCGGACGACGAGCCGTGGGCTGCATCCGTCCCGAGCTCGAACTACGAGCAGGCCGTCGCGGAGCTGGAGGCGGAGGAAGCGGACGCCGGCGAGCCGACGATGGCCGCCGTGCTGCTCGGCCAGATCGTCCGGTTCGAGAAGGACCGGAAGCATCCCGAGTCGCTGCCGCTCGAGACTGTCGATGTCCTCGCCAGGATCGTCTCGGGTCGGGTCGTCGAGGTGATCGACAAGGTCCTCGGCGACTTGCTCGGTCCGTGATGCCGACGCCCACTTCGACCAGGAAGCGCGCATGACCGCTGACACTCCATCACTCCCGATCGCCGAGCGCGGGTACACCAATCCCGGTGTGCTCGTCGATTGCGACTGGGTTGCCGCGCATCTTGATGATCCGGCGGTCTGCCTCCTCGAGTCCGACGAGGATGTGCTGCTCTACCGGACCGGGCACATTCCGGGGGCGCAGAAGCTCGACTGGATCGAGGATCTCAACGATCAGGTGACCCGGGACTACATCGACACGACTGCGATGCAGCAGCTGCTTCGCGATCGCAGGATCAACGACGACACGATCATCGTGCTGTACGGCGACAAGAACAACTGGTGGGCCTGCTATGCCTACTGGGTGCTCAAGCTGTTCGGTCTCGACAACCTGCGGATCCTCGATGGGGGGCGGGCACGGTGGATCCAGGAGGGTCGGCCGCTCGAGACCGCGACGCCCACCGCGCCTGCCGGCACCATCACCGTGCCGCCGCGCGACGATGCGACGATACGCGCCTACAAGGAGGACGTGCTCGCCCATGTCGCGGCCGGAAAGCGGCTCGTCGATGTCCGCTCGCCGGAGGAGTATCGGGGCGAGCGGATGCACATGCCCGACTACCCGAACGAGGGCGCGCTCCGCGGCGGACACATCCCCGGTGCGGCGAGCGTGCCGTGGGCCCGTGCGGTCGATCCCGAGACCCACCTCTTCCGGACCGCCGCCGAGCTCCGCGCGATCTATGTCGATGAGCAGTCGTTGGTGCCGGGTGATGCGTTGGTGGTCTACTGTCGCATCGGTGAGCGGTCGTCCCACACCTGGTTCGTCTTGCACGAATTGCTGGGCTGGCCCCGCGTCCGCAATTATGATGGCTCGTGGACCGAATGGGGCAATGCGGTCCGCGTACCGATCGAACGGCCCTGATCACCGCCCGTCGCTGCCCGATGCGGCGACCTGATGCTTGACCCTTCACGAACGGCGTTCGTGCCGTCGGAGCAGTGCATATGATCTCCTATCCTGTGTACAAGATCGTCCACCTCGTGGGCATGTTCATGTTGTTCAGTGTGCTCGGTGGCATCGCGTTGCATGCAATGAACGGCGGCACCAAGAAGACCAACGTCGGGCGTGCGTTGGTCGGGGCGCTGCACGGCATCTCGCTGCTCATCATCCTGATCGGCGGGTTCGGGATGCTGGCGCGACTGGGGATTTCCCAGGGTGGTTTGCCAGGCTGGATCTATGCCAAGCTCGGCATCTGGATCCTGTTGCCGTTCATCGGGATGATCCCCTACCGTCGGCCGGCGGCGGCGAAGTGGGTGCTCATCTCGCTGCCGATCGTCGGCGGCCTTGCCGCCTGGATCGCGATCTACAAGCCGTTCTAGGGGCCCACTGCAAACCGGACCGCGGCTCGGATGACCTCCGGGTCGCGCAGGATCGCGCGGTGCCCGAGGCCATGCGTCCGGATCAGTGACGCCGACGGCCATGCCCGGGCCAGCTGTTCCGCTTCGGCGACCGGTACATCCGGGTCGTCCGCATCGTGGATCACCAGCCCCGTCTGGCGGAGATGCGGCGCGACCCGTGGCAGGTCGATCTCCGCCTCGCTCACCTTGAGTCGGCGCATCAGTCGTTCGCGCAGCAGGCGATCGACGCGGGCGGAGAGTCCGAGCGCGTCGCGCAACTGATCGAGCCAACCACCCACCGCGGCCGGTGTCGCCACCGTGACCAGCCGATCGACCGGCATGCCGTGGCGCGCCGCGAAGATCGCGGCGGCACCACCCAGCGAGTGACCGATCACCGCATCGAGCGGCCCGGCGTGGTCGGCGACCACCTGCATCGTGCGCGCAAACTCCGGCATCGAGGCACGCCAGCCGCTCGAGGCACCATGACCCGGGGCATCGAAGGACACCAGGTCGGCACCCGCGTCCCGGAGCACCCGGGCCATCGGCGCGAAGCGCCCCGGGTGGCTGGCCCACCCATGTGCCAGCAGGACGCGCGGTCCGGGGCCGGGCCACCGATAGGTGACGATCCGTTGGCCGAGGATCGGGATCGTCTGGCGTGTCGCCTCCGCGAGGAACACGGCTTCGTCCGGGCGCGGTGGCCGCCTGGTGGTGCGACAGAAGAGGGCATCCGCGAGCGCCGTCGCGGCACGCGGTGAGACGGCCTCGATCAATCGGACCAGCTGGCCGGCTGTCCGGAGCCGTGGGTCCCCGCGCGTGAGCGGGTGCGAAGCGGTATGCTGCGTGGGAGTCGTCATCCTCTGCTCAAGGTAGCGCCGCGCCGGTTTCCTGCGGGTGGCGCTATATTTCAGGGATGACCAAGACTCCTGATTTCGCGACGCTGGCCGCACCGACGACGGGCACGCCCATCACCCTGTCGCAGGGGACGCTGCAAGTCCCCAATGACCCGATCATCCCATTCATCGAGGGCGATGGGATCGGTCCCGACATCTGGAAGGCCGCCCAGCATGTCCTCGACGCCGCGGTGGCGAAGGCATATGGTGGCGCGCGCCGCCTGGCGTGGTTTGAAGTCTATGCCGGCGAGAAGGCCAAGGCGCTCACCGACGAATGGCTCCCCGAGGACACCCTCGCGGCGATGCGGCACTATCTCGTCGCGATCAAGGGTCCGCTCACGACGCCGATCGGCGGGGGCTTCCGGTCGCTCAATGTCGCGCTCCGGCAGCAACTCGATCTGTACGCCTGTGTCCGACCGGTGCGCTGGTTCGAGGGGGTGCCGTCGCCGGTCAAGGATCCTGGTGCGGTCGACATGGTGATCTTTCGCGAGAACACCGAGGACATCTACGCCGGCATCGAGTATCAGGCCAGGAGCGATGCCGCCACGCGGTTGATCGCCTTCCTGCAGGACGAGCTCGGGGTCACCAGCATCCGATTCCCCGAGAGCAGCGCCATCGGGATCAAGCCGGTGTCGGAGGAGGGCTCGAAGCGGCTGATCCGTGCCGCCATCGAGTACGCCCGGGTCCAGAAGCGTCAGAGCGTGACGCTGGTGCACAAGGGCAACATCATGAAGTTCACCGAGGGTGGCTTCCGTGACTGGGGCTATGAGCTCGCCCGCGAGGAGTTTGGCGCCGTCGATCACGAGGGTGGCCCGTGGCAGATCACGCCGGACGGGATCATCATCAAGGACGTGATCGCCGACGCGATGCTGCAGCAGGTGCTGACGCGGCCGCGTGACTACGACGTCATCGCCACGCTCAACCTCAACGGCGACTACCTCTCCGATGCGCTCGCGGCCCAGGTCGGCGGCATCGGCATCGCGCCGGGTGCCAACATCAACTACATCACCGGGCATGCCGTCTTCGAGGCCACGCATGGCACCGCGCCGAAGTACGCGGGCCAGGACAAGGTGAACCCCGGCTCGGTGATCCTCTCGGGCGAGATGATGCTCCGCTATCTCGGCTGGAACGAGGCCGCCGACCTGATCATCACCGGACTCGAGCGCACCATCGGCCAGCGTCGCGTGACCTACGATTTCGAACGCCTCATGGAGAACGCCACCAAGCTGTCGACCAGCGCCTTCGGCGCCGCGGTGGTCGACAACATGGCGACATGAGGACGTGACGCCGGTGGTGGCGGAGGGATGCGTCCCGATGCGACCCGAGGACGACCCGAGCTGGGCGTCGTATGCGCGCACGATTCTCGAGTTTCGTGGTACCGAGCCCGTGCGCGTGGACCTCGCTCGCCCGATCGGGCCGCGCGCCCAGGCGGCCTTCCTCGCGGCCGGCCTGCCCGGCTGCTTCGGACTGGTCACCCCCGAGAACCCCCGTGGCACGCGCGCTGATCCGGAGGCCAATGCCCGGCGATGGCACCAGTTCAGGCAGGCCCTTCCCGGGACCGCCGTGCCGGTCGACGGCCTCGACCCGGACTCCGCCCACCGTGAGCGGGGCGTCGGGCTTGGCTGGCCTCGCTCGCGCGTGCTCGCCCTCGCGCGCCAGTGGGAGCAGTCCGCGATCTACTGGTTCGACGGGCATGCCATGTGGGTGATCGGGGCGCTGACCCGGACCGTCCCGTGGCGGCTGGGGGGGGGCACATGAGCACGCGGCACGACAATGCCCTCCCGCCCGACGTCGCCACGGTCCTCCGCGAGTTCGTCAATGCCCTCGGCAAGTCCGGCATGTATCCCGCAGGCCATGCCTTCGTGCGCGACGCGACCGCACGCCTCACCGAGGTACTCGGGAACACCCTCGAGGGACGGGGCGGGATCGCGCTCGGATTCACACCTCGCACAGTGCTCCTCGACGGCACGGCCATCGAGCCGATTCCCTCGGCGATTCGCCAGTTCGGGCAACGCCTGCATCGACGCAACATCGGGACGATCCAATTCTCGCCCGGCATCGCCCTGGGCGAGGTCACCGCGCTGCTCGCCGCGCTCAGTGCGCCCGATGCCGACGAGGTGGTGGGACGGACCGGACTCAAGCTGGCCCATGTCCGCGTGGAGCCGCTTGTCTACGATGTGCTTGCCTTCGGCGACGAGGGATCGACGGTCGAGGAGCTGGACGAGATCTTCTGGGCCCGGCTGGTCGAGGCCGCCTTCGGGCATCGGCTCGGCGAGGGACAGGCGATGCCCAACGCGGCCTCGCTCGCGGAGGCGATCAACGACCGTGCCGCGTCGACGCCCGATGGCGCGCGCCGCGTCTTCGAGGCACTATCCTCGTTCGCGAGCGCCCTCCATGCGCGCGGTGAACGAGCACCGGGCGGCGCCAGGAAGCGCTTTGTCGAGGTGATCTCGGCGCTCTCGCATGCGACCACCACCCGCGTCATGGAGGCGGCACCGAGTCGACCGAGTCGACGTCGGTTCATGCGCGAGACCCTCGAGCAGGTCCCCCCGACGCTGCTGCTCCAGCTGCTGGAGTCGGTGGCGGAGGCCGATGGCGAACCGATCTCGTCGCATCTCCGGGCGATGCTCGGCAAGCTCTCCGGTGGGGATCGAGTCGAACGATCCCAGGCCCAGGGCGACTTCGCGACCGAAGTGATGGGACTGCTGGAGCAGTGGGATGGCGAGGCTCCCGACAGCACCATCGGCGATGACCCACGGCTCGCGGTGGAGATGTTCCGACTGCTGGCCCTTGCCCTCGAGCTTGGTGTGGTCACACCCGGCGTGCTCGCCGCGGCACGACGCAGCGCGGCCGAGGGTCACATCGCCGAAGCACTCGAGATGCTCGACCATCCGGGGAATGATCCGGCCGTGCGGCGACAGCTCTCCGATGCCCTGCTCGATCCCGCCCTGCTCGGCACGCTCCTGGAGGCACCGACCCCCGACTGGCCGTTGATCGAGCGGGTCGCCCGCCACGCGGGACCCGGGGCCGCCGCCGCGCTGCTCACCGCGATCGATCGCGCCGAGGAACGGGCCACGCGCCGTCGATTGCTCGATCTCCTGGTCTCGATCGGCCCCCGTGCGGAATCGGAACTGCTCGACGCCCTCGATGGTGCCACCTGGCATCTCACGCGGAACATCCTGACCGTACTCGCGCAGTTGCCGGAAGTGCAGGCCGTCGAGCGGGTGCTGCCATTGCTCGATGATCCGGAACCCCGGGTCCGACTCGAGGCGATGAAGGTCCTGCTGCGGCAGGAGCGCACGCGCGAGCGCGCCGTGCGCGAGGCGCTGGAGAGCGGCGAGCCGGTCATGGCCCGCCTCGCCCTCGCGGCTCTCGATGGACACTGCCCACCCTCCCTGGTGGCCTCGGTGCTCTCCGCCCTCGGCATCGACGACGACGACGTCCGCCTCAATGCGATTCGATTGGTCGGCAACAGCGACAGTGCGCTCGTCATTCCCCAACTGCTCGATCTGGTGCGCGAGCGACGCGGTTTCTTCCGGCGCTGGCGGCTGCGCGATCCGGAGCCCGTCATGCTGGAAGCCTTGGCGGCCCTGGCGCGCCGGTGGGCCAATCATCGGCCGGTCCTGATGATCCTCAACATGGCCGCGCACTCGACCGATCCGGCCATTCTCGCGGCGATCGGGATGCCCAGATGAGTGAGGCCATTCGCTTTCTTCATGCCCTCGCCCAGGCGCTGTCCACCGCCGCGCTCTATGCCCCCGGACACCCGGCGACCGCCAAGGCGATCGAAGTCCTCTGGCGCACCCTCGAGGCGCTCCTGGCCTCGGCCGAGTCACCGACCTTCCTCTTTCTCGGCGGCGCGCCGGTCTACGATGGCCGCGCGCTGCACGAGTTGTCCGCGTGGCCCTGGGGGCCCCGCCTTGCCGAGGCCGGCATCCAGCGGCTCGAGTTCGATGAGCGGGTAACCGCGGCCGGACTGGCGCGCCTCCTGACCCAGGTCCAGCGTCGTCTCGAGGGGGGGGGGGTCGAACCGGAGGACACGGCCCCGCCGATCGACGGGATCCGGTTCGGCATGGTCGATGTGGTCGAGGGGGGGGAGGAGAGTGCCGGCGACGATGCCGGTGCCTCCGAAGGAGAGGCGCCAGTCGAGGAGCAGCTCGATGTGACCGACGAGCTCGCTGCGATGGTGTACATCATGGACGAGGCGCGAGCCGGCCGGCTCGCGCGATCGGAAGCCGATGTGGTCGTGCGCATCCTCGCCGGCCAGCTCGATCGGATCGCGGTCCCCGAGCTCGGTGCCCCGGCGGATCCCGACGCGTATCCGGCGTATCTGGCCATTCACACGGCGCTGCTCGCGATGGCGACCGCCACGCAGGCCGGGGTCGAGCGGCGGGGCCGCCATGCCCTGGGGGTTGCGGCGCTGCTCGCGGACATCGGCATGATGCGGCTCGGTGAACCCTTCGAGCACCGCGACAACCTCGATGGGCCCGCCCGTCCATTGATGGAATCGCACACCACGCGCGGTGCGGCGTTCCTGCTCTCCACCGGCGGGAAGGGATCCGAGCTTGCGGCCACGGTCGCGCTGGAGCACCATCTCCGCCCCGACGGCAACGGCTATCCTGCTCGCCGGTTTGCCCCGGCGCCGCACTGGTCGAGTCGACTGGTGGCCGTCTGCAGTGCGTACGGCTCGCTCCGGGCCGCGCGGCCGTTCCGCCCCGCATGGGCAACCCACCGTGCGATCAGCTATCTCGAGGAATCGGCCGGCACGGTGTTCGACGCCGAGGCGGCGCGTGCGGTGGCGTCGTTGCTGCGGAGCGCGCGGGACGGCTGACCGGTCCCCGGGCCGGGTCGGTGACGCGACATCGTACGGCCCACGGCGAGCCGCCCGCCGCTACCGGTCGCGGGTACCATGATACAGATTGCAGGGATTCCGGCTGGTTGGCATGTGCCGACGGTGCACCCCGCGCCGTCCGCCATCACGTGTGCACCCTGACGGGCGAGGAGGTCCCCTGACCACCCTGATCGAGACCGTGCGGGTCTTCGAGGGCCGCGCACCGCTCTGGCCGCTGCATCTGGCCCGCGCCCAGTCGAGCGCCCGCGCACTTGGTCTCCGCCTCCCCGCACTCGAACCGCCTCGCGGCGGCGACGATCGAGTGGTGCGCTATGCGATCTCGACCGACGGGGTCGAGCTGACCGAGCGCGATGTCGGAAGCACGAAACCGGTGCATCTGGTGACCTCGCCCGCTCCCCACCGCGGCTATCCGCACAAGATCGAGGATCGAGCCTGGTTGGCGGCGGCGCGACATGGGGTGCAACCGGTCGGTGCCGACGACGCCCTGCTGCTCGATTCCCAGGGGCGGGTGGTCGAGGCGACGAGCTGGGCGGTGGGCTGGTGGGACGGCGAGCAGATCTGCTTCCCGCCGCTGGAGCTGGGTGGCCTGCCGAGCGTCGCCCGGTATCGGCTCGACGAGACGGTGCGGGGCGGCATCCGTGACGTGACCCTGTTCCGGGAATCGATGGCCTGGCGGGCGCTGTTCGTCTGCAATGCCGCGCGCGGGCTGGTGCCCGTGGCGACGCTCGATGGTGACGAGGTACCCGACAACCACCGCACGCTGGCACTGACCGGGCGGTTCTGGCAGCGCGACGCGGCTTGACCGGGCAGCTCCGATCCGGCATTTTGAAGGGCTCAAGACCGTGGTGCTTGTAGCTCAATCGGTTAGAGCGCCGGATTGTGGTTCCGGAGGTTGCGGGTTCGATCCCCGTCAGGCACCCTGCTGGTGGCATTTAGGTCCGTAGCTCAATTGGTAGAGCACCGGTCTCCAAAACCGGGGGTTGCAGGTTCGATTCCTGCCGGGCCTGCTTGACGAGCCGCCGAAGGCGGCTCGTCACGTGTCCTGACCGGGGCAGAGCAGTGCACCACACCGGATGCGGTTATATTGGCCGCTCGGCAGTACTTGCGGCGCTATCGTCTAGAGGCCTAGGACACAGCCCTCTCAAGGCTGGAACACGGGTTCGAATCCCGTTAGCGCTATCGACGTTTCAACGGGACCCCGGCCCCATCGTCTATCGGTTAGGACGCGACCCTTTCAAGGTCGAGAGACGGGTTCGATTCCCGTTGGGGCTATGTATCCGGATCCGGTGACGGATCCACGCCTCGATAGCTCAATTGGTAGAGCAGCTGACTCTTAATCAGTAGGTTGTAGGTTCGAGTCCTACTCGGGGCACTGATGGTAAAGCATTGCGGGGGCATCACTTCGGTGGTGCCCCCGTGTTTTTTTGCGTCCGCGAATCACTCCGCACCAAGGCTCCGCCGACCGAGACCCGGGAGTGGAACGGAAACGTGGGGCTTCACTTGTCACGGGGGGGATTTTCCCTGGAATTGATTGGCGGTTGAGGGTGGTGTTGGGGCTTGGGAGATCGGGCTTGCGTTGACGCGCGACGATTTGACGTGAATGAGTAGTCCGACATGGTCGAGCGCCGGCTCCCGGCAATCGCCGCCGCGATTTTCCTGGAGGTCCCATGCGCCGCCGTGTCCCTTCTACGACCAGTGTATCCAGTCGACGCAGCCCTATGGACTCGCTCCACACCCGAACATGCGAGAGCCAATGCTCTGTACCCCGATTCGCCGAGGCAGTTTGGGAAGCGTGGATTTTCTTCCCAACGGAGGGTTCTCGGATGGAAACGCATCGACGGAAAGCGGATGGTCGTCGGATCTTCACCCCGCAGTTCAAGCAGGAGCAGATCGCCCGGCTGGCGCAGCAGGAACTGACACTGGCGGAACTCGCCCGTGAGTT
>DASSYA010000021.1:0-75874 GCA_035703525.1 Gemmatimonadales bacterium | reverse complement strand
GGTGGTTCGGGCATCCCGGCATCTTCAGCAGATGACGGCGACGCGGCAAGGGGCAACGACATGGGGACAACCTCACTCGCCCTCGTACACTAAACTCCAACGGGATCGTGTCTCACTTCATATTGGCAGAGAGGGTCTCAGGGTTCGGCTATACATGCCCCGGTGAAGGCCCTTCCGGGGACGTCCATCGCCCCCTTCGGGGAACCTCATAGGTACAACCACACCCTGGACTCTTTGACACCACTTCGAATGCCGATATCATGACCGACAAGCGCGACATTGGAACACCGGGGGAGAAGGAGTGGCAAGAGTTTCGAGCCACGGTGGCGCCATTCTTCCTCATGACGTGGCTTCTTGAGGAGATGGATCACATCGCGCCGGACTACTTCGACGAGCTTGAGCAACGATTCGCGGTTGGTTTCGACGATGCCGTAGGCTTGAAGGCCGACTCGGACGACTACGACGGCGCAGTTCCCGTGCAGTTGCTTGGTAGCGGTGTCATCTTCTTTGATGCCTCAATCGCTGAGACGATATACGACCAGCTTTTCCCCGATGGGAACTCACCGCACGGCGATTTCAGGTACCAGGCATGGGGAAGCACCATCGTCGGGGCGCATTCTGCCCTGGAGTCGTTCTTGAGGGCGAAGGGGGCGGTCATAAGGGGCGGCTTGCCTAATGCAGTCACACGCTGGTTCGAGTCCGCTGAGGATGGATCCGTTCTAACAGCGGATCTGATGGACTCGCTTCGGGTGCTCGACGCTACACGCCACCTCCTCGTGCACAATCGAGGGGTGGTTGATGACAAGTATATCCGCAGCGTGGCGGGGACTACGCTCGAATCGGGGGAGTTCCGACCGATCGCGCCGAATGATGTGCGAGGGATGTTGGCTGCGGCGTGGGACGTTGCCTCGCTAGTACACCGCTCCTCGCCAAAGTCGGAATAACCCTCACTCGCAGCTCAGCACATCTGGGACAGGGATACCATGTCAACCTTCGATTCAACCAAGACCGGCCTGAGCACCCTCCTCGACGAGATCGTTCTCGGCAAACTCCAGCTCCCCGACTTCCAGCGTGGATGGGTGTGGGATGACGAGCATATCCGCTCCTTGCTCGTCAGCATCGCACGGTCCTTCCCCATCGGGGCCGTCATGCTCCTTGAAACCGGAGGCGAGGCACGGTTCCAGGTTCGACCGGCAGAGGGAGTGACTCTCCCCGATGGAGTGGAGCCGGAACGTTTGATCCTTGACGGCCAGCAGCGGTTGACATCGTTGACACAAGCGCTGCGACTGGAGGTGCCCGTCAACACGCGTGATGACAAGAAGCGCGAAATCGGGCGGCACTACTACTTCGATATCGAGAAGGCATTGCAGGGCCCGGAGGGACTCGCGGACGCAATCGTGGGAGTAGACGCAACGAGAGTCCTCAAGACGAACTTCGGCCGAGACATCCAGCTGGACCTTAGTACAACCGAGAAGGAGATTGCAGAGTTCCACTTTCCGTGCGACCAGATCTTGAACTCGGACCGGTGGGAGGAGAGGCTCAACTCGGTGGCACAGGACAAGTTCAACCGCTACATGGAGTTTCGGGTAAACGTCCTGAAACCATTTCGAGAATACTTGCTGCCTGTGATCGTGCTCCAGCGCAACACCTCAAAGGCGGCCGTTTGCCTCGTATTCGAGAAGGTGAACACGGGCGGTGTGTCTCTCTCGGTATTCGAGCTGGTCACCGCGACGTACGCCGCGGACAATTTCAACCTGCGCACCGAGTGGTACGGTCCCAAGCAGTCGAGCAAGAAGCCGCCGCGATTCGCCGCTTCGCTACTCCTCCGAGACACCGAACCGACAGACTTCCTGCAAGGGATCTCGCTCCTCCATACTTACGAGCGCAGGCAAGCGGACCTTGCGGCCGGAAGAACGGGCAAGGAGGTCACCGCCGTAAGTGCCAAGCGCGAGCACGTGCTGGTTACACCATTGTCTGCCTACAAGAAGTGGTCTGAACCACTCACGAAGGGCTTCCTCGAGGCTGAGCAGTTCCTCCGGCACCTGGGCTTCCACCACCCGAAGTTCCTCCCGTATCGGGCTCAGCTGGTACCTCTCGCGGCAGCCCTTGCACACCTCGGTGAGCGCTGGCTTGAGCCACAGATGCAGGACAAGCTCACACGTTGGTTCTGGTCAGGAGTATTCGGGGAGCTGTATGGCGGTGCGACCGAAACCCGTATCGCCATCGATCTCCAGGATCTACTCGCTTGGCTCGACGATGAGGGCACACCCGAACCAACGACCGTCGTCGCCGCGGGGTTCCAAGCGAGTCGACTGGACACGCTGCGAACCAGAACCTCTGCTGCCTATCGCGGCCTCTATGTCCTACTCCAGAATCAGGGCGCCCGAGACTTCTTCTACAAGGCACAGATGGTGGAGATCGACCGCAACGAGAAGGGAGTCGATATTCACCATATCTTCCCTCGGAAGTGGTGCATCGCTCAGGATATTCCACGACGGACCTTCAACTCGATCGTCAACAAGACGGCCATCTCATTGAAGGCCAACCGGAAGATTGGCGGCCACGCCCCGTCAGCCTACTTGGGCGCGCTCCAAAGCGATCCCAAGGTCAAGATGTCGGCTGATGGGATGGACGAGATTCTGAGGTCCCATTGTATCGATCCCGAAGTCATGCGAGCAGACGACTTCCAGGGCTTTTACGAGCTGCGGAAGGCCGCGCTCCTCAGGCTGATCGAGAAAGCGATGCAGAAGGCGGCGATCAGGAGCGGTGTGGCTGAGGCTGAGAACCCTGACGAAGACGAGGATGAGGATGACGAGTAGGCGTGGCTCCTGCAACTCCACTCCCCGCACAGTGAGAATCGGTAGCGAGTGAGTACGGCTTACCACGCCGCCTACTGGGCGCACTCGCTCACTCTCCAAGGCGAAGCCGGGACCATCGGTGCCATTGGGCGATCCCTTGGCTCCGCACGCGTCGACCTGAACCCCCATCAGGTGGACGCAGCCTTGTTCGCGTTGCGTTCGCCACTCTCCAAGGGGGCGCTACTCGCGGACGAAGTCGGGCTCGGAAAGACGATAGAAGCGGGCCTGGTGTTGGCACAGCGATGGGCCGAGCGACGCCGTCATCTACTTTTAATAGTGCCGGCGACACTGCGTCGGCAGTGGCAGCAGGAGCTCCGGGACAAATTCGGGCTGCCGTCCCAGATCATCGATGCGAAGGTGTATCGCCAGATGGTGAAGGAGGGTCATACCGACCCGCTCGACCGGACCGACACGATCCTGATCTGTACCTATCACTACGCGGCGTCCCGGGCTGACTGGTTTCAGCGCGTACCATGGGACTTGGTCGTCCTCGACGAAGCTCACCGCCTGCGTAATGTTCACCAACCCAGCAATCGAATGGCCAACGCCATTCGTACTGCCCTCGAGGGACGACAGAAGCTCCTCCTCACCGCCACGCCGCTCCAGAACTCCTTGTTGGAACTCTTCGGGCTTGTCAGTGTCATCGACCCCCATGTCTTTGGCGATCTCGCGTCATTTCGTGAACGCTACTTGCGCCCAACCCTCCAGGAGGGGGTGCGGAACGCAGAGCTCAAGGCGCGGCTCAGCCACGTGGCAACCCGGACCCTTCGACGTCAGGTGACCGAGTATGTCCGGTTCACCAACCGGATCCCGATTACTGAAGAGTTCTATGCCAGTGATGCCGAACAGGAGCTCTATGCCAGTCTCTCCGCATGGCTGCAGCGCGAGCATTTGGAAGCGCTCCCCGCCGGCCAACGCACATTGCTGACCTTGGTGCTGCGGAAGTTGCTCGCGTCCTCCCCCATCGCAGTCGCCGGCACTCTGGAGCGAATGGTCGAGCGCCTGGAACCGTTGGTCCGGCAGGAACTGCAAACCGGCAGTGAGCCGCAGTCAGAAGGTGAGGCGGAGCAAGGGGACGCCGACCTGTTGGTCGATCAAGACGATCTTGAAGACCTGGATGAGCTCGTCGACGAGTTCGAGGAGGATCTCGCCGAGCCGAGTCATCCGTTGCCCGTTGCGGCGGTGCCCATGGTTGAGAAGGCGCGGCGCCTAGCCAAAGAACTCGACGAGCTCCGTGGCTTCATTCGGCAGGCGCACTCGATCACCCACGATGCCAAGGCACAGGCATTGCTGACTGCGCTCAAAACGGCCTTCCGGGAAACCGCCGCGTTGGGTGGCGCACGCAAGGCCGTGATATTCACCGAATCTCGCCGGACCCAGCGCTACTTGGTGGATCTATTGGAGGGATCCGGATACTCCGGTGAGGTCATCGCCATTAGTGGAAGCTCCACCGACCCTGCCTCACGCGAGATCTACCAGCGGTGGTTGGCGCGGCACGCCGGCGAGGGAGGAACTACCAGCTCTCGGGGCGCTGACATCAAGGCGGCGATCGTCGAAGAGTTCCGTGACAATGCAACCATCATGGTCGCAACCGAGTCCGCCGGCGAAGGCGTCAATCTTCAGTTCTGCTCGCTCGTGGTCAATTACGATCTCCCGTGGAATCCGCAGCGGGTAGAGCAGCGTATTGGGCGCTGCCATCGCTATGGTCAGCAGCACGACGTCGTCGTACTCAACTTCCTGAATCTACGGAATGCGGCTGATAAGCGAGTCTACGAGCTCCTGAGTCAGAAGTTCCGGTTGTTCGAGGGTGTCTTCGGCGCCAGCGACGAAGTGCTCGGTGCGCTTGAATCGGGGGTAGATATCGAGCGGCGCATCGCAGCGGTCTACCAGGAATGCCGGACACTGGAGGAGATCCAGGCTGGCTTTGATCAGCTACAACAAGAGCTCGAAGCACAGATCGCGGCTCGGATGGGCGAGACGAGGGACGCCGTCCTCGACCATTTTGACGAGGAGGTCCAGCAACGCCTGCAAATCCACCGCGACGGCGCCAAAGACATGCTCGATGCCCGGCAACGCTGGCTGCTGGATCTTACGCGATGGGAGCTGGGGCCCGAGGCCCACTTTGATGTATCCAACCCCCGGTTTCGGAATGCGGGAGGAGTTTCGGAGGCAGGTTGGTACAACCTGGACTGGCGCGACGCGGAGCAGCGGGGCGAGCACTTCTATCATCAGGAGCATCCACTCGCTGAGCTGATCATTTCCACCGCATTGCGGGAGGACCTTCCAGCCGTTGGCATGACTTTCAGCCTTCAGGGTGGCGTACGGATTGCCGCACTTGAGTCGTTTGTGGGACGAAGTGGTTGGCTCACCTGTCTCCGGCTGGCATTGACAGCGATCGACCTGGAGGAACATCTGGTCGTCGTTGCCGTAACGGATAGTGGTGAGGCCATGCCTCCCGATGTCGCACACCGGCTGTTCTCCCTGGAAGCGACGACCACGCCTGAAAGCACGCCTCCTCCTCCTTCCCTGCACAGGGCAGCAGAATCGGCCGTCACACACGTCGTTGATTCCAGCGCAGCGCGGCGTGACCGATGGCTCACCGAGGAGTCGGAGAAGTTGGAGCGATGGGCGGAGGACCTTCGAGCGGGGGTTGAACGAGAGCTGAAGGATCTCGACAGAGAGATCTCGGAGGCCAGGCGGGCGTCCCTCGCGGCGGTGACGCTAGAAGAGCGTCTCGACGCCCAACGTCAGCTTCAGACGTTGAATAGGGCGCGGAATCGGAAGCGCGCCCAGATGTTCGAGGCACAGGATGCGATCGACGAACGCCGGGACAAGATGATTTCCGATCTCGAGCAGGCGATTCGAGCAACCCACCGAGTTACGGAGGTATTTCATGTGCGCTGGACCATTGAGTAGAGTTGCCTTGACGGCACCGGGGAAGTCACGAGCCACCCGCATCCGTCGGTCCGGATCCGAGTTGGTGGGCAAGACTACATGTGGACAGTGATAGGTCCCCAGGCGGATGGCGCTAGATGTACTTTTCGGAGCATGGGCGCCGGGGTGCCGTGGGTTTCTTGATCATCCCACAACCAGTGGCAACGAACGAGTGGAGGTTGACCCCCTCATGGAAGTGATGACTTGGGACGCGGTGGCCAGCGCCATCGACAAGAAGAAGAAGGCTCGGACATTCAGCCTGCTGCTGGGCAACGGCTTCAGCATGGCCTTCGATCCGGGCATCTTCTCCTACAATGCACTCAACGATTTCGTCCGGAAGCAGGACAATGAGGTCGTCGCCAAGCTGCTTGAGGTCGTGGGGGTCACCGACTTCGAACGGGTCATGCAACACCTTGACGTCCTGCTGAAGCTCTGTGAGATATTTGATACGGGCGACGGGATGCGATCCCAGATCGTCCTCGCAAGAGAAGCGCTGCAGAGAGGATTGCTTGAGGCCGTCAAGGACTTGCATCCGGAGCACGTATTCAAAGTGCCCAAGGAGAAGTGCGACGCATGTGCTGCTTTCCTGAGTCCCTTCCTCAAAACGGGCGGTGCCCTCTTCACTACAAACTATGACTTGCTCCTCTATTGGGTTTTGATGCGCGGAGCCCTCGATTCTATCGATGGCTTTGGCCGTGACCGCGAGGATGACGGCGACGGGCATACCCCTCGAGACGAACAGGAGTGGTCGGAGGAGTTGTTCTGGGGACGTAACGAAGGTCAGAACATCTTCTATCTACATGGAACTCTGCCGCTCTTTGATACCGGCACGGAGGTGGTCAAGGAGACCTATAAGGAGCACAACTACCTCCTCGCACGAGTCAAGCAGCGGATGAACCTTGGGCACTATCCGATTTTTGTTACTGCGGGCGATGGGAACCAGAAGCTCGAGCACATCCGGCAGAATCCCTACTTGTTCGATGCCTACTCTCATCTTGAGAAACTCGACGGCTCGCTCGTGACCTTTGGGTTCAATTTCGGCCCGCAAGACGAACACATCATTCGGGCAATCAACATCGCAGCCAAGCAGCCAAAGGGCTCTGGTAGAAGGCTGTGGAGTATTTACATCGGGGTGTATTCCGATGACGACGCAGATCGCATCCATGGGATGAAGGACCGCTTCAAGTGCAAGGTACACATGTTTGATTCCAAAACTGCCCCCGTGTGGAGAGAAGTCCGTGACGCGTAACCCCCGCCTCGAGCTCACGTGGCTCGGCAAGGACCAGCGGCCCCGCCTCGAGCCGCGCATCCTTCTCGAAGATCCAGAGAAGTCCTATCACGCGCCCCAGCGGGTGTCCGAGAACGATATCTTCGACAATCGCCTGATCTTTGGCGACAATCTGCTTGCGCTCAAGGCCCTGGAGCAGGAGTTCGCTGGCAAGGTTAAGTGTGTTTTCATCGACCCACCGTATAACACCGGGTCGGCGTTTACCCACTATGATGACGGGGTAGAGCATTCGCTTTGGCTTTCGCTGATGCGCGACAGACTAGAGATCCTCCGCACTTTGCTCACGGAAGATGGTTCGTTGTGGATTACGATTGATGACAATGAAGCACACTACCTCAAGGTGCTGTGTGATGAGGTGTTTGGGCGTCGAGCGTTCGTCGCCAATGTGCTCTGGCAGAAGCGGACAAGTCCGGAATCGCGGTTGATGTTGGGTGCCGCGCATGATCATGTGTTGGTCTATGCGCGCAGCACTGACTCCCTACACCTCGCGCAGCTTCCACTCTCCCCGGAACAAGCGAGCGCGTACCGGAATCCGGACAATGATCCCAACGGGCCATGGGTCTCGACCGATTTCACCGCGCAAGGCTTTCGACCCAATCAAATGTACGTGATTCGCACTCCGTCGGGGGCAGAGTACGCTCCGCCAGAAGGAAGGTGTTGGGGGAGCACCGAGCCGGTATTTCTTGAGCTTACGGAAGCCGGGAGGATCTGGTTCGGCAGCGGCGGCAACGGACGACCTCGCGTCAAGAACTACTTGTCTACGTCTACAGGCGTAAGCGCCTGGACTTGGTGGACAAATAAGGAGGTCGGTCACAACCAGGAGGCTAAGAAGGAGAGCATTGCCCTTTTCGGCGCTGGCGAAGCGTTCGCTACTCCAAAGCCAGAGCGGCTTCTCGAGCGCATTCTTTCACTTGCAACAGACCGCGGCGACCTGGTTCTCGACTCTTTTGCTGGCTCCGGCACCACCGGTGCCGTAGCCCACAAGATGGGCAGGCGCTGGATCATGGTGGAGCTTGGTGAGCACTGTCATACGCACATCATCCCGCGGATGCGGAACGTGATCGACGGAGAGGATGCCGGGGGTGTGACCGAGAGCACCGACTGGCTCGGCGGAGGTGGGTTCCGCTACTTCCGCCTCGCTCCCTCGCTGATGAATCAGGACCGCTACGGCAACTGGGTGATCTCCAAGGAATACAATCCCGCGATGTTGGCAGAGGCGGTCTGCAAGCTGGAGGGATTCGGGTACGCGCCGAGCGAGGAGAACTATTGGCAACATGGCCGCTCGACGGAGAGCGACTTCATCTATGTCACGACCCAGACCCTTACAGCGCCGCAGCTCGACCAGTTGTCGGTCGATGTCGGTCCCGACCGTACCCTGCTGGTGTGCTGTGGAGCCCACAAGGGGCGAGCGGATGGCTGGGAGAATTTGACCATCAAGAGGATTCCCCAGGCGGTGCTCTCCAAGTGCGAATGGGGACGGGACGATTATTCGCTCGAGATTCGCGAGCTACCTTCGGCACCACGCGACGAGCCTGACCAAGGCACTCTGCCGCTCGAGGGTGACGAATGAGCCGCGAGGTCGCGGCGATTGCGGGGCGCCTCTCGCTCCGACCGCCCCAGCGCGAGTCGCTCGAGATCCTGGCCGCAGTGTCTGAGCTGATCCCGCTCACCAAGGATCAGGATGTGGCCGCTGCCCTCGGCCGAGTCCAGGAGGCCTATCCGAGCGTCGAGGACTTCGAACGCGACTTCCCGTCGCTCTGCTTTCACCTCGCCACGGGTGTTGGCAAGACGCGCCTGATGGGGGCGTTCATCGCGTGGCTCCGACGGGTCAAGGGAGCCCGGCATTTCTTCGTGCTGGCGCCCAACCTGACGATTTACAACAAGCTCATCGCCGACTTCACGCCAGGGAACCGCAAGTATGTATTCCAGGGCCTCGCGGAGTTCGCTATCAACCCGCCTGAGATCATCACCGGTGACAACTGGGAGAGCGGCAGGGCGCTACGTGGAGACTTGTTTGGGGAAGGCGACGTCAACATCAACGTCTTCAACATCTCGAAAATCAATATCGAATCCAGGCGCGGCAATGTTCCCCGGGTCAAGCGGCTGAACGAATACATCGGGGAGAGCTATTTCGAGTACCTCTCGAAGCTGCCGGACCTTGTGCTCTTGATGGATGAGTCGCACCGGTATCGCGCCGCAGCTGGGATGCAGGCGATCAACGAGCTCAATCCAGTGATTGGGCTTGAGCTTACCGCTACTCCGCAAGTCGAAGGCGGGGGTCGGATTCCCCGCCCGTTCAAGAACGTGATCTACTCGTATCCGCTCGCACACGCCCTCCGGGACGGCTTCGTCAAGGAACCAGCCGTAGCGACTCGGCAGAACTTCTCAGCAGCTGGGATGACGGAGGAGGCGCTCGAGACTCTCAAGCTGCAGGACGGGGTTCGAATCCATGAATCGGTAAAGGCCGAGCTTGAGACCTATGCGCTCCGGGCTGGAATCGCCAAGGTCAAGCCCTTCATGCTCGTCGTGGCGACGGACACAACTCATGCAGCGGAGATCGAGGCCCGCATCAAGAACGAGGACTTCTTCGGTGGTCGCTACGCCGACAAAGTCATTCAGGTCCACTCGAATCAGCGCGGGGAGGAGAAGGAAGAGGTTGTGGAGCGCCTCCTCGCGGTGGAAGACCCTGCCGAGCCGACTGAGATCGTCATTCATGTCAACATGCTCAAGGAAGGCTGGGACGTCACGAATCTCTATACGATCGTGCCACTCCGTGCAGCGAACTCACGCACCCTCGTTGAGCAGGCGATCGGCCGCGGGCTGAGGCTTCCATATGGGAAGCGGACCGGGGTCAGTGCAGTCGACCGCCTCACGATTGTTGCGCACGACCGCTTCGAGGAGATCATCGACGAGGCGAATAGAGGCGATTCCCCGATCCGGTTCGTGCCGGTGTTTGTGGGAGGAGAGGACGTCCCGGAATCTGGCAAGATCGTTGTCCACACGCCCTCACCCAGTGACCAGATGCTTGGGGGCGGGGAGGCGGGTGCCTCGGACGGTGCCCGACCAGCCATGGAGTTCGCCAACGCAGAGGAGCGCGAGGTGGCGAGGGTCGTGGTGGAAGTGGTGCAGTCCAAGTTCGCGTCCTATCCCTCACCGGCCGCGCTCCTCCAACCCGTGCAGCGGGCCGAAGTACTGCGGCAGGTGAAGGAAGCCATGACCACGAGTCAGGGAACGCTGGAACTGGAATCTCCACAACAGGTGGAGGCGATGGTCGAACGGGTGATCGAAGAACTCGCCCTCCGGATCATCGAGGTGCCACGAATTACCGTCGTGCCAACTGGCGAGGTCAAGAACGGCTATCACGACTTCGACCTGGATACGACGGGGATAGCACTGCAGCCTGTGGAGGAGCATATCCTTATACAGCATTTGCACGATCACCGCCGCGAAACCCTTGCACAGGGCAGCATTGGCGTCGGTGAGGCTCGACTGGAGGACTATCTGGTCCGCGCGCTCGTTGGCAAACCTGATGTTTCATACGACGAGCATGCCGACTTGCTCTACAAACTGGCGGGGCAGTTGATCGGCCACCTCCGGAGTTACCTCCAGAACGACGACGACGTCAGCAACGTGCTGCGCTATTACGAGCGCACCCTTGGCGACTTGGTGTATCAGCAGCTCACGGGGCACTACTGGGAGGAGACGCCAGGCTACGAGGCACATGTGTCTCTAGGCTTCGAACGGCTTCCTGCGCAGTCGGCCACCTCCGCGAACGGCGAGACCGTCCGCAATGTTCGGATCAGGCCTGCCGAGCTGTCGCGAATCCGGTCGATGCGATTCGGAATGTTCGGGAAGTCTATCTATCCTGAGGCACGGTTCGACTCGGACACTGAGCGGGCAATGGCAGCGCTGATCGATGACACCCCGGAAGTCATCAAGTGGTTCAAGCCATCTGGACCACCCCCAAGGATCTACGCGACGGCCGGCGGGTCGCTGTACGAGCCGGATTTTGTGGTCGAGACCACCAGCCAGAAGTTTTTGATCGAGACCAAGGCGGCGAACGAGATGAATGATACCGATGTCGTCGCCAAGGCGAAGGCCGCAGTAACTTGGTGCAGGCATGCCTCGGAGTACGCAAATCAACACGGCGGGAAGGCATGGACCTACGTGCTGATCCCGCATGATCAGGTGACGGCGGCGGCGACACTTGCCGGTTTGGTGACACGATTCGCGCAACAGGGGACGTTCGAGTCCGGCGATGCCTAGCGACCTCGAGCAGGTACGGTGGGCGCGAGGGCTGCAGGCGCTGTGGCTCATGGCTGTTGCAGTTGCGAAGGTGCGCGGAGGAGTTTTCCACGCCACCTTGATCCCTGGTATCGAGGATTCTGCAAGAGCGTTGCTGAGTCAGAGCGGACAACGGGCGCTCTTGTCAATTGTGCTGGTGCTGAAACAGGAGAGCCCGAGGCAGGCGGAAGTGATCGAGGAGCTACTTGATGGGGCGGACGCCAAGGTAAGGTGGTTTCAGGAGGCCGATGTGCGCACTCTTCCGTTGGCCGGGGGTGAGGCCCTCGTTGCCGGCAGTCAGTTGCTGGAAGCGCTACGGCACGCACAGAACCATTCTGAGGTCAATCGGCATCTAGAAGCGCTCTCGGAGACCTACCTGGTACTCGGCCGGCTGCCTCCGCTATCCGAGTGACGCCACGGTTTCTTCGCGATAGATCGCGGGGGCGAGGAGGAGAACCGCCGACCAGATGCGGGGAACCCGTTGGAGGATTCTTCGTAGCGCTGTCGCCCAACGAACAAGAAGCATCCTGGGAGGTGCCCGTGCAATAAGGACGAAAAAGGCTGCGAGAGGTCGGGCTGGCGTCGCACCGGTGCCAGCACCCCTATCCCCCGGCTCCTATAATCCATTGCTTGGGAAATTCCTCACGAGTCTCAGGTGCCGGTCATCAACCAAGAGGAAAACAACGATGGCCAAGAACGAGAAGACCTCGAAAGGGGTTGCAAGGTTAGCGTCTGACGTACTCGCGGGTCGCGTGAAGCCGACTCCGGCACAGGCAAAAATGCTAGCCGCTTCTGCGTTGACCCAAGCACCGGACAAGAAGCCCACGCCGAAGCCCACGTCAAAGCCGAAGCCAACACCGAGGTCCACACCAAAGCCAACGCCGACGCCCCTGCTCTGTACCCCGATTCGCCGAGGCACTTTGGGAAGCATAGATTTAATTCCCAACGGCGGGTTCTCGGATGGAAACGCATCGACGGAAAGCGGATGGTCGTCGGATCTTCACCCCGCAGTTCAAGCAGGAGCAGATCGCGCGGTTGGCGCAGCAGGAACTGACGCTGGCGGAACTCGCCCGTGAGCTGGTCGTGACGCCGCAGCTGATTCGGCAGTGGCAACGGTTGAGCGCTGACGGCAGCACGGCCGCCGTAACGGCGAACGAAGCCGTCGTGCCCGCCAGTGAGCTGCGGCTGGCCCAGCAGCGCATTCGGGAGCTGGAGCGCACGCTGGGCCGGAAGGTCATGGAGATCGAGATCCTCCAGGCCGCGCGTGACGAGGTAAAAAAAAGACCGAGCTACTACACCGGGTCCAGGCGATGACGGGCCGGAAGATGGCGCTGATCTGCCGCGTGCTGAGGATCAGCCGGGCCTGTGCGTATCGGACCAGCGCCGGGCGTCCCGCCCGCTACGCCACCAGCGAGGATCGCGTCGTCACGTCGCGCATCCGTACCGTGATCCGCACGCGCGCGGCGTATGGTGCCCGGCGGGTGCGCGCCTTGGTCAATCGGGAGTTCGGGACCGGCTACAACGTCAAGCGCATCCGCCGCGTGATGGACCTCAACGGCTGGACGCTCCCGCGGGCGGCCCGGCGCCGCACGGGTCGCGCACATCGGGGACGGATCCAGCGCGACGTGTCGAACGAACGCTGGTGCAGCGATGGCTTGGAGGTCGCCTGCTGGAACGGGGACATCGTGCAGGTGGCGTTCGCCCTGGACTGCCACGATCGCGAGGTCATCGCGCACGTCGGGGTGCCTCGCGATCTCTGCGGCGACGATATCGAGCGTCTCATGACCGCGGCGGTGACGGCGCGCTTCGGCGTCAGCGAGTGCCCGGTCGATCCGATCCAGTGGCTGAGTGACAATGGCAGTATCTACACGGCGTTCGAGACCCGATGCACGGCGGAACGGCTGCACCTGGTGCCGATCACT
This sequence comes from Gemmatimonadales bacterium, assembly GCA_035703525.1. Classification (GTDB taxonomy): domain Bacteria; phylum Gemmatimonadota; class Gemmatimonadetes; order Gemmatimonadales; family GWC2-71-9; genus Palsa-1233. Next base: position 62,588 of record DASSYA010000021.1, on the reverse strand, counting down.
ACCCCGGTGGCCAGTCCCCAGTCCAACGGGATGTCGGAGGCGTTCGTGAACACCCTGCGGCGGGACTATCTGGCGGGGGCGGATCTCACGAGCGCGGCGGCCGTCCTCGCGCAACTCCCGGCATGGATCACGGACTACAACGCCGTCGCCCCCCACTCGGCGCTCGGCTACCAATCACCCCAGCAGTACCGCAGGAGCAGGACGATGGCAGGTGTCACATGCTAGTCCAAACTGCCTCACGAAATGGGGGACAGAGCACCCCCGTCAAAGCCGAAGCCGACGCCGAGGCCGAAGGGACCAACGAAGAAGCGGAGCTAGCTTAGACAGGGATGCGGATCCCCCCAACATCGCGAGTGGGGATCTGCATCGTTCCGGCCGGCTGAGTGGTCGAGTCGACGGGGTGTTCATGCTACCCCCCCACCCCCAACTCCACCCACATCGGCCGATGATCGGACAGATAGTACCGCACGTACCCCTCGAACTGCTTCTCGTCGCCCATCTTCCACAGCTCCTTGAACACCACCGCGTCGAAGTCGAATACGCCGATGTTCACCAGCCACGACAGCGTCGTCCGCGGGAACATCGCCACCTGGTCGTACTGATTGTCCGATGCGATACTCGACCCGACCACCGTCGAGTGCCCCGGCGTTACCAGCCCGCAACTCGTCAGCGCATCGTACACGATGTTGCCGCCGTCGCGCCTAGCCTTCGGCATGCGTAGTCCCGCCCTCGCGCAGCGAGCGGCGGGATCTCCTCGCGTGACATAGGCCGGACAGTGCCTGATGCACCGCGCCGCGGAGGTGGCCGCCTAGGAGACCCCGCCGCCCTTCGGGGGCGGGGCGAGGGTGCACGTTCACCAGCTGCACGCTCAGCGGCGTGCCGGTCAAGTTGAACGACGCGAGATACGGCGGCCGATCGAACCCGATGAACGGTTCGCTCCCGTCCTCGAGCGTCACCGACTTGGCGCGCGACGGCGCGATGCTGACCTCGCCGACCCATTCGACTACGCTCAGGGCATGCCTCGTCCAGGAGGTTCAGCTTTCGGCTGTCGAAGATGAAGACCAGGCGCTCGTTGTTGCCGCCGGCGTCCGACATCAGCACCCGGTACTTCGACCCCATGTAGTGGACCACCTCGTACAGGTAATGCCCTGAGCGAGCAGAGCGAGCCGAAGGGCCGGCGAGGCGCCACCATCCCTCCACTCGCTGCCCTCTCGATTCGCTTCGCTCGCTCGGGGTGACAGCTCGGTCGGGACAGGCAGTCGAACCAGCTGAGCATCTCCGCGATGAGCCGGAGGTCAACCTCCCGACGCTCCTGGAGGCCGAAGCATGTCCTGAGCGTAGTCGAAGGATTCGCGATGTTCCACGACCCGACCAGCCGCGCCGCTACACCACCGCCCACCACGGTGCCGCGATGACGCCCTGACCCATCGGACGGATTTCGGGGTCGGAGCTCAGGAGCAGCGCGCGAGACGCACCCGCATATCGTTCCAGAAACGTCCGCAGGTGGCGCCCATCACGGTGCGTCACTTGGTCCGCCCCCTTGACCTCTACCGGCAGCAACGCACCGTGCTGTTCAACCACGAAGTCCACTTCCTGCCCGCTCGCGAGCCGCCAGTGGTGGATCGTTCGACCCGGCTCCAGTTCTTCCCAGACGCGGAGATCCACCGCGACGAGGTTCTCCAGATGGAATCCGGTCGGGGTCGCTTCCTGACTCGCCGCGAGCGCGAGCGCTGAGTCTACCATGTAGAGCTTGGGTGCCTTGATCACGCGACTCCCCGCGTTCCGCGAGTACGGAGCGATACGCTCGACCAGGAAGCTCGATTCCAGCGCATGGAGCCATCGTCGCAACGTCGTGGGAGGGAGCTGCAGGTCGGTTCCCATGCCATGCAGGTTGCGCGGCGTGCCGGTACGACTCGCGAGCAGACGCAGGAAGCTCTCGAACTGGTCGGGCGCACCAACATCCAGGATCTCGCGGATGTCGCGCGTCGCGAACACTCGGACATACTCATCGAGCAGTCGGGTCCGGTGGTCCGGTCGCGCGGCCACGACGCGGGGAAATCCTCCAGTCTGGACGGTGTCCTGCCACGCGAGTGAACCACTTGCCGCCGCGCGGCCTTCGAGCTCCTCCAGCACAGTTCGTTCGTCCGGTTCGAAGAGGAAGCTCCAGCCTGGGTGGGAAACCTCCAACCGCAGCTCACTCTGGGTCAACGGCCGGAGGGTCCGGTAGATCGCCCGCCCCACCAGTGAGTCGCCCACCCCGTCCCGGATCCTGGGCTGCGCCGACCCGCTCAGGAGATACTGCCCCGGCCGGTCGACCCTGTCGACCACCGCCTTGACTGCGAGGAAGAGCCCAGGCGCCCGCTGCACCTCATCGATGAAGCCGTTGCCGCCAAGGTCAGCCAGCAGCCCCGCCGGATCGGTCTCGGCCTGCCGGAGCACGTCCGGATCGTCGAGGGTGCGGTAGGCCATCCCGCGGCGATGGGCGATTTCTCGACCCAGGGTGCTCTTCCCCACCTGGCGCGCCCCAACCAGCACGACCACCGGCGCCAGGTCGAGGTCGCGCTCGAGCGGCGCCTCCAGGGCGCGGGGGTATCGGAGATTGCCCACGGTCGTAGAAAACATTATATTGGCCATTGACGGTCAATATAACGTATTGGAGGGTGGCATGGCAAATGGCTATTCTGCGGAGGATCTGCTCGACTTCCTCTCCCACGCAGCCGATCGCGGGCTCATGCCCGCAGCGACCTCACAGGCGCTGGCGGTGGCCTGCCGGAACATGTTCGGCATCATGGACGAGAAGGAAAAGGCTGATCTCCGGCAGGTTGATCCCGTGAAGACGGCACAACGCTTCAACACCAAGCGCGCCAAGGACTTCTCCCCGAAATCCCTCAAGGAATACGGCAACCGATTGGCGAGGGCGGTGGAGCTGTTTCTCCGTTGGCGGGATGACCCGGCCAACTTCTCCGTGAAAACACGATCCACCAAGGCATCCCGCTCACCGAGCGCACGCAAACATGCGCCGACCGTGGACATCCCGGATTCGGCACCGGCCGATCCCGCACCCCAACCGACGCCAGGTGTGTCCGCGGCGAGCGGAGGATACCAGACCTCGATCCCGGTTCGGGCGGGGGTGGTCGTGACCATCAGCAATGTGCCGAAGGATCTGACGACGGCAGAGGCCGACCGACTCGCGGGATTCATCAAGTTGCTCGCGGTGCATTGAGACGTGCGGGCGGCGGGCAGCTAGTCCCCCGGCCCCGCCGGCACCCCCATGGTGATATGGATCTCCCCCGGCCCAGGCTCCGGACGCTCCCGCGGGCGGCTCGGCCGCCCCAGTGCCACGCAGTGCCCCTTCGCCGCGTGTGCGTCGAATTGCTCGACCGTCGTGCAGTAGTGGACCGCCTTCTCGCACGTCGTGCAGTAGCGCACCCACGCCTGACCGTACACCCGTGAGAGATCACCCCACCGCCTGGTGCACTCGAACGCGAATCGACAGTGTTCCACCTTGGCCTGATCATCCATCGGCACCTCCGAGTCGCTCCACCCGACACCAGCCGTTCACCAACTTCATCTCCTCGACACTGCGCACCCGCACGTCGCCCAGCTGTGGCGATCCGACCACCAACGCCAGCGCCTGCGCACGCGAGATCGCCACGTTGAGACGGTTCGGACTCAGCAGGAACCCGGCACCGCGCGGCGCATCGTCGAGCGTGCTCGCACACATCGACACGATCACCACCGGCGCCTGCTGCCCCTGGAACTTGTCGACCGTCCCGACCCGGGCACCCGGTGGCAACCGCTCGATCAGCGCCCGAACCTGCGCGTTGAATGGCGCCACGATCAACACGTCCTCGAGCGACAGCACGCAGACTTTCTCATCGATAACGGCCTCCGACCCGACCAGACGATCAAGCAGTGCGGCGATCTCGTTGCATTCCTCAGTGCTCGACTGCGTCCGCCCCGCGTGCTCTACCGGCACAAACGTGACCCCCGCGGCCAGACCATCCCAGTCGATGCGATTGGTGTGCGTCTGTGCCGCGGCGGTGAGGCGACCCTCGTAGTAGGCCTCCGAGATGAACCGACACACCGCTGGATGCATCCGGTATGACGTGCCGAGGAAGATGCCGAGCTCGGCCGGAATGGTCTGGTGTCCCTGCAACAGATACTCCAGGCAACTCAACCCGCTCTCGCCGGGATGGACGCCCTGGGTCGGCTGCGCCAACTGCATCTGATCGCCAATCAACACCAGGTTCCGGGCCGCACGACCCATCGCCACCGCGTTGGCGAGCGACACCTGCCCCGCCTCGTCGATGAAGAGATAGTCGAGTGTGCCGACCAGCTCCGGGCGCGAGAAGAGCCACGCCGTTCCCCCGATCGCCACCGCACCCGTCGCGACGATCTCGACGGCATCCTTCGGATTCCCGGTGTGCTGCACCCGACCCGCCACGATCGACGGATGGTCGGCGCCGCCACCCACCTTCCAGAGCGCCGTGCCCGCCAGCGCCGGTGCCACCTCTGCCACTCGCGCCAGCAGGTTGTTCACCACCGTATGACTGTTCGCCACGATCCCGACCTTCTGGCCATCCTGCACCAGGGCCGCGATCACGTGAGCGGCGGTGTGGGTCTTCCCGGTGCCGGGCGGCCCCTGGATCGCGAGTGTCGTCCCGTCCATCGCACGGACCGCTGCGACCGTCTCGACCACAAGATTCGCCCCACTGGCGATGACCGGACCCGGGCTGCGCCCCACGAATCGCGGCGGTCGGCGGACCAGCAGGTCGTCAATCGCCGGATGCTTCTCGCCGCGTTCCCAGAACGCTTGCACGTAGTCGAGGATCGCCTGCTTGATCACGTCGGCGCTCAGGTAGTCGTACGGAATCAGCGAGAGTCGCTCGGGGATCGTCTTGTCGGGTCCAAGCTTCACCTCGACCAGGCCACGCTCGAGATCGAGCGCGGTGATCTCGACGCGCGGGTACGGATGGGCCGTCACCGTGCAGGTCGCCCCGACATGCAGCTTGGTGTCCTGCGCTGGATCGAAGCGGTACTCGTAGCCGGTCGACCGCTTGATCGCGCGTGGCGCGGCCTCCGTGCGGACGAGCCCGCCGAGACAATCGGCATCATCGATCAACTCGTGCTCTTCCATACCGAGTCGCTTGAAATGCCACCACCAACTCGGCTTCTCGTCACGACGATGGAACTCGAGCAACCAGCCGAGCATCCGGAGCTGGTGTTGAGCACCACTGTCGTCCGGATGCTGCGCCGCCGCCGCCAGGAGTTCCGATGCCAGCAACTCCGCCTCGGTCGGCGCGTGTGGCGGGATCGTGCTCAACACCTCGCCCGCCGGAACCCACTGGATCCCCGCTTCCTGCTGCCGCGCCAGCAACCACTCGGCGAGATGCGCGGTCGACTCGCAGTCGACCCGGTTGTAGTCGCGGATCGCGGCGAGGATCGGGGACTGTTGCCAATCGGTCGATTCGTCGCTGTCGATCCACTTCTGGTACTCGACCACCGACGCACCCGCGCTCACCACCTCGCCGTCCCGCGCCGGCATGTACAGGTGCTCGATATCCTTGAGCGAGTAGCTCGGCGTGCCGATCACCATCCCCTGGCGCACCACGGTGAGCAGGTCGACCAGCAGATCATGCCGCAGGAACTGATCGATCTCGTGCTCGCGGGTCGCATGCTTGATGCTGAGGGTCGCGAGCGCGGTGCGCTCATAACCGGCGTAGTGATAGAGGTGCATCGACGGGTCGCGCTCCCAGCGCGCCCAGACCCAGTCGACGAACGCCTCGAACGCCACCTTCTCCGTGGCATCGTCGTCGGCCCACCAGTCATGGAACTCCAGTGACTCGCCCGCGCGCGTGACCGCACCCTGCAAATACTCCAGACCAGTACGCGCGTACGGGAACCCCTCGATGTCATAGAACACGTCGAGTTCGGAGGGGGGAGGCAGGAGCGCCAGGCCGCGCCGCGGATCGTCTGGATCGGTCGGCCGGAGCGTCCACGCGATCGCGCCCTCGTCTCGGCTCCGCAGCTGCATCGCGGCCTGTTCGCGAACGCGGGCCAGTGAGGCACTCGTGATGCCGGGCACGGATACCCCTGCATCGAGCGTCCCGAGCGCCCGCACGGTTGTGATCCCCGCCTCACGCAGCCGGATGACCGCACTCCGTGAGATGTCGGCCACGAGCGAGAGATCGTCGCGCTCCGCGAGCAGGCGTGCCGCCTCGTCGCTCCAGCGGCCGTGGCTCCGGTCGGCGCCCGGATCAGGCATGGCATCGGGGAGCCAGTCGCGCTGGAACCGCTCGAACTGGCGCTTCACGCGACGGTAGTAGTGCCAGAAGTCATCGGTCCGGTAGTTGGCCTCCCGGCCATCGCCGAGCACGAACCCGAGCCGTTCGGGGCGGAGGCCCTGGAGCGCATGCAGCTGCTCGGCATAGGCGGCGAGCTGGAGCAGGAAGTACGGCTTGGTGCTCCGGGCGAGCTTGGTATCCCATGGCTCGTACGACCATGCGCCCAGGGTGCTCGGTGTCTCGATGCGGTGCAGGAAGTCGGCGATCCCCATCCAGTGTTCGTGCTCGAGTCGGCCCTGGAACACGACCGATGCGCCGTTGACCATCGCGGCACGGGTCGCGGCCGCGGCGCCGGGTGTATGCGGGTCGATCTCGACCAGATCGGGGTGGCTGAGGCGGAGTCGCTCGAGGTGCGCTTGTTCGTGGGCCATGCCGTAGCGGACGGCGAGATCCAGCTCATCGTCCGTGGCATCGGCGGCGCGCGGCGCGGTGCCACTCGACCCGGCACCCCGCCGCTCGGCGGCCTCGCGTTCGCACCACGCGGCGAAGTCACCCTCGAGCCAGGCGATCAGATCCTTCGGAGAGTACTGCCAGGTGCCATCAGAGGAACGGCGCATCGGATCCGTCCGGGAAGGGGTGGGGAGCCAGACCAGAGGATCCTACGAGGGTGTGACAGTCGGGGCAACCGATCGGTGGCGGTCGAGTGTCACACCCCGGCGGCAGCTTGGGGAACACCCGCCACACGACGTGGCCTCGTGCCCCCCAACTGCGGAGACATCCATGCGACAGCGACGCGCGCTCCTCCTCACCCTGCTGGTTGGCGCCTGCGGTGGCGGCGACAGCGGCACCAACAGCCCGCCACCGCCCGCCACCGTGGCCTCGATCGACATCGCACTGTCGAATCCGAATATCAGCGTCGGAGGAACCTCACAGGCCACCGCGGTCCTCAAGGATGCGAGCGGCAATCAGCTCAGCGGCCGCACCGTGGCGTGGAGTTCCTCGAACGCCAGCATTGCCTCGGTGGGGTCGACCGGATTGATCACTGCCCTGAGCGCTGGATCCACCACGATCACCGGCAACTCTGGCGGGATCAGCGGCAGCGCGACGTTGACGGTCGGACCACCTCCGGTCGCGAGTGTCACGGTGACGCTGGCCAGCGGGACGCTCATCCCTGGCGCCACGACAACCGCACAGGCCCAGATGCGCGATGCGGCTGGCACTGCGCTGGCAGGCAGGCAGGTGACCTGGAACTCGACCAACTCGTCAGTGGCGACCGTCTCCGCCTCCGGACAGGTCACCGCGGTCACCGCGGGTACCACCTCGATCACGGCCACGAGCGAGGGAAAGACCGGTTCCGCGCAGTTGGTGGTAACCGAACCACCGGTGGCAACGGTGCACGTCTTCGGGACAGAACGCGTGAAGGTCGGTGATCCGTACCAACTGACCGTCGAGGCTCGTCTCGCTGATGGCACGCTGGTCCAGCGACCGATCCTCTGGTCGGTTCCGGTTCCTGGGTCGCTCACGATCTCCACTGCCGGCGTCCTGACGGCACTGCAGAGCGGCACCCTGGACTTCAGCGTGACGGTGGGAGGTGTCACGGCCAATGCGACCGTGACCGCCTATGACTGGTCGTTCAGCAGCGTTGCTCAGCGGACAGCGGTGGAGATTCCTGCCGATATCCAGATCACCAACAAGCACGGCACGTCCGAGTATCCGACCCTTGTGATCAGTTGCTTTCAGGGGACCATGCTGCTGTACGTCGATACCGATCACTTCGTCACGGCGAATGGACTGGTTTCCTACTCGTTCAATGGGGGAACACCACTCTCGAGCAATTGGGTCGAGTTCGACAACTTCAGCGGTCTGGGTCATCCGGGGCCTACCAATCTCGTGGTCAAGAACTTTGTCAGCCTGATTGCGTCGTCGTCCCTCTTCGGCTTTGCATTCACCGAGTTTCAGTCCGTCGCCCGTGCGACGGTCTTCCGTGTCAGCGGCCTGACACCCTACCTGAGTCAGGTGCTCGCGGCGTGCCCGAGCAACACACTTCGCGCCGATGCGACCAGCGTGATGTTCAGCGACATCCTCCGGAGCACCAGCACCCTTCGAGGTGACACCCTGATGGAGGCCGAACGTGCGCGCCGCTCGGTCGCTGGCCCCGTCCCCAGCGCGGCCCCGCACAACGCAATCTCGAGACTCCAACCACCGGCACGAGTGCTCCTCACCGCGCCCTGATATTCCGCCCCCCCCAATCCCCGTGGCCGCGCCCCCCGGCCACGCGGCGGTTGGCATCGATCACCCTTCGTCGCGAGATTGCGTGGGGTCCCCCGGACCCTCGCAATGCCCCGACCGACGGACCTCGCTTCTCGCTTCTCACTTCTCACTTCTCACTTCATCGATGCGCCACACCCTCAAGCTGCAACGCTGGATCGACCTCGTCTCCGCCCTGCTCGCGCGACAACACGGCGCGACCCTGGTCGAGCTGGTCGCGCATGTGCCTGGCTATCGCGGCAAGTCGAAGTCGGCTCTCCGGCGCACGTTCGAGCGCGACAAGGACGAGCTCCGTCGGCTCGGCGTCCCGATCGCCACCCACGGCAATGACGGCGATGCGGAGACCCGCTATACCCTCGCACCCAGGCAGTTCTACATGCCGTACCTCGCCCTCGTGACCCCGCGTGGACGTCGCGCGGCACCGCGAGTCGATCGCTACGGCTACCGCGCACTCGGCGAGTGCGACTTCACCGACGACGACTTCGCGCTCCTGGCCGACGCCGCTGCCCGCGTGATGGCATTCGGCGATCCGGTGCTGAGTGCCGACGCGCGGAACGCCATGCAGCGACTCGCGATCGACCTGCCCCCCGATTCGATCGCACCCGCACCAGGCATCACCCTGCAACTCGCGACCCCACAGGCCACCGCCGAGCACCTGACCCTTCTGGGTGATGCACTCACGCGTCGGAAACAGGTGCGGTTCACGTACTACGGCATCGAACGCGACGAGACCGAACGACGCACCGTGCTCCCCTACGGCCTCGCCTTCACGAGCGGCCATTGGTACCTGCATGCGCTCGACCCGTCCCGCGGCGCGGTCCGGCGCTTCCGTGTGAGTCGCATGCATCAGGTCGAGGTGAACCCCAGGACCGCCGGCTCCGCCGACTACGCGATCCCCACATCGTTCCGCCTCGTCGATCGCGCCTCGCCCGTCCCGGCATGGCAACTGGGCGACGATCCCGGTGTGACCGTCGAGGTGCGGCTCGCCCGCGCCAATGGCGCAACCCGCGCCGCCCGCCGGCTCGGCACCGCCTCGCCCACAAACCCGGCACTGGTGTGCTATACCGTCCGGCGACGTGAACCGTTCCTCCGCTGGCTCCTCGGGCTCGCCGGTGATGCCGTCCCGGTCGGACCACCCGACATCGTTCGCGAGTACAGCGCATTGATCACGCGCACGCTCGATGTCGCGCGGGTGACCCCCACGTGAGTACCGCCGCCGAGCGGTTCCGTCGCCTGATGGCGATCCTGCCGCGAGTGGCCGCGACCCCGCGTGTCTCGCTCACGGCGCTCGCGGCCGAACTCGATTGCAGCCCAGACGAGGTGGTGCAGGAACTCCGTGCGCTGGTTGATCGCTTCGACGAGCCGGTCGGTGAACAGGATGCGATCGGGGTGCTGATCGAGGGCGACTCGATCGCCGTCCGCACCAATCACTTCCTTCGCCCGATGCGGGTCACCGCCGCCGAACTCTCCGCCCTCGAGCTCGGCCTCGCGGTGCTCGCGCATCATGCAGACGGCGCCGAGGCGACGGCGATCGACTCGCTTCGCCAGAAGCTGGCACGCTGCATCACCTCGTTGCCGCAGGACGGGGTCCATGATGGTATCCGGGCGGGCTCGCTCACCACGGCGATCGAGCGCGGTGTGGTGTCGGCCCTCAGGACCGCGCTCCGCCGCCAGGTGGTCATCGGTTTCGGCTATCAGGCGGCGCACGTGGCGACTCCGGAGGTCCGAACGATCCGGCCGTACGCCCTGCTCTTTCATCATGGCTGCTGGTACCTGAGTGGCTGGTGTGAACGGGCGGAGGCTCCGCGCCTCTTCCGGTGTGACCGCATGAGCCGCGTCACGTTGACTGACCGGCGTCACACCGTTCCCGCCGACTTCGATGTCACCGCACTGATGGTGGAGGGTCGGCCGTTCAGTGGCGAGGCGAGGGCCACACTGACGGTGCGCTACTCGTCGGCCATCGCGCGCTGGATCGCGGAACGCGATGGTGGGCCGGTCGAGGCCGATGGCAGTGCGGTCCGGACCATGCCGCTTGCCGACCGCCAATGGGCCATTCGGCACGCGTTGCAGTACGGGCCCGACATCGAGATCCTCGAGCCGGTGGCGCTCCGGGAGGAACTGGTCGAGCGCCTGGTGGCGATGCAGGGGGGGGGGTAGGGAGCGGGTACCTGCCTCTGGCGGTCCGCGGGCGCAGGGCGAGGCCGGTGCATCTGCGCTGCACCCCGCCTACCACACGGCAGGCGTGTCCATCTTCACCAACCAGTAGGCATAGAGCGTGCCGAAGAGGGCATCATCCACGGGGAAGTGCCAGCTCCTGAAGTCGGAGCGAAGATCCTGCCGCACGGCAGCGCTCATCGCCGCTGCGAAGAAGGTCGCGCGCTGGGTGGTCGTCGTCGTCACCCACCAGTCGTGCGGAAGCGGGTCACCCCAGATCATGGCGCGTACGACTGGATCGGGCTGCCACGCTCTCGTGAACCTCGTCAGGTAGGACCATCCACCTGCCCGGCCTGCCAGTTCGATCCCGATTGCCTCCCAGACGCCGGAACCGATGCGGTCCTCGTAGGGACCCTGGGACCACTGCTGGAACAGCTGGGAGGCATTCCGTGCAAGCGAAGCGAGCTCGCCTTCCACCAACGTCCGTGTTGTCACACTGACCGTTGGGTCATGCACGATCGCCTCCAACATCCCGTGCATCAGGAGCTGTGCGTCACCCTCCACGAACAAGCCGGCCCCATAGCTGATTTCACCGTAGAGGGAGGAAATCGCCTGTTGCTGATGCCCCAGCTCGTGCAGGATCGCCGCGATCCACGGTCTGCCGGCATCACCCAGGAAGCACGACTCGCGGAACATCACCGGATTGCCGGAGAATCCACATACTCCGTCTCGCGGATCCTCGGCGAGGCCTTGCCAGTCCAGGTGCGGCTTGAGACCGGCAATCCTGTTGTAGGCATACTCGTAGTTCACGCCCATCATCGTACGGACCGTCCGGCGGCCAATATCAAGAGCCCGCCCGAGTTCCGGCAGGTTGGCATTTGCGACCTGCGCCCACGATTGCGGGATCACCAACCGCCATTCGTCCGATGCGAGGACCGTCCGGTTCCCTGGACGATCGTGGGCAACCACGACGGCCTGACCGGCAACCGGAATGCCATTGATCGAGGCCTCGACCCGGTAGGGAAAGGTCACCCATTGCTCGAAGAGCGGTCCTGCCTGACGGACGACGCCGCTGCCCATGTCCACGAGCGGCGTGGACTGGCGCAATGGGTCCGTCTCGTACCAGTAGTGACTGAATCGGAGAACGAGTCCGGCGACGGCTCGGCGCCCGTGCCCATCTCGGACTTCGATGTGGGCCGAAGTTGTCGGATCGGTCCAGTAGACATCCGCCCCGAACGTGAATGGTGGTACCAGGGGTGGTTGGGCGACAACGGTCACCTGGATGGCGACTGAAGCCAGGCCGCTCGTCGCCGTGATCGTTGTCCCACCCGGGGTGAGCCCCTCAATCAGTCCGTCGGGTGACACCGTGGCAATGGCCGGGATGGAAGACGACCAGCTCACCGGTCGACCCACGAGCAGGCTGCCTCCTGAATCTCGCGTCTCCGCGGTGAGTTGCGTCGTCGCATACTGCTCGATGGTCACCGGAGATGGCGAGATTGCGATGGTCGCAACAGGCGCTTCACTGACAACCACCTTCGCGGATCCCGCGTACCCTTCACTCGTGGCCCTCACCATGGCGGTGCCGTGTGCGAGCGCACGGACGAGGCCAGCCGAGTCCACCCTCGCGATCGAGGGATCGCTGCTCGACCAGGTCACATGGCGACCGACCAGCACCCCGCCAGTCGAATCCTCGAGTGTCACGGTCAGGGGAACTGATAGGCCGGGATGGAGCTCCACGCTGTCCGGATGCACCGACACCTTGCCCACCGGGACAAGGGTGACAGTGATGGTAGCCGTACCCGCCTTCAGCTCGGAAATCGCCGTGACCGAGGCGGTCCCCGGTGTCACCGCCAGTACGTGGCCCGTGGGACTGACGGTGGCCACCGCGGGACTGCTACTGGTCCATTCGACCACTCGGCCCATCAGTGCGTGGCCGCCAGCATCACGGGTGGTGGCCGTGAGCTGGGCGCTCCCCGTCACCCGGAGTGTGACGCGAGATGGGGTGACACTGACCATGGCAACAGGGGCTGGAGTCTTCTGGGGCGGATCTCCGGGGTCCGATGGTGTCGCTGGATCAGAGGTGCACGCGGCGAGCCCGATCGCCACGCCGGCCCACCAGCCGATGCTCACAAGCATCCACCCTCGGCGGTGATCGGATTGCGAGTGCGGTGCGCCGGGCCGGCGCCACCTGCGGTGAGTCGTCATGTCGCCCTGTTCCGGATATATGTGTACCCGGGTGCGGGACTTCCACCCCGACCCTGGCCCGCGCTCACCCTTGCGTCGGTGGGGCAAGGAAACTCCTCTCCCCACCACCGGCATCGGCCATTCGGTCAGGATGGTGTGGCACCAGCACAACAGACCCTGAGGGTTGCCCCGGGTCCGCGACCCACGACGCTGCCCACCCACCGATCACGGGGGTGGCGGACTGGCCAGTCGAGCTTGAACCGACCTTGCGGGACGCGTCCCCCGAACGTAGGCTCAAGTAACCTCTCCCCCGAGTGGGATCATGGCTCAGGCAGCTGCGCCACAATCCGACACCCGCATCCCGTCCACCCGAGGGCGCGATGCGCGGTAATTACCGCCTCCGGGATCTTGCACTCCTCCGCAGGCTCCTCCGCATTTGCGCGGCTCCACTCGCATTTGACTCCACCGAGGCATGGCTCCAGGTGGTGGCGCCGGCTGCACAAGAGTTGGTGGGCGGCGAAGGCGTCACCGTTGCCGCGTTCGACGCCGGTGGCCAACCTCTGCTCCACGCGCACACTCAGGACCCGGATGTGATGCGGGAGTATGCCGAAGAGTGGCTTCCGCAGGACCCAGGGCCTGGCATCCTGCTGGCAAGCGGGATGCAGACATATACGCGGGAGCGGCTGTGGGCCTTGCGGCCTGACCTCCTGCCGGCCTTCCTCAAGTCGCCGATCTGGCACGACTACTATCGTCGGTATGGACTCTCGGAATCGGTTGGCCTCATCGTGTCCCTGCCGGGACGGCGCTTCGGCTACATCGATGTGAGTCACAAGTACATGGGCCATCCGCATTTCGGCGAATGGGGGCATGATCTCTTTCGGGTTGCGGAGGCATCCTTCCGGGCGGGCATGAGCCTCGCGTTGCAGGCTGACGAGGCCGGCGGTCATCTCGCGTCGGTTGTCGATGCGTTGCCGATGGCAGCTTGGGTCTATTCGCCTCGCGGACGCCTGCTCCATGCAAACCACGCGGGGGCGGCGCTGGTGCACGAGCGGCAGGGGGCCCGGACCTTGACGGAGGCGACAGTGGCGCTCGCGGTCAGGGCCGGCCGATTCGGGGCTCCCGACGCTCGTGGCCCCGTCGGACGATCCGCGTTCGAGCTACCAGGTTGGCGGCTGTCGGCTTCCCACCTCCGTGCCGGCACCTTCGCCGCCGACTCGGCGATCCTGGTGTTGGCCGAGCGAGTCAAGCGAACAGGAGTCCACGACATCGACGCGACGGCAGGTGCCCTTTCCCAGATGACACCCCGGCAGCGTGAGGTGGCTCGGTGTGTGGCTGAGGGGCTCACCAACCGGGAGATTGCCGGACGCCTTGCCTGCTCGACGCGCACCGTCCGTGCTCACGTCAGCGACCTGCTCCAGCGCACCGGTTCGCGGAATCGCGCGGCGCTCGCGCGGATGATCCGCCAGGCCGAGCCGCTGCCCGACGCGTGACCCGGCGGATCACCGCCGACGAGCTTGCGAGACTCGTCGCCTTGGTGGATGCGACATTCGGGTCCGGCGAGGCGGTGGCCGGTGAGGGTACGCACGGGCTTCTCCCGATGACGGGACTCCTGCCCCGCCACCCGCTCCCACTCGGGCGACCAGCCCTGATCGAGCTCCTGGAGGCAACCGGCGGGGCATGGCTGGTCGTCTCGCTCCGTCCCACCCCAGTGCTGTTCACCACCCCATCCGCGACTGCGCTGTTCGGCGATGCCGCCCAGTCGGAGGATGCCCTGGAGGCGTTGCTCACCGCCCTCACCCAACGTGCCGCGGTGTTCGCAACGAATGGGCGAGAGGGGGAGTGTTCTCGATTCCCCCTCGAGGAGGAACTGGGCTGCCTGCGGTTCGAGATCGTATCGCCACGACCGGAGGCGCTCGTCGTCCTCATCCGGGTGGTCCGACTCCTTCCGCCCGCAGAAGCCCCGGTCAGCGTGTACGCTTCGGAAGACCTTCCCCTCGTGCGCCAGATCGCGGCTGGTCACACCAATGCGGAGATCGCCGCGGCGCTCGGGGTCTCGACCCGCCACGTGCGCACGCAAATCTCCAGATTGCTTCGGGCCCATGGTGTCCGCACCCGTGCCGGACTCGCCGCGTTGCTGTAGATCCGTCGCACCGCCGCGACAGTCCGGTGGCCGATCGGCCAGTATCAGGATGCGCTCGCACCGGATTCATTGGGGGGGACAAGCTGCCAACCGCGCGGCCGATCGACACCGTCCTCGAACCGGGAACCCCCGATGTTCAGACCACACGTTCTCTCCGCTGGTGTCATTGCGGCCACCCTCATCAGCCTCGCGACGCTGGCGAGTACCGCTGGGGCCCAAAGTTTCGCATACGCACGTGTCTACCCGATTGATGGTCCCACGTCGGGATGCTCTTCCGGTCCAACGGCCTCCTTGGCGGCGTCCGTCGACTGCACTCCGGTCAGCGTGGGGCAAGGGACCACAGTCGCGATCGCAACGGGCAACCTCTTCGAGAGCCAGTCCACTTCGCATGCTCCTGGAGGTGTCCGTGCAGCCGCCACAGTCGAGGTGGTGGAGCCATTCCTCCTCACCGGCACGGTCGATCCAGTCACCATCCGCATCTACTACGCAGCGAGCCTCTGCAGTGGCGCCCCGATCCCCGTGGCATTCCCGCAGGGCGTGTCATGCAACGCGGGCTATGGCGTAGCCTGTGAACACCCAGCGACGTCCACCTCCGGGCTCGAGAACGGAGTTCTCGCGACCTGCTCTCCCGTGCCCTCCTACTCCATGCAACGGGATCAGACTGGGCTGGGCAACTCCGCTGGAGTCGTGTCGGTACTCCCGACGAGTGTCCTGCTACCGTTCGTCAAGGGCGGTCCTCCGAAGTTGACCTTCCTGGCCACGACTCAGGCTGTGCTCCCCCGATGCGTCGTCGATCGATGTTTCCGCCACCTCCAGTCTTCGGATCACCGGCCTGCAGTTCTTCGACGCCAGTGGCAACGACGTGTCTCGGGACGTCAGCCTCATGTTTGACTCGGGGCGAGAATACCACATCGGAGTTCCGACGTCGGACACCGTTCCCGGACCGGCCACGCTCTCCCTGCTCGCGACGGGGCTGGCAGGACTGGTCGGGGCCAGGCAGCGACGGACGAGGGGGGTGCGAGCCGACACCCGCGATCGAGAGCTCCGGGCATGGTGGAGGAATCGCGAAATGGGGGGTGAGGCCGATCGCCGGGAACGGTTGTTCCGGCTCACTGCGGCGCCCTCCTCAAGCGTGCTGCCATGACCTCCGCCCCTCCGTCACCCCTGCCAACCAGCTCATCCCGTCGCGCGCTCCTGGTCCAGGTGCTGGGACCGGTGTATCTGCTCCTCGTGTTCGGACTCCCCATACTGGTTGTGGGGCAGCTCATCGCATCTGTGCCGATTCCCGCCCGGTACGTGGTCTATCTGCTGGCCCCTGGAGTACTCGCGCTCGGGTTGGTGTGCACCGCTGGGGTGCTCTCCCGGCTACATGTCAAAGGCATCGTTCCCGGCCGGTTTCGGCGCGACATCGGCGAGAAGGTCTATGGCCATCGACGGCTGTACGGCATCCTCTGGTGTGCCGTCTACTACACCAAGCCGGTCTATGCTGGATTCCTGAGTGTGCCACCCCTCAAGTACCTGCTCCTGAGGCTGTTCGGATACCGTGGATCGCTGGACGTCTCGATCGCGCCTGACGCCTGGATCCGTGACCTCCCCCTGCTCGACCTCGCGCCTGGGACGTACATCGCCAACCGTGCGACGCTCGGCACAAACGTGGTGCTGCCGGATGGACGCATTCTGGTCGGCCAGATCTCGACCGGTGATGGCGCCATGATCGGTCACCTCACCATGGTCGCGGCCGGAACGACCGTTGGCGCACACAGTGTCATCGGTGCCGGTTGTGCGATCGGGATGGGTGTCACGATCGGTGTGGGAGTCCGTGTCGGCGACATGACCGGGATCGATCACGGTGTAGTCGTCGGAGAAGGTGCACGCGTCGGGACAGCGAGCTACGTGGGGAGACGGGTGGCCCTGGGTCCCCGGGAGCAGGTCCCGTCAGGATCCCGAGCCGTATCGTTCCCGTTCGATCCACAGACCGATCAGGGCCCGCGTACCAAACCGTGTCACCTGCCCATACCCACGGCGAATTCGCTGACCACACTTCACGCAGGAGCGTTTCAATGTCGCAGCACTCCGTAACTCAAGGGAGCTTTCTGCCTTTCGGGATCGCCTTGATTGTCATTGCGTCCCTGATGTTCCGTCCAGTCGAGGTGATCGCACAGAGCGGCACGTACGCCCGGGTCAATGGTCCCGCCAACGGCCCAACGGGAGGGACATACAATTGCGGCATACCCGTCCGGACTGGTCAGCTCTCCAGCACGGCCGCCTGTGAATCCTGGACCCCAGGGTCTACCGGCATCGCAACAGCCAACGCAACCTCCGGGATCATGAGAGCCTTCGCATACGCTCGGGCACCCGGTGTTCCATCCGGTAGCAGCCACGCAGACGCAGCGGCCGGGGCCTTCTGGACCGACTACCTACGACTCGGCCCGAGCGCACCGTCGGGCGGCTATACAGCCCAAGTCCAGATCGCATTCGATTATACGCTCTCAACATCCAACGGACTCAGGGGTTCCAGCACATTGATATTCGATCTCATAATCGGGAATGCCTTTACTCGATTCTCTCCGGCCTCGTACGTCACGGGTACCGGAAGCTTTAGCGAAACCAGATGGGTCTCTCCGACGTTCAACAGTTCTACCGGACTCCAATTGTCATTTGCCCTCGACGCGGCTGCCGAAGCCAACGGCCTCGGTGCAACCGTTCCGCAAGAGGCAATCGCGGACGGGGGAAACACTGGCTACATCATGGCACTTTCGATCTTTGATGCTCAGGGTCAGGACGTCACGCAGCTCTATGGCTACAGCTTCGATCACGGAACCCATGTCGGAAGCGTCGAGCCACCCGCGGGATCGACTGTCCCCGAACCAACGACACTCACCCTGCTGGCGACCGGACTGGCCGGCGTGGTCGGGACACGTCGGCGACGGACACACGTGTTGCCATCCGATGCCCACGGCCGAGATCATCGCGCATGAGGAGAGCAGCACCAGGAGCGTGTTGGGGGGCCGGGGGTTTGACACCATCGCGAATGCTCGTGTCGTTGCTGCTGGCCACAAGCCTGAGCTGCAGCGGCGCGACGCCCTCGGAACCCGCCTCGCCCCCGCCCGCGCCGCCCCCGCCACCTGCGCCGCCGCCACCGGCGCCACCTGCTGAGGTACCCGTTGGCTCGGTAACCGTCACCACCGATCTGGCCAGCATCCTGCCCGGTGGAACCGCGCAGATGCAGGCCACCGTACGCGGGAACAACGGCGCCATCCTCTCGGGACGACCGGTGACGTGGAGGAGCGCCGACCCGGCCACCGCCACCGTGTCAAGCACAGGTCTGGTGACCGCCGTCGCGCCGGGATCCGTGGGGATCAACGCTGACGTGGAAGGCATCACCGGCACGCTTACCCTGACAGTGCTGGTCCCTGCGGCGATGGTCGCCATTTCTCCGGCAGCCCCGACGCTCGCCCTCGGGTCACACCAGCAACTGGTCGCCACGGTGACCGGTGCAGCGGGCGAGGTCTTGACCGGTCGACCAGTGGTGTGGGGAGCGTCCGCACCCGCGATTGTCTCCGTGAGCCCGACCGGCTTGGCGACTGCCACGGGACTCGGTGATCCGGCTGAGATCACCGCGACGGTCGAGGGCATTGTGGGGCGCGTCACGATCCGCACGGAAGTGGATCTCGGGCTGACCTGCTCCCCGGTTGACCCCGTGCTGCCTGTCGGCTCGACGATCACCATCTCCTGTGCCGTCAACGTTCCGACCCAACTCTCCGAGCCGATCCAGCTCCAGGTCGATGGGCTCCCGTTTGGGGTGACCGCTCGAAACCTGACTTCCCCGACTGGCTCGGTTGCCGGCGCGACACCGTTCACCTCGTTCCTGGCGATTGATGCCTCACGATCGGTGACGCCCACGACCGCCTCGATCGGCGTGCATGTCTCGGTGGGCCTCGCCACCGCCTCGGCGACGGTGCCCCTCCAAGTCGTGCCGCAGGTTCCGGTCGTGCATGCGGTCTATCTCGTGCCCTCCGACCGCACAGAGGAGAGCGTCGTGAAGTGGGGATTGGAGCGAGCGCTCAGACACCTGCAGATCTACTACCAGCAGCAGTTGGGCGGGCAAACCTTTGCCATCAGTTCACCGGTGGTTGAGGTGCTCCACTCGCCGAACCCCGCTGCATACTTCGCGCCGAATGCGTGGAGCGGCGCACTCACGGAAGTGTTCGCCGCCTATCAGACCACCTTCAATGATCCGTGGAACATCTGGATCGTCGTCATGGATGTCGAGACGACGTCGCCGATCGGCGGGACGAGCGGGGTGGCACTCCTTGCTCACTTCGACTTGCTCGGGCTCTCGGGCAGGGACTCCCGCGGCGACCCGATGTCGCGATCCGTAGGTGGCATGGGCCATGAGCTCGGCCATGCCTTCAATCTCCCCCACCCACCAGGATGCGACGCGGATCAATCCGGCTACGACTGCAGCTCCCTGATGTACCTGGGATACCTCTCGTATCCCGCGACCTTCCTCACCCAGGCCCACCTCTCGCAGTTGTACGCTTCGCCATTCTTCGCGGGCGTGGTCCGCGGCACATCGATCCTGTTCGATGCGAACATCCTCGGTCCGCCAATCGTACGGTGAGGTGATCACTCTGCATCACGTGTCCTCTTGGGCCGCTTCCGGACCGCCCACCCACGCGAGGGGACCCTCACCAGGATTTCCGCAAGATCAACGCGACGCTGCCAACCACGATTTCGGCTCCCCCCACACCGAGCCCACGGGTGGTCCCTCACTGCCCCCTTGACTCGCTACGCTCGCTCGGGGTGACAGTTCGGGACAGCACCCGGGCTCGGCTGACAGCGTCCGCTGAAGCGGACCACACACGAGGATCCCCAGGCGGGTCTCATTCTCACCCGCCTTGCTCAACGGCTCGCGGAACAAAGAGGCTTCAGCCTCCCTCACTGCCGAGCCCGGGTAGCCTGCCCTGAGCAATGTCGAAGGGATGTTCCGCATTCGAGCGAAGCGAGATGCGGAACCACCCGTGGGCTCGCCGTGGGCTGGTCAGACGGCATGCCGTGTATACTCTTTCGGGAATCAATCACGATCTCTCACCTCGCCACAAGAGAGTCACCATGCGAATCGGAATACAGGCTGGAATCGCCACGCTTCTTCTCGCGGCCATCGTCACCCCGGTACACGCGCAGCAGCCGCGCGTGCCGCCTGCACCGCGGATCACGCTCGACGAGGCCAGGAATGCCATGGATGCGGCCGAAGCCGAGGCCCGTCAGCAGGGGTGGAATCTCGCCATCGTCATCGCCGATGCAGCGGGCGTTCCGATCTATGTGCGGCGGATGGACGGCGTGCCGACACGCAACTACGAGATCGCGATGAACAAGATCCGGACGGTGATCACCTCCGGCATGCACACGGTCGACTACGCGGCCGCCGTACAGGCCGGCCGAACGCAGCCGATCGAGGGAGCGTTGACATACGAGGGCGGCCTGCTCCTGCGCCGTGGCGGGGACATCGTGGGAGCGTTCAGCGCCAGTGGCGCGACTGGTGCCCAGGACGCGCAGGCGGTGCGGGCCGGAATGGCGGTCATCGGCATCCAGCCGTGACAGCGCGAGTGCGAACGCCTCGCCTGGCAGCCGCTGCTCGCCGTGAAGTACTTGACGTTCATGGCGGGAACCCTCGATCGAAAATACTCCGTGGTCTTCAAGCTACCCCAATGCCAGGCTGGCGAGCCCACGGGTGGTCCTCCCCTTCGGGTCGGACAGCACCCGGGCTCGGCACTGACGGCGGGTAAACCCGCCTTGCTCGGTGCACACTCACAGGATGTCGCCCCCGCGAGGATCAAGCGCGCTTCAGCTCCCATAGCCGAGCCGTCGCTTCAGCGACGAGCTCCACCCCCCTGCTACCTTTCAGGCGTCCAACCCGACCCGACCAGAGCAGGGCAACCGCTGCATGAAGCCACCTCGTCTCCGCCTCGTCCCCTCCCAACCGGGCCGCAACGCGCCCTGTCCCTGCGGCAGTGGCCGACGCTATCGCCTCTGCCACGGCAAACCGACCGCCAAGTCCAAGCTGTCGCCTGCCGCGCGATTCCACGCCGTGAGCCACGAGCTCAGCGGCCGCCTGCTGGCCTACGGCGATGCCCTCGTCGGGCCACCGTTCCTCGACTTCCTGGACGACTACGCACCGGATGACCCGATGCTGCCGTTCATCGTGACGATGCGCCTCTTCCACGAACCGATCGACGACAAGTCACTGATTGAATGGGCCATCGCGGAACCGACCTTCACGATGTCGCCGCTGGAAGAAGCCGTCCTGCTGGCCGAGGATGCGGCGCATCTCAGCATCTGGGAAGTGCTCGATGTGGTGCCCGGACAGCATCTCCTGATGCGGGACCTGCTCACCGGCGCGGAACGACGCGTGCTCGAGCGCACCGCATCGGCCACGCTCACACCACGCCTCGCCGTACTGGCGCGCGTGGTCGACTACCAGGGCGTCAGCGTCTTTACCGGCCTCTATCCCGGCGCGCTGCCACCGGTCGAGGCAACCGCGGTGGTCCAGGAGATGCGCCGCAAGCTGCGCCGCACACGCGACATCCCAGCCGAACGCCTTCGGCCGTTTGCCATCACACTACACCTGTTCCAGCGCTGGGAGGACGAAGTCGAGCTCCTGCACCAGCGCCCACCCCGCATGCCGGAGATCCGGAACATCGACGGCGATGAGATGCTGCTCACCACCGATCACTTCGCCGTCCAGGCCGATGACCGCGCCCAGCTCGCCCACATGCTCCGCGCCATTCCCGATCTCGAGGCACCCGCGGACGACGATCCCGACGGCGACCACGTCTTCCTCTCGAGCGAGGGCCACACCGTGCATGGCGTGCTCCGCATGACCACGGCGGGGTTCGTGCTCGAGACAAACTCCCGGGCGCGTGCCGACCGCCTGCGCGCGGTGCTTGAGCAGACTGTCGGTTCGCTGGTGAGGCACCGAGCCCGTGAACATCCATCGCACCTGCCCGATCCCGACGCTCCGGTGCGCGCGCCGGAGATCCCCGATGATGTGCAGCGCGCGATCTTGCAGGAGTTCATCGACACACACTACCGTGAGTGGCTCGATATCCCCGTGCCGGCACTCGACGGACGCACTCCGCGCGACGCGGCTCGGAGTCCCGCAGGACGCGCAGCGGTCGACCTGCTCCTCAAGGAGATCGAGCATCGCTCCGGCCAGGGCCCCATGCCGGTGAGCCCCGACTTCGCGGCGATGCGTCAGGAACTCGGGATGGAGTAGAAACAGGGAGGATTCAGGATCGACCGCCTTCACGATCAACCGCCCTCAGGATCGACCGTCAGGTCGATCGGCGCGACCAACGACTGTCACCCCGAGCATGCGCAGCATGCGAGGGGGCTGCGCCCGACTTCGGTACCATCCCCTCGGCACCGCCGCCTCACTGCGTTCGGCGTGACAGGCTCCCCGCGAGCCCACGGGTGGTTCCGCATTCGAGCGAAGCGAGATGCGGAACCACCCGTGGGCTCACGTGGGCTCGCGCGGGCTCACGCGCCACATCCAGCCTCGCGCATCCTCCCTGCCCGCGCCATCCAGCGGTCGCGGTCGACACCCTTGATCAGCAGCCACCCGCAGAGCGAGAGCTCCGAGACGATGGCGACCAGGTAGATCGGCGCCACGGTCTCGACCATCGTCGGCACGACAAACCGGACGTAGCTGCCGACCAGGTACACCACGCCGGCTGCCCCGACCAGGTAGCCCAGGGTCCTCGGCAGGAATGACGACTTCGCGATCAGGTAGCCGAGCACCAGGCAATGCACCCCGAAGAGAATGAGCCCGAGGTCATAGCCATGACTGTGGAGATCGAGGAAGAGGGAGGCGAGCGAGGCGACCTGCGCCTCGTCGAACGCGGCGGGACGCGCCGATCCCGTGAGCACGAGCATCGCGGCGTGATAGTTGAGGAGGTTGAGGGCGAGGACTGAGGCCTGCGCCAGTCGGAACAGCAGTGCGACGATCGCCAGCACCCTGTTGACGGGCCGCAGCAGGACGAACAACAGCGCGGCCAGCGCAACGTCGCAAAGCACCATGATCGAGTCGGCGACAAAGCCGGTGCGAAACAACCCCGGCGACGCCAGGATGTTGCTGGCTGTGTTCGCGGCATCGCCCGGTGCGATGAGCGACGAGCGCACCACGAGCTCGCCGAACAGCCCGAGCACGATGATGAGGAGGTAGAGCACCCCTGCCGCCCTGGCGACCGCACGCGGTGAATGTTCGCTTGTCTCGTGCATCATCATGACTCCTCTCGCAGCGTCTGCCACGCCGTTCCCGCCTGCCGCGCTGTCACCTTGGGGGAGTGCAGGTAGCCAAGCATCGCCTTCCCCTTCGCCAGCTCGTCAATGAGCTTGTCCAGTTGGCGGATCCGCTGCATCACCGGATCGTCGATCTCCTCCACGCGCACGCCACACACCACCCCGGTGATGAGGTCGCTCCGCGGGTTCATCGCCGGCGCCTCCGCGAAGAACGTCTCGTAGTCGCAATCGCGGTCGATCTGCCGCTGCAGGCCCACCTGACTGTACCCCGTCAGCCAACGGATGATCGTGTCCACCTCGGCCCTGGTGCGACCCTTCCGCTCCGCCTTCTTGACGAGCAGCGGATAGACCCTGGAAAACGCCATGGCGAAGATGCGATGTGGGGGCATGGTCAGGCTCCGGCTGCGGATTGAGTGGGTGCCGAGCCTCGGCCTCCGCCTTCAGCGCGACGAGTCCGTCGTGCCGTGCCGTCGACAACTCGCGCGAGGTGATCTTCGCACCACCACCGACCCACGTGAATGCCGTCCCGACCGCGAACGGGCCGCCACAGCTCCTCAGGCATCACTCCCCCCCTACTCCTGCGGCGCCCTCCGCGTCACGCTCGGACCGTGCCCCTCCGAACTCACTTCGAACGCGCGCCCCCAGGCGGTCACGCCAGGGGGGGAGCCCGGGACCTGCCACGCGTCGACATGGACCGAGTCGTGGCCGACGACTTCGATCGTGATCGGGCCACCATTCATGTCCACCTCGAATGATGCCGGCGTCTTCACCACGACGGTGTCGCGCGCCAGAGGGTCGCGCCACCGGCGGAGACTGTCCGGAGGGATCGGCTGCGCCATCATCCGGCGGATTGCCGCCTGCTGCGACCCGGGGCCGCCGACGGCGCCGACATACGGCTTCCAGACCGCGCGGACGGTCGCACTCGCGGGAGCCGTCACCTCGATCCGGACGAAATTGGCCTGCACGGCGCTATCACGGGCGGCGGTGCCCGTGCCGAGCAGGAGCAACAGGACAACGGCGCGCATCGATCACTCCTGGGTGAAGGTGGCTCGCTCCCTCAACCACGATACTGCCCGGGCCCACCCGTTCGCCAGTCCCGAGGGCCGCCCGTGGTGCTACCATTGAGCGGTCCGGCCCGACACGACCTGATCAGCAGAGGGAGACCGCCTCATGAAGCCACCCCATCTTCGCCTCGTCCCCTCGGAACCCGGTCGCAATGCGCCCTGCCCCTGCGGCAGTGGCCGGCGCTATCGCCTCTGTCACGGCAAGCCGACCCCGAAGACCAAGCTGTCGCCCGCCGCGCGCTTTCACGCCGTGAGCCACGAACTCAGCACCCGACTGCTGGCCTACGGCGATGACCTCGTCGGGCCCCCGTTCCTCGACTTCCTCGCGGACTTCGCCCCCGACGATCCGATGCTGCCGTTCGTGGTGACGATGCAGATCTTCCACGAACTGATCGACGACAAGCCACTGGCCCACTGGGCCATCGAGGAGCCCACCTTCACGATGTCGTCGATGGAGGAGGAAGTCCTGCTGGCCGAAGACGCGGCGCATCTCGGCATCTGGGAAGTGCTCGAGGTGGTGCCCGGGCAGCAGCTCCTGATGCGCGACATGCTCACCGGCGCAGAACGACAGGTGCTCGAGCGCACCGCGTCGGCCACGCTCACTCCACGTCTCGCGGTCCTCGGCCGAGTGGCCGACTATCAGGGCGTGAGCGTCCTGGCCGGCGTCCATCCCGACGCGCTTCCGCCGGTCGAGGCGGCCGCGGTGGTCCGGGAGATGCGGCGCAAGCTGCGCCGCAAGCGCGCGATCCCGGCCGATCGCCTCCGGCCATTCAGGATCACTCTTCACCTATTCCAGGTATGGGAGGACGCGGTCGAGCTCCTGTACCAGCGCTCGACTCGCATGCCGGAGATCCGGAACACCGACGGCGACGAGATGCTGCTGACCACCGATCACTTCGCGGTCGCGGCTGACGATCGCGTCCGGCTCATGCAACTCCTTTCGACCATTCCCGATCTCGAGGCACCGGCGGATGACGACCCTGAGGGCGACTACGTCTTCCTGTCGACCAACGGGAAAACCGTGCATGGTGTCCTGCAGATGACCAAGGCGGGGTTCGTGCTCGAGACCAACTCGCTCGTTCGCGCCGATCGCTTGCGCGCGGTACTCGAGCAGGCCGGCGGCTCGATCGTCCGGCACCGGGCTCGTGAGCATCCGTCGCACCGGCCCGATCCCGATGCACCAGTGCGCGCGCCAGAGATGCCCGATGATGTGCAGCGCGCGATCATGCAGGAGTTCATCGACACGCACTATCGCGAGTGGCTCGACATTCCGGTGCCCGCGCTCGACGGCCGCACCCCGCGCGAGGCAGCCCGGAATCCCGCTGGACGCCCGGCACTGGACCTGCTGCTCAAGCAGCTCGAGCATCAGTCTGGCCTCGGTTCCATGCCGGTCAGTCCCGACGTCGCCGCGATGCGCCGGGAACTCGGGATCGAGTAGAAACAGGGAGGATTCAGGATCGACCGCCTTCACGATCCACCGCCCTCAGGATCGACCGTTTTCACGGTCAACCGCCCTCAGGATCGACCGTCAGGTCGATCGGCACGACCAACGACTGTCACCCCGAGCGTGCGCAGCATGCGAGGGGGCTGCGCCCGACTTCGGTACCATCCCCTCGGCACCGCCACCTCACTGCGTTCGGCGTGACAGGCTCGCCGTGGGCTCGGACGCGAAGCCCCCGCCTGGCGCGAGGAGGCGCGACAGCTCGAGTCGACTGTGCCCATCGGGGGACGTTCATCGCAGGATCTTCTCCATCGCCTTCCCCTTCGCCAGTTCATCGATGAGCTTGTCCAGCTGTCGGATCCGCTGCATCACCGGATCGTCGATCTCCTCCACGCGCACGCCGCACACCACACCGGTGATGAGGGCGCTCCGTGGATGCAGCGCGGGAGCCTCCGCAAAAAACGTCTCGTAGTCCACCTGCCGCTCGAGCTGCGCCTCCAGCCCCACCTGACTGTACCCCGTCAGCCAACGGACAATCGTGTCCACTTCGGCCTTGGTGCGACCCTTCCGCTCCGCCTTTGCGACGAGGAGCGGATAGACTCTGGAAAACGCCATGGCAAAGATGCGATGTGGGGGCATGGGCTCCTTGTCGTGTGAGATGAGTCACGGATGATACCGCTGGCGCACCTTGCGTGCCCTCAGGCGATTGCGGGCACCTCGTACTCGGTCTGGACCAGGCCATCACCGAACGTCTCGGTGCGGACGTGCCGCACGGGGATGTCCTGATCGAGTGCCCCGAACAACGGAATGCCCTGACCGATGAGCACCGGCAGGCGATTGAGGATCAGGTGCTGGATCAGGCCGGCTCGAAGGAAGCGCTGGATGGTGATGCCACCGTCAATGTACGCGTGCCTGAAGCCACGGGCCGACAGTTCGTCGACAATCGCGGCAGGTGTTCCCGCCAGATGGTGGACGACCGCGCCGTCGGGCGCTGGCCCGAGTGGTGCACTGCTGAGGACATGGACCGGTCGGGTACCGTAGGGCCAATGGTCGAAGCCGCACACCGTCTCGTAGGTGTGGCGACCCATGACCAACGCATCGACGGTGGCCATGAACGTGGTGTAGCCGTGGTCGACCGCGCCGCCATGGTCCATCCAGTCGAGCGCACCATTCGGCCTGGCGATGAACCCATCGAGGCTGACCCCGATGAAGATCGATGTCCGCAATCGGCGAGTCTGCATCCGTGACGATCCCTGGCAACACCGGGTGGGGAATTCGGCACCTGCCGCAGGCGACGGTACGCATGAACCGCTGCTCATCGCAGGTGGTGACTTCCCCAACATTCGCTCGAATTGTCCAGCAGTGCAATTCTCCCCCGCCCCCGAAGTTGCGGCGGGGCAAACCCGCCTGACTCCCCGTGCACTGTCACACCGAGCCTGCGCAGCTACACGCCACGGCCCCGGAGGTGGTATGCCAGACGGAGGCCTCCGAGGATCACGATGATGCCAGCCGCCGCGAGTCCCACACTGCGGACCGTGAAGTCCGACACGCCACCCCACCCGATGGCGTAGCCGAGCAGGCCGCCCAATACCGCGCCCGTCCAGGCGAGCATGAGGCTCCCAAGAAATGTCGCGCCTGGACGAGGAAGGATCGACCGTTCCAGTGTCGCGGCGATCACGCCGAGCAGGAGCCAGCCAACGATGCCCATCATGCCTCCGAAGTGACGCGTGGTCTCAGACCATACGTCCCATCGCACCATCCGGCCAGTCCTGCGGAGCCCACAGGCTGATCCTTCGCCTCGCTCAGGAGATCGCCGGGGCTCGGCACTGAGGGAGGCTCAAGCCTCCTTGCTCCGCGAGTCGTTGAGCAAGGCGGGTTTACCCGCCCTCAGTGCCGAGCCCGGGTGATGTCCGACCCGAAGGGTCGGACCACCCGTGGGCTCGCGTGAAGGGTCTCACCACCCGTGGGCTCGGTCTCGAAGCTCCGTGCGCACTGCGAACCCACAGGCTGAAGCCGCTTCTCGGCACTGAGGGAGGCTGAAGCCTCCTTGCTTCATTGTACCGCGATGCAAGGCGGGTTTACCCGCCCTCAGTGCCGAGCCCGGGTGATGTCCGACCCGAAGGGTCGGACCACCCGTGGGCTCGCGTGAAGGGTCTCACCACCCGTGGGCTCGCCTACGCTCGGGATCACACCTTACCGCTTCAGGTTCACCAGTTCGTTGAGCATCTCGTCCGACGTGGTGATCACCCGGGCGCTCGCCTGGAAACCACGCTGGGTCACGATCATCGACGTGAATTCCTGCGACAGATCCACATTCGAGTTCTCGAGCGCGCCGGCCGTGATCGACGACGCGTTCGACGACCCGGCAAACCCGAGCACGGCGAGCCCCGAGTTCGCCGACTCGGCGTACATGTTGTCGCCGCGCCGGAGCAGGCCCGTCGGATTGTTGAACCGGGACAGCGCCAGCTGTGCCAGCGCCTGGCTCACACCGTTGGAGAACACGCCGGTGATCACGCCGGCGTTGTCGATCTCGATCGAGAGCAGCTGGCCCGACTGGTAGCCGTTCTGTTTCGAGGCCACCGCGTTCGACGCGCCGGCGAATCCGGCCAGCCCATCGAGGTCGCCGACGGTGCCGCCCTCGATGGCCACGTCGAACGCCGCCGCACCATTGGTCGGCGTGATCGTGAGGGTCGAGCCACCACCGGGATAGGTGAACGCGGCCAGCTTCCCCTCGGAGTCGAACGAAACCGTACCCGTGCCGGTCGTGACATCGGCGGTCGGCGAGGTCGCTTCCCAGTCCCACGTCCCGTTGCCGGTGTTCGTGAAGACCACCTCCAACTGGTAGGGCGTGCCGGTCTGGTCGAACGTCGTGACGCCGAGCGAGTGCGTGGTGCCGACGGCGGCATTGGCGTCGAGGTTGCCGTTCAGGGTGACGTCGGTCGTCTGGCGCGGGGCCGTCTGCTGGCCCAGCGGGAGGATGATGTCGCTGATCTGCGACGACGACGAGAACTTGCCGGTGGTGTCGGCGTTGATCCCCTGCACCACGAAGCCGTTGTTCGCGGCGATCAGGCGACCATCGGCATCGATCTGGAAGTTGCCGGCACGGGTGTAGAAGCGCCGACTGCCGCGGTTGACCACGAAGAACGCATCGCCCTGGATCGCGAGGTCGGTGTTCTGGCCGGTCGATTCGAGCGAGCCTTGCGAGAAGATCTGGTCGATGCTGCCGATGTTCATGCCCGAGCCGACCTGCATCGGGTTGACGCCGCCGAGATCGCCCGGCGGACGCGTGGCGCCCTGGAGCAGCTGGGTGAAGGCTTCCTTGAAGGTGACCCGCGACGCCTTGAAGGCGACGGTGTTCACGTTCGCGATGTTGTTGCCGATCACGTCGAGCCGGGTCTGGTGATTGCGCAGACCGGAGACGGCGGCGAAGAGGGAACGCATCATGAGGCAGATGACTCCTGGTTGGATGGAACCTGTGGCGCCGACGAGCCGGCGGAAATCACTTCGAGAATGTCGACCATCGGCACGAGGACGCCGTCGATGCGGAGCGTCACGCGACCCCCGACAAACGACATCCCCTCGACCTGGCCGATCGTGTAGCCTTCGGCCCCGACCGCGGTGCCGTCCTTGGTGGTGGCGGTGACCCGGTAGTTGTAACTGCCGGCGTCGAGGTCGACGCCATCGAGCGTCAGCACACCGCGCCCGCCCGGCTGGTCGGAGAACTCCTTGGTCGCGATCACCTTGCTGTCCTCGCCCAGTACCTCGACCACCACCTTGTCGGCGGCGCCATCGAGGTCGATGGCGATCCGCGGCGGATCGTCGCCGTTGGACACGAGCGTCGCGCCCTTGAGCAGGACATCCTTCCCGATCAGCGACGAGCCGAGCATCGTCTGCGTGGTGAGCGCACCCTCCGCGATGCTGCCGGCCTGCCCGTCGAGCTTCGATCCGATCTCGATCAACTGCTCGACCGTCGAGAACTGGGCGAGCTGCGCCGCGAACTGCGCGCCGTCCATCGGGCTCATGGGGTCCTGATTCCGGAGCTGCGCCACCAGCAGCTTGAGGAAGTCTTCCTTCCCCAGTGCCGGTCCGAGACTCTGGCTGCGCTCGGTGGTGGCCGCGGTCCCGGTGGTGGGACCGAGTGGTGTGGTCATGTGTGGGCCTCCTCGCCCGTCTGGTGCCGCTTGCCGCGCGGGCGATCATCGCCCGCGAAGTCACGTTCCGGGCCCGATCGACCCTGGCCATCGCGCTGGCGCGAGGCGTCACTCGGCGCCGCCTCCGTGCGTGCAGCCGGCGACTGGCTCCCGTCACTGGCCATGATCCGCACGCTCACGCGACTCTCGCTGAACCCGCGGTCGGCCAATGCCCGTTGCAATTCCGGCAGCGACTGCTCGAGCCGCGGCGCCGACTGCGCATCGGTGAGGATGGTCGCGTGCACGAGGTCGCCGCGGATCGAGACCCGGATGCGATGCTCGCTCCCGGTCGGTCCATCGAACCGCACGGTGACGGTCTGGGGTGGCGGCGGCGCCGGCGGTTGGTCCGGTGTCGGCGCCACTGCCGGCGCCACGCCGCCGGTGGGTGCGGTACTCGCGCGGCCGGTCGTCGCTGCCGCCGCACTCGCTGCGCCGGCGAGTCGTGCAAGATCGGCCAGCGCATGCCGGGCGGACTCGCTCGTGGATTCGGTCGGCAACTCCCCACCGGCTCGTCCCGCATGCCGCTCGCCCTGCCCGCCGGTGGTGTCTCCCCCCCCCGCATTGGGCATCCCGCCCGGCAACCCGGCCATCGGTCCCGGAGCCGCACCGGGCATGCGAGCTGCACTCCGGGCGGGCACCGAAGCACGGCCATCCGGCTCCGGCTGGGCGGTGTCGCTGGCTTCCGCTCCATCGGTCCCACGCGCTGATGTCCCGACGACCGGATCCTGGCCGAGCAGTTGCCGGACCGTGGCCACCACAGCTTCCGCGATCCGCACGACCACCGCGGCCATACCACTCGGCGGCACGACGGCGGCGTCCGCGATGCCGGATGGCACCGCAGGCGTCATCCCGGACTCGGGTGTCGGAGGCGCGGGCGCCACGGCCTCGAGCACCATGGGGTCGACCAACGGCGGTGCCGCGATCTCGACGCCGATGACACGCCCCGCAACCGGGGTCACGGGCACCGTCGTGGCGGTCGTGGACACTACGGTCGCCGAGGATGCCGTGGTCGCCGCACTCTCCTGGGGTGCAGTGGTTGCGGCAGCGCCGGTGGTGGCCTGTGC
The DNA here is from genome assembly GCA_035703525.1 of Gemmatimonadales bacterium. Taxonomy (GTDB): domain Bacteria; phylum Gemmatimonadota; class Gemmatimonadetes; order Gemmatimonadales; family GWC2-71-9; genus Palsa-1233. The sequence goes on along the minus strand of DASSYA010000021.1, from coordinate 31,492 downwards.
TGGAGCGACCGTGGCCACCGGTCCGGCCCCATCGGGCTCGACCGGTGTGACGACCGATGTGCCGACCGATGTGGCGACAGGTGTCACCGGCTCGGCGACCGACGTGGACGGTGCGCGTCCCGACACGGTCGGCATCGCCCAGCCGCCCAGGTGTGGAGCCGCGACCTCGGCAGGTGTCTGCTCGTCCGACTCGGCCGTCGTGGCAGCGGTCCCCGCACTCGCGGCCTGATCCGCAGCCTCGGACCCGACTTCGTCGGCTTCGACACTGCCCGCTCCGGCGTCCACGACAGGCACGGGCGGTGCGGCCACGGGGGTCCGGAGCAACCCGGCCAATAGCGCCGCGAATTCAAGCGCGACCCCGTGATCGGCCTCCGAGCCTCCGGGCGCGGCCGGTTCGGGGGCCTGCGGCGCGGTGGTGAACGGCAGGGCCGCGAGCGGGGTGATGTTCACGGCGTCGCGCCGGCCAGCAGGAGTTGCTTGCTCAGCCGCGCGGCCTGCGCAGGCGGCATGGTGTCGAGGATCTTCGATGCCTGCGGCAGCGGCACCGACTTGAGCACCGCGAGGGCATCGGCATCGGAGAGGCGCGCCACCATCGGCCCGGCATCGGCCGGCGGCAACTTCGCGATCGCGGCCGTGAGTGCCTGGATCTCCGCCGTCGAACCTGAGGCCGGGGTCGGCGCGGTCTCGGGAGGTACCGTCGCGTGCTCGGTCGCTTCCGAGTCGGCTTCGGTGACCGGCGCGAGGTGCGTCGGCGGTTCGACCGCGGTCGAGTCCCCCCCCTCCGTGTGCGTGTCGGCCGCGACCTGGGTCGTATCGACCGGGAGGGCGCGACGCGCGGGCGAGAGGACCGTACCGCCGGCCACACCGACAACGAAGGCTGCCACACCAACGACTGCGAGTTTCATGATTGATCTCCCTTGGCGTTCACCTGGCGCGCCACTTCATCCGAGTCGGCCTGTTCCTGGCGCCCGTGTTCGGCCGTCCATTCGGTCTTCTGGCGATCCCGCAGGCGCTCCAGCGACCGACGCGCCATCCGTGCATCACTGAACCGCGCCTCTTCCACCTCGCGACGATCCGACGCATCCCGGACCGCATCGTCGGCCTCGTGCAGGCGCGCGCGCGCCGCATCCGCCGACAGCCCCCACGCCGCGCGCAAGCCGGCCGGTACCGGGCCATTGTCGTTCTGCTGCGCCTCGACCTCGGAGAGCCGCGCGGCCTCGGCGTCGCTCACTGCACGCAAGCGCGCTTCCTCGGCGGCGACCCGCCCCATGTCCGCGGCCCGCGCCCGCTCGGCGGCACTCCGAAGTTCCAGCAATCGCTGCAGGCGGAATCGAAAGCTGCTCATGCGGTCGTCCCGGCCTGCTCGAGTGCCGTCGCCTGCCGGGCCAGCTCCAGCACCGCCTCACGACTCGAGGCGAAACTCCCATGCTGGTCAGGGCGCTGTCGCAAGTACGCGAGCATCGCCGGTCGGAGCGCAATCGCGGTGTCGACCAGGGCATTCGCCCCGCGCTGGTATGCGCCGACCGAGATCAGGTCCTCGTGGGCGCGATAGGCCGCCTCGAGCCGCACCAGCGCGTTTGCGGCGTCCCGGTGCTCCGGATCGATCACGGCGTCGCGGACTCGACTCACGCTCTCGAGGATGTCGATCGCCGGGAAGTGCTTGCCGCTGGCCAGGGCCCGGGCGAGCACGATATGCCCGTCGAGGATCGACCGGGTCGCATCGGCGATCGGCTCGTTGAAATCGTCGCCCTCGACCAGGACGGTATAGAGTCCCGTGATCGTCCCCACGGCTGCGGCACCGGCACGTTCCAGCAATCGCGGCAGACCGGCAAAGACCGACGGCGGATAGCCCTTGGTCGTGGGCGGTTCGCCGACCGACAGCCCGACCTCGCGCCACGCCATCGCGACGCGCGTCACCGAATCCATGAGCAGCAGGACGTCCTTGCCCTCGTCCCGGAAGTGCTCGGCGATGGTTGTCGCCACGAGCGCGCCGGCAGCCCGGACCACCGCAGATTGATCGCTGGTGGCCACGACCACGACCGAGCGGGCCAGTCCCTCCGGACCGAGATCACGTTCGATGAACTCGCGCACCTCGCGGCCGCGTTCGCCGAGCAGCGCGATCACGTTGACATCGGACGACGCCCCGCGCGAGATCATGCCGAGCAGCACACTCTTGCCGACACCCGAGCCCGCCATGATGCCGACCCGTTGCCCGCGTCCGAGCGACTCGAGTCCGTCGATGGCGCGGACACCGGTGGTGAACGGGGTGGTGACCGGCGGTCGATCGAGCGGTGACGGCGGATCGGCATGAAGCGACCGGGGCGTGATCGCGCCGATCGGCCCGCGACCGTCGATCGGATTCCCCATGCCATCGAGCACCCGCCCGATCAGCCCGTTGCCGACCCCCACATAGAGGGGGCGACCGAGCGGTGCCACGGTGGCCCCAGGTTGCACGCCCTCGAGATCACCGATCGGGAGCAGCATCACACCGCGCTCCTGGAAACCGGCCACCATCGCGAGCACCGTCCGCGTCCCGGTCGAGAGGCGACAGACCTCGCCGACCGCGACCGGGATCGCCGACGCTTCGACCACCTGGCCGATCACGCGCGTGACGCGACCATAGGTGGCGAGTCGTCGCGTCGATCGGACGCGGACCAGCAGATCGTCAATCACTGGACAGCCGCTCATGGATATCGAGCATGACGCGATCGATCCGGCCATCCACGACCGACGCGGGTCCCTCGAGCACACAGCCACCCTGGATGATCGAGGTGTCTGCCACCCAGCGCAGTTCCACGGCGGTGGGCGCGGCCTCGCGGATGATGGGCAGGTCGCGGATCGCCTCGAGGTCGGCCGGATGGAGCCGGATGATGATCGGACCGTGCAACGGTGCCATCGCGAGTGCCCGCGCCACGAGGGAGCTCACGAACGTCGGGTCCGCTGCAAACGCCTCACCAACCACATGGCGCGCCACGCCGACCGCGAGCGCGTGCACACTCTCGGTGAAGCGCACCTGCAACAGCTCGGCCGCATCGGACAGCGCCTGCTGCACCGTCGCGAGGGCCTCGAGTCGTCGTCGGAGCGAGGCGGCATCATCGGCATGCAAGGCCTCCCGTCCCTCGTCCCAGCCGCGCTGATACGCGGCCTCCTCGAGCGTCGGGCCACTCGCCTCGGCCGCCGGCGCGGCCACCGTGCGGAGGTCGGGTGGTTGCCACCGCGCCACTTCGCGAGGGGCGGTGTCCGGGTCCTCACGCGATGGTGTCTTCATCACCACCCCGATCGATCGTGATCTCGCCGGCTTCCTGCAGGCCGCGGGCGAGTCCCAGCACCTCGGCATGCGCGGCCTGCACGTCCTTGATCTTGACCGAGCCGAGCATCTCCATCTCTTCCTTCAGGGTCTCGACCGCGCGTTCCGACATGTTCTTGAAGACCTTGACCTTGAGCGACTCGCTGGCCGCCTTGAGCGAGAGCGCGAGCTCACGACCCGGCACATCGCGGAGCAGCCGTTGCATCGAGCGGTCATCGAGCAACTGGAGGTCCTCGAAGACGAACATCAGCTCGCGCACCTCGTCGGCGAGCGCGGATTCGCGTTCGCCGAGTGCCTCGAGCAAGGTCTTGTCGAGACCACCGCGCACCCGATTGAGCAGGCGAGCGACCGTGGTCGTCCCGCCGGTCGTCGAGGCGGGTGGCGCAAACGAGAGCGAGGCGCGAGCCCCGAGCGCCTGCTCGACGAGGCGCAGCACGCCGGGCTCGACCGCCTGCAACCGTGCCATGCGGAAGAGCACCTCGGTCGCCATCTCCGCCGGCAAGGCCTCGATCACGCCGGAGGCGATCCCGGGCTCGACGTGCGACAACACCAGCGCGACGGTCTGCGGTTGCTCGCCGCGCAATGCCCCGATCAGCACGGCTGGTGTGACCCGCGACAGCGTCGGCAACGCCCCCTCGACCGGTGGGGTCACGATCCGGTCGATGGCGTGCCGGGCCTCGTCACGCCCGAGGGTGGCCTCGAGCAGTGACTGCGCCGCCGTGAGTCCACCGTCGGCGGTCTGCTCCACGCCGCGAACCGCCGCGCGATACTCCGCCAGCACCTGCGCGATCGTCTCGCGACTCACGGTCGGGATCGCGGCGATCTCCGCCGACACGCGCTGCACCTCCTCCGGCGACAGCTGCTGGAGGATCTGTGCGGCGGCCTCGGTCCCGAGCGCCATGCAGAGGATCGCGGCCTTGCGGACGCCCGTCATCGGCGTGGTCGGCGCGACGGCCGTCACGTCGCCTCGGTCATCCAGCTACGCAGGACGCGGGCGCTGGTGGCCGGGGCAGCGACCGGATCACCGCCGGCTTGCCGCAGCTGCCCCCCCCTGACCTGTCCGTCGGTCAGAGGGTCGGCCTGATCCCCCCCTGGCAAGGCACGCGTGCCGCCGCGACCGATCCCGGCAACCGCCTTGAAGCCGATCAACGCCGCGATCAGCAGGGCCACCAGCGCCAGCGCAGGGTACGCGAACCGCGAGGCCATCTCGATCATCCCGGGACCCTTGGTCGCCTCGAGCTGGTCGGGCGAGGTGATCACCGGCGTGTTCACATCCACGCCATTGAACGGAATCGCCACCACGCTCACCCGGTCGCCACGGGCCGAGTCATAGCCGATGGCATCTCGAATGACCCCGGCGAAGCGCTCGCGATCGGCGTCCTGGAGCGTTCCCTCCGAGCCGAGTGCGCGGGTATCGACCAGCGCACTCACGGTGAGGCGGGTCACCCCCCCCACACTGCCGATGATCCGTTCGACCGTCCGGCTGTTGAGATACTCGTTGCTGAGGACGGTGCTCGAGACCCCACCGACCGACGTGTCGGGCTGGGACAGGCTCCGCTGTTCGGTCTTGAGCACACCGCCGGTCGTGTCGTATGCCTCGATGGTGCGATCAACCTGGTCGAAGTTGAGTCGCGCCGAGACCTGGACGCGGACCGCCTCCGGGCCGAGCGCCGCCGCCAGGAGGCCCTGCACCTTCCCCTGGAGTCCCGTCTCGACCCCGCGCTGCAGCTCGAGCTGGCGGGAGGAGAGCCCGCTCGCATCGTCGGCACCGGCCGGCACGCCACTCAACGGGCGCCCGCTGTCGTCGAGCACGGCGACATGATCGATCGTGAGCTGCTCGACACTGCTGCTCACGAGCTGCGCAATGCCCCGCACCTGTTCCGAGCTGAGCGTCGCGTTCGCGGCGAGCGCGATCACGACCGCCGCTTCGGCCGGCCGATCAAGCTTCCGGAGCGGACTGCTCTCGGGCAGGGCCAGATGGACCTGGGCGCGCTCGACCCCGCGCAGGGTACCGATCGTCCGTGCCAGCTCGCCTTCGAGCGCCCGCCGATAGGTCACATGCTGGGTGAAGTCCGTCATGCCCCACGCCGGCCGGTCGAAGAGTTCGAGGCCGGGCCGTTCGCTCCCGGGCAATCCCCCCTGCGCAAGGGTCACGCGGGCCCGGGCGGCATCCTCCTCGGCGACGCTGATGTCGGCGCCTCCCCCCCCCAGACGATACTCGATCCCGGCCTTGGAGAGCAGGTCGGTCATCCGGCCGGACTCGGTCAGCTCGAGACCCCGGAAGAGCGGCACGAAGGTCGGCGCCGTGGCGCTGCGGGCGAGCAGCACCGCCCCCACCAGGAGCACGGCCGCGATCGAGAGGGCGACCGCCCGGGCATTGCCGTTCATCCGACCGAAGAAGTCGGGCATGCCGTCAGACCTGGATGTTCATGACCGTGCGATACGCATCGGTCAACTTGTTGCGGGTCTCGACCAGCAGCTCGAGCGAGAGACTGGCCTCCTCGGCAGCGGCCATCACCTGGTGCAGCTCGACATTGTCGCCACGCAGGAATGACGCGATGACATCGGCCTTGGTGTCCTGGATCTGGTTGACATCGCCGAGTGCACGCGTGAGCAGGTCACCGAAGGGCGACCCGCCGGTGTCCCCGCCGGCGCCACCGAGCGGAGCCCCGAGCCCGCGTTCGATCGGGGAGGTGATGGTGCCCGGGGTCGGGGGTCGGATCGGCATCGTCATCGGTCAGCCCACCACGTCGACATGCTGACCGAGCACCGCGGCGGCGGTGGTGACCGCACCGCTTCGACCATAGCCGAGCGTGGTCTGGCCTTCCGGCGCGAGGAAGAACGCGCGCTCGGCCGGGGACAGCATCGCCCAGAGGCCGGGCTCGCGGGGGGGGGTCGCCGGCGGCTGGGCGACGGGCGCCACCGCGCGGGGGGCGACCGCGCGGGGGGTGATGGCGGGAGGAACGCCGGAGATGGTCATCGGGTCACCATCGCTAGATGTCGAGGGCGCGGCGAAGCATCGCCTTCGCCGCCTGGAAAACCGAAATGTTCGCGTCGTGCATCCGACGGGCAATCATCAGGTCCACGGTCTCGGAGGCGAGGTCGACGTTCGGATACTCGACGTACCCCTGATCGTTGGCATCGGGATGCCCCGGATCGTACACCAGTCGGCCCGGGCCGGTATCCTCGATCACGGTCGTGGTCGGCTGGCCCGTGGCCGGGTCGAGCCCCGCAACCGCGATCTGCCGGCGGTAGGGCCCGCCCTCGGCGGTCCGCGTCACGTCGGCATTGGCGATGTTGCGGGTGATCACCTCGATGAACTGCTGCTGCCTCGACATCCCGCTCGCGCTCATGCCGAGCGGGCCCATCAGGGTCCGGATCGGGCGCGGCGTCTGGCCGAGCGGCCCCACCGGTCCGGGATTAGCCACGATCGCGGATCGCGGTGCGGAGGTCCGCGTAGGACTTCTGGAGCAGCTTCGCGGTCGCCTCGTAGCGCAACTGCGTGTCGGCGAGCGCGGCCATGTCCTGGGTCAGCGCTGCATCGCTACCGGCCGCGGCCGCGTCGAGCGACCCAGCGAAGTCCGCGCCTGAGCTCCGCCCGAGCCCCTTGGCCACGCGGTCGGCAATGGTCCGATGGGTCGCCGCCGCCTCCTCGAGGCCACCGCGCAATGTCGCGGTCACGCTGCCCGCTCCGAACAGTCCCTTGATCATGCTGCCCCCTGAGAAATGGGATCCCTGGGGACCGACAGCGCAAGCGGCATACCAAGGGGTTGCACGACACGCAAGTCGTTGTCATTGAGGCAGTTGGAGCGATCGCGTGCGACCCGGAAACCCGCGGGAGGGCGGCAGGAATTTCCTGCCGGTGGTCCGGGAGTGCCGCCTGGCGATCAGGCGGTGAGCGGAACGTTCAACCGATTCCGGAGGGTCCGTTCGCTGATCCCGAGCAGCTTGGCGGCCTTCGAGCGTACCCCATCGCACTTCTGGAGCGCTCGCTCGATCGCGAGCGCCTCGAGTTCGGCGAGGTTCGTCGGCAGTTCGGTCGCCACCACCCCGTGACCGGCCAGTGCCGGTGTCGTCGTGCCGCTCGCGAGCCGGGCCTGCCCGCGTGGCACGGCGAGACCCGGCACGAGGAAGTGGCACACGGCGAGCGGCTCCCCCCCCGAGAGGATGACGGCCCGTTGGGCGGCATTGACCAGCTCGCGGACGTTGCCGGGCCAGTCGTAGGCCATCAGTTCCTCGACGGTCGCCTCGGGCAGCTCGGGTTGATCGACGCCCAGTGCCGCCGCGGCGCCCTGGACGGCGTGCGCGAGCAGGAGCGGGATGTCCTCGGGGCGCTCCCGAAGCGACGGGGTCCGGACCGGCACAACGTGCAGCCGGTAGTAGAGGTCGGCCCGGAAGCGACCCGCAGTCACCTCGTCGAAGAGGTTGCGATTGGTGCTCGCCAAGAGCCGAACGTCGACGCTGACCGTCTCGCGACCACCGACGCGCTCGAAATCGGATTCCTGGATGACCCGCAGCAGCTTGGCTTGCAGGTCGAGCCGCATCTCCGAGACCTCGTCGAGGAAGAGTGTCCCGCCGTCGGCCCGTTCGAAGGCGCCGGCTTGCCGCTGCGTGGCACCGGTGAAGGCGCCCTTCTCGTGGCCGAAGAGGGTGCTCTCGATCAGTCCCTCGGGCATCGCGGCGCAGTTGATGGTGATGAACGGTTGCGCGGCGCGACGGCTCTCGCGATGCACCGAGCGGGCGACCAGCTCCTTGCCTGTCCCGGATTCGCCCTCGATCAGGACCGACGCATTGGTCGGCGCCACGGTGCTGATCAGGTGGCGGAGGTCCTGCATCTGCCGGCTCTCGCCGACGAGGCGCCGATGCTCGGGGACCGCGCTCCTCGTCCGCTCGAGGGCGGTCCGATCGCGCCGGAGCGCGGTATCGGTCCGGACATGCTCGAGGGCCAGGGCCAGCGCCTCGGCCCGCACCGGCATCTGGAGGAAATCGGCGGCACCGCTCCGCATGGCGAGGACGGCCTGCTCGACCGTGGCCTCGCCCGAGAGGAGGATCACCGGGACGTGGGTGGTGGCGGGATCGAGCCGATCGAGGAGCTGGAGCCCGAGCTGCTCAGGAGCCCGGTTGATGACGAGGGCCACCTGTCCCCCCCCTCGTGAGATGGGCCCGAAGGCCGCATCCGCGTCGGGGTAGAACCGCGACTCGTAGCCGAGTCGGTCGAGAAGATCCTCGAGGTTCGCGGCGTCGGCCGCGTCCTCGACCACACAGAGGATCTGCGTCATCCGGTCAGGGGTGCGTCATCGGTGAGGTGGGCATCCTGTCGCTAAGGTTCGGACGAATGTAGCCGATAAGGGGGGGGTCCACCAACCCGGGCAGGTACGGTTGCATGCGCATCACTGACTCCGGACGCTATGCGTCCACGCTCCGACAGTTGAATACACCCTCCCAGGCACTGGCCCGCGCCAGTGAACAGGTGACGTCCGGACTCCGCTGGTCGAAGATCTCGGAGGACCCGTCGGCGGGGCGACAGGTGATGGACATCGACTCCACCCTCCGGAGCATCGCCCAGTATCGGCGGACGATCAGCCGATCTCGAGAACGCCTGGCCACCGAAGAGAACACGCTCGGTCAGGTCACCGACATCCTCGCCCGCATCAAGGAGTTGGCGACCGGTCAGGGTGGGGCCAATGCCAGCACGGCGAGCCGCCTGGCGACTGCCACCGAAGTCGCCCAGCTCCGGGGACAGATCATTTCGCTCGGCAACGTGCAGGTCGACGGTGAGTTCCTCTTCGCGGGGACCACGACGAGCACGGCCCCCTTCGATCCGACCGGCAACTACACCGGGACGGCCACCGCGAGAGCGAGTGCGCTCGCCCCGGGTCGCACCGAGGAGACGGTTCACACCGGCCAGCAGCTGTTCGTGGACACGGGTGTCCTCTCGGTCCTGTCGGACCTCGAGGCCGCGCTTCGCGCCGACGACGGGGCGGCGATCCGGGGCACGATCTCCGGCATCGATGCCGCGTTCGACGGCGTCCAGACCAACCTGGCCGAGATCGGGGCCAGGGATCGATCGCTGGACAACCTCGAGGCGTCGTTCGACAACCGGGAAGACGCCATGTCGGCTCGACGTCGTGACCTGGCGGAGATCCCGCTCGAGGAAGCGACCCTGAATCTCACCGCCGCGCAGACCGCGCTTCAGGCCGCCTACCTCGTCACCTCGCGCTTGCAGTCCCTCAGCCTCACGGAGTACCTGCGATGACCGCCACCGCCATGTCGCTCGGCCACGACGTCGCCGAAGTCGTCACCCTTCGGTTCGGGACGCTCGCGGTGCCAACCGACGAGCTGCTCCACTTCCCGGCCGGGCTGCCGGGCTTCGAGACGGCACTCGACTTCGTGCTGTTGCCGGTCCGCCCGGGGCTCGCCTGGCTCCAGTCGGCCGAGATCCCCGCGCTGGCCTTCCTGCTCGTCGAACCGGTCCGGGTCAATCCGGAGGCCTGGGCCGACGATTCGTCGGCGTGGGCCGTGGTCACCTTCGGGCGCACCCCGGCCGACGCGACGGCCAATCTGATGGCCCCGATCCGGATCGATGCCAGCTCGCGGACGGCCGAGCAGGTCATCGCCGCCAGCAGCGGGTTCACGACCGCCGAGCCGTTCGACCTCGCCCGGATCTGAGCCAGACCCCTCCCGACAGACGATCGACTCAACCTCCGGCCCGGGGATCCGATAACACCCCGGCGACCAACTCGGGTTGCCACCTGATCGATCGAGGCACGGATGCCTCGTCACACTGTTAAGGGAGTAACATCACATGTCGGTTATTCAGACCAACGTCGCCGCCAACTCGGCCTACCGTAATCTCAGCACGACCTCGAAGATGCTCGAGCGTCAGATCACCAAGCTGTCGAGCGGTTTCCGGATCAACCGATCGGGCGACGATGCGGCCGGCCTCGCGATCGCGAACAAGCTTCGCGCCGAGAGCCGTTCGTTGCAGCAGGCCTCGCGGAACGCGTCCCAGGCCAACTCGCTCCTCCAGATCGCCGACGGCGCGGTGGGCACGATCAGCGGCATCCTCGACCGGATGAAGGAACTGGCCACGGCGTCCAACTCCACGACCATCGGTACCCAGCGCGACAAGCTGGACGCCGAATTCCAGTCGCTGAAGAACGAAATCGACCGGATCGCCGCGACCACGCAGTACCAGGGCTCGGCGCTCGTCAACGGCACGCTCGGCAACACGGTCACCGGCGGCACGTACGTCGGTCAGACCACGCTCAACGGTGCGGCCGCCGGCACGTACACCTTCACCAGCGCCTCAGGCGTGGCCACACTCAGCTCGGCTTCTGGCGCGGGCCAGGTGACCCAGACGCTCGCCATGCCGGGCGGTGCCGGGACGTACAACTTCGACCGGCTCGGCATCACGGTCACGAACGCGGCGGGCTACGTCGCCGACGCGGCGAACGGCCAGACGATCATCGTTGGTGGCACCTCCGTGGCGTTCCAGGTCTCGTCGTCGGGCAGCTATGCCGCCAACGACCTGGTCTCGTTCGGCTCGGTCAACCTGACCACCGCGGCGCTCGGCATCAGCGGCTCGACGGTCGGCACCTCCGCGGCCAACGCCCAGGCGGCCCTCGCGGCGCTCGACGGCGCGATCAACGCCTCGAACACCGCGATCGGTACCATCGGCGCGGCGCAGAGCCGGATCGAGTACGCCTCGTCGAACGTCGCCACCGCGACCCAGAACGTGATCGCGGCGGAGTCGACGATTCGTGACGCCGACATGGCGCTCGAGTCGACCGCCTTCACCAAGTTCCAGATCCTCCAGCAGGCCGGTACGGCGATGCTCGCCCAGGCGAATGCCTCGGCGCAGACCGTGCTCAACCTGCTGCGGTAAGCAGCTCGGCATTCATCGGCGCGGGGGTCGCTTCGGCGGCCCCCCGCCCTTCCCGGGACACTAGACCCTCATGACTGCACCCCTGGTTTCGTTCAGCGGATTGGCGTCAGGCTTCGATTATCGGAGCCTCGTGGATGCCATCATCCAGCAGGAACGTCAGCCGGCGGCGCGTCTCGAGACCCAGCTCGACAAGTACGCCAACCAGCAGACCGCACTCACGGCGTACCGGAGCCGCCTCACCGCCCTCCGGACCGCCGCCAAGGCCCTGCAGGACGGCACCGCCTTCGACGCGACCACCAGCACCGCGACCGTGGTGAGCGGCAGCAAGGCCGTCGCGACCGTCGCGACCTCGCCTGCGACCGCCCCCGGTTCCTTTCGCCTCGCCGTCACGCAGCTCGCTCGCACCGAGAAGCTCGCGGGGACCGGCATGGCCAGCAGCACCGATCCACTCGCCCAGACGGGCACCATCACCATCAACGGTGTCGATATCGATGTCACCGCCGCCGACTCGCTCGGCGCCATCCGCGACCGCATCAATGCGCTCGACACCGGCGCGTCGCCGATCGGCGTCCGTGCCACGATCCTGAGCGTCTCGCCGACCGACAACCGCCTGGTCCTCACCAGTGGCGCCAGCGGAGCCGCCGGCATCACGCTCGCCGACACCACCGGCTCGGTGCTCCAGTCGCTCGGGTTGCAGGACGGAGCGGGGAGCGTGCCGCCGGCGGCGGTCCTCGTCGACGGCGCCGATGCGTTCTTCACGATCGACGGCGTGGCGCTCACTCGGACGAGCAATGTCGTGAGCGACGCGCTCGAGGGCGTCACCCTCACCCTGACCTCCGAAGAGGCAGGTGCGGTGACCGACATTTCGGTCGGACGATTCGCCGATGCGGCCCGTGGCGCGCTGCAGGCCTTCGTCGACGCCTACAACGGACTCGTCGATTTCATGAAGAGCCAGAGCGTCGCGACCGACAGCTCGCGCCCGGCGCTCTACAACGACTCCCTGATCCGTGGCCTCCGGCGCGACCTCCCCTCGAACCTGCTCGCCAGCGTGCTCGGGGCCGCACCCGATCTCGCCACGGCGGCCAGTGTCGGACTCTCGCTGGACCGCGAGGGCAAGCTCAGTCTCGACAATGCCAGGTTCGAATCGGCCTTCAACAACCGCTACGACGACCTCCGCACCCTTTTCGGTGAACAGCGCACCGCAACCAGTCCCGATGTGGCATTCGTGAGCTCGGGTCAGGGGATCACCGGCGGCAGCTGGGACGTCGAGATCACGGCGACCGCGACCACCGCGACCACGGTCACGAGCGGCTTCAGCGGGGTCTATGATGCCGGCATCATGCCGGACGTGCTCACCCTCACCGACACGGCAAGCGGGCGCACGGCCGATGTCACACTGACCACCGGCATGACGACGGCACAGATCGTCACGGCCCTGAGCGATGCGGCCACGCTGAACGGCCTCTCGATCGAGGTCACCGCCGAGGGCAACGAGATCCGGATCACTCATCTGTCGAGCGGGTCGAGTGCGGGGATCGACATCAGCGTGAGCGGCACCGGCGACGGCGCTTCCGAGGCATGGTCGGCCCCGGTGTCCGTGCAGGGGACGGATGTGGCGGGCACCATCGGCGGCGAACCGGCCACCGGCAGTGGCAACATGCTCGTGGGCGACACTGGCACGTCCGCAGCGGGCATCGCGATCCGCTACACCGGCGTCGCACTCGGCAGTGCCGGGTCGGTCGACCTCACGGTCGGCACCGGTGCCGCCGTCGAGCGCCTGCTCGATCGCTACGTCGAGACGGGCGGCATCCTCGACCTGCGGGCCAATCAGCTCGGCAGCAGCACCGAACGCGCCACCGATCGCGTCAGTGACATTGACCGGCGCCTGGAGCACCGGCGCGCCAACCTCCTCAAGCGATTCGTGGCGATGGAAGCCGCGATCGCCCGGCTGCAGCAGGCCTCGAACGGCTTCCTGAGTTCACTCGCACCCAAGTCTGGAACCAACTCGTGACCGCGACCCCGTTGACCGACCGCTACCGCCAGATGGATGTCTCGGCGATGACACCGGCCGGCCTGGTCGTGGCACTCTATGCCCGCCTGCTCCTCGCGCTCCGTCAGGCGCGGCTCGCCATCTCGACCGGCGACATCGAGGCGCGCGAACGTCGCGTGCTGCAGGCCACTGACATCCTGCACGAGCTCGCGGCCTCCCTCGACCACGTGCAGGGGGGGGAGATCGCCGGCCGGCTCGCGGCGCTCTATGCCTGGATGATCCAGGAGTGCCTGCAGGTCCACCGGCATCCCGAGGTGGCGCGGCTCGATCCGGTGATCACCAGCGTCACCGAACTGCATGAGGCGTGGGTCGAGGTGGCCCGTCAGGTCACGCACCCTGACACGCTGGAGCGGGTGGGGTGAGGGCGACCGCCGACGTCGTCGCGCTGGAGACGCTCCTGGAGGAGCAGCTCCGCGACCTGTCCCGGTTCCGGCATGTGGTCGAGGCACAGCGTGCCGCGGCCCGGATGGCCGACAGCGCCCTCCTCGATGGCTTCTCCCGGGAAGCCGAAGGACTGGCGGCGACGGTCTCCTCCCGTGAAGTGCGCCTGCTGGCGATCCGCCGAGCGCTCCAGACCGGACCCGACGGTCGCGAACCGGCCGAGCTGCGATCGCTGGCGGCCCAGGTCGATCGCGTCCGTGCCCTGGCTGCCGCCGAGGCGAGCGCCCTCGCCACCCAGATGACGGCGGGGGCGGCCCAGGTGGCCCGCGAACTCGAGGCCACCAGCCGGCAACTCGGCCAGGTGCTCGGCGGCTACTCGCGCCAGACCGGACCCGGCCAGCCGCTGCTGATCAACCGACGGGTCTGACTCACGTTTCGCGGTTTCGAACCGATAACGTAGACGCTGGAAGATGACGGCAGCCCCTCGGGGCTGTATTGTACGGGATCACCGGTCGAACGCGAGGAGCAGATCATGGCCATCGATCCACTAGGCTCAGGCGGCATCCCGGAAGCCGGCGCACGTCGTGTCTCGACGGGCGGCCCTGACACCGATGCCGCACCCAGGTCCCAGCCGCGTCCGACCGCCGCCGATTCGGTCGAGGTCTCGAGCGAGGCCCGCCGGCTCGCCACGCCGGACATCCCGGTCGAGACGCTGCCTGCGGATTACCTCCGCGAAGTGACGCAGCGCGTAGCCGATGGAAGCTACAACAGCGACGCAGCGATCAAGGCGATCGCCGAGGGCGTCACCAGGGACATCGGCTAGAGCCGGATCGCCAACCCGTCCTGCAGCGCACTCCGATAGGCGCGCCAGGCGGGGACCAGGCCGACGAGCACACCGGCCACCACGACGCCACCCAGGTACGCCCACTCCAGGCTGCCGGGTGGCGTCACTGGTATCGAGATCCCGAAGTGCCGCTCCGCCATTCCGCCTCCCACGATCAGCACGAGGTAGGTGAGGCCGACACCGACCACGGCCCCAAGCACGCTCAACACCCCTGATTCGAACACCAGCAGCGACGCGATCCGCCGTGGCCCCGCGCCGAGTGACCGCAGGATCGCCATCTCGCGCCGCCGCTCCTCGAGCGTGCTGTAGAGCGACACCAGCATCCCCATCAACCCGACCAGCAGCACCGCCGCCGTGATGATCCGGGCGCCGTCCTCCGCATAGCCGATCGAATGCCAGAGTTCGGTGAGGGACACCGCCGGGAGGATCGCGGTCAGCGGCTCGGTGATGTCGGTGTTCATCTCGCGCTGCAAGCGCAGCGACTCGAACCGGTTCTTCGTGCCGAGCAGGAAGGCGGTCAGTTGGTGGTCGTGCTCGGCATGATCGGCGGTCGTGGTCGCCGGTGGCGCAGCTGGTACCGCGCTGTCGCTCGGTGGCTCCGGTGCCTCGGCCCCCGGCATCACCAGGCTCGGCAAGGCACTCATCGGTGGCACCCCGTTCTGCCATCCGGCGTGCATCGCCTCGATACCCTCGAGCGAGGTGTAGAGCGAGCGGTCGATCGGCGTGTACGTCGGGGCGAGGATGCCACTCACCCGGAACGGATGCTCCTCGTGATCCATGATGCCGGTACCCCGCAGGCCGTGCGTCAGCGCGATCGCATCGCCCACGGCGAGGCCACGCCGCTCGGCCACCTCGCTGCCGAGCACCACGTCGCGGTCGGAGGCGACGAAGGCCCCGACCGCGATGGTCGGCCGACCGTCGTTCCGGAAGCGATAGTGCTCCATGAATGCCTCGGTCGTCCCCACCACGCGATAGCCGTGGTACGAATCGCCGAGCGACATCGGGATCGTCCACTTGACGGCCGGGTGCGCGGCCCAGCGCTGGTAGGTGTCCCACGAGAGTGTGCCCGACGCCGCGCCGAGGCCGAAGATCGACGAGAGCAGCAGTTGCTGCCCCCCCCCGCGTGCGCCGACGATCAGGTCGGTGCCCCGGATCGTCCCGGCGAACGACTCACGGATGCCGCGACGGACGTTCTCGACGCCGACCAGCAGCGCCACCGAGAGTGCGATCGAGAGAATCGTGAGCACGGTCGTGAGGCGGCGGTTGGCGAGCGAGCGGAGCGCCAGTCGGAGCGTGAGCATCAGACGGCCACGGCGGCGCGGTTGAGATCGGGGAGCGAGAGCCGGGTATCGAACCGGTGCCCGAGCTGCAGGTCATGCGAGACGAACAGCAGGGTGGCGCCCGCCGCCGCACACTCCTGGAAGAGCAGGTCGAGGAAGGCGTCACGCCGATCGGTGTCGAGAGCCGACGTCGGCTCGTCGGCGATCACCAGGCTGGGCCGCCCGATCAGGGCGCGTGCCGCGGCGACCCGCTGCTGCTGCCCGACGCTCAGGTCACTCACCGGCCGGTCGAGGAAGTCACCGAGTCCGAGCCGCTCGAGCAGGCCGCGGGCGGCCTCGCGCGGGGTGGCACCGTCCAGGCGTGCACGCCTGGACGGATGCAGCTCGACCGGCAGCGTCACGTTATCGAGCACCGACAACCATGGCAGCAGGTTGAAGA
Source organism: Gemmatimonadales bacterium (assembly GCA_035703525.1). Classification (GTDB taxonomy): domain Bacteria; phylum Gemmatimonadota; class Gemmatimonadetes; order Gemmatimonadales; family GWC2-71-9; genus Palsa-1233. Next base: position 15,303 of record DASSYA010000021.1, on the reverse strand, counting down.
GCTGGAAGAGGTAGCCGAGGTGGTCGCCGCGCATCGCATCGCGCGCGCCGGGTGACATCGTCATGAGGTCGTGGCCCAGCACGCGGACCGTCTTCGCGGCGGTCGGCACCAGCACGCCGGCGATCACGCCGAGGAGGGTCGTCTTGCCGCTCCCGGAGGGACCGTGCAGGAAGACCGAGCGGCCGCGCGGTACCTCGAGCGAGGCGATGTCGAGAACCTCCGGCCCCGCACGATAGCGGAATCGGAGGTCCTCCAGCTGCACCGCGAGCGGTGCGTCGGTCACTTGGTGGCGGGCTTGTACGGCCGGCTCTCGAGACCTTCCATCTCGAAGTACGATGCGCCGTAGGGTGATTCCACTTCCTTCAGGTGCAGCACCCCGACAAAGTGCACCGGATCCCACCACCCGATCTTGACGGTCTTCCTGTCCTTCATCTTGACGTAGACCATCTGGTTGGGCGGCGGCGGCGGGGTGTGGACACAGGCGCCGAAATACGGGACGAGCAGGAATTCGTCGGCCGCCTGCATGTCGTCCTCGAGCGGCACGATGAACGCCGCAATGATGACCCGCTTGCCATCGAGGGCCTTGAGGGCGGCGGGCGCGTTCCCGGTTTCGAGGTCAAGCGCCGCGAGCGCCCGCCAGTCGATCGGCACCGGATCGTCGGCGACGAGATGGAGCACCTCGGCAAATGAGCGGCTTGCCGGCGCCCAATCCGCCTTGATCGGCAGCAGTGGCGCGAGAAACAGCAGCAGGCCCGGCAGCAGTCGGGTCGCGTGACGCATGGCACTCCCTTTCGACGGAGCTGTGGTTCCCCAACGTTCCAAGCTAATATTACGTATACCAAGCGCAGTCCGTTGGGAGCGGCCCCACTGCAACACTGCCGCGCACCCCCACCACACCATACGCTGGAGAGTGCGATGATTTCACGCATCCGTCTGATGCAGAGCCTGACCACAGCCGTTCTCGCCGTGGCCCCGGTTGCCGCGGCCCACGGCCAACGGCCCGGTGGCCCCGGCAATGGCGTCGATTCGGCGCTGTATGTCCGCACCACCCCGCCCACCGATCCGGTGATCAAGGCGATGTGGGCCGAGGGGATGGAGCACGGCCAGGTCATGACCCTGGCCCAGGTGCTGCTCGACTCGATCGGCCCACGACTCAACAACTCCGACCGATTCGACATGGGTCAGCGCTGGCTGATCGACACCTACAAGAGCTGGGGTATCCCGGCGAAGCAGGAGCAGTACGGCACCTGGAAGAAGTGGGTCCGCGGGCCGACGCACATGGATCTCATCTTCCCGCGCGTCCACACCCTCGAGGCGGTCCAGCTCGCCTGGAGCCCGAGCACCGGCAATCAGTGGGTCGAGGCCGACGTCGCGATCATCCCGCCGAAGACCACCCCGGCGGCATTCGCTGCCTGGCTCCCGTCGGTCAAGGGCAAGTTCCTGCTCGGCTCGGCCCTCAACCCCACCTGCCGGAGCAACGCGCAGGTCGCGGAGTTCGGCACCGAGGCCACGCAGGCACGGATTCGTGCCGAGCGCGCCGCCAACACCGCGGACTATGCCGACCGCTTCCTGCAGGGTGGCAATCGCTACGCCTGGCCCGCCGAGGCCGGCGTCGCGGGCGTGCTGACCAGCACCTGGTCGGGCTATCCCGGGATCAACAAGATCTTCGGCAGTCCGCAGCAGCAGGTGCCGACGCTCGATATCAGCTGTGAGGACTACAACCTCCTCTATCGGCTCGCCGAGAATGGTCAGTCGCCGCGCGTCCGGTTGAGCGCACAATCGCAGGACCTGGGCGAACAGCCGGTCCACAACGTGATCGCGCGCATCGAGGGCAGCGAGAAGCCGAACGAGTACATCGTGCTCTCGGCGCACTACGATTCGTGGGACGGCGCCACCGGTTCCACCGACAACGGCACCGGCACGCTGACGATGTTCGAGGCGGCCCGGATCATCAAGAAGCTCTACCCGAACCCGAAGCGGACGATCATCATCGGCCACTGGGGTGGTGAGGAGCAGGGCCTCAACGGGTCGCGCGCATTCGCGGAAGACCATCCGGAAATCGTCGCGAACATCCACGCCGGTTTCAACCAGGACAACGGCACCGGTCGCGTCGTGGGTGTGGGCCCGGGTCCGTTCGTGGAAGGCACCGACGCCCTGGTGCGCTACCTCAAGGCACTCCCGAGTGAAGCGACCGGCCAGATCCGGATGAGTGGCATGGGCAATCCCGCCCTTGGCGGCACCGACAACGCCTCGTTCCAGTGCCTCAAGGCACCGGTCTACGGCCTTGGTGCGCTCGGCTGGGACTACGGCGGCACGACCTGGCACACCAATCGCGACACCTTCGACAAGGTGATCGCCGAGGACCTGCAGTACAATGCGACGCTGGTCGCGATGCTGGTCTACATGGCCGACCAGGATCCGAAGATGCTGTCGCACGAAGTCGGACCGTACACCAGTCGTGGTCAGCCGGCCGAGTGGCCGAGCTGCCCGACGTCGACGCGGGACACCAGGAGCTCGACGCGGTAGTACCGCCTCGACAAGCGCATGAGATCGGCCCATCGCGAGCACTCGCGGTGGGCCGATTGGCGTTGGGCCGCTGCCCCTTGCGAGCACTCCGTCCGGCTCGCATACTCCGGGTCTGGCGGCCCCAGTCCGTCGACCACTCCCACCCGGAGACCCGATGCGCGGAACCCTGGCCCTCACTGCTCTTTTTGCCGTTGCTGCCCCTGTCCTGGCCCAGGACGCGGGGATGAAAGTCCCCTCCTTCGACCAGAAGACCGGTGGCTCGCCCAACATGACGCTGGTCGCCCACGTGGTGAACCATCCCGGCGCCTGGAAAGCCGCGGACATCGAGATCGAGGAGGAGCTGTCCCGCCCGTATCTCTATCTCTCCGGCTTCGTGAACAACGACTTCCAGATCTACGACATCAAGGACCCCACCCACCCGAAGATGCTGCTCGACTGGAGCATCGAGAATCCGGAACTGCATCGCGGCATCGGTGCCATGGACGGCAAGTATTTCAAGATCGGCACGCACTACTACTACGCGCAGTCGTTCCAGTTCATGCAGGGCAGCCCGGACACCGATCTCGGCGCCGTCATCTTCGACGTGACCGGCCTGCCCGACGCCGCCACGGTCAAGGAGGTCGCCCGGATCCGCTACCCGGCTTCGCCCGGTGGTTTCCACAACACGTTCGCCTACAAGCACTCCGACGGCCGCGTGCTCTACTTTGCCACCGTCGGTGAGTCGAAGGCGATCGTCTATGACCTCGCCAAGGTCGTGGCCGGTGGCGACCCCGCATCCTGGATCGTGGGCGATGTGCCCAACCCGACCCCGTTCCGGCAGAATGGCGCCGGCGGCTACCACGATTTCTATGTCGGCTACGACGTCGGCCGCCTCCGCGACGTCTTCTACGGCGCCGGACTCGGCGGCTACTCGGCGTGGGACGTCACCAGGCCCGAAGCGCCCGTCCAGCTCTTCACGATCACCGGACTCGGGTTCGACATCGCGCACACCTTCACGCCGTCGCCCGACGGCAATTATGCCGTCACCGAGACGGAGTATCAGTACACGCCACTCCGGATCTGGGACCTCAAGGAGGGCCAGGACGACCAGCGCCAGAATCTCGACCTGCCGATCTCGGCGTGGACCGCCGATTGGCGCGACCTGTCGCACAACCACGAAGTGCGTTGGCCGTTTGTCTTCGTGTCGGCCTACGAGGACGGCCTGTTCGTGTTCGACCTCAAGAACCCGAAGGTCCCCAGGACCGACGGTTGGTTCTACACCTGCCACTGCACCCACGAGCACGGCTTTGGCGGCAACCCGAATGCCGGCTGGGAGAGCACCACCAGCGTCGAGCAGGGCGCGTTCGGTGTCGATGTCCGGAATGCCGACGGATTGATCGTGCTGAGCGACATGCGCACCGGGCTCTGGCTCTTCCGCATGAAGGGCTTCGATGGCTGGAACGGCAAGGATATCGGCATGCCGAACATCTCCAGCGTGCAGGACTGGGATCACGGACCGGTCCCGCGGTAACCTGCGTGCAGCGGCCCCGACACCTCGTCCTCGCCCCGTGCCTGCTCGTCACGCTCCTCGTGGGCGCAGGCACGGCGGTGAGCGGGCCGTTCGATATTCCATTGCTTCCGGGACCCAAGGTGCCGACCGCCGAGGGCGAGGCGCGATTGTTGTTCGCGAGCTCGCCCTTCGGCGTTGCGGTGACGGTCGATGGCCGTCACCGCTATGACATCCGCATCGCCCTCTCCGGACTCCCCGACCCCACTTCACTCGGCGCCTATCACGCCTATGTCGCGTGGGAGGTGTCGACCGATCTCGCCGACTGGCACCGACTCGGCGCGGTGCAGAACGGGACCACGACGGTGGGACAGACGTCGCGAAACAAGTTCCTGCTGGTCATCACGGCGGAGCCCGACAGCATGCCGAGCGACCACAGCGGCCCTACGGTGATGCACGGCACCTCGCCGAGCGGGTGGCTGCAGACATTCATGACGCATCCGATGTTCCGCGGTATCTCGCAGTGAGGCATGCCTGGATCGGTGTGGTGATCCTCCTGGCGGCTGCCACTCCTCCACTTCTCGCGCAAACTCCGCCGCCGATGCAGCACGACATGTCCGACATGGTGATGGACAGCGACAGCACGATGTCGATGCCGATCCCGATGCCACCGGGGATGGTGATGCTCCCGGGGCTGGTGGGATTGTTGCCACCAGTGGCGCCGTTTCTTCCGGGGGGGGGCGTCGACCCCACCACGGTGCCACTGGCTGTCCCGTCCCGGATCACGCCGCTGGCCGATGGCGACACGCTCGACCTGACCGCAGGGTTGCTCCGTCGCGTGATCCGCGGCAACAGCTTCGTGATGTACGGCTTCAATGGGCAGGTGCCGGGGCCGCTGATCCGGGTGCCCCAGAACGCGACGATCACGGTTCGGTTCCACAACCGGATCGACCTTCCGAGCACGGTGCATTGGCACGGTGTCCGGTTGGACAACGGTTCCGATGGTGTGCCGGGTGTGACGCAGGACCCGGTCGAGCCCGGTGACAGCTTCACCTACACCGTGCACTTCCCGGATGCCGGCATCTACTGGTATCACCCCCACGTGCGCGAGGACATCGAGCAAGCGATGGGCCTCTACGGCAACATGCTGGTCGACAGCCCGGACCCGGCCTACTACTCACCCGCCAACAGCGAGCAGGCGCTGATGTTGAGCGACCTGCTGATCCACGCCGACACCCTGATTCCGTTCGGCCTGGAGTCGCCGGACTTTGTGCTGATGGGTCGAGTGGGCAATGTGCCACTGGTGAACGGGGAGCCCGGCTACGAGCTGCATGTGACGCGGGGCGAGGTGGTACGCTTCCATCTCACCAATGTGGCGAGCTCGCGCACGTGGAACCTCTCGTTCGGCGATGCCCCGATGAAGGTGCTCGCCTCGGACGTGAGCCGCTTCGAGCGCGAGGCGCGGGTGGCGAGCGTGGTGCTGGCTCCGGCGGAACGCTACGTGATCGAGACGCGATTCGATCGGCCAGGGCGCGTGCCGCTGCTCAACCGGGTCCAGGCGATCGACCACTACATGGGCGAGTTCGTCGCGCACGTCGACACCCTGGGCTGGGTCACGGTCGACAGTGCGGCTGCGGCACCCGACTACGCCGCCGCGTTCGACTCGCTGCGCGTCAATGGCACCGTCAGCGCCGACATCGAGCGATTCCGGCCCTGGTTCGACAAGGCACCCGACAAGCGCATCACCCTCACGGTCGCGACCACGGCATTGCCGCTCGCGACGGTCCAGTTCATGAGCATCGACACCGCCTACTTCCACCCGGTCGAGTGGGTCGATGGCATGCCCGAGATGAACTGGCTCTCGACGGGCAAGCAGGTGCGCTGGATCCTGCGCGATGATGACAGTGGCCTGGAGAACGAGGCGATCGACTGGCATGTGAAGCACGGGTCGGTGGTCAAGCTCCGGATCTTCAACGATCCGAAGTCGTTCCACCCGATGCAGCATCCGATCCACCTGCATGGCCAGCGGATGCTGGTCGTCTCGCGCGACGGCGTGGCGACGGCGAACCTGGTCTGGAAGGACACCGTCCTGATCCCGGTCGGCAGCACGGTCGACCTGCTGATTGATGCGTCGAACGTGGGAGCGTGGATGCTCCACTGCCACATCGCGGAGCACCTGGGTGCGGGGATGATGCTGACGATGCACGTGGACGGGTGAGCCTGATCGTCGGCACTGAGGCCCGGTACCAGTCGCTAAAGCGACTTCTCGGCACTGAGGCCCGGTAAACCGGGCCAAGTGGGCGAGCTTTGTGAACTCGGTGGCTCGTTGAGCAAGGCGGGTTTACCCGCCCTCCGTGCCGAGCCCGGGCCCTGCCTCGTGCGAGCACCGCGAGCGCGGGGCGGCCCGTGGGTCGGGGGCCAAGTGGGCGAGCTTTGTGAACTCGGTGGCTCGCTGAGCAAGGCGGGTTTACCCGCCCTCCGTGCCGAGTCCGGGCCCTGCCCCGTGCGAGCATCGCGAGCACGGGGCGGCCCGTGGGTCGGGTCGGGTCGGGTCGGGTGGGCAGGCTTCGTGAACTCGATGACTCGTTGAGCAAGGCGGGTTTACCCGCCCTCAGTGCCGAGCCCGGGCCCTGCCCCGTGCGAGCACCGCGAGCACGGGGCGGCCCGTGGGTCGGGTCGTGGACGCAATCGTTGCGCTGGGCGGCCCGTGGGCTCGGCCCGTGGGCTCGGGTCGTGTGCGCGGGCATTCAGTCGGGCCATCCCGCAATCGCCTGATCCGGGTGGTGGAGGTGCTGCGTGGTCACGTAGTCGAGCAGGATGTGGAGCGCCCGCGATCCTACACTGTCGACGTTGTATCCCTTGGCCCACCGCAGCGGACGATCGAACTGCTTTCGGTGGAGCGATGCGCTCGCGCCCTTCAAGCGCTGAAGCAGTCGCGGGAGTGATGTCGCGGGATGAATGCGAATCGCGATATGGATGTGCGTCTCCACGATGCCCATGCCGAGAATCTCTCCGCGTTCCTGATGGGCGATGCGAGGCAATAGCCCTGCGAGGAACTCCGCGGAGGCCAACGTGATGGTCGGCAACCGATCCCGGGTCGTCCAGGTGACATGCAACAGGATGCAGTGGCGCATGCACGAACGCTCGTGGCAACCGCGTATCCACAGGGTGCAATCCATCGCGTGATGGGACACCATTGCGCGACGCGTGAGCTGGGCAAGCGTGGTGGCTCGCGCGCACTCGGAGCAAGGCGGGTTTACCCGCCCTCCGCCAGTCGCTAAAGCGACTTCTCGGCACGGAGGCCCGGTGCCAGTCGCTAAAGCGACTTCTCGGCACTGAGGCCCGGTAAACCGGGCCGGGTGGGCAAGCACAACGATTGGGATTCCGCACGGAGCAAGGCGGGTTTACCCGCCCTCCGTGCCGAGCCCGGGCCCTGCCCCGTGCGAGCACCGCGAGCGCGGGGCGGCCCGTGGGTCGGGTCGTGTGCGCGATCGTGCTACGGGGCGGCCCGTGGGTCGGATCGTGTGCGCGATCGTACTACGGGGCGGCCCGTGGGCTCGGGTCGTGGACGCAATCGTTGCGCGGGGCGGCCCGTGGGCTCACTCCACCACCGCATCCGCCGCAAGCAAATTGATGAGTGGCCGATTGGTCAGGTAGCGCCCGAGGTTCTCGATGAAGAGATCGACCAGCCGCGCGTTCTCGCGGTCGCTCGTCGCCGCGGAATGTGGGCTCACCAGCACGTTGGGCATCGACCAGAGCGGACTCGTGCTCGGCAACGGTTCTTCCTGGAAGACGTCGAGCCCTGCGCCACCCAAGTGCCCGTCCTCGAGCGCCTCGATCAGCGCCGGCTCGTCGATCAGCACACCGCGGCCGATGTTGATCACGACGCTGCCCTGCGGGAGCAGGCGAATGCGCCGCCGGTCGAGGAGGTGTTCGGTCTCGCTCGTGTGCGGCACCACCAGCACCAGATAGTCGGCGCGCGGCAGCACCGCATCGAGATCGTCGACCGCATGGTATTCCAGCAGCGGCAAGTCACGGAACCGCGCGGCGTCATCGCCGCGGCCCACACCGATCACCTGGAGTCCGAGTGCCGCGGCATGCCGCACGAGTTGCGACCCGATGGCGCCCAACCCGACGACGACGAGCGTGCGGCCCTCGAGGTCGCTGCCGGCGAAGCGGCCCCACTCCTGTGCATGCTGCCCCGCAGCCATCGCCTGGAAGTTCCGGCTGTGCATCAGCATCACCATCAGGCAGAACTCGCTGAGCGGTTGCGCGTGCACGCCACTCGCGCGCGTGATCACGGTCTCGGGCATCCGTTCGTGGTAGCGGTGCCGACCGACCAGGGGACCGATCCCCGATGATGTGGCCTGGATCCAGCGGACCCGAGGTGCCAGCTCGGGCAGGTCGTCGAGGTGCGTCCGGTCGAAGTCGAAGAGGATGTCGGCCTCGGCCAGCAGCGCCCGCCACTCGGACTCCTCAGCCTCGGAGCGTTCGAGCGGGTGGCCGATGTGATCCGATGGAAACCGCGGCTGCGCGATCAGATCGGGGCGGTTGACCAGCGTGACGGTCGGGTGTGCGGAGCGGATCCGCTCTACCAGCTCCGGTTCGAGGAAGCTGGCGATCAGGACAGTGGGTGGCACAATCGCGTCAGATCTCCGTCCGCCGGGTCGCCAGCACCCGCAGGAGTCCCTTGATCCCGAGGTGGAGCAGCGCGTAGACCACCAGCGCGATCAGGATCGACCACTCGAACCGGTAGCCACCGGGCGCCTCGGGGGTCGCGACCATGGCGCGGAACGGAGCGTAGAGCGGGTCGGTGACCGTGTGGACGAACTGGACGAAGCCGGCACCGCTCCTGGCCCCGATCATCCCGAGCACGAAGCGCAACCCGAGGAGCGCATAGACGATTCCGAAGAGGTAGTCGATCCACTGGACGCCCCGCGCCGCCTTCCGGGTCCGCCGCAGCTCGCGCTCACTCCCCACGACTTCCTTGACCGCGTGGTCGCGGATCTCGGAGGCGGCCCGATCGACATGGGCGGCCTCACCCGGCGAGGGCCGGGACGCCTTCGCCGTCAGCTCGCTGTCGACATCGGCCTGGACCTCGGCCTTCACTGCCTCATGCTGGGCTGCCCGGCGTGCCTCGTCCGCTGCCAGTCGTTCGTCGTAGGCCATGGTGTGCTCCTGATGGTGGTCTGCATGGAGGGTACCGGGTCGCGGCACCCTGCGCCAGCGGGGATTCTCTTCGAGGCCGAGGAGTCGCGATCTCGTCGCGCCACCGATATCCTACGAGATCCCATTCTCGCTCTCCGGATCAGTCGATGACGCCTCACCCGCACATGCTTGCACTCTTCCTCACCCTGACCGGCGTCGCCGGTGCCGCGGGGGGACAGACGGCCACGATCCACGAATCCACCCGCACGATCCTCACCTATCCGTTCTCCGAGCCGGACCGGGTGCCGATCCTCGTCAAGGACACCCGCCTCTACCCGTACCACGCCTTCGATGGCTATGCCCACAAGCCCATCCCGCGCCCGTGGAAGGTGGTGACCCTCGAGAACGAGCTGATCAGCGTCGACATCCTGCCCGAGGTCGGCGGCAAGGTCTGGGGCGCTACCGTCAAGCGCACCGGTCGTGACTTCATCTATCGGAACGACGTCCTCAAGTTCCGGAACATCGCGCTCCGCGGACCGTGGACCTCGGGTGGCGTCGAATTCAACTTCGGCGTCGTCGGTCACACGCCATCGACCGCGACACCGGTCGACTATGTCACCCGCCAGAACGAGGATGGCAGCGTCAGTTGCATCGTCGGCATGATGGACCTGCCGTCACGCACCGAATGGCGCGTGGAGATCCGGCTCGAACCCGGCCGCGCGGCGTTCGAGACCAACGTGACCTGGTCGAATCCCACGACCTTCGAGCAGCCGTACTACAACTGGATGACGGCCGCGGCACCAGCGCGCGATGACCTCACCATGACGATTCCAGGGAACACCTTCCTCGGCCATCCCGGCGATGCGCATCCGTGGCCGATCGACAGCGTCGGCCGCAACCTCGCCCACTACCCCGAGAACCGCTTCGGCGGCAACAAGTCGTACCACGTGGTCGGCGAACTGGCCGACTACTTCGGTGGCTACTATGCGGACAGCTCCAACGGCTTCGGTCACTGGGCGCCGGCCGTCGACATGCCGGGCCAGAAACTCTGGCTCTGGGCGCTCTCGCGCGAGGGCGGCATCTGGGAAGACCTCCTCACCGATCACGCGGGGCAGTACGTCGAGTACCAGGCCGGCCGGATGCTCGTGCAGTACACGCCCACCACGGCAGTGACACCGATCAGTCAGGTCGGCTTCGATCCGGGACGCACCGATGCGTGGTCCGAGAGCTGGTTCCCGCTCGAGGGGACCGGCGGACTGACGGCGGCATCGCGACGCGGCGTCCTGCACGCCGAGGTCGAGGGAGGCGTCCTGTGGATGGCCGTCACGGCGCTCGAAGCGGCAACGGACACCCTGATCGTCGAGACCGCGAGTGGTCGGCGCGCAACGATCCCGATCGATCTCGACCCGCTCGTCCCCTTCACGCACGTGGAAATCTGGAAGCCGGATAGCGCGTTCCGGATCTTCCTGCCCAGGTTGGGCATCGACTACCGCTCCGACCCATCGACGCGGACCCTCCAGCGCCCCTGGCAGACCGACACCCTCGCACGCCCATCGATTCCTGCGACCGATCGCCTCGCCGACTCGGCCCGCCAACTCGCACTCGGCCGCCACTACCCCGAGGCCCGCGGGGCCTACGCCAAGGCGCTCGCCATCTCGCCGTGGCACCGCGCCTCGTTGCTCGGCATGGCGGAGCTCGAGCGGCGCCGAGGCAAGTACGATGAGGGTCTCGCGCTGGCGAAGCGCGCCCTGCAACTCGACACCTATGATCCCGAAGCCAACGTTGTCGCGGCGAATCTCTATCGGGCGCTCAACGTCCGCGCCGATGCAATCATTGCCTACGGATTCGCCGCTCGCTCGCCGATGTATCGGGTCGTGGCGAACATCGCACTCGCCGAGATGGCACTCGCATCGGGTGACGAGGAGGGCGTCCGCCGCTACACCGATCGAGCACTGGCCAACGACCGTGACAATCTCCCTGCCCGCGAACTGCTCGCGATGCTCGCGCGACAGCAGCACGACACCGCCACCGCTCATCGACTTGCTCGGGAGATGCTGGCGATCGACCCGTTGCACCACTTCGTCGCGGCGGAGCGGTTCCTCGACGCACCGACCGAGGCGGGTGCCCGGCTGCTCCGAGAAGGGATCCGGGGCGAATTCCCCGATCAGGTCATACTCGAACTCGCGATCGGCTATGCCCGTCGCGGTGCTCGGGATGATGCGATCCTGGTGCTCAACGCTGCGTCCGGCCCGATGGCCCGCGCATGGCATGCGTGGCTCCCGTCATTGCATGCCCGCCTCGATGGGCCGGCGGAACTCGACCTGGCGTTCCCCTACCGTCCCGAGACGCTTCCGGTGCTCCGATGGGTCACCACGCAGAATCCCCACTGGTCGTGGCGCTATCTCCTCGCCCTCAATCTCTGGGCGCTTGACCGTACCGACGAGGCCGCGGAGGTGATGACCTCGCTCGACGGCATCGACCATGCGCCGGCACTCGCCGCCCGTGCCCTGCTCCTGCAGGCCGAGCGTGGCACCGATCCGGTGCCCGACCTCACGCGTGCGGTGGCGCTTGACCCACGTGACCGATCGCTCGTCGTCCGGCTGGTCGACGCATTGGAGCGTGCGGGGGCATGGCGGGCCGCCGACTCGACCGCTCGGGTCGGCCTCACCCGCTTCCGGGATGACTTCACGCTGCAACTCCTCCGGGCCACGGCACTCCTCCAACTGGGGCGCGGAGGTGATGCGGCCGCGATCCTGGACCGCGTCCAGGTGTTGCCATCGGAGCACGCGCGCGAGAGTCATCACCTCTTCGTGCAGGCGCACAGCATGGTCGCGCTCGACGCGCTGGCGCGCGGAGACACGAAGCGTGCCGCGCGTGAACTGCAGCTTGCCCTCATCTGGCCCGAGAATCTGGGTCAGGGGAAGCCCTACCAACCCGACGAACGACTCGTCCGCTACCTTCAGGCGGTCGTTGCGGTGCGGTCGGGAGATCCCACCGCCGTCTCGATGCCGGCGCCCACCTTCACCAATGTCAATGTCATCGATGCACGGCTCATGCAGCGTGCCCGGGAGTTGACCCCATGATGCTGACCCTGCCCACCGCACTCCTCGCCGCCTTGACGGTCACGCACGTCGACACCACTGCGTATGCGACACCCCTCTACCGCGCGCCCGCGATCTCCAATGTCATCGATGGGGTGCGGTACGAGCCCGGCAACTGGGAACCGATGCTCGCGGCCGGCGCCAAGGGCGAGTCATGGGGCAATCATCGCGCGGTGGTGACCCTCGAGCATCGGACCACCGATCCCGTCGTGGTCACGGTGCCTTGGCGGCGCCACGACGAGCATCCGGAGCGGAAGGCGATCGTCGTGGTCGATGCCCGGACCGGCAAGGCCGTCAACAGTCTGCCGCTCCACGTCGACAACGTCAGCGGCGAGATCGTCTTCGCGCCGGTGATGGGCCACCCGACCTACTTCGTCTACTACCTGCCGTGGGTCTCGACCGGCGGCTACTACCCCAAGGTCACCTATCCGTCGAGCATGACCCCATCCGACTCGACCTGGGTCCGTCGCGCCCGAGCCCTGGATCCCGCCACGCTCGCGCGGGCGCGGACCACGGCGATCCAGTCGGTCAATGCCTTCCACTCGTTCTTTCCGATGGAAGTGATCGCCACGCCCGACGAGACCGCACGATTCCATCGCGCCGCGGGGGGCGACTGGGCGCTGGTCGCGGAACACCGCGACTTCCCGATCCGGATGCAGGCATACATCCCGGTGGAGTGGGCCACCCGGACGACGCCCGCAGTACTCAGCAGCCGGGCACTGCGTGGTGAGTCGTTCACCTTTCAGGTCGGGGTCGTGGCTGGCACCACGCCGCTCGATTCGCTTGATGTCCGGTTCGAGGGATTCCCGGCGCGTGTCGCGCGCGCGCTCACCTGCTTCAATTGCGGGGGAATCGACGAGAACGGCCAGCCGTTCACGAAGGTGGTCTCGGTGCCGGCCGGCCAGGTGCAGGCCCTCTGGATCGGCTGGATGGTGCCGAACGACATGCCGTCCGGCCCGGTGAGCGGCCGCGTGGTGGTACAGCCACGCGGTGGCGTCGCCCGGCACGTCCGCATCACGATTGATGTCCAGCCGGAGCAGGCGGTCAATCATGGCTACGACGAGCCCGACCTGTTGACCCGCCTGGCCTGGCTCAATTCGACGGCCGGAAGCGACACCTCGCTCGTGATCGCACCGTTCTCCCCCGTCTCCGTGCGGGCGCGCACCCTCGGGGTGCTCGGTCGCCGCGTGTTGCTCGGCGCAAGCGGGTTCCCCACGCAAATCCAGAGCGACTTCACCGCGACCGGGGTGATCGAGCGCGGTCGTGCCGCCCCGGTGCTCGCGGCGCCGGTCGACCTGCAGGTGATCGTGGGTGGCGTGGCGGAACCGCTCCTCAACAGCCGCTACACGGTCGGCCAGCCGGCGAGGAGTGCCGCCACCTGGGCCGTCGATCGCCGCTCGGACCGCGTCGCGATGCATGTCGACGGACGGCTCGAATACGACGGCATGCTCGCCTACCGGGTCAAGCTCACCGCGCTCCGCGACCTCGACGTCGACGACATCCGCCTGCCGGTGACGCTCCAGCCCGCCGCCGCGACCTACATGCTCGGGCTCGGCCACAAGGGCGGCCTCCGCCCGGACACGGTCAACTGGAAGTGGGACGTCACCCACCATCAGGAGGGCGTCTGGCTCGGCGGGGTGGATCGCGGCCTGCAGTATGTGCTGCGCGACGACGGCTATGTGCGCCCGCTCAACACCAACTTCTACCAGAACCAGCCCCTCCGCCTCCCCGCCGCATGGGTCAATGGCGGCAAGGGCGGCATCACGATCGACAGCGCGGCCGGCGTGGTCCGGGTCCTCAACTATTCCGGGGCGCGGCACCTCGCGGCGGGCGACACCCTTCAGTTCGACGTGCGGTTCCTGCTGACCCCGTTCAAGCCGATCGACACCGGGACGCACTTCCGGACCCGGTTCGTGCACAAGTACGTCCCGGTCGACAGCGTCCGGGCCTGGGGTGGCACGGTGGTCAACATCCACCACGCCAACGCCATCAATCCGTACATCAACTATCCGTTCTTCAATCTCGAGGCCCAGCAGGCGTACATCGCGGAGGCGCACGCCAAGGGGATCAAGGTCAAGCTCTACGACACGATCCGCGAGCTGACCTACCACGCGTACGAACTCTTCGCGCTCCGGAGCCTGGGCGACGAGATCTTCAACGACGGCGAGGGGGGGGGACACTCGTGGTTGCAGGAACATCTCGGCAGCCACTACCACTCGGCCTGGCACGCCTATGGGGTCGATGATGCGGCGATCCTCGACAAGGGGACCTCGCGCTGGACCAACTACTATGTCGAGGGCCTCTCCTGGCTCGCGAGTCATCAGCAGATCGACGGGCTCTACCTGGATGACATCGCCTTCAGCCGCGCCACCGTCAAGCGGATCGTCGCGGTCCTCCAGGCCGAGCGGCCGGAGGTCGTGATCGACCTGCATTCGGCGAACCAGTTCAACCCGAACGACGGCTTCACCAACAGTGCGATGCTCTACATGGAGACGTTTCCCTACATCTCACGGCTCTGGTTCGGGGAGTACTTCGACTACAACGCGCCGCCGGCCTACTGGATGACCGAGGTCTCCGGGCTGCCGTACGGCCTGATGGGCGAGATGCTCCAGGACGGCGGCCAGCCGTGGCGAGGGCTGGTCTACGGCATGACCGCGCGACTCTACGGAGACGTCGATCCGCGGCCGGTGTGGCAGATGATGGATGCGTTCGGGATCGACCAGAGTCGGATGATGGGGTACTGGCTGCCGACGCCGCCGGTCACGACCGGGAACGATGCGGTCCGGGCGACCGCCTATGTGCGTGACAACCGGATTCTCGTCGCGATCGGTTCGTGGTCGGACCAGGACGAGACCATCGCGCTCCGGCTCGATCCTGTCCTCACGAAGGGGTGGGGTGCCATGCGCGCGACCGCCCCGGCCGTGGCGGGACTGCAGCCAGGCGGGGCGGTCGACCTGTCACGGGTGGTGGTGCCCGCGAAGCAGGGGCTGTTCGTGGTGATCGAGAAGTGAGACGTGAGACGTGAGAGGTGAGAAACGAACC
>DASSYA010000002.1:0-195775 GCA_035703525.1 Gemmatimonadales bacterium | reverse complement strand
GTGAGACGTGAGAGGTGAGAAACGAACCCAGCACGTCTCACGTCTCACGTCTCACTTCTCACGTTCACTCGTCGTCGTCGTCGTCGTCGAATGAGAAGTCGTCGTCGTCGTCGTCCGAGTCGTCATCGTCATCCGAATCCTCGTCGTCCGAGTCCTCGTCTTCGTCGTCGTCGTCATCATCGAAATCGAATCCGCGATCCTCGTCCTCATCGTCCTCGTCCAGACGCCGCTTCATGAGCACTGGATCTTCCTCGAGTGTTGCCTCGAGGGACGCCTCCCACGCCGACATGGTAACCTCCGTGATTCCGGGTATGATGATCAAGGCGCGTCGGCGACCCGGTTCGCCGCGCGTTGTGACTTCTTGCGTTCGTGCAACAGGAGCTGCCGCTTGCGGAGCCGGATGTTCTCCGGCGTCACCTCGATCAGCTCGTCCTCCTCGATGTACTCCAGCGCGTACTCCAGCGTGATCGCCCGGGGGGTCTCGAGCTGGATGTTCTCGTCGGTCGCGGTCGTCCGCATGTTCGTGAGCTTCTTCTCCTTGCCCACGTTGACATCCATGTCACCGGGTCGCGAGTTCTCGCCGACGATCATGCCTTCGTAGACCTGCTCCCCGGGACGCACGAACAACTGCGCCCGTTCCTGCAGGTTGTTGAGCGCAAAGCCCACCACCGGCGTCTCGCGATCGGCGACCAGCACCCCGCGCTTCCGGCCGGCCATCGGACCGGCCCACGGTCCGTACTCCAGGAACCGGTGGTTCATCATCCCGGTGCCGCGGGTATCGGTCAGGAACTCCGACCGGTAGCCGAACAGGCCGCGGGCCGGGATCTTGAACGTCAGCCGAACCATGCCCTGCCCCGGGTTCCGCATCTCGATCATTTCGGTGCGACGCGGTCCGAGTTTCTCCATGACGACACCCATATACTCCTCGGGCACGTCCACGGTCAACTCCTCGTAGGGCTCGAGCCGCTCGCCACCGGGTCCCTCGTGCAGGATCACCCGCGGCCTGGAGACCTGGAACTCGTACCCCTCGCGCCGCATCGTCTCCATCAGGATGCCCAGATGGAGCTCGCCGCGTCCGCTCACCGAGTGGGTGTCAGGGGAGCCGGTCGGCTCGACCCGGAGCGCCACATTCCGCTCCAGCTCCTTGAAGAGCCGGTCCCGGATCTGACGCGAGGTGACATACTTCCCCTCGCGTCCCGCGAACGGGGAATTGTTGACGATGAAATCGACCGAGATGGTCGGTTCCTCGACCGCGATGCCGAGCATCCGCTCCGGCGTATCGAGCGCCGTGAGCGTCTTGCCGATCTCGATCCCCTCGAAGCCGGCCAGCGCCACGATCTCGCCCGCGGCCGCTTCCTGGACCTCGACCCGGTTGAGACCATCGAAGGTATAGAGCTTGGTCACGCGGGCCCGGTCGACGCCGGCATCGCCCGTCAGCAATCCGGGCTCGCCGAGCGGCAGCAGCGCAACCTGATCGCCGACATGGATCCGACCGCGCTCGATCCGCCCGATGGCGATCCGCCCGAGGAAGTTCGAGAAGTCAAGGGTCGAGATCAGCATCTGGAACGGTGCCTCGGGGTCGCCCTTGGGGGCCGGGACGGTGTCGAGGATCGTCTGGAAGAGCGGGTCGAGCGAGGTGCCGGGCACGTCGAGCTCGTGGGTCGCGAGCCCTTGCCGGCTGACCGTGTAGAGGAACGGACAATCGAGCTGGGCATCGGTGGCATCGAGATCGAGGAACAGCGAGAGCACTTCGTCGTGGACCCGCATCGGCTCCGCGTCAGCGCGATCGATCTTGTTGATCGCCACGATCGGCTGATGGCCGAGGGCCAGCGCCTTCCGCGTCACGAACCGCGTCTGCGGCATCGGGCCCTCGGCGGCGTCGACCAGGATGAGGACGCCGTCGACCATGCGAAGCACCCGCTCGACCTCGCCACCGAAGTCGGCGTGCCCGGGGGTGTCCACGATGTTGATCTTGACCCCGTGCCATTCCACGGCGGTGTTCTTGGCGAGAATCGTGATGCCCCGCTCCTTCTCGAGCGGATTGGAGTCCATCACGCGCTCATCGACCTGCTGGTTCTGGCGGAACGCGCCGGCCTGTCGAAGCATCTGGTCAACGAGCGTCGTCTTCCCGTGATCGACGTGGGCAATAATGGCGATGTTGCGGATCTGCACCTGGCTACGGCCTTTCATGGAGCCACCATGGCTCAAGGGCGCCATATATATGGGACACCCCCACGCACCGCAAGGCGCAGGGACCGACGCGATGCCACGCTTCGGCCAGCGGCTGAAGCCGCTTCCCGGCACCGAGGGCGGGTCAACCCGCCTCGGCCCGGCATGCAACGGCATCGGGCGGCTTCCGCCTTCCTCAGGGCCGAGCCCGGGTGAGGTCCGGCCCGCCGGGTCGGATCACCCGCGGGCGGGCGTGTGATCCCCGTGATCGCCGTGGCTGGTGTGGTCGCCGCAGTCCTCCCCGACGCAGGGTTCGCCGGTCTCGAGCTGGATGGTCACATGACCGAGCCCGAGGCCGGTCATCGCCTCGCCCAGATTCCGGAGCGCGGTCGGGTGGTGCTCCAGGTCGGGGACCACCGCGTGGGCGCTCATCGCGGTGAGCCCACTGGTCACGGTCCAGACATGGACGTCGTGTACCCGATCGACCCCGCCGACCGCGAGCAGCGCATCCTCCACCGCTTGCACACCGATATGGGCAGGCACCTTGTCGAGCAGGATCTCGCCCGACTCGCGAATCAATCGCCAGGCGGAGCGCAGGATCAGGAGCGAAATCAGCACCGAGATGATCGGGTCGGCCGGCAGCCAGCCCGTGGTCTGGATCACCACGGCAGCGATGATCGCGCCGACGCTGCCAAGCACATCGCCCATGATGTGCAGGTAGGCGCCGCGCACGTTGAGATCATCGTGGTGATGGCCATGGAGCACCCTGAGCGAGATCAGGTTCACGATCAAACCGGCGGTGGCCACCACGCCGAACATCACGGCGTCGATGGCCTGCGGGGTCCGGAGCCGCTGGACGGCCTCGATCGAGATCATCACCGCGATCGAGAACAGAATCACCCCGTTGACCAGCGCCGCCAGCACCTCCCAGCGCAGATTGCCGAAGCGGTCGGCCGCGGCCGCGCGCCGGCTCGCAATCCGGGCGCCCACCGTGGCCAGCGCGAGGGCGCCGACGTCGGTGGCCATGTGGCCCGCGTCGGCCAGGAGCGCCAGCGATCCCGACAGGTATCCGCCCACCACCTCGACGAGCAAGAAGCCCGCGGTCAGGCCGAGCACCAACCCGAGACGCTTTGTGGTGACCAATTCCGCTCCTCCGGGCGATCGCCCGCATGCCGCCAATCCCCAGTGGCGTTACCCTTGGGGGGTCTATGGATACCCAAACTGCTGCTGCCGCCCCGGTGCCGATCGTCGTCGGCCTGCTCGCCGTCCTCGGGCTCGTGCTCGCCAATGCCTACTTCGTCGCGGCCGAGTTCGCCCTGGTCGGGGCCCGCAAGACGCGCCTCGAAGAGGCGTCGCAGGCCGGGGACCGCAAAGCTACGCGAGCCCTCGGGGCCATTCAACACCTCGACCGATATATCTCGGCCACCCAGCTCGGGATCACCCTCGCCTCACTCGGCCTCGGCTGGGTCGGTGAGCCGGCGCTCGCCCACCTCTTCGAGGGACTGTTCCGGGGCGTGCCGGCGCCGCTGGCCTTCCTGGCCTCGCATACCGCGGCCGTCGCCACGGCGTTCACCATCATCACCACCCTCCATATCGTCCTCGGCGAGTTGGTGCCGAAGTCGTTGGCGCTGCTCTATCCGGAGGATGTCTCCCGCTGGGTGGTCTGGCCACTCATGGGGTTCTCGTGGGTGATGCACTACCCGATCTCGTTCCTCAACGGCATCGCCGTCCGCCTGCTCCGCCTGGTCGGGGTCGCCGCGGCGGGCGAGCATGACCGGCTCCACTCGCCCGAGGAGATCCGGATGCTGGTCGAGCAATCGGGGCAAGGCGGCTCCCTCACGCGGGGCGATGCGCGCATGCTCGAGGGGGTCTTCGAATTCAGCGAGAAATCTGCCCAGGATGTCATGACGCCTCGCACCGACATCATCGGGCTCGCCGCCGATGCCACTGTCGAGGCCGCCGCCGACGTGGTGGCCGCCGCCGGCCGCTCGCGCTACCCCGTCTACACGACTTCCCTCGACGAGATCGTCGGGGTGGTGCTCGCCAAGGACATCCTGCGTGCCCTCCGTGACAGCGCCGGGGTGCCCATCCGGCGCATCATGCGCGAGCCGCTGCTGGTGCCGGCGACGCGCGAGGTGGAGGATGTGCTCACCGACATGAAGCGCCTCAAGACGCACCTCGCCGTGGTGCTCGATGAGTACGGCGGGACCGCAGGGCTGGTGACGATGGAGGACCTGCTCGAGGAGATCGTCGGCGAGATCTACGATGAATATGATCCCGAGACCCACGCCATCGTGGCGACCACCGACGGCACCGTGTCGCTCGACGCTTCACTCGCGATCACGGCCTTCAATGACCGGTTCGAGGTCGACCTGCCAGCCGATCAGTACACGACGCTGGGCGGGTTCCTCTTCGGCCAGCTCGGACGCCTGCCGAAGGTCGGCGATCGGATCGCGACCGAGGGCTATCTCTTCGAGATCACCGCGATGGACGAGCGGCGCGTCGAGACGGTGCGGGTGCGACGGGAGGCGTGAGACGTGAGACGTGAGAAGGAGTCATCCCGAGCGGAGCGACCGTAGGGAGCGCAGTCGAGGGATCTGCACGTCCGTCACGAGCAGGTACACATCCCTCCACGCCGGCGCTTCGCGCCCCTGGTCGGGACGACTTCTCACCTCTCACGTCTCACTTCTCACGTCTCACCTCTCACTTCTCACTTCTCACGTCGTTCACGCCCGATCCCACGGTCCCACGTCATACGGCGACCGATGCCGTCGACGAACACTCCGGTTCCGGGGCGGGAAGAGGTTGAACCGGAGGATGTGGCCGAACGCGGCGACGCCATCCTTCCAGCCGATCTTCTTCCCCTCCTCGTAGGTCCGGCCGCTGTACGAGATCGGCAGTTCCCAGATCCGCGCCTTGGCCTGTGCGAGGCGCGCCGTCACCTCCGGCTCGAAGCCGAACCGATCACTGGTGAGCACCAGCTTCTGAGCCAACGGTGTGCGGATGACCTTGTAGCAGGTCTCCATGTCGGTGAGGTTGAGATCCGTGAACATGTTCGAGACCAGCGTGAGCAGCGAGTTGCCGACCGAGTGCCAGAAATAGAGCACCCGATGCGGCCCGCCGAGGAAGCGGGAGCCGAACACCGCGTCGGCGCGACCCGAGGCGATCGGTTCGAGGAGGGTCGGGATCTCCGCGGGATCGTATTCGAGGTCGGCATCCTGGACCACCAGCACGTCGTTGGACGCGAGCTGGATCGCGTGACGAATGGCGGCCCCCTTCCCCTGGTTGATCGGCTGGTGGTGGAGCTTGTCGATCGTCCCCGCTGCGAGCATCCGGTCGAGGATCTCCGCGCTGCCATCGGTCGAGGCATCGTTCACGCAAATGATCTCGATCGGGACCGGGACGGCGCGGACCTTGGCGACAAGATCCTCGAGGGTGCGCATCTCGTTGTAGACCGGGATGAGGACCGAGACGGTGAGACTCATGGTGACTGACTCCGTCGAGCAAGGTCGATCGCGAGGGCCACGGCGGCCCGCATGCTGGAAGGATCGGCACGTCCCGTGCCAGCGATGTCCATGGCGGTCCCGTGATCGGGCGACGTCCGGACGAACGGCAGTCCAAGCGTGACATTCACGGCCTCACCGAAGGAGGCCACCTTGATCGCGGTCATGCCGACGTCGTGGTAGGGCGCCAGCACCGCATCGAATTCGCCACGCATCGCCCGAACGAAGACCGTGTCGGCCGGGATCGGACCGGTCGCGCCAAGGCGCACCACGGCGGGAGCCAGCACACGCTGCTCCTCGTCACCGAACAGCCCCTGCTCGCCGGCGTGCGGATTGAGTGCACAGACCGCCAGTCGCGGCTCGGCGATGCCGAACCAGTCGCGGAGCGCCGTGAGGGTCACCTCGCCTGTCCGGACCACGCGGTCGGTGGTGAGCACCAGCGGCACGTCCCGAAGCGGCATGTGGGTCGTCACGAGCACGACACGGAGGCGATCACTCGCCAGCATCATGGCGACATCGACACCGCCCGCGAGGTGGGCCAGCCACTCGGTGTGGCCGGGGAACGGAAAGCCGGCCAGATGGAGCGCATGCTTCTCGGCCGGCGCGGTGACGATGGCATCGACCTCGCCGGCCAGGGCCAGGGCGGCGGCCCGCTCGACGGCGCGACCGGTGATGAGGCCGGCCGCCGCGGCCCGGGTCTGGGCCACGCCGCGGGGTCCGGAACGCCACGAGCCGACCGGTTCCCGCCGATCGGCTCGCATCGTGGCCATCTGTTCCTTCGCGCCGATCACGGTGACCTCGACCCCGTCGCCGAGCCCGTCGCCGAGCACCGCGCGGGTGACCTCGGGGCCGATCCCGCGCGGGTCACCGAGCGTGATCGCGAGACGGATCGACCGGGTCACAGCTCCCGCTTGTCGATGTACGCCTTCTGCCGGAGCTGCTTCATGTAGTGTTCGAGACCGTTGCTGGCCGCGAGGGTCTTGCGCAACGTCTCGCGCATTCGATCGAAGGGCGGCGGCCCCTCCGGGGCCGCCGCCGTCACCTTGACGATCGCATACTTGTCCGCGAACGGTGCGCCGACCGGCAGCGTGAAGACCGGCGTGAGCGTACCGCTGTCGGCCGGGGTGAGGACATCGATGTATGCCTGCTGCAGCGGCGGCGCGAGCTCGAGCGCGCGGGCCTCGCGCAATTCCGACGGATCGTGATAGCGGCCCTGCAGGGAGTCGAAGGAGAACCCGGCCACGATCAGGGCACGGACCGAATCGGCCAGCGCATGCGCCCGCGCCGCCCCGGCGGAGTCGATCGGCGCCGAGAGCAGGATGTGACGGATCTTCCGCTCGGTCGGCTGGATTCGCTCGACCTGGATGATGTGATACCCGAACGGCGACTCGACCGGCGGCGAGATCGCGCCGAGGGTCAGGGCGAATGCGGCCCGCTCGAACTCGCGCACCATGATGCCCTTGCGCACCCAGCCGAGGTCCCCCCCCTGGGCGGCCGAGACCGGGTCCTGCGAGAAGCGCTTGGCGATTGCCTCGAAGTCGGCACCACCCCGGAGTGCGGTGACCAGCGAATCGGCCAGCGCCTTCGCCCGCATCTTGGCCACGGTATCGGGCTTCGGCGCGATCACGATCTGGCGCACCGAGCGCGTCGGCGGGCGACGCGGCAACCGGTCGAGGTTCGCGTCGTAGAACGCCCGCACCTCGCGCTCGGTCGGCTCGATCGGATCCAGCAGGTGGCGTTCCTGCAGCCGGAGCTTGAATTGCTCCCGCATCATGTCCTTGTACTGCCGGTCGGTGAGCCAGCGACGGTAGTCGTCGATGCCGAGGAATCCGGCCTTCCGGAGTTCGGTGGCGAACGCGGTCTCGCTCGGGAAGCCCTTCCGGATCCCGCGGACGTTCTGATCGACGGCGTCGCTCACTTCGAGCGGCGGCACCTTGACCGTGGTATCCCGGAGTGCCTGCTGGAACAGCAGGTCGGCGTCGATCAAGGTGTCGACCAGCGCCTTCAACTCCCGGGTGACCTGGGCGTCGTCGGTCGGGGGTTCACGCCCCTGTTCGCGCAGGCGCGCGAAGTACTCTTCCTGCACCTGGGTGTAGGTGATCACGGAGTTCCCGACCACCGCGACCACGCGATCGATCGGTGCTTCCGGCGTGGGCCCCTGGGCCGCCAGGGTGGCGAGACGGCCGCCGCCCAGGAGGGCGGCGACCAGCGCGAGCAGCGGGACCCGACGCTGCAGCATCCTCACTTGCCCCCGGGGATCGGCGGGCCGGCCGGTGCGGGCTGGATCGCCGGCGGGGTCGCGATCGGCGCCTCGCTCGTGTCGCCCAGCTTCGCGCCACTGTTCGGCTGTTCGGCGGCCATCTTGGCCTGTGCCAGATCGACAGCCTGTGCCACGCCTGCCGGGTTCACGCCGGCATCGTCGGCGCGCTCCCGGAGCGTCCAGGCCAGCATCCCCGGCAGCAGCTGCAGCCGGGCCTCGCCGCGCGTCATCTTGTCGAAGAACTGGTCGACCCGGAGCGCCGCGGCGCGCTTCCGATCGGCCTCGCTCGCCGCGGGATCGATGACATCGGGTCCGAGACCGATCGACGCCTTGAGGGTATCGACCGATTCGGCAAACTCGGTCTGGAGTTGCTTCCACTCGTCCGGGGTGATCGAGATGCCTTCCTGCTCGGCGTCACGCAGCAACAGGTAGCGGCTCGCCACCATCTTGATCCCCGCCTCGAGTGAGGAATCCGGCAGCTGCTCCATCTGGGCAATCTGCTGGGGTCCCTGGGCCGGATCCTGGGTCATGGCGCGAATCCAGCGCGCGAAGTCGGCGACCGTGAGCTTGCCGTCGCGGTAGGTGGCGAGCGTCGCCTTGTTCTTGCCAGCCCGGTTCAGGTCCGTGATCGCCTCGCGCGCCTTCGTCGCCGCGCCGCTCTTCAGCTGGATGTTGTTGACGGAGTCCAGCTCGGCGAAGTAGCTCGCTTCCATCGCCTGCACGAGCGGCGCCTGCAACGCCTGAGCCAGTCGCGCCTTGGCCTGGGCCTCGGTCGCACGCTTGATGACGTGGAAGCCGTAGGTCGTCACCACCACCGGACTCATCTCTCCCGGGGCGAGCAGCCAGGCCGCCGAGTCGAAGGCCGGGACGAACGCGCCGCGCGGGGACGCCGGCAGGAAGCCGCTGTCGACCTTGGTCGCCACGTCGTCGGAATTGTCGATCGCAAGCGTTCCGAAGTCGGCGCCGGCCCTGGCACGGCTGGCGATGCCGTCGATCTTCCGCCGCGCCGCATCGCGCGCCGCCTGGGTCGCTGCGGGGTCCACCTGGATCAGGACGTGCTGCAGGACGCGCAGCCCATCGGCAGCGTACGCGCTGTCGACCCGTTCGGGCGTCACGGCCGCGCGCCGAGCGATCAGCGTGTCGATCCAGTGGCCGGCGGTGATCTCCGCGACCGCGACCCACATGGCATTGTGGACCATGGTGGAGTCAGTGGTCAGCGAATTGGTCGCGACCGCCTGGGCAAAGAGGGTGTAATCGGTCCAGAGCCGGGCGACGAAGTCGGCCGCCTCCGGGTTGACCGTGACCCCCTTCACGCTTGTCATGATCTCGGCGACACGCGCCGCCGTGAGTTCCTGACCTGCGGCACGAGCGGCAATGTCGGGATGTGCGGTGAAGGCATCACCCTGGCAGGCCAGCAACAGGAGGGACATCGGAACGGTCAGCCTCAGCGATCGACGCATCGTACTCCTCAAATCGGAAAAAGAACGCCGGTGCTCATGCGACGACCTGCCGCAGTGCGCGAACCAGCGCGGGAACCAACGACTCACCACCGAGCCGGACCAGCCGGAGCGAAAGCGGCATCGTGCGCCGCACTTCCGCCGCCAATTGCACATCCTCGAGCGCCCGGGTCAGCCCTGCCATGCGCGGCGTGGCACCGGCCCGGAACGAGATCCGGGCCTCGTCCCCCCGCACGATGACGTGCTGGACCGAGAGGAGTGCCCCCACGACCCGCAGCCGGGTCATGTCCAGCAACGCCTCGGCCTCGACGGGCAGGGGCCCGAATCGCTCGCGCAATTCGGAACGCAGATCATCAATGTCGCCGGGCGTCGCGGCCCGCGCCAGTCGGCGGTACAGGTCGAGCTTCGACGCATCGTCCTCGATATACCGGTCCGGGAGCCGGGCGGGCACGTCCAGATGGACGTCTGGCGGGGTTGGAGCCTCCACAGCATCCCGATTGCTCCGGAGCGCCGTGACCGTCTCCTCCAGCCAGCGGAGGTACAGATCGAAGCCGACCGCCTGGGCGTGCCCGGACTGCTCGGCCCCCAGCAGGTTCCCGGCCCCGCGCAGTTCCATGTCCCGCAGGGCGATCCGGTACCCCGCCCCCAGGTCGGTATGATGCTCGAGCACCTTCAACCGTTCCTCGGCTTGGGCGTCGATCTCGTCGGGGGCCAGCAGGTAGCAGTAGGCCCGCCGGTGGCTCCGGCCGACCCGACCGCGCAGCTGGTAGAGCTGGGCCAGGCCGAATCGGTGCGCATCGGCCACGATCATGGTGTTGGCATTCGCGACATCCAGCCCGGACTCGACGATCATCGTCGAGACCAGGATGTCCACGTCCCCCGCCACGAATTCCTGCATGACCTGCTCGAGCGCGTCAGCCGCCATCTGGCCATGCCCGACCGCCACCCGTGCCCCGGGCGCGAGCGAGCGGACCCGGGCCGCGATCGTCTCGATCGTCTCGATCCGATTGTGGACGAAGTAGATCTGACCGCCGCGGTCGCGCTCGCGGGCGATCGCCTCCTCGAGCAGGGCATCGTCCCACGGCTCCACGAACGTCAGGATCGGCGAGCGGTCCCGCGGCGGCGTCTCGATCACGGTCATGTCACGCATCCCGGCGAGCGAGAGATGCAACGTCCGCGGGATCGGCGTCGCCGTGAGGGTCAGCACATCGACCGCAAGCTTGAGTGCCTTGAGTCGTTCCTTGTGCTTGACCCCGAACCGGTGTTCCTCGTCGACCACCAGCAAGCCAAGCTCCTTGAACTCGACATCCTTCGAGAGCAGGCGATGGGTCCCGATCACGATGTCGATCTCGCCCAGGGCGAGGCGCCGGAGCGTCTCCTTCTGCTCCTTCGCGGTCCGGAAGCGCGACATCGCCTCGACGTTGACGGGATAGTCCGCCAGCCGCTCGGCGAACGTCCGGAAGTGCTGCTCCGCCAGGATCGTGGTCGGCACCAGCACCGCCACCTGCTTGCCGCCCTGCACCGCCTTGAAGGCCGCGCGCACCGCGACCTCGGTCTTGCCGTAGCCGACATCGCCGACCAGCAGGCGATCCATCGGGCGCGGCTGCTCCATGTCGGACTTGATCGCGTCGGTCGCGGTCCGCTGGTCGGGCGTGTCCTCGTAGAGGAACGAGGACTCCAGTTCGCGCTGCCAGCGTCCATCGGGCGGAAAGGCGAATCCCGCACTCACCCTGCGCCGCGCATAGAGGTCGAGCAGTTCGGCGGCCATCGCCTGGATCGCGGCGCGGGTCTTGTCGCGAACCTTCTTCCAGCTCCCCCCCCCAAGTCGGTGGATCCGCGGTGGCGGCTGGTCCTCGCCGGTGTCCCCGGCGGCCCGGTAGCGCTCGAGCTGGTCGAGACGGTAGAGCGGCACATTGAGCCGATCGCCGCCTTCGTACTCGAGCATGGCGACCTCGAGCTCGCCACCCTCGACCGTGATCGTCTGGATGCCGCGATAGACCCCGATGCCGTGCTCGAGATGGACCACGTAGTCGCCGATGACGAGATTCCCCGTGACCGTGCTCGGCGCCGACTGGCGGTACCGTCGCGGGCGGCGCAGCCGCCGGGCCCGACGGAAGATCTCGTGGTCGGTCAGCACCCGAAGCGTCGGCATCACGAAGCCGCCATCCAGGGCACCGACCACGAGACTCGTGCCGGCGGGCAGCATCCCTCGATCCTCGAGCAGCTCGTCGAGCCGCTCGAGCTGGCCCTGATTGTCACAGAGGATCAGGGTGGGCGTGCCATGTCCGAGCGAGGCGCGGAGTCGTGTCAGGTCGCGATCGATCTTTTCGGGCGGGAAGAAGCCCAGCTGGTGGTCGGCGATCGCCTCGCGCACCGTCAGGCGCGGAAAGGCGGTGAGCTGCATCTCCCAGCCGTCCGGCGACAGGTAGAGCTCCGTGCGCGGCGGGATCACATCCCCCAGTCGGAGCGCCACCTCCCGGTGGTGATCGGCCTCTCGCCATGCCCGCTCGACCTCCTCGCGATCGGCCCCGGGGACCTCCTGCACCACGAGCGCATCCGACGGCAGCAGCTCGAGCAGCGAGGTGCGGGTGACCGTGCCACCGACGTCGACCGCACCGAGCCCGGCGCCGCCGATCGGCAACACCGAGACGTCCGGCTGCTCGGCGCCACTCCGTTGGGTCGTGAGGTCGAACTGCCGGAGCGAGGAGATCTCGTCGCCCCACCATTCGAGCCGGACCGGCTCGGCCATCCCGAAACCGTACAGGTCGATAATCCCACCCCGGACCGAGTACTCGGCGACCTCGGTCACGGCCGGGACCCGCTGGTATCCCATCCGATCGAGGGCGGCCGTGAGGTCGCCCGGCGGAAGTGTCATGCCGGGAGCCAGATGCACGCGCAGCGCCGCCAGGGCGCCCGGGATGGTCGTCCGTTCGGCGGTCGCCCGGGCCGTGGTGACCAGCACCTGGAGCCTGCCACCGAGGAGCGCTTCGAGCGTCTCGATCCGCTCGCCGGCGATCTCGACGTGAGGTTCCTCGTCGCCGAGTCCTTCACGCTGCGGATAGAGCGCCACGGCGTCGCCGAGCAGTTGCCGGAGATCTGCGAGCCAGCGTTCGGCGTCGCCAGGGGTGCCGGTCACCACCACGGTCAAGCGTCCGGCGCCCTCCGCCGAGGCCAACCAGGCCGTGAGCACGGCGGCACTCGATCCCGGCAGGCCACCGAGCCGAAGGGACTCGCCGCGGCCCGGGAGCGTGGCTCGCAGCTCGAGGACCGCCGGGACGCGCTCCAACGCCGAAAGCACCGAGGCGAGCGATCCGCCAACGGTGCGAGAGGGATTCGTGGTGTCGACTGCGGTCTCGGTCACGCCAGCACGGTTCGGGTGCATCCGGCGGCCCGGTGGGCCTGCACCGTTGGATCAGGAACTGCTCGGGGCGGGAACGTAGGTGGCGGAGCGGGTGGGGTCAACGCACTCGGCCGATCCGCCCGGCCACCAGCGACTCCCCGATCAGCGTCAGCAGGGCCAGCAGCAGCAGGAGCGGCCGGAGATCGCCGCGTCCACCGGCGGCGAACGTCCGCGAGGCACCATCCGTGAGATCGGCCACGACCGCACCCGGCCAGGCCTCCTCGAGTTCGGCCGATGTCGCCCGCGCCAACGCTGATTCCCGCGGGTCGATCCCGGTGCTGATCGCGCCGATCGTGTCGAGTCCTGCGAGCAACCAGTAGTTGCCTGGGGCAGGAGGCGACCAGGTCGATCCGCCCTCCACCCCGACATCGACCCCGGCCCCTACGACTCGGGTGACGCGAGGAGGCAACGGGAGCCGACCGCCAACCAGGGTCGACGGCAGCGCCGGTGCACCATGAACCACTCGCGAGGCCAGGGCATCGAGGAGCGGCACGAAGCCCGCTCGCACCGGCAGATCGGTCCAGGTCGGTTCGAAGCGAGACCCCACCAGCACGAGGTCACCCGACCGGACGATCCACGGCTCGCCCCCGACCGTCACGACGGTATCCGCACGCCGCCCGCCCGCGGACGGCACGAGCCGGACGGCTCGCTCCACCGCCACCCGCTCGGGAAGCAACCCGGTGCTGTCACTCTGTGCCGGTGCGGTCACCACGTCCCCATAGCGCCAGGACGACCCGCGCGCCTCGAGGGCGCGGTTGAGCGCCCCCAGCAGGGCCGGATCTTCCGGTGGCACGACAATCGATGGTCCCGCACCGAGCCGGCCGATGCTGGCCCCCCCCCCCTCAAGCAGGCGTCGCTCGCCGATCAGCACCCGGAGCGCCGCATCGAGGAACCGATCACGGCTCGACCAGGTGACACCCGCCGGACGTGCCACCTGGACCGCGACCTGCCGGGTGTCATCCAGTCGCAGCTCGTCGGCCGGGAGCGAGACCTCGATCAGGTGCCACCCGGGGGTGCCCAGGACGATCCGCTGGGTGCTCGGCACCCCGGGGGTCAGCAGGAGGTCACGGGGGGGGGAGTTGCCGGCGGTGAGCCGCGCGGCGACCGCCGCGGTGTCCTCGGCGACCACCTGCACCGCGACCCGGCCCCCTTGCCCGCCCCACGGTTGATTGCCGGCCTCGAGCACCGCGATCGCACGATTCCTGGGTGGCACCGCCGCCGGCCGGAGCACGATCATGTCCGCCGCCACCTCGACCGGCGAGACCGCCGACCGCTGGGCATCGCTCACCACGACGACCTCGCCGCGACGACCGGCGTTCCGGATCAGGGCATCGGCCTGCCGCACGGCCTGCCCAAGCTCCAGGCGGTCCGGAATGACCTGCACCGTCTCGAGCCGCGCGAGCAGCTCCTTGGCGGTCCCCGGTCGTGCCACGCCATCGGCGAGCAGGAGCCAGAGCCGGTCGCTCGGGGTTGCGCGCTCCAGCACCGCGCGCGCCGTGGTCCGGAGTGCCTCGATGGTCGGCTCGCCATCCATCACCGCACCACTGCTCGCGGAATTGTCGAGGATCAGCACGAGGGCCATGGGGGTATGGGCGCCGAGTGGTACGGCGCGGTGGAGCCGAGCACCCGCCGCGGCAAGCACGACCAGCACCACCAGGAGGGTCCGAAGCGCCAGGAGCAGGAGATGCCGAAACTTGAGTCGACGCCGCTGGTCGCGCGTGGCGTCCTCGAGATAGCGCACCGCGGGGAATGCCCGTTCCGGAGGCTGGCGTCGCTCGACCAGGTGGAGCAGGATCGGGATCGCGGCCGCGGCAAGCCCCACCAGGACCCACGGAAAAAGGAACGTCATCGGGCGTCCAGGGTGTGACCGAGGGCGGTGCCGAACGGCATGTCGGTGGTGATCAGTGCGTAGTGAATGCCGGCGGCGCGGCACGCCCCGCCCCACTCACGCACCACGCGATCCACCGTCTCGCGATACGCCGTGGCCCAATCGCTCGGAGCCAGGGTCACCGTGCGGCCCGTCTCGGGATCACGGAAGCGTGTCTCCTCGCCCCGTGCGAGGTCGAGCTCGGCGGGGTCCGCGATATGCAGCACCAGCACATCGTGGCCACGATGGCGGAGGAACTTGAGCGCCTTGATCGTGAGCTCCGGATCCATCAGCAGGTCGGAGCAGAAGATCACCATGCCGCGCCGCTGCAGGGCGCCGACCACCTGACGGAGCGCGATATCGGCGGCGGTGGTCGTTCCGGGCTGGAGGTCGCCGAGGACGCGGGCCAGCGTGTGCCAATGGCCGCGGCGGACCCGGGGCGGCGTGATCTGGCGCACGGTCGCGTCGAACGTGATCAGGCCGGTCGCGTCCCGTTGGCGGAGCAGCACCATGCCGAGAGCCGCCATCAGTCGGGCAGCGTAATCAAGCTTGGTGAGTCGATCGTCGGCGCCACGCCAGGCCATCGACGCACTCGCATCGACAACCAGCATCGCCCGGAGATTGGTCTCCTCCTCGAACTGCTTGACATACAGGCGATCGGTGCGCGCGAGCAATTTCCAATCGACATATCGCGGCTCATCGCCCGGCTGATACTGCCGGTGCTCGGCGAATTCCACGGAGAACCCTCGTCGCGGGGAGCGATGAAGTCCGGCCAGAAAACCGTCGACAACGCCCTGGGTGGTGACTTCGAGCCCACCGAGCCTGGCCACATCACTCGGAGCCAACAGATCGGGTCGCACCACGGGACGGGCGGCGGCAGAGGTTGCCGGGCGCGTCATCGCGGTCCGACCGATGCGTCGAGGCGTTCCGAAACGCCGCATGGCGGGCTAACATGCATGACTGTGGCTGTGCGCTCGGATCCCGGTACCGCCTGCTTGCTCACCCGTCCCACCTCGATCTGGAGTCGTGATGTCTGCTCTGTTGCGTCGTACGGGCCACCTGGCCCTCCTGGTTCCAGTCCTCGCCGCGTGCGCAGGCAAACCCCTCATCCCGGCACCCGGCGCGGCGCGCTATGAAGCCGAGCTGACCCGCGCGGCCTCGGTCATCACCCCGGAGGCCGTGCTCCGCAACATCAGCGTGATTGCCGACGACTCGATGGGCGGCCGCAACACGCCGAGCCCCGGGCTCGAGAAGACCGCCGAGTACTTCGCCTCGCGCTACCGGGAGTGGGGCATCAAGCCGGCCGGCGAGAACGGTACCTATTTCCAGCGCTATCCGCTGGCGGCCCGCGGCATCGATCAGGCGGCCGCCTTCTTCGAGGTGAACGAGAACGGCGCCATCACACGGTATCCGATGGGCGCCTATGCCTACGCGACGGGGGGTGGCATCAATTCGCCCACGCCCCTTCCGGGGGTCTTGCTGGCTGGCGCCCTGACACCCGAGTCCGTCGCTGCCGCCGACCTTCGTGGCAAGGCGGTCCTCGCCGTGTACGACGCGAGCAAGGCCGTCCAGTGGCGGAATGTCCAGCGCGCGATCCAGGCCGCAGGGCCCGCGGCCATCGTGGTGGTCCAGAACTCGCCGATGGATCAGTTCAGCCGGAGCCGGGATTTTGCCTCGTCGCCACGCATGACCCTCATGATGGGCGATGGCAGCGGCACGCCGATCTACATCGTCAATGACTCGCTCTTTGCGAATGACCCCCAGGCCGCCAATCGCCCGGACTTCAATACGTTGCGGGCCAGCCCGACGCCCGTGATCCAGCCGCTTCCGGCCCAGATCTCCCTCTCGTTCTATGCCCCGGTCAAGATCTACAGCCAGACCACCGTGCCCAATGTGGTCGGCATGATCGAGGGCAGCGACCCGCTCCTCAAGGATGAATACGTCGTCTACTCAGCGCACATGGACCACGTGGGCACCGCAGGGGACGGCGTCGGCGGCTGCCGGGCGAAGGGCGCCGACAGCATCTGCAACGGCGCCGACGACGACGCCTCGGGCAGCACCGGCGTGCTGCTGATCGCGAAGGCCTACAGCGAGCTGAAGGTCAAGCCGCGCCGGAGCATCCTCTTCCTGCATGTCTCGGGCGAGGAGAAGGGGTTGCTCGGGTCAAGCTGGTTTGCGGAGCATCCGACCGTGCCGCTCGACAAGATCGTCGCCGACATCAACAACGACATGATCGGTCGCAACAACCCGGATTCGATCGTCGTCATCGGCAAGGAGCATTCGAACATGGGCGAGACCCTGGCCCGCGTGAATGCGCGGCACCCCGAGCTCGGGCTCACGACCGCCGATGACATCTGGCCCGAGGAGCGCTTCTACTTCCGGAGCGACCACTTCAACTTCGCCCGCAAGGGTGTACCGATCCTCTTCTTCTTCAACGGTGTCCACCCGCAGTACCACCAGGCCGACGACCACGTCTCGCTGATCGATACCAGCAAGCTGAGCCGGGTCGCCAAGATCGGCTTCTACCTGGGTGCGGAGATCGCCAACACGACCCAGCGACCGGCGTGGAACCCGGAGAGCTACAAGGAGATCGTGCAGGGGAACTAGGAAAGAGAGGAAGAGAGAAAGAGAGAAGGCGAGAAGGAGAGAGAGCGGCCGAGCCGCGGGCGTACGGGCGCAACATGTTGCGCCCGTACTCATCGCGCTCCTTCAGCTTTCTCTCTCTCTCTTTCTCTCTTTCTAGCCTTCTCTCCTTTTCCGCGTCAGCAGCACCCCACCGATGATCAGCAGTCCGCCGGCGAGGTGCAGCGGTCCGGGGCGCTCGCCGAGAGCGACCATCGCGACCACGGTCGCGACGAACGGGACAATCGAGTTGAAGATTGCGGCCTTCGAGGCGCCCAGGAGGGCGACCCCGCGGTTCCAGAAGACGTAGGCCACCACCAGCGAGAGCAACGAGCTGTAGGCCACGCCGCCCCAGCCGGCGATCGTGACCGCACCCCAGTCGGTCCGGAGCATCTGCGGCAGACCGACGAGGACGAGCCCCGGTGTCCCGGTGTACAGCGTCCATGCCGTGAGTGAGAGTGCCGACATCGGCAGCGCCCAGTGCCGAAGCAGCAGCGTGTAGGTCGTCCAGCCGACCACCGCAGCGAGCAGCAGCATGTCGCCGGCGCCGATCGGCCCACCAATCGTCCCGCCCCGTCCGAGCAGGACCAGCGCGACGCCGACCGTGGCCACGCCCACGGCGACCTTCTGCCGACGGCTCACCGTCTCGATCCCGAGCCAGGCGGCTGCGATGGTCACGGAGACCGGCAGGATCGCGAGGATCATCGCGCTCTTGGTCGCCGAGGTCCGGGCCAGTCCCTCGACGAACGCGATCTGGTAGATGGTGTTGCCCACGACGCCGAGCGCGATCAGGGGCCAGAGCGTGCCGGGCGGCCTGGGCACCCGGCCCTCGACCTTGCGCACGACCAGCCAGAGCACCGCTGACGCGATGGCAAACCGCAGCCCGGTGAAGGCCAGCGGCTCGATCTCGGTGAACGCGATCTTGGTCGCGGTGAAGTTGCCACCCCAGAAGAGGGTGACCAGGAGCATCCCCATCGTGGGGGAGAGACGGGGCGGGGCTGGGTCGGAGAGTGGCATGCGCGGGAGGAAGGTAGCTCGCATCAGTATATTTCCGCCCCTATGCGCCAGAACCTGCTCCGGAACTTCTGCATCGTGGCCCACATTGACCACGGCAAGTCGACCCTCGCGGATCGACTGATCGAGGTCACCGCCACGGTGAGCAAGCGCGAGATGCGCTCGCAACTCACCGACACCATGGACCTGGAGCGCGAGCGCGGCATCACGATCAAGCTCAATGCGGTTCGCATGGCGTACCGTGCCGCCGATGGCGTCGACTATGCCCTCAACCTGATCGACACCCCCGGGCATGTCGATTTCACCTACGAGGTCTCGCGCTCGCTCAATGCGTGTGAAGGGGCAATCCTCGTGGTCGATGCCTCCCAGGGGATCCAGGCCCAGACGCTCTCGAATCTCTTCCTGGCCCTCGACGCCGGGCTCGAGATCATCCCGGTGCTCAACAAGATCGACCTCCCCGGCGCCGAGCCCGAGAAGCGGGCCGAGGAGATCATGGCGCTGATCGGGGCCAGCCGCGAGGAGATCCTGGCCGTGTCCGCGAAGGACGGGACCGGCGTTCCCGAGCTGCTCGAAGCAATCGTCAGGCGGATCCCGCCGCCCACCGGGTCCCCCGAGGGTCCGCTCCGCGCGCTCATCTTCGACTCCTACTACGATCGCTATCGGGGCGCGATCCCGAGCATCCGGGTCGTCGATGGCCAGCTCAGGCCGGGGATGGAAGTGACCTTCGGCTCCCACGACGACGACCTGTACCGGGTCGACGAGGTCGGATACCTCGCCCTCGGTCAGCGCCCGGCCACATCCCTCGAGGCCGGGGAGGTCGGCTATTTCGTCGCCTCGCTTCGCGACGTGCGTGATGCCCGGGTCGGCGACACCGTGCTCGATGCGGCCAACCGGGCCACCGAACTGTTGCCGGGCTACCGCGAGGTGAAGTCGATGGTCTTCGCGGGCGTCTACCCGACCGACGTGAACCAGTACGAGGACCTGCGCGATGCGCTGGAGCGACTGATCCTGAACGACGCCTCGCTCCAGTACGAGCCCGAGGTGTCGACCGCCCTCGGCTTCGGCTTCCGCTGCGGCTTCCTGGGGCTGCTGCATCTCGAGATCATCCAGGAACGGCTGGAGCGTGAATTCGGTCTCGACCTGATCACGACCGTGCCGACCGTCGAGTACCACGTGCATCTGGCGGATGGCACGATGCTCGAGGTGGAGAATCCGAGTGACCTGCCCGACCCCGCCACCATCACCCGGATCGAGGAGCCCTACGTCAAGGCCCGCATCATGGCGCCCGTCGAGTACATCGGCGGCATCATGAACCTCGGTCAGGAGCGCCGCGGCGTCTATCACGACATGACGTACATCGATACCGCACGTGTCGAGTTCACCTTCGACTTCCCGCTCGGCGAGATCGTGCTCGATTTCTATGATCGGCTCAAGTCGATCTCGCGTGGCTATGCCTCGCTCGACTACGAGGTGATCGGCTTCCGCCCGTCGCCGCTGGTCCGGCTCGACATGCTGCTCAACGGCGATCCGATCGACGCCTTCAGCGTGATCATCCACCGCGACAAGGCGTACGAGTGGGGACGCAAGATCGCCGAGAAGCTGAAGGAGCTGATCCCGCGGCAACTCTTCGCGGTGGCGATCCAGGCCGCGATCGGCAACAAGGTGATCGCGCGGGAATCGATCTCCGCGATGCGCAAGGACGTGCTTGCCAAGTGCTACGGTGGCGACATCAGCCGCAAGCGGAAGCTCCTCGAGAAGCAGAAGGAGGGGAAGAAGCGGATGAAGCAGATCGGGTCCGTCGAGATCCCGCAGGAGGCCTTCCTCGCCGTCTTGCAGGTCGACTAGCGGATGGCCGTCCCGGCCGGTGCGCCCTGCCGCCTCGGCTTCGACGCCATCCGTGCGCTGCACAATGGCACCGGGCTGGGCAACTACGCCCGTCATCTGCTGGCCGGCCTCGCCGAGGCCGCACCCGAGCGTGAATTGCATCTCTACACGCCGCGCCAGGCGGACCCGCGCTTCGCCCGGGTCGCGGAGATGGTTGCGGGGCACACGCATGCACCCGATTCGCCGTGGCGGATGCCGGTGGCCCGCAACCTCTGGCGCACGTTCCGACTCGGTCGCGACGCCGCGCGGGATGGCATCGAGCTCTACCACGGGCTCACGCAGGAACTGCCGCGCGATCTCCCCGAGACCGGCATCAAGTCGGTACTCACCGTCCCGGACCTCCTCTATGTGACGCGGCCGGAACTCTTCGGAGCGATCGATCGGCAATCGTATCGCTGGCGGTACCGCTGGAGTGTGCAGCACGCCGACGCCATCATCGCGATCTCGAGCGGGACCCGTGAGGATCTGGTGCACCACTTCGGTGTCGCGCCGTCACGCATCACCGTGCTCCCGCCGGCGGTGGACCCCTGCTTCGCGAGGCCATCCACCCCGGCCGACCAGCGGGCGGCCCGCGAACGACACAGCCTGCCGGACCGCTATGTCATCGTGGTCGGTACGCTCGAGCCGCGCAAGAACCAGCGGCTGGCGATCGCCGCGCTCGCCGAGCCGGCCGCCCGCGATCTCGCCCTGGTGCTGGTCGGGCGCGACGGCGGCAGTGCCGCATCGCTGCACGAGGTCGCCCGACGTCTCGGCGTCGACGCTCGGGTCCACCTCCTCACGAACGTCGGTCCCCGCGACCTGCCCTCCCTCGTGGCCGGTGCCCGCGTTGCCTCGTATCTTTCGGAAGCCGAAGGATTCGGGATGCCGATCGTGGAGGCCCAGGCGGCGGGCGTACCGGTGGTGGCCACGCGGGGCGGCAACCTGGAGGACGCCGGAGGGGATGCGGCTCGGTATGTCGCCCGCGATGATCCGGCCGCGCTCGCGCTGGCCTGGCAGGAACTCAGCCAGGATGGCGGCACCCGCGAACGGGCCATCGTCGCGTCACGCATCCACGCCGCCGCGTTCGAGGGTCGCCCGCTGGCGGTCCGTCTCCTGGCCATCTACGATGCAGTACATGCCGGGGCACCACTCCCCGGGAGCGTTGCCGCGACCTGAATCATCTCATCGAAGGGCCATCTGTGGGCTGGGTACTCGGAATCGATATCGGCGGCACCAACCTCGTCGTGGGCGCTGTCGCGGACGACGGCTCACGAGTGGTGGGCGATCACTCGCGCCCCACGGACCCGGCCCGCGGTCCCGATGCCATCATCCAGGACCTGGTCGAGATGGCGGATCACACCCGCGGCCACCTCGGACGCGTCGCCCCCGGCGCCGAGTTGATGGGGGTCGGCATCGGCGCCCCGGGACCGCTCGACACCACGCGCGGGATCGTGCTGCTCACGCCGAACCTCGGCTGGGTCGACATGCCGCTGCGCGACCGCGTGGCCGATGCCCTCGGCCTGCCGGCCCACCTCGACAACGACGCCAACTGCGCCGTGCTCGGCGAGAGCTGGGTCGGGGCCGCGCGCGGCGGTCGCTATGTGCTCGGCGTCACGATCGGCACCGGCATCGGGGGGGGGATCGTCATCGATGGACAGGTGCACCATGGCGCCTCGGATTGCGCCGGCGAAATCGGGCACATGACCATCGACATGGACGGGCGCCGCTGTGGCTGTGGCAACTACGGCTGCCTCGAGGCGTACGCCTCGGGACCCGCGATCGCGATGCGCGCGATCGAACAGGTCCGGTCCGGTGCGGAAAGTTCGCTGGCGGACCTGGTTGGCGGCGACCTCGACCGCGTCACGGCCCAGACGGTCTATCATGCGGCCACCCTCGGCGACGACCTCGCACGCGAAGTGGTGCGTGCCACCGCCCAGTATCTCGGGGCCGGGCTCGCGAACCTGGTCAATGTCTTCAACCCCGATCTGGTGGTCATCGTCGGAGGCGTCACCCAGGCGGGCGATCGACTGCTCGAGCCCCTGCGGCGGGTCGTCGCGCAGCGGGCCTTCAAGCCCGCCGTCGAGGCCTGCCAGATCGTGCCCGGGACCCTCGGGGGCCTCGCCGGCGTCTTCGGCGCAGCCAAGGTGCACCTCGATCGACGAACCAGGGACAGCTGATGCCCCGGCTCGGGGTGGTGGGCTCCCTGGTGTGGGACGAGATCCATGGTCGCGACCCGCTGGTGGCCCCGGTCGAGGAATGGGGTGGCATCGCGTACGCCCTCGCCGCCCTCGACGCCGCACTGCCCGAGGCGTGGGAGATCGTGCCCCTGATCAAGGTCGGCCGTGATCTCAGCGCACGTGCCACCGAGTTCCTCGGGTCGCTCCAGCGACTCACACCCGGAGGCCGTGCCGTCGAGGTGCCGGTGATGAACAACCGCGTCACCCTCCGGTACGAGACCGGTGCCCGGCGTTGCGAGCGGATGTCTGGTGGCGTGCCCGGATGGACCTGGCCCGAGATCGGACCGATGATCCACGATCTGGACGCGCTGCACCTCAACTTCATCAGCGGGTTCGAGCTCGGCCTCGGCACCGCCGAGGCCGTGCGCCAGGGGTTCAGCGGACCGATCTATGCCGACCTGCATTCGCTCTTCCTCGGCATGTCGGCCGACGGAGTCCGTACCTTGCAACCGCTCGACGATGCCGCGAGCTGGTTCCGCTGCTTCGACATGGTCCAACTCAACGAGGACGAAATGATGCAACTGGGTCCCGACCCGCTCGGCGTGACCGCCCTCGCCCTCGACGCAGGTGTCTCGCTCTTCAGTGTGACGCTGGGTCCCCGCGGCGTGGCCTACACGACGCGGCCTGGCTTCGACCGGCTCGGTGCCGTCTCCGGCCCGCCAGCCCCGACGGCCGAGGGTGCGACGTTCGCGGTCCGGAGCGCACGCCTGCCGGCACCGGAGATCGACGTCCTCGATCCAACCGGATGTGGTGATGTGTTCGGTGCGACCTGCATGGCCCGCCTGCTCGCGGGCGACACCGTCCCCGAGGCCCTGACCGCGGCCAACCGTGCCGCCGCCCGCAATGCCACCTTCCGCGGGGCCACCCACCTTGCGGCGCACCTGCGTGGCGACCTGGTGCTCCACTGATGCGCGTCGTCACGATCCCCTCGCATCTCGATGATCGGTCCCTCGATCAGGTCGCCGCGCATCTCGGCACCTGGCCACCCGAGCAACGCATCCTGGTCGATGCGCATGCAACCGAGTGGGCCTCACCTGTCGGGTTCACCGCCCTCCTCACCCTCGGGCAGGCCCTCCAGGAAGCGGGCGCACCGACCCCGCGACTCACCCTGCCGGCCAGCGACAGCGTGACCTCGTACTGGGCCCGTGCCGGCTTCATCGGCCATGCCGAGCCGTTGTTCGAGCTGCACGGCAAGGTGCCCAGACGGAAGGCCGATGAGCAGAGTGATGTCCTGCTCCCGATCACGCCGATTCGCGAGGCACGCGATGTCCATACCGTGGTCGAGCATGTCACCGACCGCGCCACCCGGATCCTGCGTGAGGAACTCGAACTCGAGCCGACCGTCGTCGGCGGTTTCGGGCAGTCGCTCTCGGAGACCTGCCAGAACGTCGTCGAGCACGCCGGCGCAGGTGGCTGGGTCGCGGTGCACGTCTACAACTTCAAGCGGCGTCTCGGGCGACGGGCCGCCGTGATCTCGGTCTCCGATGCCGGGATCGGCTTCCGCATGTCCCTCGAGGCGACCCAGGCCAAGCGCTACGGTGATCGCTGGGGCGATGGCATGGCCATCGAGACCGCACTGATCCACAACATCTCGCGGTTCCGGGATCCCGGTCGCGGCCAGGGCCTCGCTGGCACGAAGCGCTACCTTGCACGCTGGCAGGGCAAGATCACCATTCGGAGCGGCACGGCCCGCGTCGGGATCATCCCGGCGTGGGATGACGAGCCACCGATGACCCAGGGGCTCGCCTGGTTCCCCGGTTCGCAGGTCACGATCGTCATCCCCGGAAAGGCCACCGATCGATGAGCCACACCATTGCCTTGGATTCCCTGCTCCGCGAGGCGACCGACGCCAGCTATCGGAACCTGGTCACCCGGCCCACCGGAGTGGCCGTGCGAGATCGCGTCGTGCGGGTGCTTCGGCAGGAGCCGCGGACGCAAGCCGTGCTCGACTTCTCGCGCATCGGCCTGGTCGACTTCAGTTGTGCCGACGAGGTGGTCGCGAAGCTGGTGCAGGCGATGCACGAGCTGCCGGTGTCCCGCGTGATCCTTGTCGGCGTCCGGCTCGATCACGCCGAGGCGATCGAGCATGCGCTTGGCCGACATGGCCTGATGGTACTCGCCCTCGAGGTCGGCGGGGTCGAGCCGACACTCTTGGGGGAGGTGCCGGCCGATTGGCGTGCCACGTTCCGCCTGCTCGCCACGGTCCCGGAGGCCTGGACCGCGGAGCGCGTGGCGGCGCAGCTGGGGTGGACCATCCCGCGAGCGCGCCAGGCCCTCGAGGGGCTCTGCACCTGCCGGTGCCTGCTGGCCGTCGCCGCTGATACCTACGAAATCGGAGCTCTTGCGTGAAGCGACGTCCCGGCCGATCGACCCTGGCGATTCACGGACCACCCCATGCCCGTCCCGTCGGGACCCCTTCGACGACCCCGATCTACCAGAGCAGCACCTTCGTCAATCCCATCGGCTCCGACGAGGACGTGCTCTATACCCGGTACGGCAACAATCCCAACCAGCTGGAGGTCGCACGTCGCTATGCCGCCCTCGAGGGCGCGGAGCGGGCACTCTTCGTCGCGAGTGGCATGGCCGCCACCGCGATGGCCCATCTCGCCGTGCTGAGCCCGGGCGATCATCTGGTCGCCTCCCGCTGGATCTATGGCGGGACGCGAGCGCTGTTCGACACCGAATTCGACCGGCTCGGCATCAGCGTCACCTATGTCGATCCGGATCATCCCCGGGAATGGCGGCGTGCCATCCGGAAAACGACGCGTGCCATCTTCGTCGAGGCGGTCACCAATCCGCTCATGCGTGTGATCGATCTGCCGGCGATCGCGAAGGTGACCCGGGATCGCGGACTCGCCCTGCTGGTCGATTCGACATTCGCCTCCCCGGTGGCACTTCGACCGATCGACCATGGGGCCGACATCGTGATCACCAGCGCCACCAAGTATCTGGGTGGGCACAGCGACCTCATTGCCGGCGCGGTCGCGGGATCGGCATCGATCATCGACGAGGTGACCCGCCTGATGCGCGTCTGGGGTCCGTCGATCGACCCGCACACGGCGTGGCTGATCGAACGCGGCATGAAGACGATGTCCCTCCGGGTCGAACGGGCCACCGAGAACGCCGGGGCGATCGCCAGGTGGGCCCTCACCCGTCCGGAGTTCACCGCGGTCCACTGGCCGGGGCTGCCCGACCATCCCGACCACGCGCTGGCCACCCGGATGCTCGATGGCTATGGCGGGCTCGTCGGGCTCGTGCACCGCGGCGGGGCGGCGGGTGCCGGCCGGATGCTCTCGAAGTTGCGGGTCATCATGCACGCGCCGTCACTCGCCGGTGTCGAGTCGCTCATCAGCGAGCCGCGACTCACCTCGCACAAGCCGCTGACCGCCGAAGAGCGCGCCGCTGTCGGGATCCCGGACGGCTTCGTCCGGCTGTCCTGCGGCTGCGAGAACGTCGAGGATCTCATCGAGGACCTGACCGATGCGCTGTAGCGCATCGGGCATCGCGAGCGGGAGCGAGGGCTCGCTCGCCGGGGGCCGGGGACCGCTGCGCCCCGGGAGCCTGGCCGCATGATCCGGTTCACCAGCGTGGCCAAGCGCTACGACACGGGGGGGGGACCGGCCCTCGAACGGATCTCGTTCCACGTCGGTCGGGGCGAGTTCGTCTTCCTCACCGGCCACTCGGGAGCCGGCAAGTCCACGATCCTCAAGCTGATCTACGCCGAGGAGCGGCCGAGCAGTGGTGATGTCCGGGCACTCGGGTTCCAGATCCCGCGCATCACGGCCGACGAGATCCCGCGGCTCCGTCGCCGACTCGGCATCGTCTTCCAGGACTTCCGGCTCCTGACCGATCGGACGGCGGCAGAAAACATCGCGTTCGCGCTCGAGGTGACCGGGGCGCGAGAGGACGTCATTCCTCAGCGCGTCCATCGCGTGCTCGAGCAGGTCGGCCTCGCCACCAAGGCCGACGCCTTCCCGCGCGAGCTCTCCGGCGGCGAGCAGCAGCGCATCGCGATCGCGCGGGCCCTGGTCAACGATCCGGCGGTCCTCCTGGCGGACGAGCCGACCGGCAACCTGGACGAGCGCGCGACCCGCGGGGTGTATCAGCTGCTGCGCGACATCAACGACAGTGGCACGGTGGTGCTGATGGCGACCCACAACCTCGAACTCGTGCGAGCCTCCGGACAGCGCATTGTCGAATTGCGGGATGGCACGCTCGTCTTCGACTCGGCGGCGGACCAGGAGGAGGTGTCATGAAGCTGCTCTGGCGCGAGGCCCTCCTCAGCTTCTCCCGGACCCGGACCCTGTCGGCCCTCTCGGTGACGACGATCGCGTTCGCCCTCTTCGTGACCGGGCTCTTCGGGCTGGTGGCCCTCAACCTGCGCGCGGCCCTTGGCCAGATCGAGGAGCGCGTCGAGATCGTGGCGTTCGTCCTGCGCGGCACGCCCTCCCAGGGCCTGGCCGTCGCGATGGAGGACATCAGTGCGTTTCCCGAGGTGCTCAGCGTGCGCTACGTCACCGAGGAGGAGGCCCTGGCGCAGGCCAAGGCCGATCTCGTCGAATTCCGGGATGCCTACGAGGCCGTGCAGATCAATCCCCTGCCACCCTCCCTGGAGCTGCGACTCAAGCCGGGCTATCGCGACGCGGCCCACGTCGGCGAGGTCGCCGAGCGGTTGCGTGGCTTCCCGTTCATCGAGGACGTACGCTACGGCCGCGACTGGGTCGAGAAGCTCGACCGACTCCGGACCATCGGTGGGGTCGTGGGCGGGGTCATCGGCCTCGCCTTCGCCCTCGTCTCCGTGGTGATCATCGGCGTCACGATCCGGATCACCGTGCTCCAGCGCGCCCGCGAGATCAGCATCATGCGCCTGGTCGGGGCGACCGACTGGTTCATCCGCGGCCCGTTCCTGCTCGAGGGCGCCATCAAGGGGCTCCTCGGCGGGATCTTCGCGTTCCTGCTCTGTTTCGCCGTCTACGCCCTCTTCAAGGCCCAGGGACTCGGCCTCGGGACCGGCCTCCGGTTCTTCACGGCGATCCATGCCGTGGGCTTCCTGGCCTTCGGCATGCTGCTCGGTCTCGGTGGTTCGCTGGTGAGCGTCGGCCGGCACCTCAGGAAGGTATGATGCGGCGCCGGTTGCTCGCCCTGCTCGTGCTCCTCGTGGCGCCAGCGATCCACGCGCAGACGCCGACCGACGTGGAGCAGTCACGGCAACGCCTCGAGCAGATCCGGCGTGAGCGCGAGAAACTGCTCCAGCAGCAGGAGCAATTGCAGGGACGCGTCACCGATGTCAACGCCCAGCTTCGCAACATCGAGCGGCAACGCGACAACACCAGTGATCTCGTGCTCGAGATCGAGCGCCAGATCGGCGGGCTCGGCTCCCAACTCGATCGGAGTGCGGCCGAACTCACCCTCGCCCAGGACAACCTGCTCGAGCGGCGTGCGGTGCTGCAGCGCCGGCTCGCCGACATCTACAAGCGTGGCCCCCTCTACACCTTCCAGGTGCTCCTGGCCGCCGAGTCCTTCGGTGACCTGCTCACGCGCTACAAGTATCTCTATCTCACCTCGCGGCAGGATCGCGACCTGATGACCGAGGTCGAGCGACTCAATGAGCGCGTGCGTCGCCAACGCGGTGAACTGCTCGGGATCCAGAGCGAACTCGACCGCCGCCGAGTCGAGCGGGAAGCGGAACTGGAACGGTACGGGCGGCTCGCCAACGAGCAACAGACGACGCTCCGGTCCCTTCAGCGGAACAGCGCCAAGACCCGGGACCAGTTGAGTGCATTGCAACGCGACGAGGCACGCCTGACCGATGTCCTGGCCAACCTCGAGCGGACCCGGCGCTCCAATGCACCCTCCGGGACCTCGAATGCCCCGGGATCACTGACCACGGCCGACGTCGGTCGACTCGACTGGCCGGTCGAAGGCACCATCCTGCACCAGTTCGGCCGTCAGCAGCTCGAGGCCGGTGGGGTCATCCGCTGGAACGGGATCGCGATCGGCGCGCCGGTCGGGACACCGGTCCGCGCGGTCGAGGCCGCGACCGTCTCGCTGGTCGACCGGCTCGGAACCTACGGCCTCACGATCATCCTCGAACACGGCAACGGCTACTACTCGCTCTACAGCCAACTGGCCACCGCCTCGGTCTCGGTGCGCGACAAGGTCACCAAGGGCCAGGTGCTCGGCACCGTCGGGGGTGCCGGCTCGGATGAAGGACCACACTTGTACTTCGAGATCCGCGGCGAGAACCAGATCGCGCTGGATCCGATGACGTGGCTCAAGGGGAGGAAGTGAGTCCACTCCGCGTCACGCGGCCGTCCCGATCCGCTCGACCTCTTGCGCCTTGCCGCGACTGAGCGCCGACTCCACCAGCGCGAAGAGATCCTCGGGCTTGTGCACATCGGGATGCGGATAGGTCACCACACCCGCGGTAAGTCGGCACGGCACACCCGGCAACAGCTCGGCGAGCCCCGCCAGCACCATCCGTTCCCGGAGCCGGTGCACCGTCCCGCGGGCGCCCTCGGGCTCGGTCTCCGGGAGCAGCAGCACGAACTCTTCACCGCCGTACCGAGCCACGTAGTCCGGTGACCGGAGCTCACGCTGGAACAGCCGACCGAGGTCAGCGAG
Organism: Gemmatimonadales bacterium; assembly: GCA_035703525.1. Taxonomy (GTDB): domain Bacteria; phylum Gemmatimonadota; class Gemmatimonadetes; order Gemmatimonadales; family GWC2-71-9; genus Palsa-1233. The sequence continues at coordinate 166,759 of DASSYA010000002.1, read as the reverse complement.
CAACTTGTGACCGCCATCGCGCCCGAGGCGCTCGTTGATGGTGCGCATCGCATCGACATCGATCAGCACCAGCGAGAATCGGGCACCATAGCGCCGGGCTCGTTCGAATTCCTCGCGCAGCCGACGATCGAGCGCGTCGAGGGTGCCACACCCGGTGAGTTGATCGATCTCCGAGGCGTTCGACTGCCGGCGGGCCACCGCCGCACGGCGTTCATCGGTCTCCAGCAGCGCCGAGACGGCCGCAATCGCGCGCTCGGCGAAGGCCACATGGCCGGGCTGCAGCGGTCGTTCACCCACGAAGGTCCGGAGCACCACCGTCCCGATCGGTCGACCCTGCGGCGCCAGCACGATGGCCGCACTCGCGTCAACGCGCCGGGAAGCCGTCTCGTCGTCGCTGCCGCCCGTGACGGCCGGGATCAGGTGCAACTCACCCGTCCGCTGGTACACCGTGCCGTTGCGTTCGAGGGCCGCCACGGCCTCGGGCCATCGCGTGAGTGGGGTGTTTTCATCGCGCAACTTCGGCGCATCACTCGCTGCCGCCACGCGACCATGCTCGGCGCCGATCTGGTGCAGCAGGCAACTGACCGACCGGATCTCGAGCGCGCTCGAGAGCCCCCGGACCAGCGAGAGGAGCATGTCGTCCCGGTACATCTCGGTTGCGACCTGTTGCAGGATCGAGAAGAGCCGGAGATCGTTCCCGGCGGAGCCGTGGACACTGACCCGAGGGGAGATCACCCGCGCCCAGAGTCGGGCGGCGAGATGGGCGGCTTCGGCTGGCAGCAAGACCGCCTCGTCGGCGCCGACTTCCGCAGCGCGGACCAGGTCCTCGGGGGTGCCCTCGTTCACCAGCACCACCAGTTGCGCACCGCTCGGCCTCGCGGAGGCCAGCGCCGACAGGAGACCACCGCAATCACCAAGCAGATCGCCGCAGGTGACCACCACCATCGCGGGACGTCCCTGGATCTGGTTGATATCTTCCGCTTCGACCACTTGAAAGCCGTAGCGCAGCAATTCGCGCTCGAGGCCGGCCGGCCGCGCCTCGAGGGAACCGATCAGCACGATCACCGGACGCTGGGCACTACCGCTGAACGCGGCGCGCAGCGCACTGCCAGGGGGATGGGTGATGCCAGGACAATCCGGCACAGGACCTCGTCGTAGGAAAGCCACAGCAACGCCCCAGCCCCGCGAACAACTGGGAGCACATGTCTCGATCCAGGGGGGCACACCGACCGCACCGGCCCGAGGGGCCGACATCGGTGCCACCGCGCTCCAGATCTTCACCAAGACCCCGAACATGTGGCGGGAGCCCGAGATCACTCCCGAAATCGCCACGGCGTTCAGGGAGGCACTGGAGGCCCACCCCGTCGAGGCAGTTGTCTCGCACGATTCGTACCTGATCAACCTTGCCAGCCCCGATCCGGCTCTCCGCGCAAAATCCCAGCAAGCGTTCCAAGGTGAACTGCGGCGTTCTGCCAGCCTGGGTCTGCTCGGGATCGTCTCCCATCCCGGGAACTTCATGGATGATCACGACGCGGGGCTGGCGCGCAATGCGGCCGGGATCACGGAGGCCCTGCGCCAGGTCCCTGGCGAGGTGAAGGTCTTCCTCGAGACCACCGCTGGGACCGGCACCGTGCTCGGCCGAACCTTCGAGGAGTTGGCCCAGCTCCGGGAACTGGTGGGCGAGGACGTCCGTCACCGGATCGCCTTCTGCGCCGACACCTGCCATCTCTACTCGGCCGGCTATGATCTGGTAGGTGACTTCGACGGGGTCTGGCGGGTCTGGGAAGAGGTCATCGGACTCGACCTGCTCGCGTGCCTGCACCTGAACGACTCCAAGACGCCGTTCGATTCCCGCAAGGACCGTCACGAACTGCTCGGCGAAGGCTCCCTCGGGCTCGAACCGTTCCGACGCATCATGCAAGATCCCCGGTTCGCCGGGATCCCCAAACTCCTCGAAACCCCCAAGGGCGACGATATGGTGAGCAACGATCGACGAATGCTGGCGCTGCTTCGGGGGTTTGCCGCGTGAACGGGCCCACGCGCCGCCTCGCGCTCGCGGGCCTGGTGCTCCTCGGCACGACCCCGAGCGCCACGATCGCCGGCCAGGCCTTCGTCCGGTTGGGCATCGGCGGTACGATGAGCACCACCCTGGTCGGCGAGGTGATCGAGAACCCGATCAGCGAGAAGCAGTCGATGAGTCCGACCGGCACCGCGTTGATCGGCTGGAGCTTCCGCCAGGGCTATCGCCTCGGGATCGAGGGTCGGTACGCCAGCGGGACACTCGAGGTGCACGACGACGGCTCCGCCGGGACCGATGAGCTCGGGGGTCTCGCCACCTTGCAACTCGGGCTGGTCGTCGACGGACCGCTCCGCGGGGCGTTCCGCTGGGAGGCCACCGTCGGCATGCTCCGCTACATGCCCGAGCAGGCGATCGGGGCCTTCCGCGATGGCAACCCGACCCCGCTGCTCGTCGGTGGTGGCCTCGCCTGGCACCACGCGCTCGGCCACGACCTGCGCCTGATCGTCGCGGGACGCTACGACTACCATGCCTTCCACACCACGCGTCTCCAGGGCCAGGGGTATTCGGGCACCCAGGCGGTCCACCGCGGCGCACTCACGCTTGGCCTGGAACGGGGGTTCTGATGGGTCGACGCATGCGCGGTCTGGTCCTGTTGCTGGCGGTCACCGCCTGTGCCGACCTCCTGCCACCGCCCGGGGTCGATCCGTACGAGTATCGCGACTTCCAGCCGGGGGGGGGAGGCACCACGGCGCTCGCCTTCCACTGGCCCCGCAGCTTCCTCCCGGTCACGGTCTACGTCGAGGCCGAGTCGCCGCTGCGCGCCAGCGTGATCCATGCCATCGACACCTGGCAGGGGGCGTTCGTCTACGGCGAGTTGCGGATGCGCCTGGTGGCGGATTCCGCTGGCGCCGACATCATCGTCCGGAACGAGGCCCCCACCAAGCCCACGCCGGGCGTCCGACTCGATGGCGGGGGGGGGAGCTGCTTCGGGTCCACGGACCTCGATCCCGACCGCTCGACCGGCACCATCGCCCTGCCCTTCCGGATCCGGATCGCGACGCTCACCCTGCCGACCAACCCGGACCTGCAGGGCTGCTATGACGCGACCGTGCTGCACGAGTTCGGGCATGCGATCGGCATCTTCGCGCATTCGAGCGACGCCGGTGACGTGATGTACGTCTCCCCGACGCGGACCGACCTCTCCGCGCGGGACCAGGCCACCATCGAGGCGGTGTACCACCTCCCCGCGACGCTGGTCCCGGTTCGCTGATGGGCCGAGGCCGGCTCGGGGTCCTGCTGGCCGCCACCCTGCTGCTCGGGTGCGAGCACAGCCTGCCGCCCAGCGGGGTATCCGACCGGTGGATCGGACCATGGCAAGCGGGCACCCCGGCGCGCCTCACCGCCTTCGGCGCCAACGCCATCGGACTGAGTGCGGATGGCCTGCACGTGCTGTTCACCACGCGCGATGACCGGCCCATCACGGGGCCAAGTGGGGAGCGGACTCCGCACGACACGAATGACGTCTGCCTCGGCCTCCTGCCCGCGACGGGGGGATCCGGCACCCGGATGGTGTGCGATCGACGGCCGGGTCAGCAGGACTCCGCCAATGCGGTTGTCGCCGCGGCCGTCGCGGCTGGCGGTCGGCTGCTGCAGGTGATCAGTGTCGGACCGATCGACACGTTCACGCCGGTCCGCGAGCATCTCGAGCTCTACCTCGGCAACACCGTAGACAAGGGGATCCGACGCTTCCAGATGACCCTCTATCACGATGCGAACGGCCAGCTCACGATGCCGCCCGGTACCCTCAACTGGCTCACCGACCTCACGTGGATCGGATCCGCGACCTTCGCGGCGCTCGGTCATTTCACGCCCCCCGCACTCCATGGCCCGGCGCTCAACTACCTGGGCATCGTCATCGGGCAGATCGGCCCGGATTCCGCGACAACCACACTCCTGACCGATCATCCGCGGCCACTCCAGATCGCCGCCGGCCCGGGAGGGACCCTCCTGCTCGTGTACGGTTCGGGTGAGATCGTGGCCATCACGTCAACGGGGCAGCCTCGCTGGTCGACCCGGATCCCGATCGCCCCCGGCGCGCGCCTGCTTGGTGTCGGCTGTCAGGCGAGCGGATGCGTCGCCGCCACCACCGAAGCGAGTCCCGGCCTGATCAGGCGCTGGCGCTTCTCCCGGGACGGCGGGGAGGCCACGCAAGGCCCGGACACCCAGGCGCCCGGACCGGTCGGGCGACTATTCATTTCTGCTGCCGATGGAGCCCTGATTTTCGCCGTGGGGTCCCAGCTCTACCGCGCCGACTGAACGCGCGCCGGTCCACATCCGCCGCCAGCCCGTGGATTTGCTCCCGCGCCTCGATCGGCCCATTTTGCGAGGCTGCCGTCGTGGCGGACTCCCCTCCCGCCCTTCGTGATCCTCATATCGGAGCGCTGATGAGCACCAATCAATCCGCCGCGTCGTTCTCGCCCCCATCCTGGGTCACCCATGAGGGGCTCAAGCGCTGGGTGACCGAGATGGCCGAGCTCACCCGACCTGACGCCATTCACTGGTGTGACGGGTCGGACGCCGAATACGACGCCCTCGCCGCGGCGATGGTCAAGAGCGGCACGTTCATCAAGTTGAACGAGGCGAAGCGGCCGAACTCGTACCTCGCACTCTCCGATCCTGGTGATGTCGCCCGCGTCGAGGACCGCACCTTCATCTGCGCCAAGCGCAAGCAGGATGCGGGCCCCACCAACAACTGGGTCGATCCGCGCGAGATGCGCACCACTCTCCGCGGCCTCTTCGATGGGTGCATGCAGGGCCGCACGATGTACGTCATCCCGTTCTCGATGGGACCGGTCGGCTCCCCCCTCTCGCACATCGGCGTCGAACTGTCGGATTCGCCGTATGTCGTGACCAACATGAAGATCATGACGCGGATGGGTCGCCGGGTCCTCGATGCGCTGGGCCAGGGGGAGTTCGTCCCGTGCATGCACTCGGTCGGGATGCCGCTCCAGCCGGGCCAGGCCGACGTCAAGTGGCCCTGCAACAAGGACCAGAAGTATATCGTGCACTTCCCCGAGGATCGCGAGATCTGGTCCTACGGCTCGGGGTACGGCGGCAACGCCCTGCTCGGCAAGAAGTGCTTCGCGCTTCGCATCGCCTCGGTCATGGGTCGCGATGAGGCATGGATGGCCGAGCACACGCTGATCCTCGGCGTCGAAGATCCGAAGGGGCAGAAGACCTACGTGGCCGCCGGCTTCCCGAGCGCGTGCGGCAAGACCAACTTCGCGATGCTGATCCCGCCCGAGGGCTACGAAGGGTGGAAGGTCACGACGGTCGGCGACGACATCGCCTGGGTCCGTCCCGGCGAGGATGGCAAGCTCTGGGCGATCAATCCCGAGGCCGGCTACTTCGGCGTCGCACCGGGCACGTCGTACCAGACCAATCCCAACGCGATGCGCACGATCGAGTCCAACTCCATCTTCACCAACGTGGCACTCACCGAGGATGGCGATGTCTGGTGGGAGGGAATGACCAAGGAGCCGCCGGCGCGCCTCACCGACTGGCATGGCAACCCGTGGACGCCGGAATCGAAGACACTGGCGGCCCACCCGAACTCGCGCTTCACCGGGCCGGCGTCGCAGTGCCCGTCGATCGACCCGGCATGGGAAGATCCGGCCGGTGTCCCGATCAGCGCCTTCATCTTCGGGGGCCGTCGCGCCACCACCGTGCCGCTGGTCCATCAGGCCTTCAACTGGAGCTTCGGCGTCTACCTCGGCGCCACGATCGGTTCGGAGACCACGGCCGCGGCCGCAGGTGCCACCGGGCAGGTGCGTCGCGACCCGTTCGCCATGCTGCCGTTCTGCGGCTATCACATGGGCGACTACTTCAACCACTGGTTGCAGATGGGCCGGGGGCTCTCCGAGCCGCCACGCATCTTCTGCGTCAACTGGTTCCGGAAGGACGACGACGGCAAGTTCATCTGGCCCGGCTTCGGCCAGAACATGCGGGTGCTCGAGTGGGTGGTCGGTCGTGTCCGTGGCCGCGCCGCCGGGATCGAGTCGCCGATCGGCTGGATGCCGCGCTACGAGGATATCCGCTGGGACGGATTGGACTTCCCGAAGGAGACCTTCCTCGCGTTGATGGATGTCGATCGCGAGCAGTGGAAGGCCGAACTGCTCGGCCACCGTGACCTGTTCGAGAAGCTCTACGACCGGCTGCCGCAGGAGTTCATGTTCATGCGCGAACTGATCCTGTCGGCGCTCTGGCGGAGCCCGGAGCACTGGAGTCTGGAACCGGAGCGGGCGTGAAGGAAGGTCGGAAGTCGGAAGTCAGTCAGAAGTCAGAAGTCGGAAGTCGGAAGTCGGAAGTCAGAGGTCGGTGGATCGGAGCCGGGCCGACATCAGCATGCCCGCGCGCAGAAGGCGAATCCAACTTCTGACTTCCGGCTTCCGACTTCCGACTTTCACCTTGGGACCAACCGTGACCACACATTTCGACATCATCCGCGACCCGCTCTGGGACAACATCCGCCTCGAGCCGGCCGCGGTGGCGTGCCTCGACACCCCTGCCGTCCAGCGCATGCGCTACGTGCGCCAACTGGGGCACGCCTTCCTGGTCTATCCCGGTGCCACGCATTCGCGCTTCGAGCATGCCCTTGGTGCCTATCACCTGAGCCGTCGGGCGCTTGCGACACTCGACGAGCGCGGGGACCTCGAGGGCATCGAGGAATCCGAGTTGCTCGCGGTGCGGCTCGCGGCGCTGCTCCACGACATCGGCCACTACCCGTTCTCCCACGCGCTCGAGGAGGCCGGCTTCCCGCACCACGAGCTGATCGGCACCCGCCGACTCGGCGAGGGGCCGCTCGGCGAGGTCCTTCGTGGCCTGGGGGGGGAAGCGCTCATCGCCCGGATCGGCGCGCTCATCCAGGGCACCTCCACTTCCCCACTTGGTGGCCTGGTCTCGGGATCGCTCGACCTCGACAAGATCGACTACCTCTCGCGTGACGCGCGCAACTGCGGCGTGCCGTACGGCACGCTCGATGTCGATCGGTTGCTCTCGTCGCTGACCCTGGTCACCACACCCGACGGTGGGCGCGAGGTCGGGGTCCACGAGAAGGGTGCCAGCGCGCTCGAGAGCATGCTGTTCGCCAAGTACCAGATGTACCGGAATGTCTACTGGCATCATGCGGTCCGGAGCGCCACCTGCATGTTCAAGCGGGCCGTCCGCGCGACGGTCCGCATCGGCGCCGCCGATGCCGGTGTGCTGGCCGAGGCCACCGATGATTCGTTGCAGGCGCTGCTGGTGGAGCATGATCCGACGGGACTCGCCGTGGCGCTCCGCGAGCGACGACTCTACAAGCGGGCCCTCGACCTCCCCGCGACCGAGGTACCCGACGACCTGCCGGCCTGGCTCCACGACGATCCGGATCGCCTCGAGGCCGCCGAGGATGCGCTTGCGGCGGAGCTGGGACTGCCGGGGGGGGGAGTGCTGATCGACTATCCGGCCCGGAGCGCGATGCTCGGCGTCGATCTGGCGCTGCTCACCCGCCAGGGCACAGTCGAGCGGTTGACCGACGCCGGTCGCGCCGGCCAGCTCGGCCTGCCGCGGGTCGCGGATGAGTTGTACCGGAGTGCCAGGCGGCTGCGGGTGTTCACGGTGTCGCCTCGATCCTTCACCGAGATCCCTCGGCAACTGCTGCATTAGTGTTGCGGCGACCCCACACTCGGTGCGTGTTTGCCACATTCGCTCGCGGCACCGCAAACTCCAAGTCGTTACATCACAATGCTTTACCGCATCACACGTCCGGGCACGAGGTGTGCGGTGATTTCCGGCATCCTCACAAACCCGTTTCACAAGAAATCGGAGCATCGCATGATCAACAGTCGTGGTATCCTCACCGCCGCCGCTGCCGTCCTGCTGGTCGGCATCACGGCGCCGGCTGGCGCCCAGACCTTCTTCGGTCAGGACGTCCGCTGGCAGCCGAACGGCGCCGCCCCTGTCGCGGGCACGCTTTCCGGCGCAGCTCGGGCGAACTTCCTCTCCAATCTCACTGGGGTCGGCACGGAGAATTTCGAGAGCTTCGCCAGTGGGACTGGTTCCCCACTTCCCCTCACATTCCCCGGCGCCGGGACGGCCACGCTCAGCAACAACGGTGTGGTCAGCAACGGGGTTGGCGCAGGTCGGCAGGCGACGAGCGGTAGCAATTTCTGGGAAGTCACGACCGGCAGCGCCGGCAACGAGTTCGTCATCGACTTCTCCGGTCTCGTGGCCGCGTTCGGTGTCTATGGGATCGACGTCGGCGACTTTGGCGCCCAACTCACCTTGGCGTTCTACAACGGGGCGACGCTGGTCAACTCATGGTCGCCAGCACACGGATTCGGGAATCCCAGCAACGAGGGCAACCTGAATTTCTTCGGCTACATCAATTCCGCGAACCCGTTCAATCAGATCCGGTTCACCTCGACAGGCGGCGGCGCCGACGTCTGGGGCTTCGATGACATGACCATCGGCTCGGTCGAGCAGGTCACCGGTGGCACCGTTCCGGAGCCGGCGACGATGACACTGCTCGCCACCGGCCTCGCCGGCATGGCAGCCGCACGGCGCCGCAAGAAGAACACCGCCTGATCCACGGGCTGTCCGCACGACCAAGGGCCGGCTTCCACCCGGGAGCCGGCCCTTTGTTCCTTCATCACGCATCCTTCATCGTTCAGCCTTCATCGAAGCTCGACCTGACGGTCGAGCCTAACGCGCCACCGGTGTCTCGCCGGTTCGATTGCCGATGTCCTCGACGTGGACCAGGATCACTGTGATGTTGTCGAGCCCGCCGCGCCGGTTGGCCTCGGCGATCAGGCGATCGACCTTCTCCTCGAGTGTGGTATCCTCGCTCAGGATCCTGTGCAGGTCCTCGTCCTCGATCATCCCGGTGAGGCCGTCCGACGCGAGCAGGAGCAGGTCGTCATCGTCGAGGCTCCCGACGTACAGGTCAGGCACCACATCGCCGTTCGATCCGACACAGCGGGTGATCACATTCGCGTAGGGATGGGTCCGGGCGTCCTCGGGAGAGAGTCGCCCGGCGTCGACCTGTTCCTGGACGTACGAATGGTCCTTGGTGAGCTGGCTGAGCACGCCACCACGCAGTACATAGGCGCGCGAGTCGCCGACATGCCCGATCAGGTACCGGGTCGGCAGCAGCACCAGGGCGGTCGCGGTCGTCCCCATTCCGCGCTTGTCGTGTTCGGTGACGGTCCGTTCGAAGATCGCGGCGTTGGCGAACCGGATCGCGCCCACCATCTGCCCCATCAGCTCGTCGTCGGACATCCCCTTGACCGGGGCATAGCGCTCGGCAATGAGCCGCGCGGCCATCTCGCTCGCGACTTCTCCCGCCGCGTGGCCCCCCATCCCGTCGGCGACCACGAACAGCCCCCGTTCGTGGGCCATCAAGTAGGTGTCCTCGTTGCCTGACCTGACGACACCGACGTCGGTGCGTGCGGCACAACTGAAGCGCATCAGCGGCCCCAGATCAGGAAGGCGACGATGGCCAACACCGCAATCGTCGTGACGACGGCCCAGGTGGCCCGGGATGGTCCGCCCGCGGCGGTGTGCTCCAACGCCAGCATGGGCTGTGGCGCGGCACGACGCGGCGCCTCTCGGGGGACATGCATGTCAGCAGCCAACTCCGGAATCACGTCGGAATGCTCCCATCGGTCATGAGGCACCAAAACCAGTTCGATCTCACCGAGTCGCAATGTCGAGCCGGGCGCCATCGGGACGAGACCCTCGACCCGTTCGCCATCGACCCAGGACCCGGTCGTCGAACCGAGATCTCGCAAGAACCAGACCCCACTCCGAAGCGAAATCTCCGCATGTGTCCCGCTGACCGACGGCGCCTCCAGGCGGAGATCCGATCCGGCGCCGTGTCCAAGGATCAGCGGAACCCGGCGAATGCTGCTGCGTTCCGGGACCCCCGGCCTCGCAGTCCGCGACACAAGCACACCCAGCAAAGTCCCGGTTCCGGACCCGGTTCCTGGTCCGCTCCCGGGGAACGGCATGGATTGACCTGTCACCAACCCTTCGTGGCGCAGCAGGACCTCCTCGAGACAACAGCATGGCATGGGCCGGGGAGGCCAAAGCTACCCGACGGACCGGCACCGGGGCAAGCGAAAACGCTATCCGGTCTCCACCTCGATCGACTTGAGCCCCTTTCGGACCCAGAGCGAGAAAACCGCGAACCCACCGGCGATCGTGAACCAGCTCAGGATCATCCGCCAGACCAGTGTATAGACCGGCACGATTGCCCGAGGCACATAGACACTCATCACCGCCGCGCTCAACACCTCCGCGATCCCCGATGCCCCAGGCGTCGGGGCAAAATAGAGCAGGAAGGTGATCAGGGTCTGCAGCAGCAGCACATCGACGAAATTGGCCTCGATCCCGACGGCCCGGAGCGCCACGTACCCGGCGAGGAGCTTGTTGGCATGGCTCGGCCCGCTCACGATCGTGGCCCAGAACAGCGCCAACCAGCCACGGGGCGAGTTGAACGCACGCATGCTCTCGTGGACCTGATCGATCCCCGTCCGGAGCCCCTCGAGCCGACCGGCGATCGACGCATTGCGTCGCCCCAGCGCCTCGGCCAGCCGGTGCACCCCGCCCGAGACCCACTTGGGCGCGATCATCACCGTCAGGAGCAGGACGCCCAGGACGGCGAAGACCGTCATCGATCCGCGGAACAGATCGAGCAACGAGAGCCCCATGACGTTGCCGCGGTCCCCGAGCGCCTGACCAGCGCCGAAGTACAGCGCCAGCGGGCCGCTGAGCGCAAAAAAGACGACCGTGGCGATGAAGGACATCAGCACCACGGTCATAGCCTTCGGAACCGGGATCCCGGTCCGCTTCATCGCGTAGACCATCATCGGCGAGGAGCCGGCTTGAAGCGGGGTCACATACGATCCCCATGCCCCCATGCCGCCGGCCAGGATGAGGCCCGGCAAGTCCGGCTTCGGGTGGACCTGGCGCGCCAGGATCCAGAGCCGGAATCCGCCGCCGATCCAGTCCATCGAGGCGAGACACAGACCGACCAACACCCATCCCCAGTGGATACCCGCAAGCGAGGTGAGGAAGCCGCCGGTGTCGTTTCCGTAGAACAACACCGCCCCGTACCCGACGAGCGAGATGACGACGAAGAGCTCGAATCCGCGCCGGAGGGCGGTCGGAGTGAGGAGGCGGGCCATTATGGCAGAAGGTACTGCGCCGGGGGAAAAGGGAGAAGTGAGACGTGAAAAATGCGCGGGGGAAGCGGTGGCTGGGTCCCCCTTAGATTTCGCGGGTGCCTCGCCCCGTGATCCGCGTCGTGAACGCCCGACAACACAACCTGAAGGGCATTTCGGTCGACATCCCCCGCCGCGCGCTCGTCGTGGTGACCGGTCCCTCCGGGAGCGGCAAGAGTTCGCTCGCGTTCGACACCCTCTATGCCGAGGGGCAGCGACGCTACATCGAGTCACTGTCGAGCTACGCCAAGCAGTTCCTCGAACGGATGCCCAAGCCGCTGGTGGACCGTCTCGAAGGCCTCGCACCATCGGTCGCGATCGAGCAGCGCACTCCAGCCATGTCGGCACGTTCCACCGTTGGAACGGCGACCGAGGTCTACGACTTCCTGCGGCTCCTCTGGGCACGGGTCGGCACGCCGCACTGTCTGTCGTGCGACGGCATCGTCCGTCGTGACACCGCCGAGAGTGTGGCGAAGCGGCTGCAGGATGTCGAGGGACGGCTGCAGGTCACGTTTCCGCTCCCCGGGGCGGCCCGTGCCGCTCGTGCCGTGGTGCTCCAGAATCTGCAGGCCATGGGGTTCATCCGCCTCGTGGTCGCCGGCAAGGCCTATCGGATCGAGGAACTGCCCGAGACGCTCTCGATCGAGCCGCCCACGGAAGTGCTGGTCGTTGTCGACCGTCTGGATCCGGTACGCACGGAGGGCCACCGCCTGACGGAGTCGATCAGCGCGGCGTTCCTCGAAGGCGATGGCATCGTGATCATCCTCACCGAGGATGGCCAGCGCCTCCGGTTCACGTCGTTCGACGCATGCAGCGCGTGCGACCGCCCGGCGCCGGCATTGACGCCGGGGCTCTTTTCGTTCAACAACCCGCGCGGCGCCTGCCCGACCTGCAACGGCTTCGGGGCCGTGCTCGAGTACGACCTCTCCCTGATCGTGCCGGACCCGTCACGCTCGATCAGCGGCGGCGCCATCGACCCGTGGACCAAGCCGCGGTACGAGAAGCAGCGCGCCCAGCTGCTCGCCACCGCGCGGGCGATCGGCGCCGATCCCGACGCACCCTGGCGCACGCTCGCCCCCGCACACACCGAGCTCCTGCTCCACGGCAAGCAGGGCACGTTCCTCGGCATCTTCCCGTTCCTCGCCCGGCTCGAGAAAAAGCGGTACAAGCAGTACATCCGCGTCTTCCTCCGACAATATCAATTGGCCAAGCCCTGTCCCGCCTGCCGAGGGGCCCGGCTCGCCCCCGAGGTGCTTGCCGTCCGGATCGCCGACCACTCCATCGCCGATGCGGCCCGCTCGTCGATCGACGAGCTGATCGCCTGGCTCGATCGCCTCGTGCTCGAGGGCAACCAGCGGACGATTGCCGAGGTGGTCCTTCGCGAGTTGTCCGCGCGGCTGGCATTCCTCCATCGCGTGGGCCTGGGCTATCTCACCGTTGATCGCCAGACCCGGACCCTCTCGGGCGGCGAGGCCCAGCGGATCGCACTCGCCAACGCCCTCGGCGCGCGATTGGTCGATGCCCTCTACGTGCTCGATGAGCCATCGATCGGCCTGCATCCCCGTGACACCGACCAATTGCTCACCCTGCTCCGCGAGCTCCGGGACATCGGCAACAGCGTGCTCGTCGTCGAGCACGACCTGGCCGCGATCGCCCAGGCCGATTGGATGCTCGAACTCGGGCCGGGTGCCGGCGAGCATGGCGGCGAGATCGTCCACGCCGGCCCCGTCGATGCGGCGACCGACACCCTGACCGCGCAGTACCTGATCGGACGGAAGCGGATCGGCATCCCCTCGGTCCGTCGACCAGTCGATGGCCCGGCCCTCACCCTGACCGGTGCCCGCCTCCACAACCTCGATGGGGTCGACATCCGGATCCCGCTCGGCGCGCTCACCGCAGTCACCGGCGTCTCCGGATCCGGCAAGAGCACCCTCGTGCATGACATCCTGCTTCGGCATCTCGAGCGCCGGCTCGAGGGCGAGGACAGCGCCAAGGCTCACCTCGGCGAGACGGTGGGCGAGATCACCTCGCTCGAGGGTTGGCAGGCTCTCAGTGCGGTTGCCGTGGTCGATCAGTCACCGATCGGTCGAACCCCGCGCAGCAACCCGGTGACCTACATCAAGGCGTTCGACGAGATCCGGGAGCTCTTCGCCGATCAACCGCTCGCCAGGCAGCGGAAGTACACGCCGGGCACCTTCTCGTTCAACACCGCCGGCGGTCGCTGCGAGGTGTGCGAGGGCGCCGGCCACCTCGCGGTCGAGATGGTCTTCCTCGCTGACGTGTACGTGCCGTGCGAGGCATGCCATGGTTCCCGCTTCAGCAGGCCGGTGCTCGAGGTGAAGATCGGGGATGTGTCGATCGCCGATGTGCTCGACTGGAGCGTCGACGAGGCCATCCAGCGCTTCAGGCACCAACCGAGACTCGGTCGCGCGCTCTGGCAACTCCAGCAAGTCGGGCTCGGGTACCTCCGGCTCGGCCAACCGTCGACCACCCTCTCGGGAGGCGAGGCGCAGCGACTCAAGATCGCCCGTGAACTGCTCACGGCGTCGAAGAAGGCCGGCCGGAAGCTCTACCTGCTCGACGAGCCGACCACCGGCCTCCACATGGAGGACATCCGCGTCCTCCTCGGCGTCCTCGACAAGCTGGTCGATGCAGGTCACACCGTCGTGGTGATCGAGCACCAGACCGACCTCATCAAGCGGGCAGACTGGGTGATCGACCTCGGCCCCGATGCGGGGCCACAGGGGGGGGAGATCATCGCGATGGGGACACCCGAGCAGGTGGCGACGGTCCCTGCGAGCCACACGGGACGATATTTGAAGGCGGCGCTGGACGGCCGTTAGGCGCGTCCGTCAGGGCGCGCGGTGATCTCAGCCCCGTCCGTCAGGGCGCGCGGCGATCTGGAGGAGCCTGAACGCCTCCTCGACATGTCGCCGCTCGGTGCGGAACTGGCCGATCGACATCCGGATCGCGTAGCGGCCGCTCAGTGTGGTGTGCGTGAGGAAGACGCGACCACTCGCATTGACACGCGCGAGCAGCGCCCGGTTGTGCTCGGCGAGCGCGGCCTCGTCACCGACCAGGTCGGTCGGCACATGTCGGCAGCAGACCAGCCCGAACGGCACCGGCGCCAGGCGCTCCCACCCCGCCGCGGCATCGACCCAGCCGGCGAACTCCTGGGCCAGGGCCAGATGCGTCCGGAACATCGCGCGCAGTCCCTCCGCGCCATAGCTCCTGAGCACGAACCAGAGCTTGAGGGCACGGAATCGCCGACCGAGCGGGATGCCCCAGTCACGGTAGTTGACCACGTCGGCATCGTGTGCGGTCTTCAGGTACTCGGGGTTCACGCTGCAGGTCTGGAGCAACGCGTCGACATCCCGCACGAAATAGGCGGTGCAATCGAACGAGGTCATCAGCCACTTGTGCGGATTCGTGACGTAGGAATCGGCGAGATCGAGTCCCCCCAGCAACGGCCGGATCTCCGGCAGGATCGCCGCCGTGCCGCCGTAGGCCCCATCGACATGGAACCACGCACCCGCGGACCGGGCGAGTGTGCCGATCCGTGGCAGCGGATCGCACGCGGTCGACGACGTGGTGCCGACGGTGGCCACCACAATCCCGGGCACGAGTCCTGCCGCCCGATCGGCCTCGAGCATTGCAGCGAGCGCCTCCGGACGCATGGCAAAGTGGTCATCGACCGGGACGATCCGGCATCGGGCGATCGGAAGGCCCGCGAGCCGCGCCGCCTTCGCAATGGACGAATGCGCCTCCCCACTCCAGTAGGCCGTCATCCGCGAGGCATCCTCGCCGAGGCGAGTCCGCGCCGTGAGAAAGGCCACCAGGGTGGCGCTCGAGGCCGTGTCCTGGATCGAGCCGGTGAAGCCCTCGGGAATCCCGAGCAACTCACGGAGCCAGGCCATCACCACCTGCTCCAGCTCGGTCGCCGCGGGTGACGTGATCCAGCTCATGCACTGTGCCCCCATGCCGGCCGTCAGCATCTCGGCGAGCACCGAGGGGGGGGAGGCATTGGACGGGAAGTAGGCGAACCAGCCCGGATGCCCCCAGTGGGTGATGCCCGGCACGATCAGGCGCCCGAAATCGGCCATGATCGCGTCGAACGACGCCCCGGATTCCGGGGCATGCGGCGGGAGCGACGCACGGACCTCGCCGGGCCGAACATCGGGGAGGACCGGCCGCTCGCCGATGTCCCGCCAGTAGTCGGCGATCCAGTCGACCACCTCGTGGCCGTGTCGGCGGAACGCCTCCGGTGTCATGGCCCGCGACCCGAGGCCATCAGCGCCTCGATCGCATCGACGGTACGCGGCACTCCCGCGCTCAGGTTCTCCGAACCGGTCTCGGTGACCAGCAGCACATCCTCGATCCGGATTCCGAGCGCCTCGTCGGGGAGATAGATCCCGGGCTCGATCGTCAGCGTCATGCCGGGCCGCAGCTCGGTGAAGTACGGATTGATATCGTGCACGTCGAGGCCGACCATATGCCCCAGTCCGTGAATGAAGTAGCGGTCACAACTCTGGTCACCGCACAGGGTGCCGGAATGTTCCTTCATGTAGTCCCGCGAGATCCGGTTCAGTTCGGCGAGCGTGATGCCCGGCGCGATCGCGTCGATCGCCGCCTGCTGGCTGCCGAGCACCAGGGCGTAGATGGCGCGCTGGCGCGGGGTGAACCGGCCGTTGATCGGAAACGATCGCGTGACGTCGGCGGTGTAGTATCCGAACTCGGCGGCGGCGTCGATCAGGATGATGTCCCCGTCCACGGTCTGGCGTCGCGAGAGATCGTAGTGCAGCAGCGTCGAGTTCGGCCCCGATCCGACGATGCTGGGATAGCCGACGCGCTCCGCGCCGCGACGGCGGAAGGTGTACTCGAGCACCGCCTCGATTTCGTATTCCCACATCCCTGGCCTGGTCGCCTGCATCGCGGCGCGGTGGGCCTCGGCCGAGATCCCGGACGCGATCCGGAGGCGACGGATCTCGTCGGCATCCTTGACGGCCCGGAGCGGACCGATGGTGCGGCGATAGTCGATGGTGGCGAGCTGGTGCGCGCCACCGATCGAGTCGATCACCACGTCGAGCGGATCGATCACCGCCTCGCCGCGGCGGATCGGGCGCGGAACGGGTGGACGGGCGTGGACCACTTCGAGACCGGTGAGCCGGGCGGCGGCCGGTCCGGCGGCCGTCCGCGGCGCCGAGACCGGATCGGGTCGCGCGGGCGGCGGGTTGAGATAGAGCCGTGCCTCACCCCGGGCACTCCCCGAGTCGGGCTGGATCATCACCAGCACACCCCCGGGACTCTCGATGCCGGTCAGGTAGAAGAAATCGTTCGACTCGCGGTAGTCGCTGTCCTGCGGGTAGTCGCCCTCGATGCTCCTGATCCTGGCCGAGCGGATCACCGCCACACCAGCCGGCATGCTGGCGAGGAATGCCGCGCGACGGTGGCGGAGCAGCTCGACCGGCACCGGGCCGCCGGGAGCACCCTGCTGCGCCGCGATGGGGGTGGCGAGCATGAAGCCGGCGGCGACGACGGCGAACCGTGACAGGTGACGATGCATCGGGACTCCGGACTGATGGGTGGTGGGGCGGTCAGCCCACGGATCTGGACAGAAAGAAAACGGGTCGCCCCGTGTGGAGCGACCCGCCGGGTCGGACAGCCAACCGGAGGGTTGGGCTACTTCTCTTCCTTGAAGTTCGTGTGGCGCTTGAGCATCGGATCGTACTTCCGGAGCTCCATGCGCTCGGGGTGCTTCTTGGGATTCTTGGTCGTCGTGTACATGTAGGCGCTCTCGGTGCTCCGGAGCTTGACCTGCACGCGTCCCTTCTTGGCCATGGTCGTCTCTCCGTTTCGCTTACCAGGAAGCCTTGCGCACGCCGGGGATCATCCCCGAGAGCGCCATTTCGCGGAACGCGATACGCGACAGCCCGAACCGACGGACATACGCGCGCGAGCGACCGGTGAGCTGGCATCGGTTGACCACACGAGTCGGGGAGGCATTGCGGGGCATCTTCTGCAGCTTCCGCATCGCCTGCTCCTTGTCGACCGGACCGGCCTGCTGGTCACGGATGATCGCCTTGAGGCGCTTCCGCTCGTCGTTCCACTTGGCGCTCAGCTTCTTCCGCTTCTCGTTGCGCATCATCCAGCTCGTCTTCGCCATCGCTCTCGAACTCCCACGCGGCATGCCGCGGACAGGTGGTGGCCGACCCGGGCCATGAGATGGACCGGATCGGGCAGTAAGCCCTCAAAGATGGGGGTGGGGCGGCCGAAAGGGAAGGGTTCGGGGGGACGGCCCTATGGCAGCGGCTCGGTCCGGATGGCGCCGGTGTCGATGAAGTAGCGCGAGACGAAGATGTTCGAGCCGGACAGCGCCACCAGCTCGGCCGCCCCACCCGAGGGGTCGAAGTCGGCTCGGCCGAAGAACCGGCCGGTGGTCCAGACCCGGCCGATCGGATCGACGGTGGCATCGGAGGCGATCGAGAGGTTCTGGGCACCACCCACGGTCCCACCGATCGGCACGACCCAGCCATAGTTCCCCTGCTGGTCGAGGCCGAGCAGGAAGCCGTCCCCGGCCCCACCGGTCCCGCGCGCCACGGTCACGGAGGCCGCGGCACTCGGGTCGAAGTCGACGGCGCCCTGGAAGAATCCGGTGAGCAGCAGCCGCCCCGAGCTGTGGAGGACCATCCGGGTGACCCCCTCGGAGCCGGCCCCGCCGATCGCACGGCTCAAGCCGCCCCACTGGCCGGTGACCCCGCTGTAGCGGGCGAGGAAGATGTCGGCCGCGCCCTGCGAGACCACGAGCGACGTGCCGCCACTCGGATCGAGGTCGGCGGTCCCCTCGAAGGTGCCCGCCACCAGGACATCCCCGCTCGGGTCGCTCGTCACGGTGGCCACCTTGTCCTCGAGCGGTCCACCGAGTCGGGTTGCCCAGCGGAGTCCGAGGAGCGCGGTGTACCGTGCGATCACGCCGTCGGTGCCGCCGGCACTCTGCAGGACGACCGGGGCGAGCGCGGAGCCGAAGCTGCCGGTCCCCGCCATCTCGCCGCCGACGCTCACCTCGCCATTCGGGGCGACGGCCACCGCCGTGTACCGATCGGCATCGGTGCCCCCCCCCCGGACTGCGCCGAGGAACGAGCCATCGGCGGCAAGGCGGAGGAGGAATCCGTCGGATTGTCCGAACGATTGCAGCAGCGAGGAACCGGGGCCGTCGAAATCGGCGCTCCCGGCAAAGAAGCCGACGACGTTGATGGCCCCGTCCGGACTCACCGCGACCGCACGCGCTTCGTCATCGTCGGGCCCGCCCAGCAGGTGGGCCCACAGGCAGTCACCGGTCGCCGAGAGTTTCATCACCAGGACATCGCGGCCGCCGTGCGAGGTCGCGACGGTGCCACCGCAGAGTCCCCCCCCCGATCCGTAGCCGACCACGACCGTCCCGCCATCGGGCGTGGCAGCGATCGCGGTCGGGAGATCGGCGCCGCTCCCGCCGAACGAGACCACCCAGTCGAGTGCCCCATCGAAGGCATAGCGGGCGACCACGACATCCTGGGCGCCGAACGACGTCTTGCCCGCCTGGGTCCCGCGCGGGTCGAAGTCGACGGTGCCGACGAACCAGCCGGTGAGCACGACCCCATCGCCCGCGACGACGATGCCGCGACCCTCGACCGATTCGGTGGTGCCGAGCTTGAACGGGATCGCGAGGGTGGGGGCACCGGGGCCGGGGCCGGGGCCGCCGCCCGGCCCGGTCGGATCGGGCACGAATGGCCCGCAGGCGGCAAGCCCGCAGGCGGCAAGCCCGCAGGCGAGCCAGAAGCGGAGGGCGAGAGGTGTCGAGGCTGTACGCATACCATGAGAGTATCGGGCGGGAGGGTGGTTGCCAAGAACCCCGCCCGCCGTGCTCGATCGCGGGGTCGGCGTGGGTCGAGTCAGGGCGACACGCTCACCGGGAACTCGAGGGCGAGATCGGTCTCGAAGTTCGGGCCGGTGCCCTCCCCCTTGTTCGTCTCGAAGTGCCGCAATTCGATCGTGAGGGCACAACTCCCCGTCGGGGGGGCGTCGGCCGCCACCACCAGCCGGAAGGTGGTGCCGAGCGGTGCCGGCGGGATCTGTGTATCGACGTTGAAGGAGGCCACCGGGACGGTGACCCCCGGACACGACAGGGTGTAGAAGAAGCGGTGGAAGTCCGCTTCCGCCTCGATCTCCTCGACCACGTTCACGACCGCCTCGGGATCGAGCTCGTTGAGGATCTCGACGTGGCCGGTGTACGTCACCCCCTGGCGGAGGGCAAGGGTCGCCGTGGCCGGACCGGGCGGCAGCGGCAACTGGGCGCCATCGGGATCGACCCGGGTGGACTCCAGTGCCTCTCCCCCCCCCTCGGGACCGAGCACCACCCGGACCAGGGAGATGTTCTCGGGATCGCCACCCCCCGGGATCGGACCGGCCGGGTTGTCGCCACAGGCGGCGAGCAGCAGGGCGAGCAGCAGCGAACGGGCAGGGATGCGTGATACCATGATGGATCTCCAGGGTGGTGGCACTCGTCGGTCAGATCGGCAGCGTACCGAAGGTCGTCCGCATGCGCAGGACGATGTCGCGGCCCGGGTCATCGACGAACAGGCGATAGCGACTCAGGTAGTCCCGGTGGGTCGTGTCGAGCAGGTTGCGCACGTCGAGCCCGAGCTCGACGCCATGGCCGAGCAACTGCACCCGTGCCGCGCCGATTCCCAGGCTGAGCAGGGCATAGCCGTCGCCGGGCAAGGGATGGACAAGGGAGGGGGGAACCCGAGCCTGATGGCGCACGAGGGTCGTGCCGAGCTCGATGTAGGGGCCGGCCATCCGGTCGCCCCCCTCGCCGTGCCACCGCACGAGCGCGCGCAGCCGATCCGCGGGCATGTCGTACAGCGGCGTCTCGTCCGATCGGTCCGTCCCGCGGACCAGCGTGCCGGATGCATGGAGCATCAGCTGGTCGGTCGGCTCGTACTGGATCGAGGCTTCTCCACCGAGCATGCGCGCATCCGTGGCCATGTACTGGTAGGCCGGGTAGGCACCGCGCACGGTCTGCACGGGGTCCCGCGGCCGAAGGTAGATGAAATCGTCGATCGCGTTGCGGTAGGCCGTGAGTTCGAGCCGCATGCGATCATCGACATGCCGGAGCGTCAGGTCGACCGCCAGCGTCTGCTCTCGATCGAGAGCGGTGTCACCGATCTCGTACTGGGCGGTACCGTGGTGCACGCCGCGCGAGAAGCGCTCGTTGATGTTCGCGGGCCGCCACATGCGACTCACGGAGGAGGCGATCGACCACCCGCCACCCAGGTCCAGGCTCGCCCCCAGTGATCCCGAGAGCCCGGCCCAGCTCCGGATGTCATCCGGACTGATGATCACCGGTGCACCATACTGGAACGCATGCTGCCAGCGGGTGTCATGCCGGAGGCCGGCGCTCACCGTCAGCGCACCGGTGGTGTACTGCTCGAGCGCGAAGATGCCGGTGCTGTAGAGACGGTACTGCGGGATCAGGAAGGATCGACCCCGCGAGAGGTTGCCCTGGCGGAGACCGACGAGCCCGACCGTGCCGCGCACCTGGTCCGAGAGGCGGTGGTGCAGCTTCGCCTCGACCGAGTGGGTGATCAGTCGGAGTCCGAACGCCGGCCGCGGGGTGGCCGCCGCGAATCCCCGGCTGTCGTACTCGTTGCGATTGTTGTACTGGTAGCCATACGTCAGGTCGAGTGAGGTCGCCGTGCCCAGGCGGACCGTGCCCGTCGCCGTCAGCAGATTGTGGGAGATCTCCTGACTCGGACGGGTGATGGTCCGACTGAAGGTCTCGGCCACGATCGGGTCCGCCATGGCGCGTTCGAGATCATCGACCGTCCCGATGTGCGCCCCCGTGTACTGGCCGAGCGTGGTCCCGAAATGGGAAAACGCGAGTCCGGCGCGTCCCCAGCCGCGGTGGATGCCGGCGGCCACATGCCAGTCGGCTTCGGTGAAGCCCGTGTTGGGCAGGTAGTACGCGGGTGTCCGCGCATCACCGGCGCCGCGCAGGGTCGCCTGGGCGCGCCACGAGAGGTCGGCGAGCAGCGGCAGGTCAACTCCCCCCCCCTCAAGGCGAAGCGAGGCCGCGCCCTGGCGATTGTTGCTGAAGCCGTTGACCTGCAGCTCGCCCGCGACGCCGTGGCCGATCGGCAGCGGCCGGGGAACGACCCGGACCACCCCCCCCATCGCGGCGGAGCCGTACAGGATCCCCGCGGCCCCGCGAATCACCTCGATCTCGTTGGCTGCGAAGCCATCGATCTCGGGCGCATGCTCGGCGCCCCATTGCTGACCCTCCTGCGGGACCGTCCCGTTCATGATCCGGATGCGCGCGGAGTGCAGCCCGCGCACCACCGGCTTGGCAATGCTCGGCCCGTACTGGATCACCGCGACACCCGGCACCTGCTCGAGGGAACGGGCGAGCGTCTGGCCCCGACGCTGCGCCAGTTCGTCTGCACCGATCAAGGTGCTGGCCTGCGCCGGGGTGGTCCTGGCCCGTGCGGTGGTCTCGAGACCCGCGAGCTCGACCACCACCGCACGCAGCCGGACGATCACCTCACGATCGGTGGTCTGGAGGTCGATGGTGTCGGTGATCGGGTGGTACCCGATGGCGCTGATGCGAATCGGTTGCCGGCGGGCGGGCAGCCCGCCGAGGGCGAAGTGGCCGTGCTCGTCAGTGGTAGTGCCCAGCGAGGTCCCGGTCGCCGTGATGCGCGCCGCAGCGATTCCCTCGCCGGTATCGAGGCTCCGGACACTGCCGGTGAGTGTGCGGGTCGCCGTCGCCGGGCGCTGGGCCTGCAGCGCCGTGGTGGCGAGGACAAAGGACAACGACAGGGCGGCCGCGCGAACGGTCGGATGGTACGACATGGCAACTACCTCCCACCAGCACACCCGGAAGGGATGCCGGCGCACGGGACATCGAAGGTGACGAGAGGCTGACGGGCGGATCAGCCGTGCGTGGGAGGGGCCCGTGCTGGTGGCAGGCGGCGAGCGTCAAGACCCGCGATGCGTGTCGACGTCCGATTCGCCTCGAGTCGCTGGATCGTCGGGGCGGCGGGGACGGTGAGTCCGGCGATCAGCGGTGTGCCGATCAGGGTCGCTGCCAGCTGGAACAGACAGCCGAGGCCGCGGTGCGTTTCGATCGGGGGCTCGAGGTGTGTCGCCGACGGACAGGCGGCGAAGCTCAGCGGATCGTGATCGCGAGCGACATCGACAAATGGCGCGACCACCAGCCCCTGCAGCACCGCCAGCGCGGTGACACACGCCATCAGGCGCGAACGAAGTGTGGGCCGACCGGGTCGCATGACGGGGATAGTACCCGTCGGCCGGTGGTGTATCAAGGCGAGCGCACCCGCTCACTCGGCCTCGTACAGCGGCGTCCATCGGGATGGTGGCTCGCGTCAGAGTGGTCGTGCGGGTCGCCCTGTGTACTGTTCCCGCTTTCCAGAGCAGCACTTGTTTACCCATACGAGCGCAACCACATTCCCGAGAGCCGTCATACGTGTCTCTCAGGTTGGTCCGAGGTCGTGCCTGATTCCTCCCTGTCGGAATGCGATCGGGTAGTCGGGTCGATACGGATTGCCGGAGGTTTCTGCCCGTGTCTGTACCTCACCTTCCACAGCCGGATGGTCTCGCCAGGCAGCGCACCCCGCTGCCGATCCAGGCGCTGCCCGGGCGCACTGCACCGGCGGGAGCAGCGTCCAGACCGATCCGGGTGCTGGTGGCCGATGACGAACCGGAGCTTCGATCGGTGCTGTCTCGCCTCCTCCAGAAGGAAGGCTTCGAGGTTCAGGTCGCCGAGGACGGCACCGGGGCGCTGCGCATGGTCAGGGAGTTCCAGGCCGACGTGATCCTGCTGGACGTCAAGATGCCGGGGGCGAACGGTTTCGATGTCTGTGCCGAGTTGAAGAGCAACCCCGAGACCCAGTTCATCCCCGTCATCCTGCTCACCGGTCTGGGACGACGGGAAGATCGGATTCGCGGCATCGATGCGGGCGCCGACGACTTCATCATGAAGCCGTTCGACCGACTCGAGGTGGTCGCCCGGGTGCGCTCGCTCGCGCGTGTCAAGCGTGCCACGGACGAGCTGGAGCGCGCGGAGCTGGTGCTCTTCGCGCTCGCCAGGACCATCGAGGGGCGCGATCCGTACACCGAAGGCCACTGCGAGCGACTCTCCCGGTACGGCGCCACCCTCGGACGACGCATGGGCCTCTGCTCGCAGGAGATCCGGGCGCTCGAACGCGCGGGAATCGTGCATGACATCGGCAAGGTCGTGGTCCCCGACGCGATCCTGCTCAAGCCGGGGCCGCTCACCGAGGAAGAATGGGCCGTGATGCGCCAGCACCCCGTGACCGGCGAGCACATCTGTGAGCCGATCAAGTCGTTCCGTCTGGTTCGGCCCATCATTCGCCACCACCACGAGCGGTTCGATGGATCCGGATATCCGGATGGACTCGTCGGTACAGCGATCCCGATCACGGCCCGGATCCTGGCCGTCGTCGATGTCTACGACGCGCTGACCACCGAACGACCGTACAAGCGGGCCATGCCCTCCCCGATGGCCCTCGAGCAGATGGCCATCGAGGTCGAGCGAGCGCTGCTCGACCCCGACATCTTCCGCGTGTTCCGGGAGACAATCCGGGGGGGGGGAATCGGCGACCCGCGGTCGAACGCCGAGTGATGAGTTGTCCGGCCCGAGGTCCAGGGACGCGTAGATGGGGCCAATGCGTCTCATGCCGCCGAGGGCATCGGCCGTGATGGCGCTTTACCTCGCGACTGACGGCGACGTTGCCAACGACTCGACATTCCTGGACGTGTTCGCCGACACGACGCTCCTTGGCCGCCTGATGGTCGACGGTCGGCGCACCGGTACCGCAGGGACCGTCCGGGGCCACTGGCTCGCACTGGCCTGCGGGACCGGTGACCTGGAACGTCCCTACAGATTGCAGCGCTACCGGATTGTGGAGCCCTGAAGTCGGCTGGCGGGCCGAGACCGCCGGAGGTAAGGGTGGGAGCCACACCCGGACACGACAAGGGCGACCCGTCATGGGTCGCCCTAAGTCGTTGCTGGATCTTCACTCCCGAGGAGGGACTTGAACCCCCGACCCGCTGATTAACAGTCAGCTGCTCTACCAACTGAGCTACTCGGGATCGCCGCGAGAAAGTAAGGCCGACGCGGAGTCGGGGCAAGCAGATGGCGAACGCGAGAAGCGAGAAGGGAGAAGGGAGAAGCGAGAAGCGAGCGGCCAGCGGCCAGCGAGTACGGGCGCAACATGTTGCGCCCGTACTTTTTGCGGGGCCTCTCGCCGCTCGCTTCTCGCTTCTCGCTTCTCCCTTCTCGCTTAGTCGTTACGCACCAACATCTTGACACATATCGATGAGCGCACACTCACATTTCCGTGATTTATAGTGAGCACTCACACCTGAACATGAGTCGCCATGTGCGCCGTTTCGGCGGGGGTATCGTCCGCAAACCCGCATGGTTATGCGCTTTTCTCGCTCCGCCGTGCGTCACTTCGTCACTTCCATTTCGGCGTCCGGTCGCTACCTTGTGCGCATGACGTTGACCCCGCTCCACGGCCACCAGACCCTCCGAGGTCGCCTGGCCGAAGCCATCACCGCCGACCGGCTGCCCCAGGTGATCCTCCTCACCGGAGAGTTCGGCATCGGCAAGCAGCGCCTGGCGCTCTGGCTCGGCCAGCGGTTGCTCTGTGAGCAGCCGGCCGCCGAGCCGTGTGGCGCCTGCCCGTCGTGCATGCGGGTGCTGGGACTGGTCCACCCCGACCTCCACTGGTTCGTCCCCGTCCCCCGCCCCAAGGCCGGCGACGGCGAGAAGCAGCTCGAGGAGGTCGCCGATTCGCTCGAGGCCGCGATGGCCGAGCGCCGCGCGACCGGCCAGTGGGGCGCCGCCGATGGGATGGCGAGCCACGGGATCGCCAGCGCAAGGCTCCTCCAGCGACGCGCCTCGCTCTCGGCCGTCGAGGGCGGCTGGCGGGTGTTCATCGTCGCCCACGCCGAGCGCCTCGTCCCCCAGGAATCGAGTCCCGAGGCGGCCAACGCGCTGCTCAAGCTCCTCGAAGAACCGCCGGCCAGGGCCCTCTTCGTCCTGACGGCACCGGAGGCCGGACTGGTCCTCACGACCATTCGCTCGCGTTCGGTTCCGATCCGGATGAGCCGCCTGAGCGACGACGTGGTCGCGGAGTGGGCCGAAATGGCAGGCGTTCCAGCCAACGAGGCGAGCCTCCGGGCTGCGTCGGGCTCGATCGGGCGCCTCCAGGCCGGCGGCGACCCCGCGGGCTCCAAGGCCGCCAGCTCGGCCCGGGCGGTGCTCGAGGCGGTCCGCCAAGGCACCGACGCCCGGGCCGCCGTGGCACTCCGTCAGGGAGTCTCGCAGGCCCGGGGCGAGTTCACCGGGATGCTCGATGCCCTCGCGATGGCCCTTGCCGACGAGGCCAGGGACGGTGCCAACTCCGGCGCATGGCGCTCGACCGCCGCGGCCGCGGAGGGCGTCGGTCGGGTGCTCGAGGCCCGTGAGCAGGCGCAGGGCAACGTCAACCCGCAGCTCGCCCTGGCCTCGCTGATGGACGATTTGGCCGCGCTGGAGGCCTGTTGACGCTGACCCACGTCGACCCCGCCGGCCGCGCCGTGATGGTTGACGTCGGTCGCAAGCCTGTGACGGCCCGACATGCGGTCGCCATCGGTCGGGTCATCATGTCGGCTGAGGCGCTGGCTGAGGTCGAAAGTGCAGCTGCCCGGAAGGGCGACGTCCTCACCGTGGCGGAGGTGGCCGGCATCATGGCGGCCAAGCGGACCGGGGAACTCATCCCGCTCTGCCACACGCTGCCCCTCGACAAGGTCGAGGTGCAGGTGGTGCCGCGGCCCGAGTGGCCCGGCGTCGAAGTGACCGCCACGGCACGGGCCACGGCCCGGACCGGGGTGGAGATGGAGGCCCTCGTGGCCGTCAGTGTCACCTGCCTGACCGTGTTCGACATGGTCAAGGCAGTCGATCGAGGTGCACGGATCGAAGGGATCCGCGTCCTCGAAAAGGCCGGTGGGGCCAGCGGGACGTGGCACGCGCCAGCCATTGCAGATGACTCGCAAGTCGGAGTGTAGATGATACGGAAGTTCCTGGTACGTACCGCAGCACTGGGCGTGGTCGCGCTCGCCTTCACCGGGCTGGGCGCGATCGCGACGATGTTGTCACCTGCGCCAGAGCATGAGGCCACTGCCGAATCGGTAACCCCGGCCGACTCGGCGTCGGTGCTCGCCCTCATGGAAGACGAACTCGCCACCACCCGTGACGAGCTCGGTCGTGCCCATCGCATCCTCGAGTTCTCGGGACGCTACCGCATTCCCGCCGATCTCGCGGCACGAGTCTATGACCACGCGGTCGATGCCGGGCTGCCGCCCGCGCTCGGCTTCCAGCTCGTCAAGATCGAGAGCAATTTCGAGAACACCGCCGCGAGCTACGCGTCGGCCGTCGGGCTGACCCAGCTCCGACTCCCCACCGCACGCAGTTACGAGGCGACACTCGCCCCGAGTGACCTGATGAATCCCGACGTGAACCTCCGGATCGGATTCAGCTACCTGCGGGACCTGCTCGACCGCTTCGACAACAATCTCCCGCTCGCCCTCGAGGCGTACAACAAGGGCCCGACCCTCGTCGCCGCACAGATGGCCGAGGGGATCGAGGTGCGCGGCCGATATTCACGGGCCGTGATGGGTGGGATGCGCAAGGGGACGTAGACGGAAGTCGGAAGTCGGAATGCACGGAAGGCCGGTCCAATTCAAGGAGCCGGCCTTCTGTATTTTTCTGACTTCTGACTTCTGACTCCTGACTTCCCTACGGGATCCGCAACTTCTGCCCCACCCGGATCGTCCCGTTCCGCCCCAGCTTGTTGGCCTGGATCAGGACGCTCACGCCGACGTGGTAGCGTTCGGCGATGGCACCGGCGGTCTCGCCCCGCTTGACGGTGTGGGTCCGGGCCACCGCGCGCGCCGGTGCACTCGCGACCGTGCGAATCGTGAGCTTCTGGCCGGCCCGAATCACATTGTCCCGGCCGATGCCGTTGTTCGCCTTGAGCGTCTCCATTGGCACGTTGTATTGGCGCGCGATCGCGCTCAACGTCTCGCCCGCGCGCACCACGTGACTGAGGGGCGCGCGTGGAGTCGGCTCCGCCTCGTAGAAGGCGGTCGCGGGAAGGTCGCTCGCGTTGGTGGGGATGTACAGTGTGGTGCCGACCTGGAGCGAGCGCGCCCGCGCCACCCGGTTCGAGGACATCAGCAGGTCGGTCGAGACGCCGTAGCGTGCCGCGATCCCGGAGACCGTCTCCCCGCGTCGCACCACATGGGCGAGCACTGCCGGTCGCGTGACGGGCGGCGTCGCGGCATACGCCGCGGCGACGTCGGCCATCATCCCCGTCGGGACCCGGACCGGATACGGCCGACCGGGGGGGGTCATGCCGCGGAGCAGGCTCGGGTTGAGCTCGCGGATCGCCTCCAGCGTTGTGTCCGCGAGCCTGGCAATCAGGTCGAGCCCGGTCCCCCCCGCGACCATGACGCTGTCGAGCGGGAACGGCTCGACGTCGTCGGGCACGGTGAACCCGTAGCTCTCGGGGTCCTTCGCCACCAGCGCGGCCGCGATCAGTTTCGGGACGTAGTCCTTCGTCTCCTGATGGATCGACGAGGTCTCGGCCAGTTCGAAGAACATGTCATCACTGGTCGGATCGACCGCCTCATCTCCCCCCCCCTGCAATGCACTGATCCGCAGGAGGCCCCGACCGACGCGACCCGGCCCGCCATTGTAGGCGGCCGCCGCGAGATAGTGCGAGCCGAACTGGCGGGTCAGGTCGGTGAGATAGCGCGCGGCGGCATCGGTCGCCTTGATCGGATCCCGCCGCTCATCCACCCACGCGTTGATCGTCAGTCCGTAGCCCTTGCCCGTCGCCGTCATGAACTGCCACATCCCCACCGCCCGCGACCGACTCACCGCCACCGTCGAGAAGCCCGACTCGATCAGCGCGAGGTAGACGAGGTCACCCGGCAAGCCACGGCTGGTGAGCTCCTGGCGGACGAGCGCCTCGTAGCGCGGCATCCGCTCGAGCCAGACCTGGAAGCGGTCCCGCGCCGCACCGGTGAAATAGTCGACGTAGTATGCCACGCGCGGATGATCGGCATAGGCCTCGACATTGAGGTCCCACGTCGGTTGCGTCAGGTCGCTGACGGTCAGGTCCGGAATGGCCGCACCGGGTTCGATCGTCTGGAGCGAATCCAGGGCCCGGGCATCGGCCACCGAGTCGGCCGGCGTCTGCACCGGTGGGACGCGTCCCGCGCGTCGAGGTGCCGCCGCGGTGGTGGCGACCGGTCGCACCGACGGCGGTGCCTCCGGTTCGGGGGTCGCGGCCACCTGCATCCGGCCACACGCGGCCGCAAGAAACACGGTGGCAAGCACCGCCGAACGGGGATGCGTCATCGACACGACTCCCGAGGAGAGATCACTGGGTCAGGTATGCTGTAGTATCGACCAGAAGAGATGCGCACCACGCCTGGGGCGTCGCGTCACGCACTGAGACGCTCACGCAGTGCCGTGGCCAGATCATCCTGACTGAGGGCATCGGCCCGCGCATAGAGCACGGCCTTCGAGGAAGAGGTGATCGGCAATGGGACCCACACGCGCCGGATCTCGGGAGTGGGCGATCGGAACGCCGCGACCAGGGTCCAGTCACTGGTCCCGGGACGCATCTCCGCCGCGACGGAGACCGACCATTCGCAATTGTCGAGCGCCAAGGTTCGCCAGGCCATGGTTACCGGAACCTGAGAGTGGAAATATGGACCGCGTCGAGGGGGAGCACGGAGCTCGCAACCGAGCCAACCCCACATAGTTAGGGCATGTCACCTCATACGGCAAGTGATGGGCCACGCTCAAGACTATCTTGGGGAGGGATCCGATGGGGGCGGTGGGGATCGAACCCACGACCTGCCGGTTAAAAGCCGGTTGCTCTGCCAGCTGAGCTACACCCCCGAATGCGGCTAAGTATAGACCGTGAACCGGCATGCGCCACGCCCGAACCACCAGCCTCCCACCTCGACCCCGTGACCTCATGACCCTCTGGACCGATCTCGCCGATGCCGCCCTCGCGGGCCAAGCCCCCTCCCGGGCCGATGCCCGCGCCGTCCTCGAGGCGCCCCGGGACGCCTTGCTACCCTTGCTGGATGCGGCGTTCAGGGTGAGGCGCGCCGCCCATGGGCTCGCTGTCCGAATCCATGTGCTCCAGAATGCCAAGCTCGGGGCCTGCCCCGAGGACTGCGGCTTCTGCTCCCAGTCGGCCCGGTACGACACCGGGCTCGCCCGCGAGAAGCTCCAAACCGCCGACGAGATCGTCGCCGGCGCCGCCCGAGCCGCCGCACTGGGTGCGGTCAAGTACTGCATCGTCACCGCCACGCGTGGTCCGAGTGCCCGAGATCTCGATGTCATCTGCGACGCGGTGACCCGGATCAAGGCCGAGCACCAGATCGACATCTGCACCTCGCTCGGACTGCTCCGGGACGGTCAGGCGGAGCAACTGAAGGCGGCGGGTGTCTCGCGATTCAATCACAATCTCGAGACGTCCGAGCGCTTCTTCGGCGAAGTGGTGGGAAGCCACACCTGGCGCGACCGTGTCGGCACCATCGAGCGCGCGCACGCGGCCGGACTCGAGGCCTGCTGCGGGGGCATCTACGGCATGGGAGAGTCACTCGACGACCGGATCGATCTCGCGTTCACCCTGCGCGAGCTCGAGGTCGAATCGATCCCGGTCAACTTCCTCGATCCGCGTCCCGGCACCCCGATGGGCGATCAGCCCCGGCTGACACCGCACGAGTGTCTCGTCTCGCTGGCGATGATGCGCTTCGTGAACCCGACGCGCGACATCCGCATCGCTGGCGGTCGCGAGGTCAACCTGCGCAGCATGCAAGCGCTCGCCCTCTGGCCCGCGAACTCGCTCTTCGTCGAGGGCTATCTCACGACCCCGGGCGCGGGCTACGACGCCGACCTGCAGATGATCCGCGACGCGGGATTCACCGTGGCCGAGCTGGTCGCCGCGTGAGCGACACGCGAGAAGCGGGAAGCGAGAGGCGAGAGGCGAGCCGGTCCGATTCCAGTCTCGCTTCACGCTTCTCGCTTCTCGACGCTGACGCGCTGCACGCACTCGACCGCCAACACGTCTGGCACCCGTTCACCCCCCACTCGGTCTACGCCGACGAACAGCCGCTCATGATCGTCGCCGGCGACGGGCACGACCTGATCGATGCCGACGGCACGCGCTACCTCGATGGGGTCGCCTCGCTCTGGTGCAACGCGTTCGGACACCGCAATCCCCGCATCGACGCCGCGATCACGGCCCAGCTCGGTCGCATCGCCCACGCCACCTTCCTCGGCAACGCCTCGGCGCCCGCGGTCGAACTCGCGGCACGACTCGTCGCGATGACACCCGCCGCACTCACCCGCGTCTTCTTCAGCGACAACGGCAGCACGGCCACCGAGATCGCGATGAAGATGGCCTACCAGTTCTGGCAACAGACCGACAACCCCGCCGATCGGAAGCGCACCCGCTTCGTGACACTCGGCGAGGCCTACCACGGCGACACGATCGGCGCGGTGTCGCTCGGTGGCATCGAGCTCTTCCACGAGATCTATCGGCCACTCCTGTTCGAGACGATCCGCCTCCCGTCGCCGCATCGCTACCGCTGTCCGATGGGTGCGTCATCCGAGGACTGCGGCGAACGCTGCACACAAGAGGCCGAACGGATCATCGCCGAGCACGCCGACGAGATCGCAGCGGTGATGATCGAACCGGGCGTGCAGGGCGCCGCCGGCATGATCACCCAACCCCACGGCTACGCGAAGCGCCTCCGCGAGGCCACACGGGATGCGGGCGCGCTGTTCATCGCCGACGAGGTCGCGGTCGGCTGGGGCCGGAGCGGTGCCCGGTTCGCGAGCGAGCTGCTCGACCTGGACCCCGACATCCTCTGCCTCGCCAAGGGACTGACCGGCGGCTACCTGCCGCTCGCCGCGACCCTCACCACCGAACGCCTCTTCGAAGGGTTCCTGGGGCCACCCGAGGCCGGCCGTACCTTCTTCCACGGCCACACCTACACCGGCAACGCGCTCGGTGCCGCCGCCGCACTCGCCTCGGCCGATCTGCTCGATGACGTGTTGCCGACGCTGCGCATCACGATCGAACATTTCGCCGGTCGCGCGGAGTCGCTCCGCCCCCTTCCGCACGTCGGTGATATCCGACGGTTCGGCCTGGCACTCGGTGTCGAACTCGTCGCCGACATCACGACACGTACCCCCTACCCCGCCGCCGCGCGCATCGGCATGCAGGTGACGATGGCCTGCAAGCGGCGCGGTGTGTTCCTGCGCCCGCTCGGTGACACGATCGTGGTGATGCCACCACTCACCATCACGTGCGCCGAACTCGACACCCTGTTCGATGCACTCGATGCCTCGATTCGCGAGGTGTGCAGTGCCTGACCTGGTGATGGTGACCGGGACCGACACGGGAGTCGGCAAGACGTGGGTAACCTCGGCACTTGCGCGCGCGCTCCGGGAACGCGGGGTCGACGTCCTCGCGCTGAAACTGGTCGAATCGGGAACGACCGAGTCGGTGCAACCGGGCGAAGATGGTGTGCTGCTCGCCGACGCGACCGGGCAGGATGCACCGCGGGCGGCGCTCCGACGCTACCGCGAACCGGTCACCCCCTCGCTCGCCGCTGAACTCGACGGCACCGAGGTCGACATGCCGGCGATCAAGCGTGAGATGCTCGCGTTCGCCGGATCGCATCGCGTCACCCTGGTCGAGGGTGCCGGGGGCCTCCTGGCGCCGCTCGCGACCGATTGCACCCTGCTCGATCTGGCCGCCACGCACGGCGCCCGGGTGCTGGTCGTCGCCGCCGACCGGCTCGGCATGCTCAATCACACCCGGCTCACCCTCGCGGCACTCGATGGCGCCGGTGTCACCTGCGCCGGCGTCGTCGTCAATACCATCGACGGGAATCAGATGACGGACGACCACTCGGTGGGACGCAACATCGCTGTGCTCCGGACGGTCGATCCCGGCATGCCGCTCGTCG
Organism: Gemmatimonadales bacterium; assembly: GCA_035703525.1. Lineage (GTDB taxonomy): Bacteria > Gemmatimonadota > Gemmatimonadetes > Gemmatimonadales > GWC2-71-9 > Palsa-1233. Next base: position 134,344 of record DASSYA010000002.1, on the reverse strand, counting down.
AGACGACCGCTTCAGGATGGCCAGACACGGTGATCGGGTGGCTTCAACTCGGATCCTGACCCGCCTGGTCCTTGCAACCACGCACCGGGTCACCGCATCCTTGCAACATCATTTCACGACACTGGAGCTCCATATGTCCACCGGCCCGCGCAACACCGGCGACTTCTGCTGGATCAACGTCCTCACCCCGACTCCCGATGAAGCACAGACCTTTTTTGGCACCCTGTTCGGCTGGCAGTACGTCGAGCTGCCGGGCATGGGCCATCTCATCCAGGTGAACGGCAAGGACATCGGCGGGATGTGGGACCTGCACGGCCCGAACACCCCGGAGGGAACGCCGCCGGGCATCGGCGTGATGGTCAAGGTCGACAATGCCGACGAGGTCAGCGAAGAGGCGTTGTCGCTGGGCGGCAAGTCGAAGCCGGCGTTCGATGTCGGCCCCCAGGGTCGGATGGCGGAGATCTGGGACCCGACCGGTGCCCAGATCGACATCTGGCAGGGTGCGGGTTCGCCGGGGATGACCGCCGATCCGGCGCATCACGGCGTGCCCTCGTGGATCGAGCTGATCACACCCGACATCGACACGGCGGCCACGTTCTACCGTGCGCTTTTCGACTGGACCAGTGCCACGATGACCAACATGGGCTTCCGCTACGTGGCGTTCAGCAACGGCGGCCATGCCGTCGCCGGCATGATGGCGCCGACCGACGCGATGGGCGACATGCCACCGCACTGGGGGATGTACTGCACCGTGGATGATGTCGACGTGACCGCCGCCCTCGTCGAGGAGCTCGGTGGCACCCTCTCGGTGCCCACCATGGACATTCCCGACATCGGGCGGGTGTGCGGGATCACCTCACCGCAAGGGGTGAGGTGCTACGCGGTTACCTACCTGCCGCGGACGGCGAACTAGTTCGCCGTGGAATCCGCGGCCGGCGGAGCCTGGGTGTAGATCAGGAAGTCGGCCTTGCGCATCTCCTCGTCGCTGACCGTGATGTGCGCGAGGTCGGCGACGGGGATGCCGGTTACCGCCATCATCCGTGCCTGGGGGAGCCGCCGCCGGATCCGTGCGGCGGTGCCGAGCCCGAAGTCGGAGTGGAAGGCCCCGTTCACGTGCAGCACGATCGCGTCGCCACCGACGTTCCGGATGGCGCGCACCACCGCCTCCGCCATCGTCTCGTCCTTGATGCACTGCGCCTGGTAGTAGCGCTCGAGTGCCGCCGCCTTGTCGGCATCGGTGTCACCCGGCACATGCGGGCGCATCGTCTCCGCGAACCGGTCGAAGTACGCGTCGTGCCCACATTGGATATCCGTCGCGACCCGACTCCGCGTCGTGGCATCGAGCGTGTCGAGCACCGCGAGCCCACCCTTCGCCACCGCGCTCGCCAGCGGCCGCGGCACGTTGCCGGCGATCACGGGCCACCGGTGCAGGCGCGCGAGCTCGACCATCGGGCGATAATCGGTGGCATAGCGCGGCCACGGGCGCGCCAGCGCCGTCAGTGAGTCCTCGGGCACGCGCCCGACGAGATAGGCGTCGAGCACTGGCTGCACATCGCGCTCGAACATCTCCATCGCGAGAATCTTGCGCGCACCCGGCCGGCCGATCGATCCGAGCACCGCGGCTTCCATCACGTGGGTGCCGGGATCATCGTGTTGTTCGCCAAACATCACGACGTCGGCCTGCGAGAGCGACCAGAACATCATGACGTCGTCGACGAACATCCGACTCCGGGTGTCGTAGACGCGGTGCGGAGTGTCCGGCCCCCTGACCCCTGGGGAAGTGGCATACACGGAAGCAATCCGGTCGACGGGGAGGCGGGTCGTGTCCGGTGCCGGTGGGGTGGCCTGGGCGGTCTGGGCGAGGAGAGCGAGGAGTGTCAGCATGGGGCGGAAGATAAGCCGACCCCGGAAATCCGAGGTAGATTCTCGAGACCCGTAGGCTGCCGTCTCGCTTCTCGCTTCTCGCCTCTCGCTTCTCGCTTCTCGCCTCTCGCTTCTCGCTTCTCGAAAGCCTCCCATGCGTCGCCTCGCACCTCTCCTGCTCCTCCTCGCCGCCTGCACGAGCTACCAGAAGTACGACGTCGTGATCCAGGGCGGCACCATCTACGACGGCCACGGCGGTGCGCCCTACGTGGGCGATGTCGCCATCACTAACGACAAGATCGTGGCGGTCGGCGTGCTGCCGACCTGGCGCGCCGACTCGGTGATCGATGCCACGGGTATGGCCGTCGCACCGGGCTTCATCAACATGCTCTCGTGGGCGACCGAGCCGCTGATCGTCGACGGCCGGTCCCAGGGTGATATCCGGCAAGGCGTCACCCTCGAGGTGTTCGGCGAGGGCGAGTCGATGGGACCGTGGAACGACTCGATGAAGGTCGAGTGGCTCGACGGTTTCACCGCCTATGTCAACGGGGCCGACAAGGCCCGCGAGCTTCTCGGTGGCGACGTGGTGCCCTGGACCACGCTCGGCGAGTATCTCGACTTCCTCGAGCGGAAGGGGATCTCGACCAACGTCGCCTCGTTTGTCGGCGCGACCACCGTCCGGGTTCACGAGCTGGGGTACGAGAACCGTGCACCGACCGCCGAGGAGCTGACCCGGATGCAGGAACTGGTGCGGACCGGCATGCGGGAGGGTGCGCTCGGCGTCGGGTCCTCACTGATCTACGCGCCGGCTTCGTATTCGGACACACCCGAACTCGTGGCCCTCTCGAAGGCGGCGGGCGAATTCGGCGGCATGTACATCTCGCACATGCGGAGCGAGGGGAATCGGTTGCTCGAGGCGGTCGACGAGTTGCTCACCATCTCGCGCGAGGCGGGCGTCCCGGCGGAGATCTATCACCTGAAGGCGGCGGGCGAGTCGAACTGGGGGAAGCTCGACTCGGTGATCGCGATGGTCGAGGCCGCACGCGCCGGTGGCCAGCGGATCACCGCAGACATGTATCTCTACACTGCGGGATCGACCGGGCTCGACGCGGCGATGCCGACCTGGGTCCAGGAGGGTGGCTACGACGCCTGGGCGGCACGACTGCGTGATCCCGCGATCCGGAAGCGCGTCAAGGCGGAGATGCAGGCCCACCAGGATGAGTGGGAGAACCTGATGCAGGGCGCGGGGGCCGAGGGGACATTGCTGGTGGGGTTCCGGAACGATTCGCTTCGGCAGTACACCGGCCAGACTCTCGCCGCCGTCGCCAAGGAGCGCGGCACCGACATCTACGACACCGCGATGGATCTGGTCGTCGCCGATGGCAGTCGGGTACAGGTGGTCTACTTCCTGATGTCGGAGGACAACGTCAAGAAGGAGATTGCGCTGCCGTGGGTGTCGTTCGACAGCGACGCGGGGAGCATGGCCCCCGAGCCGCCGTTCACCGACCGGAGCACGCATCCGCGCGCCTACGGCAACTTCGCCAGGCTGCTGGGCAAGTATGTTCGCGAGGAAAAGGTCATTCCGCTCGAGGAGGCGATTCGTCGGCTCACTTCGTTCCCGGCGGAGAACCTCGGGATCATCGGGCGTGGTGCGTTGGTGGTCGGCAACTTTGCGGACGTGGTGGTGTTCGACCCCGCGACGATCGTCGACCATGCGACGTACGAGCAGCCGCACCAGTACGCCACCGGCGTCCGCGACGTGCTCGTCAACGGCCGAATCGTGCTCCGGAATGGGGAGCACACCGGTGCACTGCCTGGTCGGGTGGTTCGGGGGAAGGGGTGGGTGGGGTCGACTACCGCACCCTGAACGCCACGGCGCGTGGCGTGGCGCGCACCGTGTCGCCATCGAGCAGCGCGATCTCGAACTGGTAGGCGCCCGATTTGAGATCCGGCATCGTGATCTCCTGACGGAACGTGGTGACACCCGTCGACACTGCGACCGGGAATGCGATCGTCACCAACTCGCGCGCGAACGCACCACTCGTCTCGTCGTCACCGACGATTCGGACGCGTGTCCGCGCGCCGTCGATCGTTCGATCCGACCGCACCTGATGGGTCAGGGTCACCGCACTCTTCCGGGCGAACACCCGGAACGGTGACATCGGCACCGTGTCGGCGCCGAGCATCCAGGTGGCACCGGTCCCGACCTGGCCGAGCAGCGGATCGCTGATTGCGATCCGGGCGGTGTCGAGTGATGCCAGGTGATCGAGGAACACGCCGCCACGACGTGCGGCGCCCTGGGTCAGGATCATGCTCACGGTCGGGGCACGTCCCGACGGGATCGGGGTCACCGCCATCAGCCAGCTCTCCTCACGCGGGCGCGGTGGCACCGGCAGCGCCACGATCGAGTCCCAGGTGACGCCCGTCTCGACACCTGAGCGTCGCCACTCAACCGTCACGCGATCGGGATCGCCCGGGTTGCGTCCCATGTCACCACTCCCCAGCGCCCAGGTGAGCAGCGTGGTCGGCACCCCGGTCGCGGGGTCCCAGATGTTGGCGGCGGTGAGAGCGGTCGCGATGTAGGTGTCGGGGAGTGGCAGCGTGCGCGGCACGCAGGGCGGGCGCGGGAAGGATGTCCAGATCACGCACGCCCGGAATGTGGACGTCCGATACGCGGTCCGATGGAAGTGCCGGAACAGCCTCCGCGTCAACGGGTCGGCCGTCCGCCAGATCTGCTGATAGCGGGCGTCCGGCACGGAGGTCATGTGGAAGTGCTGGGCGTCACTTGGAGTGACGAGTCCATCGTCTCGTTGCACCGCCGCCTCGAGCCACGGCAGGATCACTTCGGGAGACATCGCTCGCAACTCCGCTCGCTCGACATCGGAGAACCGGCCGTCCTTGAGTGAGTGTGCACCGCCTGGACCCACGTTCAAGATCCCATCGTGCCGGCAGGAGACGCACTCCTTTCCAAGCGGAAAGAGTGCCTCGAGGTGCGACCCGAGTTCATCGCGCGACTGTTGTCCCGGCCGAGATGCGAGCGCCGCCAGACGGAAGGCGCGGGCGCCCAGCAGGGTGTCAAGTTGCCAGAACGCCGTGGCCGTGATCCGCATGAGGTGCCAGGTCGAGTCCCGCCCCTGGCCGAGCGCACGAGTGGCACAGTCCCGCGCCGTGACGAAGTCACCGACATCGATGGCCAGCGACACGCACGCGCGCTGAAGGAAGGCGGGCACCCCACCCCGCCGGACCGCGGCGACGATCGGCGCGAGCACATCACCAATCGGGATGGGCATGACCGGACGGTAGTCGAACTGGCCTGGGGTCTCGGGTGCGCCGAACCGTTGGTTCCGGCCATCGCGCAGCCCGAGCACCGCGAGGACGACCAGCGCCGTGTCGTTCTGTGGCTCGGTGCGCACCACCAGCTTCCCCGTGGCGAGGATGCTCTTCGGCCACCCCTGTCCGATCGGCACGCCGGTCGCCAGGGTGGTGAAGACCCCCTCCAGGTGGAGTCGCATCCGGGTGCAGAGCAGCCGCAACAGCTCGTGCGGCGAGGCGGCCACGCTGGTGTCACCCAGTTGGGCCACGAGTGTATTCTGCTGCTCGAGCCCCACCGGCCCCACCCACGCGCACATCGAGTCGATCTGCGCCTTCACGGCATCGGCGCGGTCGAGTTGCAGGAAGCGGTCGGGCGGCGACTGCGCCAACACCCTCCCCATCAGGAGGGCGACAAGCACGACAACACCGATCAGCCGAGGCATGGCAACCACTGGCACGACAGAGCGCCTCCACGTGGGGGTTCCGAAGTGTGGGGTCGCAGGAGAGGCCGGTCAACTACACACCAAGCCCCTCCGGCACTATCATCCACGGGCCACCCCCCGATCCCCATCGCATGCCACCCCACCGGATCACCATCCATGACCACCATCCGAGTGCCACTCGTCGCCCGCAGCCCGCTCTGGTCCATCGCCCGCGGGCTCGGCGTCATGCTGCTGGTCGTCCTCCTCGCCGCCGCCACCCAGTGGCCGACGCCGACACTCAACCTGCTCTGGAACGATGTCATCCCGCTCCTGCCGGCGGTGTTCCTGATCAACCCGATGATCTGGCGGAACGTCTGCCCACTGGCCACGCTCAACGAACTGACCGGCCATCGCCATCACCGCCCGGCCCTGACCACACCGGTCCTGCTCGGCTTCTGGGCCGTCGGCATCCTGCTCCTCATGGTGCTGGTCCCCGCCCGACGGTTCCTGTTCAACGAACACGCGGCGCCGTTCGCCGCAACCGTCCTGGTCGTCGGCGTGATCGCACTCGGACTGGGCACCCTCGTCTCGCGGCGCGGCGGGTTCTGCAACACCATCTGCCCCGTGCTCCCGGTCGAGAAGCTCTACGGTCAGGCGCCGCTGATCGCGGTCGGCTCGGCGCGCTGCTCGGATTGCAACCACTGCACCACGTCGGCGTGCATCGACCTCGCCGGCAAGCGGAGCGCACGGCAGAGCGTCACCTCAGGCCGCGGCCTGACATGGATGCGCAATCCGTTCGGTCTCTTCGTGGCAGCCTTTCCCGGCTTCGTGGTCGGCTACTACATGACGACCAACACGACACTCTCCAACGCGCCGTCGGTCTATCTCACGGTCGCCGCATGGAGCGTGGGGAGCCTGGTGCTCGTGGCCGCGATCGTCGCCGTGTTCCGCCTCGACTCGATGCGCGTGCTACCCGTGCTCGGCGCCGTCACGTTCGGACTGTACTACTGGTATGGTGCACCAGGCATCGCCACCGCCTATCACCTGCCGGACGTCGGTACCACCGTCATCCGCGTCGCGATGCTCGGACTCGTTGCGGTCTGGTTGCGCGGCGCACTCACGCGGTAGGGGGGGGGACCCGCCTACAACAGCATCCCCTGCCCCACCGCCGTCTGGCAGAACTGCGCCCGATGGTGTGGCGTCATCCCCAGCTCCCTGAGCGCCGCAATGTGGCCGGCACTGCCGTAGCCGACATTGCTCTCCCAGCCATAGCCGGGACGACGCGCACTCAACCGCCGCATCAAGAGGTCGCGCGTCACCTTGGCGAGCATCGCCGCCGCGGCAATCGCGTGACAGTGCGCATCGCCCTTGACGAGGGCGTCGTGGTGGCAGCCGAGCTCGGGGACAGGAAGTCCATCGACCAGGACGTGCACGGCTGCTTCGTGGCCCAGGCGAGCGCGACAGCGGGCGAGCGCGCGCTCCATCGCGAGCGCGGTGGCACGGCGAATGTTGAGGCGGGCGATCTCGGTGACACTCGCGGCACCCAATCCCCAGGCGAGTGACTCGGCCCGGACCGCCTCTGCGAGCAATTCACGCTCCACCCGACGCGTGACCGTCTTCGAGTCGCGCATCCGCGGGATGCCGCCATGCCCTTCCGCGAACACCACCGCCGCGGCCACCACCGGCCCAGCCAACGGCCCGCGACCGACCTCATCGATGCCGATCAGGAGATGGCCGGAAGCCCAGGCGGCGTGTTCGTGGTCGAACACCTACCCCGCCCCTGCCCCGCCGCCGTTGTTGCACTCGGGGGCGGGGAGAATCTCACGTCTCACGTCTCACGTCTCACGTCGAACACCGCCTCCCCCAGCACCTCCATCCGCGGGCGCACACCCAGGCCCGGCTCCCGCGAGGCGGCCAGCCGCCCGTTCACCCGCTGCGGCGCCCCCTCCGCGATCGACACCGTCACATACGAATTGAAGTCCGTCGAGGTGAACAACAACCGCGCCGGCGTGCTGTGCGCCAGGTGGGCGATCGCGGCGGTGGTGATGTCCCCCCCCCATGTGTCCTCGATCGTCATCGCGATGCCCATCGACACACAGAGGTCGCGGATCTGCCTGGCCCGGGTGAGGCCACCAACCTTCGAGATCTTGAGATTGATCACGTCGGCGGCCTGGTCGTGGATGGCACGGATCACCATGTCGACCCCGTCGACCACCTCGTCAATCACGAACGGTCGATGGGTGTGCCGCCGGACCGCGAGGCATTCCTCGTAGCTCAGGCACGGCTGCTCGATGTAGACGTCCACATCGCGCACCGCGTCGGCGACCCGCATCGCCTCGTGCTGGGTCCAACCGGTGTTGGCGTCGGCAACCAGCTTGTCACCTCGCTCCAGCACCGCGGCCGCCGCCCGGATCCGCTCGATGTCCGTGTCCGGATCGCCGCCCACCTTGAGCTGGAACCGACGATACCCTTCGGCACGGTAACCCGCGATCTTCGCCGCCATCGCATCGGGTGACTCCTGCGAGATCGCGCGGTAGAGCACGAAGTCCTCGCCGACATGGCCACCGAGCAGCGTGGCGACCGGGAGTCCCGCCACCTGCCCCAAAATGTCCCAGCAGGCGATGTCGAGTGCCGACTTGACGTAGGGATGGCCGCGCATGGCACCGTCCATCCGTCGGTTGATCTCGTCGAGTGCGGTCGGATCGGCGCCGATCAGGTGCGGTGCCAACTCGCGGATCCCGGCGCGTGCTCCGGCAGCATATGCCGGGAGATAGGCCGGGCCGAGCGGACAGATCTCACCCCATCCCGTGAGGCCGCTGTCGGTCTCGACTGCGACCACCGTCGAATCGAACACCGAGACGGCGTTGCCGCCCGACCACTTGTAGCTCCCCTCATGCAGGGGCAGGTCGACCTGATACGCTCGGATGGCGGTGATCTTCATGCGACGGATTCCCGGGAGAGTTGTGACGAGCGGTAGAGCATGAACGAGGTATACAACAGTACGCCGACCACGAGCCAGAGCAGCAGGGTGACCTCGAGTGTCTTCACGATGTAGGCGGCCACCAGAACACCGGGGATGCCGCCGAGCGTGAGCCCGAGGGCGACACGTCGATTGAAGCGCCCCGAACGGTAGAACCGTGTCGCCGCGACGAGCAGCATCAGCGCGCCCGAGGTCGCCATGATCGGGAAGACGGCGCGCGGCTCCATGCCGAGCATGTAGGTCACCGCCATCGTCGGTGCGTAGTTGCCGATGCCGAGCGAGATCAAGGCACCGATGATGGCACTGGCGGCGATCGCGATCAGGAGTGGCAGGCCGGTCAGGCCGATCGCGTTGCCGCCGCTCGGGAAGAGGCCGACCTGTCGGAGCACGATGAACACCGCGGTGACCAGAAGCGCCACCGCCATGGCGCGCTGGATCGTCTGGCGTGGCCATCCGGAGACGCGGCCGGCGCCGAACCACGCGCCGATGCCCGATGCCACCACCATCCCGCCCATCGTGACGGGATCGACGGCAATGATGCCGAGGAAGATGATCGACTCGAGCGTCGTGGGGAGGGCGTGGCCGACGTTGAGCGTCCCGGGCAGCTCGTCGTCGGGGATCACCTGCCCGAGCTTGAGGGCCGCGGTGGTCACCGCAAAGGAACCGACGCCCAGGGTATCGAGGAAGTCGGTGACGAAGCCGAGCCCGAGGAGGCCGGGGCCGGGGAGACGTGATTGGGGCATGAGGAAAAGCTACTTCGGAGATCGGAAGTCGGAAGTCAGAGCCATTTGTGCTGGCTCCGACTTCCGACCTCTGACTTCCAACTTCCGACTTCCCTACCGATCCCGCTTCTCCTTGATCCGGGCCGCCTTGCCCGAGAGGTTCCGCAGGTAGTAGAGCTTGGCTCGGCGGACGCGGCCGCGGCGGACCACTTCGATCGTCGCCCAGAGCGGTGAGTGGAGCGGGAACACCCGCTCGACACCGACGCCGCCACTGACCTTCCGGACCGTGAACGTCTCGTTGATGCCCCCGCCACGGCGGGCGATCACGACGCCCTCGAATGCCTGCAGGCGGGTCTTGTCGCCTTCGCGAACCCGCACCATCACCTTGATCGTGTCACCGGCATCGAACTTGGGGACGTCATCCCGCAGTCCCTCGCGGTCGAGAATGCCGATCATTTCGAGACTCATCGTGTGCTCCTCCGCGCCGTGCGCGGGTTCGTCGTCAGGACTTTCCGTCCGTCTCCGGACGGTCCGTTGCCATGAACGCAGCCCAGAGATCGGGGCGACGTTCGTGAGTGATCCGTTCCGCTTCCTGCTGCCTCCACGCGGCGATCGCCGCATGGTTGCCCGAGAGCAGCACCTCGGGGACCGGCATCCCGCGCACCTCCGCGGGCCTGGTATAGCTCGGCGGGCTCAACAACCCGTCGTAATGCGAGTCGGAACTCGCCGACTCGTGATCGCCGATCGCGCCCGGCAGGAGTCGGACCACGGCGTCGATCACGCAGAGCGCCGCTGGTTCCCCCCCCGTCAGCACGAAATCACCGATCGAGACTTCCTCGGCGCCGAGCAGATCGACCACGCGCTGGTCGATGTCCTTGTAGTGTCCGCACAGGATGGTGAGCTGATCCCCGAGCGACCACCGCACCGCGTCGGCATGGGCAAACCGCCGCCCGCGCGCCGACATCACCACCACCGGGCCGGTCCGCGGGCCCAGCGACTCCACCGCCTCAAGCATGGGCTCCGCCTTGAGCACCATCCCCGCGCCCCCACCGAAGGGGGTGTCGTCGACCGTCTGGTGCCGGTCGTGCGCGAAGTCGCGCAGCTGCACCAACCGGTAGTGCACCTTCCCCGCCTTCGCCGCCCGACCCGGGATGCTCGCCTCGAGGAACGGCGCCATCACCTGCGGGAACAGCGTCACCACGTCGACCCGCAGCGTCACAAGTCCAGCAACCCGTCGGGCACCGACACCATCAGGCGCCGAGCCGTCGTGTCGGTCTCGAGTACATACTCGCTCCGGAACGGCAGCAGGAACTCGCGCTTCGGACCCTGCACCTCGATCGTCAGCCCCGCCGGCAGGTCGTAGACCGTCGAGACGATCCCGAGCGGCTCGCCGTCGGCGTCCCGGACGGCATAGCCGACCAGATCCTGCTGATAGACCTCCCCGTCGTCGAGCTCGGGGAGGGTCTCGCGCGGCACGGCGAGGAAATGCTCGCGGTATCCCTCGACCGCCTCCCGCGTGGTGTGTCCGACCATCCGGAGCAACCACTCGCGGTGATAGCCCCGCACTGCCTCGAGCGTCACCGTCCCCGCCGCCACACCGCCCAGGGTGAGCATCGTGAGGACACGCCCGGCGACGAACACCTCGTCGGGCTGGTCGGTGAGCGGGAAGATCGACAACTCGCCCTTGAGCCCGTGCGGCTTCCGCACCCGGCCCACGACGATCAGTGCCGGGGCATCATCGGCCATCAGCGAGCTAGACGCCGGCCCGCTTGAGCAACGAGGCGACCGTCTCGCTCGGCGTGGCGCCCTTGGCGATCCACTCCCGCGCCTTCTCGACGTCGACCGTCATGTTGTCGGTCGCGTCCTTCGGACGGTACGTGCCGATCATCTCGATGAACCGGCCATCACGCGGTGCCTTCTTGTCGGCCACCACGATCCGGTACATCGGCAACTTCTTGCGCCCCTCGCGGCGCAGGCGAATCCGTACACCCATTCGTTTGCTCTCCTGGTGCTGTTAGCGGGGACCGAAGGGCATCTTGCCCCCCATCGGGAGCTTCATGCCCCCCTTGCCCGCGGACTTCATGAACTTCCGCATCTGCTCGAACTGCTTGAGCAGTTGATTGATCTCCTGCACCGGTCGACCCGATCCACGGGACACCCGGGCCCTGCGTGATCCGTTCATGAGCGACGGATCCTTCCGTTCCTGCTTCGTCATCGAGAGCACGATCGCCTCGACATGCTTGATCCGCTTGTCGTCGACGTTCGCGTTCTTGAGCATCTTCGCGTCGACGCCCGGCAACATGCCGAGCACATTCTTGAGCGGCCCGAGCTTCTGCATCTGCCGCATCGAGGCGAGGAAGTCGTCGAGGTCGAGGCCCTTCTTCGTCCCCGCCTTCCGGGCCAGCCGCTCGGCTTCCTGTTCGTCGACACCGGCCTGCGCCTTCTCGACCAGGGTGAGGATATCGCCCTGCTGGAGAATCCGGCCCGCCATCCGATCGGGATGGAACGGCTCCAGCGCATCGAGCGTCTCGCCCACACCGACATACTTGATCGGCGCCTTGGTGACCCCGTAGATCGAGAGCGCCGCACCACCGCGGGCATCGCCGTCCATCTTGGTCAGCACGACACCGGTGATCCCGAGGGCGTCATGGAAGCCCTGCGCGATCCGCACCGCGTCCTGCCCCGTCATGCCGTCGGCCACCAGGAGGATCTCGTGCGGGGTGATCGCGGCCTTGAGCCGGACCAGCTCCTGCATGAGGTCCTCGTCGATCTGCAAGCGACCCGCGGTGTCGACGATCACCGAGCGTGCGCGCGCCTTGCCCGCCGCCTCGATGCCGCGCCTGACGATGCCGACCACGTCGGTCTCGCCCGGCTCACCGTGGAACCCGACCTGCACCTGCTCCGACAACACCCGCAACTGATCGACTGCGGCCGGCCGGTACACATCGGCCGCGATCAGGAACGGCGCCTTCTGCTCGAGCTTGAGACGCTTGGCGAGCTTGCCCGCCGTCGTCGTCTTGCCGCTCCCCTGCAAGCCCACCACCAGGATCACCGTCGGCGGCACCGAACTGAACGCGATCGGTGCCTGCTTCTCACCGAGCAGCACGACCAGTTCGTCGTACACCACCTTGACCAGCTGCTGCCCCGGACGAACCGCCTTGAGGACCTCCTGCCCGACCGCCTTCTCCTGCACGCGCGCAAGGAACTCACGCGTGAGATCGAACGACACGTCGGCCTCGAGGAGCACCCGGCGAATTTCGCGGAGCCCTTCCTTGACAGCTTCCTCGGTCAACACCCCCCGGCCGGTGAGCCGGCGGAGCGTGTCGGATAGCTTGGAGGAGAGCTCGTCGAACATAGCCCTCAAAGGTAGCCGGGGAACGGGATTGGGGCTACTGGCGAGAAGCGAGAAGCGAGAAGCGAGAAGCGAGAAGCGAGAGGCGAGAAGCGAGTCGGCGCTTCGAGTACCGACCCGGCTGACTCGGTTTGGTACGGTTTGTCCCTCTTGCTCCTCGCTTCTCGTTCCACAGTGCAACGCGTCTGCACCAGATGCCCGTAGATTCCGCCACCTATGGAATCTCCATCAATCTGGATCGCCGCGGCGGTCACCATCGGCGTCGGTGCCCTCTCGGGCGGCCTCACCAACGCGATCGCCGTCTGGATGCTCTTCCACCCCCATGATGAACGCCGATGGGGCCCCTTCCGCTTCCACGGGGCGATCCCCAAGAACAAGGCCCGCCTGGCCACCGCGATCGGCAAGGTGGTGGGCGAGCGGCTCCTCACCCCGACCGACCTGATCGAGCGGCTCCGGGCCCCGGAGGTCCGGACGGCTTTTGGCCAGGCCCTCGACCGGATCCTCGATGAGCTGCTCGACGAGGAGCACGGGGCGATCGGCGACCGACTCGACCCGACGGCCCGGGCCGCGGTCACCAAGGCGGTCGACGACTTCGGCGACCGTCTCGCCGGCTCCCTGACGGAATACGTCGGCTCCGACGAGTTCCGTGGCGTCGCCAGCCGATGGGCCGACCGATTGGAGGGCGAGGACGGTGCCTCGGTCGACCGCTGGCTCGCCCAGGTGGCCACCTCGCCCGAGGTGAGCGCCGGCATCCACCGGATCGTGACCGGTCAACTCGCGCGGATGGCCGAGGACACCACGCCGCTGGGAGAGCGGATCCCGGCGGGGTTGGTGCCGGTGGTCGAGCAGGGCATCACCGATGCGATCCCTGGCGCGGTCGAGCAGCTCGGCACGCTCGTCTCCGATGGCTCGCTCCGCACCACGATCGCCACCGCGCTCCGCGAGACGTTCGACCGGTCGGTTCGCCAGATGATGATTCACGAGCGGTTGCTCGCGAAGGTGGTCGTCAACGACAAGATGATGGACCGGCTGCTCACCGCGTTCGAGAAGACCGGCGTCGACAAGCTGGTCGAGGCGGTGCGGTCGACCGAGATCCGGGAGCGCGTCAAGCTCTCGATCAGTCGTGGCATCCACGGCATCCTCGAGCGACCGCTCGCCGAGCGGATGGCGGCACTCGGCCAGGAACGGATCACCGAGATCGAATCAACGGTGAGTGGCTGGCTCCTCGGTGCGTTGCAGAGCGACACCCTCCGTCACTCGCTGCTCGACGGCGCACGCGGCGCCCTGCGCGACAAGGCCCCCGAGTTGCTCGGCCGCGCCCTCGCGAGCGAGGCCGGCCGGAAGGCGATCCGTCAGGCGGTCATTGCCAGTGGCACCGCCCTCCTCGACCGACCGATCGGTCGACCCTCATCGTGGCTCGGGCCCGAGGCCACCGCCGCGCTCCGCCAGAGTGCGCACGAGCGTGCCTGGACCTGGATCGAGGAGCAGGTCCCCCAGATCGTCGCGCGGCTGTCGATCCAGGAGATGGTCGAAGAGAAGGTGCTCGGCTTCTCGACCGAGAAGATGGAAGAGATCGTCCGCCGCGTGACCCAGAAGGAGCTCGACCTGATCGTCAAGCTCGGCTACCTGTTCGGCGCGATGCTCGGTGCGATCGCGTTCGGGGTGAATCAGCTGTTGACGTGAGACGAGAAGCGAGAAGCGAGAAGCGAGGCACGCGACGGGATCGGCGGCCTGCCCTCTCGCCTCTCGCTTCACGCTTCTCGCTCAGTGCACCCCCGGCAAGCTCCCCCACCTGGCCCACCCCTCCGGCGCGATCACGACCTGCACGCCAGGGCGCGGGCCGATCGGCAACTCGGTGATCGTCGTCCGGTAGCCCTCGCGCTTCAGCTTGAGCAGTCCGCTCGCCACCCGCGACGAGAAATTCGTGGCACCCGCCTGCGTGTCCCAGACACTGTGCCAGACGAGCGCGGGGCCATCAGGGGTGCGATAGGCGCGCATCCTGTCCCCCCCCCAGTTGAGGGGCACGTCAGTCGGGACGGCGGCAATGCCGGCCAGCACGCTCCGGAGCACCAGCATCTCGTATTCCCCGAAGGTATCCTCGAAGATCACGCCACTGGTGTCGTCGTCGAACCGGAGCGCGATCGGGGCATCGTTCCGGGTCAGGCGATCGGGATGCAGGATCTGCTCGGTGGATTGCGGCATCAGGTCGCCGAACGGCTGCTGCCCGGGATGCTGCAGCATGAACCAGCGCATGAAGCTGGCGCCCTCGAGATACGGGAACACCAGACCGGTCCGGATCACCGTCGGCGCGTTGTTGAAGACATCGAGCCCCTCGGCCGGACCGCTCAGCTGCGATCGCAGCAGGCTCCAGGTCTCCTCGTTGGCCAGCACCGTGGGGTCGGGCGAGAGTGTGAGGACCATCACGAGGGTCGCCTGACCCTCGAGCACCGCCTGGGCCGCGGCGAGGCGGTCGGCGTCATCCCGATTGTCGAGGATCGAGTCGAGGGCCACATACTGGTGTTGCAACGCGTGCACCAGCTCGTGCGACAGGATGCCACGGAGCGCGAGCGGACCCGACCCACCCACGGCATACAGCGTCAGCGAATCGGGTTCATAGAAGCCGGCGATCTGCTCCGTGTAGAGATCGACGAACATCGCGCCGAGGTCGAGCGTGTCGGGCAGCAGGCCGAGGAGGCGGTAGGCCGCGCTCAACCCTTCGAGACGCGCAGGTGGCAGTTCGTCGGCCAGCTTGGCGAGCAGAAAGGTGCGCACCTGCTCCTTGGTGCGGACGGCGGCGGCGGGGCGGTGCTTGAAGGTCATCCCGGCGGCGCGTTCGACACCCGGAATCAGCGAATCGATCAGCGCATCGAGTTCGACCTGGTCGAGTTGCTGGGCCGCGGCCGGCGCCTCACCACGGCAGGCGACGAGGAGGAGAGTGCTCGCGATCAGGGCAACGGTCCGCATCTGTTCCAGTCTCCGGCAAGTGGGTAGCTTCCTGAAGGTTAGCGGAAGCCGCGATCTGAGGCACATTCGCCACGTCACGCGAGGGCTCCCATCTCCGTCTCTCGAAGGGCAGCACTCGCCACGCTCAGCATGCTCTCCGGTGTGATCGGCTGCACTGCCGACTCCGGAACGCCCGGCCCACCGCCTCCGGGCGCCCCCGCAGATTTCCCCGATATCGAACCACGCGCCCTGACGCTCGGCAACGCCGAGCCCTATGGTGTGGCCTGGATCACTGCCTTGTCGGATGGCCGACTCGTGATCAACGATCCGAACGAGTCCCCGTTCCTTCGGGTGTATGACAGCACCGGCGCGGAACTCGCCCGGTTCGGCCGGGATGGTAGCGGCCCCGGTGAGGTGCACGGGCTCGTCGAGATGTGGGGACACGGCGACACGCTGGTGGTCTACGACGAATCTCGTGCGACGATCCGATTCCGAGGCGACGGGACGCTGCTGGATGAATCGCCCGTGGTCGGCATGGAATGGCCACTCTCGGCAACCGTCGATTCGTTCGACGGCTACGCGAATATCGGCGCTCGTCGCCCGGCGCCGCGACCGCCGATCGAACGTCGGGCCATCCACGGCATCGAGCACCGGACACTCCTCGGGCCCGGCGATTCGATCTTCGATCTCGCCGACTCGCTGACCAGATTCCGGAGCATGCCGAGTGGCGCCTGGCTCGGGACGCCGACACGGAACTACTTCGGCGAGGGGTGGACCTACACGATCGGTGTCTACGCCCCCGACGGCACACGCTTGGGCATCATTCGCCGCGACCTCGGCCCGAATCAACGCAGCCCCGCTGCACTCGCACGGACACGGGCTTCGCTCGAGCTCGCCAATCAGCCGAGTCCCGGGCCCAGCGGCAAGCTGATGGCGCCGTCGCCCAGCATCCAGGCCCGTCTCGATACCCTCGAACGCGAGTCGATACGCCACTTCGAGTTCGGCATGCTCCGCGTCGACGGGCTCGGGCGCCTCTGGGTCTTCGGCGATCTGGGCGAGCAGACCTTCGCCGACGTCTTTGCCGATACCGTCTTCCTCGGCCGCCATGTGCTCGACTGCCGGAAGCCGCGGATGCGGATCGCGATGGCCGAGGACTGGTTCGCGCTGCAGTGCCATCCCGATGCGCCCGATGCCGACAATCCGTTCCAGATCAGGTCGTGGCGTATTGTCGAGCAGCACTGAGTCGGAAGTCAGAAGTCAGAAGGCGGAGGCTTCGCTTCTCGTTTCTCGCTTCTCGCCTCTCGCTTCTCGCCTCTCGCTTCTCGTCGACCTACATCCCCAGCATCGTCACCTGGTACCACGAGATGATCTGGCTGCCGACCAGGTACGTCGCGGCGCCGCCCAGCGCCAGGAAGATCCCGAAGGGCACCAACTTGTCGCGGCCGGCGAGCTTGAGCGGCAGGAAGACGATCGTGCCGAGGAGAGCGCCGAGGAAGAGCGTCAGCAGCACACCCGGCCAGCCGAGGAAGGCACCGAGCATGGCCATCATCTTGATGTCGCCGCCGCCCATCGCCTCCTCGCCGAAGGCCTTCTCGCCGAGCGCCGCCACCACCCAGAGCAGCGCATAGCCGACCACCGCGCCGAGCAGGGCGGCGGGCCACGCCAGTGCTCCTCCGAGGAGTGCAAACAGGATGCCGAGCACGGCGCCGCCGATCGAGAACTCATCGGGGATGATGTATTCGCGGGCATCGGTCATCGCGATGCCGAGCAGGATGGTGAGGAACACCCCCCCCCGGAGCATCTCGATGCTCGGGCCCTGGCTCCACGCGACACCGAGCCAGATCACGCCGACCGCCAGCTCGACGGCCGGATAGAGGAAGGGGATCGGCAGCGCGCACTGCCGGCACTTGGCGCCGAGTGCCAGCCAGCTCGCCACCGGGATGTTGTCGTACCACGCAATCAGCTCGCGACACTGCGGGCACCGGGATCGCGGCTTGACCACCGACTCCTCGGCGGGCCAGCGCACGATGCAGACATTGAGGAAGGACCCGAGCAGCAGCCCGAACACGGTCGACCCGACCAGGAAGATCGCCGGATGATCGGCGAGGGCCTGCGCCACGAGATCGAACCTCATGGCCGCCCACCGAGTCGGTGGAGCAGGATGCCGGCCGCGACCGCGACATTGAGCGATTCGGCCTCGCTCCGGATCGGGATGCCGACCCGCCGCCCTGCCTGACCGAGCAGTTCGGCCGAGATGCCGGCCCCCTCGTTGCCGAGTACCAGCGCAAGCGGCCCCACCGTTTCGTCGTCGGTGATGGCCACGCCATCGATCGTGGTGGCCCAGATCGGGATCGACCGGGTCCAGAGCCACTGGCGGATGCCATCGATATCAGCGTGCAGGTGCGGGAGCCGGAACAGCGCGCCAGCAGCCGAGCGGACCACCTTGGGATTGGTGAGATCGACCGTGCCGGGCAATGCGATGAGGCCGGCCGCGCCGAAGGCCACCGCGGTCCGGGCGATCGTCCCGACATTGCCGGGGTCCTGGACGCCGTCGAGCAACAGCAGGGGCCTCCCTGGTGCGACCTGCACCTCCTCGAGCGACCAGCTCCGAGGGACATAGGCGACCACGATCCCCTGTGGATGGTCGGTCGCGGCCACTTCCGCGAGTTGCCGGTCGTCGATCCGTTCCACCTCGATGTCGTGTGCGGCAAGCGTCCGGAGCAGGTCGGTGCCGCGTGGCGTGCTCTCGAGGGCCGGGCTGGCCACGGCGCCCTTGCATGGCACCTCCGCCGCGAGCATCTCTTCGACAAGGCGCACGCCTTCGGCAAGCGCCAGTCCGCGACGTTCACGGGCCTTTCGGCGATGCAGGTCCCGGATGAGCGTCAACAGACTCATGGAGAGGGGAGGGTGACCATGCCACCCACGTCACGACCGATCACGCTGACCATTGCGGGCTCCGATTCCGGAGGAGGGGCCGGCATCCAGGCCGACCTGAAGACGTTCGCGGCGTACGACTGTTTCGGGACGACCGTGATCACGGCCGTCACCGCACAAAATACCCTCGGTGTCCGTGCAGTTCACCCCATCCCGACCTCGGTGATCGCCGAGCAGCTCGCGGCGCTCGCCGAGGACCTGCCACCGGTCGCCGTCAAGACCGGGATGCTCGCCACCCGGGAGGTCGTCGAGGCGGTGGTCCGGGGCCTCACCGCCCTCTCCCCCCCCTGCCTCGTGGTCGACCCGGTCATGGTTGCCACGTCGGGAGATCGCCTGCTCGACGAGGATGCCATCGCCGCGGTACGCGACCAGCTCCTCCCCCTCGCGACCTGCATCACCCCCAACCTCGATGAAGCCGAGCTCCTGACCGGGCTCGCCGTCCGGACCCCCGAGGCGATGCTCGCCGCGGCGCATGCCCTCGTCGAACTCGGTGCCACGGCAGCGCTGGTCAAGGGCGGCCACCTCGCCAGTGATATCCTGGTGGATATCCTGGTGACCCGGGATCAGATCGAACGGTACACCCGGAAGCGGATCATCACGCGTGCCACGCACGGCACCGGCTGCACCCTCTCCGCCGCCATCGCCGCAGGGATGGCCCAGGGTCACGATCTGGAGCCCGCCGTCCGGCAGGCACTGGACTACCTCCGCCGCGCGATCGCCGCTGGCCCCGGGCTCGGCCAGGGCAACGGTCCGGTCTGGCATGGGGCCTGAGAAAGAGAGAAAGAGAGTATGAGAGAAAGCGAGAGCGCGCGCTCGCTTCTCGCTTCTCGCTTCTCGCTTCTCGCTTCTCGCTTCTCGGATGTTACATCATCGCCTCGACCACGGCGGCGAGCCGCCCGCCCGCCTCCTTGGCGATCACCATCACGTCGGCATGATCGAGCAGTGCCTCGGTCACCCCCGCTGCGGCGTTGGTGATCAGCGAGATCCCGAGGCAGCGGATCCCACGCGCCCGCGCCGCGATCACCTCGACCACCGTGCTCATCCCCACCGCGTCCGCCCCCATCGTCCGGAGCATCCGGATCTCGGCCGGCGTCTCGTAGCTCGGACCGAGCAGCCCGGCGTAGACGCCCTCCTCCAGCCGCACATCGAGTGATGCGGCCATCGCGTGCGCCCGCGCGCGCAAATCGGCGTCATAGGCCACCGACATGTCCGGGAAGCGTACCTCGCCTTCCAGCGCCGGGCCCTCGAGCGGCGTCCGACCGGTCAGGTTGAGGTGATCCCGGATCAGCATCAGCGTGCCGGGGCCAAAGGCCGGGTTCACGCCGCCGGCGGCGTTGGTCACGATCAAGGTCTCGACGCCGAGTTCCGCGAAGACGCGCACCGGGAGTGCGGCCGCCGCAGCATCATGCCCCTCGTACATGTGGAACCGGCCACTTTGCAGGATCACCGCGGTTCCCGCGAGCGTGCCGGCTACGAGCTGGCCGGCATGGCCCGGCACCCGTGGCGCGTGGAAACCGGGAATCCGGTCATAGTCGATGCGGGTGGCCGATGCCACCCGTTCGGTCAGCCCGCCGAGGCCGGAACCCAGCACGATGCCGATGCGTGGCTGCGCGTCGCCGATGCGGGCACGCACCGCCTCGACTGCTGCACGCAGGTCGCCTCCCCCCCCCGCAACGGTCATCATGCCAGCATGCCGGCCAGCGAGGCCGAGATGAATGCGGCCAGGTTGCCGAGAATCATCGCGCGGAGTCCGAGCGCGGCGATCTCGCCACGGCGCTCGGGCGCCAGCCCGCCGATGCCGCCGATCTGGATGGCGATCGACGAGAAGTTGGCGAACCCGAGCAGGGCGTAGGTGCAGATCAGGGCCGAGCGCGGGTCGAGCACCCGCCCGCTGCCGAGGTCGGTGGCAAACTGTGCGTACGCGACGAACTCGTTGAGCGAGGTCTTGAGACCGATCAAGCCGCCGACGTAGGCGGTGTCGTGCCACGGCACACCCATCGTCCAGGCGAGCGGCCGGAGCAGCTGGCCGAGCAGGTACTGGAGTGACATGTCGGGCATGCCGACGAGCCCGCCGGCCCAACCGATGCCGGCATTGAGCATGGCGACCAGCGCGATGAACGCCATGAGCATCGCCGCGACGTTGATGGCGAGTTGGACACCCTGCCCCGCCCCGTTGGCTGCCGCCTCGATCACGCTGCCTTCACGAGTGGCCGGATCGACGGCCATCGACAGGTCACCCTTGGTGACCGGTGTCTCCGTCTCGGGGACCAGGATCTTCGAGAGATAGAGCCCGGCGGGCGCGTTCATCACGCTCGCCGCCAGCAGGTGACTCGCGATCCCGGGCAGCATCCCCGACAGCATCCCGACGTACGCCGCGAGCACGCCCCCCGCGACGGTCGCGAAACCACCGACCATCACCGTCCCCAGTTCGGAGCGGGTCATCGTGCCGACGAACGGCTTGATGAGCAGCGGGGCCTCGGTCTGTCCGAGGAAGATGTTGCCTGATGCGGAGAGCGTCTCGGCGCCGGAAGTGCCGAGGGTCTTCTGCATCCCCCAGGCGAGCCCCTTCACGACCCATTGCATGATGCCGAGGTAGTAGAGGACGGACATCAGCGCGGAGAAGAAGATGATCGTCGGGAGGACGTTGAACGCGAAGTACGCGCCGGTGCTTGCCACCATGCCGCCGGTGGCGGTCACGACGCCGGTGGCATCCGGGACACCGACCGGCACGCTGTTCTGGACCAGATTCCCGAAGACGAACCGTGCGCCCTGTTCCTGGAAGCCGAGCAGCGCGGTCACCCAGCCACCGAACGTCTCGAACACCGCGTGGCCGACACGCGTCTTGAGCACGACGAGTCCGAAGACCACTTGCAGGGCCACCCCACTCGCGACCAGCCGCCAGTTGATCCGCTTCCGGTCGTAGGAGAGCAGCACCGCGAGGCCGATCATGACGGCGATGCCGAGCACGCCGATGAGGCGCTGGCCCAGCGGGATATCGAGACCGCCGCGAAGCGCGGCGAAGCGCTCGGCGGCGGTCTGGGTCTGCAGCAGGAGCGGCAGGATCACGGAAGAGTCCCCAGGAGGGCGGTGGCACGAGCGAGGAGGGCCTGCCGTTCGGGCCAGGCGAGGAAGCTATGGTCGAACGCCGCGAGCATCATCCGGTCGAGTTCGTCCCGGGTGAACCCGAGCGCCCGCTCAGCGAGAAGGTACTCGTCGGTCAGCGATACGCCACTCATCAGCCAGGAGTCCGTGCAGAGGGTCACGGCGATGCCGGCATCGAGGTACTGCCGCACGGGGTGCGACGCCGCGTCGGGCACGGCATGGGTCTGGACGTTGCTGGTGATGTTGGTCTCGATCAGGATCCGGCGATCGCGGACATACGCGAGCAGGTCGGGGTTCTCGTGGAGTCGGGTCCCGTGGCCGATCCGGGTGGCATGGCAGCTGTGGATCGCCTCGAAGATGCTCTCCCAGCCTGCGGCCTCCCCGGCGTGGACGGTGATGCCGAGACCGCCTCGCGCCGCACGGTCGAACGCCTCGCGGTGGAGTTCGGGCGGGCGACCCGCCTCGCCACCGGCGAGATCGAATCCCACCACGCCATGGTCCCGCATCCGCACCGAGTGCTCCGCGATCGCGACCGATTGCTGCGGATCGTAGTGTCGGAGCGAGCAATTGATGATCCGTGCCACCACCCCGGTTTCCCGCATCCCGCGCTGCAGTCCACGCCACTCGGCGGCGATCACCTCGTCCATGGAGAGGCCCTCCCGGATGCTGAGGTCCGGACAGTACCGTACCTCGAGATAGAGCAGGCCATCGGCATGTGCGTCCAGGACCATCTCGTGGGCGACCCGTTCGATCGCGTCGGGTGTCTGGAGCAGGGCGATGGTATGGTCGAACCGCGCGAGGTACTCCTCGAGGTTGCGCGCGTCGTCCACCAGCATCCAGCGCCGGAGGGAGTCGGGGTCGCTGGCAGGCAGGGTGATCCCCGCCGCCGTGGCCAAGTCGATCATGGTCTCCGGCCGGAGCGAGCCGTCGAGATGGACGTGCAGCTCGGCCTTGGGGCGACGGCGCAGCGTGTCACGCATCGGTGGTGTCCGGATGACGTGCCGAGCGATAGACCCGGAGAATGGCCCCGGCGCTGAGCGGCTGATCGGGATCGACGGCGATCCCGCGGCCGTCCACTGCCTGGGCCTGACCGGCCATCAGGAGGGCCAGCAGGTCGACATCGGTACGGGCCAGCACCGCCCCCAGCGACTCACCGGCCGGGATGGTCAGGCGGTTTCCGTTCAGGAAGATCGGGATGGTCGCTGGGGTCACGATGCAATTTTCCGGTCACAGGGAGGTTTCGGGCAACGCCGTGGCGCTTGCGTCACCGTGGTGGTATGCGTATTCGTCCAGCCAAATATGGTCACGATCACCTCCTCCTCCCAGCACCGCCTCCGGGTGGGACAGCCTCGATCGGACGTCCTGATGTCGTATCGCATCCTCGTCGTCGACGATGAGCCCGATATCACTGCCCTGGTGACCTATCACCTGGCACGGGCCGGCTATCGCGTCTCGACCGCCGCGACCGGGCCCGAGGCGATCAAGGTGGCCAGCAACGAGCGGCCGGATGTGGTGGTCCTCGACCTGATGCTCCCGGGGGCCTCCGGCTATGAGGTTTTGGCCGAGCTGCGACGCCGGGAGGAGACGCGCGATGTCGGCGTGATCATGCTGACGGCACGCCGCGACGAGCCCGACCGCATCAAGGGGCTCACGCTCGGCGCCGACGACTACCTCACCAAGCCGTTCTCGCCCGCCGAGCTCACCCTCAGGGTGCAGGCGCTGCTCAGGCGGCTCGCCGCCGCCCCGATCGCCGCCGGCAGCACCCTCGTCGCCGGCGCACTCACCGTCGATCGCGGGGCACATCGGGCCGCGATCGCCGGGGAGGAGCTCCACCTGACCGCGACCGAGTACAAGCTCCTGGTCGTGCTGCTCGAGCGGCGCGGGCGAGTGCAGTCTCGCGGCCAGCTCCTCGAGGCGGTCTGGGACGCCCAGCCGGGCATCCAGACCCGCACCGTGGACATGCACGTCCAGCGGCTTCGGCACAAGCTCCGGGAGAGCGGCGAGATGATCGAGACGCTCCGCGGGTTCGGCTACCGCTTCCGGGCCGACCCCAGCCGATGAGGCTCACCACTCGCCTGGTCCTCGGCGCGCTCGTGCTCACCAGCATCGCGGTGCTGATCGTTCGCTGGGGGGGGGCGACCCCTGGCATCGGCGCCACCGGTCTGGCCCTGCTGCTCGCGGGTGGGGTCGCCCTCATGGCTGGCCGCTCGCTCGGCAGGCCCCTCACGCAGCTCACGGCCGTCGCGCGTGCCATCGCGACCGGCGGCCAGCTGCGATTCCCCCAGTCGCCCATCCCCGAGATCGACGAGTTGACACGGGCGCTCCGCCAGGCTGACCGTGAACTGGGCGATCGCTTCGAGGCACTGGCTCGCACCCAATCCGCCAGCAGCGCGATCGTGGCAGCCATGGGAGAGGGAATCATCGCTGCGGATGCCCGGTCGCAGATCGTGCTGGCCAATCCGACCGCACGTGCGATGCTCGGCTATGCCGCCGACGCGCCCCTGCCGGACCTCCGCACCCTGTTCCGCGTCAAGGACGCCCGCGAGCTGGTCTCGTCGGCCATCACCTCCCGTGAGGGAGACCAGCGCGAGATCACCCTCGGCGACCGGATCGTCTCGTTGCACTCACGCCCCCTCGCGGATGGGGGCGTGCTGCTGGTCCTGCGTGATCTCACCACCGTCCGTCGGCTCGAGGTGGTCCGGAAGGACTTCGTCGCCAACGTCTCGCACGAGCTCAAGACACCACTCACCAGCATCTCGGGATACGCCGAGACCTTGCTCGCGGACGACCCCGATGCCGACACGCGGGCCCGATTCCTGGGGACCATCCTCAGCAACGCCAGACGGATGCAGGTCCTGGTCGATGACCTGCTCGACCTGTCGCGGATCGAATCCGGCCGGTGGACCCCGCGCCCGGAAGCCCTCGCACTCACGCCTGTGGTCGAGGAAGCCTGGAGCCCGCTGGTGGAACGGGCACGACAGCAGGCCACGACCCTCACGATCAGCCTGGGCGAGGGCGCCGAGCAGGTGCACGCCGACCCCAGTGCGATGCGGCAGGTGCTCGGCAACCTCTTCGACAATGCCCTCCGCCATCTCGGTCCCGAGGGCCGGATCGAGGTGCATGCCACGAGACAGGGCGCGATGGTCGAAGTTCAGGTTCGCGACAACGGCAGCGGGATCCCGGCCGAACATCTCACCAGGGTCTTCGAGCGGTTCTATCGGGTCGACGCCGCACGTTCCCGGGAGGAGGGGGGCACCGGCCTGGGGCTCGCGATCGTGCGCCACATGGTCGAGGCTCATGGCGGCCGCGTGGCCGCCGAGAGTGCGCCCCGCCAAGGCACCACGATCCGGTTCACGGTCCCGACGGCGGAACGGGGGCTCGCCCCCGGCGGGTGAGCCGGACCGATTGTGACCCGATTGTGACCGGGCACCGGCCGGGCCGTGACCACGAGCGTCGACTTTGGGTGCATGTCACGACCCGACCACCGGCGACGCTGTGCCCGGGCCAACTACTGCCGGCCCGCCATGCTCGGGGCCGTCCTCCTCGGGCTCGCCTTCCCGATGGCGGGGCAGGAGGCACCCACGCTCCACATCGATGGGCTCGTCTACCTCCACTACCGGTATCAGCTCGGGACGGATTCCACGCTCGGCTCGGGGGCACACCCGAACAACTTCGATGTCGATCGGGCCTACATCAATCTTCGCGGCACGATGCGCCATGGAATCAGCACAAGGGTCACCACGGATATCGACCCCGGTCGACCGAACACGAATCAGCTCCTGCTCCGGCTCAAGTACGCCTACGTCGCGTGGCAACCGGACGGCAGTGCCCTCACCTGGAAGCTCGGCGAGATCCAGACGCCGCTGATCGAATGGATCGAGACGCTCTGGGGATTCCGGATGCAGGGCAGCGTGGCCCTCGATCGGACGCGCTACCTGACCTCGTCGGACTTCGGCGTGAGTGTCGCAGGGAACTGGCGGGATGACGCCCTCGATCTCGTGGCCGGGGTGTACAACGGCGAAGGCTACAACCGCATCCCGGGCGACCAGCACAAGGATGTCGCGGCGCGCATCTCGGTGCGCCTGGCCTCGAGCGATGCCAGGGGCGCGGCGAGCGGCCTCCGTCTCACCGGATACGGGCACCTCGGCGCCTCGAACGGGGGGGGGACGCGTTCCCGATTTGCCGGCATCATCTCATGGCAATCCCGACGCCTCACCCTCGGGGCCGAACTCGCCGCGACACGGGACTCGACGGCTGACGACGCTCCCGACACCCCTGGTCGCGTGGTCAGTGCCTACGGGGTCTACCACCTGCCGGTGGCACCGATCACCCTGCTCGCTCGCATCGACGCCTGGGATCCCGATACCGGGCGCGAACCGTCCGTCCCGGACCCGGCGACCAGCCGCCAGCATCGCCTCATCGCCGGCGTGGCGTACCGACTCACACCGGATGTCCGCCTGATGCTCGATGCGGACCTGCTCTCGATGCACCATGGCTCCCCCGACAACGCGTTCGAGGCGCATCGTCGCTCGCTGCTGTTCCAGACGGAATTCCGATTCTGAGACACCCCAGATTTTCCCTGCCCGAGGAGCGCTGCATGTCCGCTGGAACTCGTCAGACCTCATGCCTGCGCGCGGGACTCGCCGCCAGCATGCTGGCAGTCGTGATCGCCTGTGGCGGCGGGGCTGGTCCACAGACCGAGGCGCTCACCGGTGCCGGTGCAACCTTTCCGAATCCGGTCTACTCGAAGTGGTTCGATACCTTCTATCGCAGCACCGGGCACCAGATCAACTACCAGTCACTCGGATCGGGAGCCGGCATCAAGCAGTACACGCTGGGCACCGTCGAATTCGGTGCCACCGACAGTCCGATGACCGATGAGGAGATCGCGGCGGTCGACGGCCAGGTGATGCACGTCCCCACGGTCCTCGGCGCCGTCGTGCTCACCTGGAACCTGCCGGGGGTGGCGGCGCTTCGCCTCGACGGCGCGACCATTGCCGACATCTTTCTGGGCCGCATCAGCCGCTGGAACGATCCCCGACTCGTCGCGCTCAATCCGGGCGTGGCACTTCCCGACCAGGATCTCCTTGTGGTACACCGATCGGATGGGTCGGGGACCTCGTTCATCTTCACTGACTACCTCGCAAAGGTGTCCCCCGACTGGCGCGATCGTGTTGGTGTCGGCAAGGCGGTGAACTGGCCGACCGGACTCGGCGGCAAGGGCAATGAAGGTGTCACGCAGCAGATCAAGCAGGTCGCAGGCACCATCGGCTATGTCGAACTGATCTACGCCATGTCGAATGACTTGCCGAGCGCCGAGGTACTGAACGCGACCGGCGAGTATGTGCCGCCCACGCTGGCGGCGGTCACCGCGGCGGCCGGTGGCGTCGACTTCGGTCCGGAGACCGATTTCCGGGTCTCGATCACCAATGCACCCGGAGCCGGCGCCTACCCGATCGCCTCGTTCACCTGGCTCCTGATCCGTCCCGAGATGGCCGACACCGGCAAGGCGCGGGCGATGCAGCAGTTCCTGACCTGGATGATCGGCAGCGAGGCGCAACAGCAGGCCGCTGAACTCCACTACGCGCCCTTGCCCACCGCAGTGATCGAGCGCCTGCAACCGCGGATCGCCGCACTCGGCGAACACGACTGAAGCATCCTCCACCCCTTACCTTCGGATCTCGATGAGCTCGCCTGCTGACCTCCCTCCCACGCCGCTGAAACCCGGCACGCTGCGGTCCCTCGCCGGGGGATCGCTCGGGGATCGCGTCTACAAGGGCGTCCTGGTCCTGGCCGCGCTGGTCATGCCGATCCTGTTGCTGGGCCTGTTCGGGGAGTTGGTGCGCGGCGCAGCGCCCGCGATCGAGACGTTCGGCCCCGGCTTCATCACCTCGTCGACCTGGGATCCGGTCCGCGAGGTGTTCGGGGCATGGCCCTTGATCGTCGGCACACTGCTCACCTCTGCCATCGCCTTGCTGCTGGCGGTGCCGCTCTCGCTCGGTGTCGCCATCTACCTGACGGAGTTTGCGCCGGGCCCGATCCGGAAGCCGATCGCGATGATGATCGAGCTGCTGGCCGCGATCCCGAGCGTGGTCTACGGGCTGTGGGGCATCTTCGTCCTGATCCCGTTCCTGCAGGCCACCATCTATCCCTGGCTGCAGGCGACGCTCGGCTTCCTGCCGATTCTTGCCGGTCCGATCTACGGCCCGTCGGTCCTCTCGGCGGCCCTGATCCTCACGATCATGGTGATGCCCTACATCATGTCGGTCTCGCGCGAGGTACTGCTGGCGGTGCCGAGCGGGCAGCGCGAGGCGGCGCTGGCCCTGGGCGCGACCCGATGGGAGGCAGTCACGACCGCGATCGTGCCCTACGCCAAGTCGGGGATCATGGGTGCAGTGATCCTCGGACTCGGCCGCGCGCTGGGCGAGACGATGGCGGTGACGATGCTGATCGGCAACAGCCACGAGCTCTCGACCTCGCTCTTTGCGCCCGGCTACTCCATGGCCGCCGCCATCGCCAATGAATTCGCCGAGGCGAGCTCGACGCTGCACTACGCGGCCCTGACATACGTCGCACTCCTGCTCTTCGGGATCACGGTGGTGATCAACGCAGCGGCGCGACTCCTCATCTGGCGCATGGCCCGGCGCGGGGGACAGGCATGAATCGTCGGCACTGGCGCCGCACCAAGAGCCGAGTCATGGTCGGGTTGATGCTGCTGGCGGTCGCGGCCGCCGTGCTGCCGCTGCTCCTGATCCTCGGCTCGCTCGTGGTGCGCGGTGCCGGATCGCTCTCGCTCACCTTCCTGACCAGCACCCCGGCCCCGGTCGGCGAGATCGGCGGGGGGATCCTGCACGCGATCCTCGGCACGCTCACGATCGTCGGGTTGGCGTCGCTCGCTGGCGTGCCGATCGGCATCGCAGCCGGCTTCTACTGCTCCGAATATCGTGGCAGTCGACTCGCCACCGTCACCCGGTTCGTGGCCGATGTCCTCAACGGCACACCATCGATCGTGGTCGGCGTCTTTGCCTGGACCTGGGTTGTCGCCACCCAGCAGCACTTCTCGGCGCTCGCGGGCTCGGTCGCCCTGGCGGTGCTGATGGTCCCGATGGTGATGCGAACGACCGAGGAACTGCTGGGATTGGTGCCGACCTCGCTCCGCGAAGCGGCGTTGGCACTCGGCTATCCGGAGTGGCGGACCGCCCTCACCGTGGTCCTGCGGACGGCCCTCCCCGGCATCGTGACCGGGTCCCTGCTCGCAGTGGCTCGGATCTCCGGGGAGACCGCCCCGCTGCTCTTCACGGCCCTCGGCAGCGAGTACCTCTCGACCAGGCTCGATGCGCCGATGGCCGCGCTGCCGTTGCTGGTCTACAAGTATGCGACGGGACCCTATCCCGAGTGGCACCGGCTCGCGTGGACCTCGGCTCTCGTCCTGATCCTGGTGGTCCTGCTCCTCAGTGTCCTGGCACGCCTCGCGACTCGTCAACGGTTCGGGTCACGTGCCTGACTCCCCTCCCCTGCTCTCCACTGACAAGCTCAGTGCGATGTACGGCAAGTTCACTGCCGTCAAGAATGTCACACTTGGCTTTTCGCGTCACCAGGTCCATGCGCTGATCGGGCCCTCGGGGTGTGGCAAGTCGACGTTCCTCCGCACGCTCAACCGGATGCACGAGACCACGCCGGAGGCCTGGATCGTCGGACGGGTGTTGCTCGACGATCTCGACATCCACGCCGCGGACGTGTCACCGATGCGACTCCGTCGTCGCGTCGGGATGGTGTTCCAGAAGCCGACCCCATTCCCGACGATGTCGATCTTCGACAACGTCGCGGCCGGCTTGCGCCTTGATCGCGGACGGTCGACCGCAGAGATCGCCGCCATCGTGGAGCGCTCGCTCCACCGGGCCGCGCTCTGGGAGGAGGTGAAGGATCGCCTGCATGCCAGTGCCCTGGGACTGTCCGGCGGGCAGCAGCAGCGACTCTGCATCGCACGCACCATCGCCCCCGAACCCGAGGTGATCCTGCTCGACGAGCCGACCGCGTCGCTCGATCCGCTCGGGACCCAGCGCATCGAGGAGCTGGTGTTCGAACTGAAGCGGGACTACACCATCGTGATCGTGACGCACAACATGCAGCAAGCCGCGCGCATCTCGGACACCACGACGTTCTTCTACATGGGGCGGATGGTCGAGCACGGTCCCACGCGACAGGTCTTCACCACCCCGCGCGAGAGCCAGACCGAGGCGTACATCACCGGGCGGTTCGGATGAGCGACGCCCCCGTGACCACTGGGCGTGCGCCGTTCCCGCCCCGCCTGCCCGCCTCGGCCCCGCACCCCGACGCGCCCGCGGTCGAGGCGCGCGGCTTCTCCTTCTGGTACGGCATGCACCAGACCCTGCACGACGTGACACTCGCGATCCCGGTCCACGAGGTCACGGCGATCATCGGGCCATCCGGATGCGGCAAGAGCACCTTCCTGCGCAGCATCAACCGGATGAACGATCTCGTGCTCGACAGCCGTGTTGCGGGGGAATTGCTGGTCGAGGGCCAGCCGGTGTATGCCCCGGGCATCGACCTGGTGGCCCATCGGCAACGGGTCGGCATGGTGTTCCAGCGTCCCAATCCGTTCCCGAAGTCGATCCAGGCGAACGTGGCCTACGGGCCGGCACTCAATGGCCTGGTGCCCGCTCGCGACCTCCCCGATGTCGTGGAACGGTGCCTCCGCCGCGCCGCGCTGTGGGACGAGGTGAAGGACCGACTGGACCAGCCGGCCCTCGGCCTGTCCGGCGGGCAGCAGCAGCGACTCTGCATCGCCCGGGCCCTGGCCAATGCCCCCAGCCTACTATTGATGGATGAACCCTGCTCGGCCCTCGACCCGATCGCGACCAGTCGGATCGAGGAGCTGATCTTCGAACTCAAGCAGGAGTACACGATCGTGATCGTGACCCACAACATGCAGCAGGCTGCTCGCGTCGCGGGCCAGACCGGATTCTTCGACGCAGGCCGCCTCATCGAATTCGGCGAGACCGACCAGATCTTCACCACTCCGGCCCATGAGCGGACCGAGGCGTACATCACCGGGAGGTTCGGATGAGCGGCGACGGCCATCGGCACTTTCACGAGGAACTGCACGACGTCAAGTCGCGCCTGCTCACGATGTCCGGCGAGGCCGAGTCGGCCCTCGGCCTCGCGGTGGAGGCGCTGCTGGAACGCGATCTCGACAAGGCGCAGCGGGTGATTGCCGGCGACCGGGTGATCAATGCGATGGAGGTCGAGCTCGAGGAGCAGTGCATCTCGCTGCTCGCCCTGCAGCAACCGATGGCGCGCGATCTCCGCATGCTGATCAGCGCGCTCCGGATCGCCAATGACCTCGAACGGGTCGGCGACCATGCCGTGAACATCGCCCAGTCGGCCGATCGCCTGGCCCAGAGCCGCCCGATCACGCCCGAACCCGAGATCGTCGAGATGGCGCGCCAGGCCCGGCAGATGCTGGCCGATGCGCTCGAGGCGGTCATTCGGGGGGACGCCGAGGCCGGCCGGGAGATCTGTCGGCGGGATGACAAGGTCGACGCCCTCCATGGGTCGGTGTTCCGGATCCTGCTGACGCACATGATGGAGGATCCGCAAATGATCGGGACCGGGATGGAACTCTTCCTGGTCTCGCGCAACCTCGAACGGGTCGCCGATCTGGCCACCAACATCGCCGAGGAAGTGGTGTTCCTCGTGGAGGGGAAATCGATCAAGCACCACGCCGAAGACGAGCGAGCGTCCTCGACGTGAGCGCCGACACGGGTCCGCGCGAACGACTCGGCGCGATCGATGTCGGGTCCAACTCGATCCGGCTGCTGATCGCGGAGTGGGACCCGGTCACCGGACTCGAGGTCATAGACGAGGTCAAGGATCAACCTCGGCTGGCCACCGGCCTCGCGCGACACGGCGCCCTCGATCCCGAGGCGATGGAGGCGGCATTCCGGGCACTCGCCCGCATGACCGAGATGGCCACCCGTCGCGGAGTGTCTCGCCTGGTGGCGGTCGCCACGTCCGCGATGCGCGAGGCGAGCAACGGTCCCGCCTTCGCGGAGCGCATCCGCCGTGAACTCGGGATCCCGCTCACCGTCATCGATTCGGATCGCGAGGCCCAGCTCTCCTGGCGCTCGGTCGCCCATCACTTCCAGCTCGAGCATACCCGCGCCATCGTGGCCGACATCGGTGGTGGCTCGCTTGAGCTGATCGGTGCGGTCGACGGACTGGTCGAAAACACCACCTCGCTCCCGCTCGGCGCGGTGCGCCTGACCGAACAGCATCGGAACCCCGACCGGGCGGACGCGCGTCGACAGGTGTCCGCCATGCGGAAGTCGGCCCGAGCCGCGCTCAAGAAGGCCTTCCCCTGGCGTGACTGGCGCCAGGCGACCCTGATCGGGTCGGGCGGGTCGTTCACGAACCTCGCCCGCATGGCGGCCGCACGTCGCGGACACCCGACCTCGCCGATCCATGGCACCACTGTGGGCACCGGCGAAGTCGAGAGCCTGCTCGAACTGCTCGCGACACGCAGCATCAGCTCGCGCGCGGCGATCCCCGGCCTCAATCCGCAGCGTGCCGACATCATTCTCGCCGGCGTCGCCGTCACGGCCGAATTGCTGCAATTGCTCGACGCCCGCGAGATGCAGGTGAGTGCCTACGGGCTCCGCGAAGGGTTGCTGCTGGAGATGGTGGGCCAGGACGCCGCCGTCCCACGCGCGAGCGATCCCCTCAAGCCGCTCCGCGAATTCGTGGATCGCTGTCGTGGCGATCGCCGTCACGTCGAACAGGTGCGCCATCTGGCCCTGGCGCTCTTCGACCAACTTGCCGAACCGCTCGGGGCCACCCCCGAGGAACGCTGGTTCCTCGAGGCGGCAGCGCTCCTCCACGATGTCGGGCAGCTGGTGTCGTACCGGAAGCACCACAAGCATTCGTACCAGCTCATCATGCACGCCGAACGGCTCGGGCTCGCCGCACGAGACCGGGCAATCGTGGCGCTGGTGTCCCGCTACCACCGGAAGGCCGGGCCGTCACGCCGACACGAGGCATTCCGCCAGCTCGACCCCGCCGACCAGCAGATGGTCCGTCGGGTGAGCGCACTCCTCCGCGTGGCTGACGGCCTGGATCGCGGCCACACCTCCAGCGTCGATCACATGACGGTCACCCTGCTCGAGGATCGCTGCGTGATCCGCGCCTACCCGCGGATCAAGGCCGCCGATCTCTCCCTCGAGGTCTGGGGCGCCCAACGGAAGGCCGAGGTGCTCGCCAAGGAGCTCGGCATGGATGTGGTGGTCGCGGCAGGACTCTAGCCGCTGCGGATGGCGGCCGATCACCCCCCATCCCGGAACCTCACGCGCCGTATGGCACCCAGATGTTCTTCACCTGGGTCGCGTGGCGGAGCAATGCCTGATCCCGAGTCCGATCGCTCCAGTCGCACTCATGCCACTCGCCCCACGTCCGCTTCATGTTCCCCACCGACAAGCGCTCTGCTTCCATCACCTCGGCGTGCGTACCCTGCACCCAGAGCCCATCAACGTCGTCGTGGCCGGCCAGGGACGGCAACAGCTCCGCGACCTGCCCGGTCACGATATTCACCACTCCTGCCGGCAGATCCGACGTGTCGAGCACCTGGTAGCAGTCGGTGGCCATGAGCGGATGGCTGCGCGAGGGGATCGCGATGACAGCATTCCCCATCGCGATGGCCGGGAGCACCAGCGCAAGGAAACCGAGCAACGGCGACTCGTCGGGACAAAGCACGCCGATCACACCCAGCGCCTCGGGCATGGCCAGCGTCACGTTGCGGTGCGGCGTGTGATGGACGGCGCCATCGTACTTGTCGGCCCATGCCGCCCACACGAAGCAGCACTCGATCGCCGCCGCCACCTCGGCGCGCCCATCGAGACCTGATACGGCACGGAGCCGTTCCGCGAATTCCGCCTCGCGTGCCGAAAGGTTCTCTCCGAGGTAGTGCAGGACCTGGGAACGCAGGTGTGCCGTGGCACGCGACCAACCCGCCTGCCCCTTGTGGGCTGCCTCGACTGCGTTCCGGATGTCCTTCCGGTTGCCGCGGCCGACCTCGCCAAGCAGACGCCCGTCCGCCGCATGCACGGGAAGGACGTACCCACTGTCGGCACGCACCTGCTTGCCACCGATGTACAGCTTCGGCGTCCGGTCGAGTGCGGGCAGCTCTCCAGGATCGAGTTCCCGTGCCTCTCGCGTCCGCTCCTGCTCTCCTGCTCTCGCTCTCGCCTTCTCGCCTTCTCGCCTTCCCGCCCTCAGATATTCGAACATCCCTTCCCGGCCGCCCTCGCGACCGTAACCGCTCTCGCGATACCCGCCGAAGCCACTCGCCGCATCGAACATGTTGGTGCAATTGATCCAGACCGTTCCGGCCTTGAGCTGCGGAGCCACATCCAGCGCCAGATTGATGTTCTCGCTCCAGAGACTCGCCGCGAGGCCGTATCGGGTGTTGTTCGCCAATTCGACCGCGTCGGCATGATTGCGGAAGGTCATCAACACCACCACGGGTCCGAAGATCTCCTCCTGCGCAATCGTGGCGGCCGGGGTGACATCGGTGAAGAGCGTCGGGGGGAAGAACAGTCCGGCGTCGGGCACGGACCAGCTCGGTTGCCAACAGGTCGCTCCCTCGCGCTTCCCCTGCTCCACCAGCGTGCCGATCCGCTCGAGCTGCACGGGAGCCACGATCGCACCGATATCGACCGCCTTGTCGAGGGGCGAGCCGACCCGGAGGGTCTCCATCCTGGCACGGAGCTTCGTGGTCAGTGCCTCGGCGATCTCCTCGGCCACGAGGATCCGCGATCCGGCACAGCACACCTGCCCCTGGTTGAACCAGATCGCATCGACCACTCCCTCGACGACCGAGTCGAGGTCGGCATCCGCAAAGACGATGAACGGTGACTTCCCACCGAGTTCGAGAGTCAGCTTCTTGCCCGTGCCGGCGGTGGCCACCCGGATCGAACGGCCAACCTCGGTCGACCCGGTGAAGGCGATCTTGTCGACGCCCGCGTGCGCGACGAGCGCCTGCCCGGTCTCCCCGTCGCCGGTGATGATGTTGATCACGCCCGGCGGGAAGCCGATCTCATCCAGCAGGTCCGCGAAGCAGAGCGCGCTGAGCGGCGTGAACTCGGCCGGCTTCAGCACCACGGTGTTCCCTGCCGCCAGCGCCGGCGCGATCTTCCATGAGAGCATCAGGAGCGGGAAGTTCCACGGGATGATCTGGCCCACCACACCGACTTCGGTCATCCCCGGGAAGGCCTCGTCGCGCAACTGCGCCCAGCCGGCGTGATGACTGAAATGCCGTGCCACGAGCGGGATGTCGATGTCGCGCGACTCCCGAATCGGCTTCCCGTTGTCAAGGGACTCCACCACCGCGAGCAATCGGGACCGGCGCTGCACCCCGCGTGCGAGCGCGTAGAGCCAGCGCGACCGACCGTGACATCCGAGCGCGCGCCACGATGGCAATGCCGTCCGCGCTGCCGTGACAGCGATATCCACGGTCCTCGCGTCGGACTCGCTCACCAGGGCGAGTTCGGTGCCGGTGGCGGGATCCTTCACCATGAATGTCGCGGTCGGTTCGGTCCATCTCCCGTTCACGTAGCAGCCGAAGCGGCGCGCATGACGGTCGAGCCATTCGCGAGCAATGGCCGCAGACTCCGGGGCAGGGCCCCAGGCGAGGGTGTCGAAGGCGGTCCGTACATCAGTCATGGGAGTGGCCCCTGATTATTCGAGAAGCGAGAAGCGAGAAGCGGGAAGCGAGAAGCGAACAGCGAGAGTCGTGCAGCGAATTCAGCGGGCCGACCTCGAGACGGTCGGAGTCCTCTCGCTTCTCGCCTCTCGCCTTACCCCATCGGATGCCGATGGGCTGCCGAGTAGTGGCCGGTCACGTGATGCTCGATCTGCCGTTCGATATCGGTGAGCAGCGAACTGGCACCGAACCGGAACAGATCCGGCTGTGCCCACCGGGTCCCCAGCTCGTCCTTGATCATGGCCAGCCAATCGAGCGACTGCTTCGCGGTGCGAATCCCGCCGGCCGGCTTGAGCCCGACCAACTGCCCGGTCGCCTCACGCCAACTCCGGATCGCGCGGGCCATCACGAGCCCGACCGGCAAGGTCGCGTTCGTGCTCTCCTTGCCGGTACTCGTCTTGATGAAGTCGGCGCCCGCCATCATCGCAACCAGCGATGCGCGCGCGACGTCGGTGAGCGTGCCGAGGTCACCGGTGCCGAGGATCGCCTTGAGGTGCGCATCGCCACACGCCTCGCGAAAGCGGCGCACCTCGTCGTACAGGGCCTGCCAGTTGCCGGTCAGCACGTGGCCGCGGGTGATCACGATATCGATCTCATGCGCGCCGGCCTCGACGCTTGCCCGGATCTCCGCGAGGCGTGTCGCCATGGGCGCAAGTCCGGCGGGGAAGCCGGTTGACACGGCAGCCACCGGAATGCCGCTACCCTCGAGTGCCCGAACGGCGGTCTCGATGAAGGGATGGTAGACACAGAGGGCGGCGACGTGGATCGGGGTCCCGGCCATGCCCACGGCCTCGAGCAGGTCGGCCCGAACGGGCTGCCGTGCCTTGCCGGCGAGTCGACGCACGCGACCCGGTGTGTCGTCACCCTGCAGGGTGGTCAGGTCCATGAGGGTGACGGCGCGGAGCAACCAACCGGCCTGCCACGCCTGCTTCACGCTCCGGCGGGTCGGGATGCTCGCCGCCCGACGTTCCACCGCCGAGCGGTTGATCCGGATGGAACGCACCCAGCCGAGATCGAGCGGCGCGCCGGCGTTGCGCGACACCCGGCCAAGCGGCGGCCATTCCGTGGTCGGCACATAGCCCGGATCGCGGGACGGTCGCACGGTCCGACCCTGGGTCGGCATGATGCTCATCGGAAGACGCCTCCGGAGGATGTGGCCCAGCCGCGTGCGGCCAGGAGTTCGGTGCGTTTGGCCCAGAGTGCCGGGTCACGGAATGGCAGGCAGAGCAACGCGCCCGCGGCGAACCCGCCGGCATGGGCGGCGAACGCAACGCCGCCCACCTCGCTGGTGTTCGAGCCCACGAGTTGCAGCAGGAACCAGTAGCCGAGCATCACCCATGCCGGAATCGCCACCCGGAAGAAGAGCACGACGAGGATCACCAAGGTGTGGATCCTGACCCGGGGATAGAACATCGCGTAGGCCCCCATCACGCCACTGATCGCGCCACTGGCCCCGACCATCGGTGTCGAGGAGGCCGGATCAACCATCACCTGCGCCCCGGCCGCAGCCAGCCCGCACAGCAAGTAGAAGATCGCGAAGCGTCCGTGGCCCATGGCATCCTCGACATTGTTGCCGAAGACCCAGAGGAACCAGACGTTGCCGAGCAGGTGCAGCCAGCCACCGTGCAGGAACATCGAGGTCACCAGCGTCTGCCACGGGGTGCCGCCATCAATGACACAGGACATCCCGGCGCCGACCGGGAAGGCGCTCCCGATGGGCAGTCGTCCGAGCAGGTCGCCGGGGATGAGGCCGAGCTGGCAGACCGACCGGGCGAGCATGGGATCGGCCCCCATCCCCTGCACGAGCACCCAGACCGCAACGTTGGCCGCAATGAGGGCCACCGTCACGATCGGGGTCAGGATCGCAGGGTTCTCGTCTCGATAGGGGAACATGGCCCCTTCAAGATACCGTCAGCGTGCTCGGCTGGAGAGCCAGGCCGCCCGGAAGGCACGCTGGGCGGGCGTGAGGGTTCCCCCCTCGGCTTCGATCGGTCGAGCGGTCAAGCGGGGATCGGTCCCGAAGGTGATGGTGCCTCGGATCTCCTGCCCACGAGACGTGAACGTGATCGGCACGGTATCGCCCGGCTTGTGGCTCGACTCGAGGGCCCGCCACTCGGCCGCACTCGTCACCGGCTTGCCGTCGATGCTGTGGACCACATCGCCGCGGTCGACGCCGGCCTCATAGAGCGGTGTGCCGACCTCGGTGCCCGACTCGATGGTCGCGCCGTCCTCACCGAAGGTGCGCACGCGACCGAGCACAGCGTCATCCGGGTTGGCCTGGGCGAGCACGATCCCGGCCTGGGCGAGCAGCGCCGCGTAGTCGGGCGCCTCGCGTCCATGGACGTACCTCGCGAAGAAGTCCTTCGCGAAGGCGGGATCGCCGACATACGCCCCCAGGGTCTGCTGGATGTCATCGATCGTGTACGGGTGTGACACCGCATGATGCTGCCCTGCGCCGAAGCGCTGCCACATCATCCGCATGAAGCCATCCAGGTCCTTGCCAGGATACCGGCCCCGGATCGTGAGGTCGAGCCCAAGCGCGATGCCGGCGCCATAGGTGTAGTAGGACAGGAACGTGTTGCCGAAGTTCGTCGGATCAATCGCGGTCGCGGCATCGACAAACGGCGCGTGGAGCGACATGTCGATCGGCGAGCCGTAGCGACGCGCGGTGGTCGTGGCCACCGCGTTGGCAATCCCGCCAGCGGTGCCGATGTAGCGATTTTCGTCGACCAGACCGGCCCGATGGAGCACGAGCCCGCCGTAGTACTGCGTGAACCCCTCGCCGAACCAGAGCGCGTCGGACGGATCGGCGGTGGTGAAATCGAACGGCTCGATCATCGCCGAGCGGATGCGTTCCATGTTCCAGGAGTGGAAGAACTCATGGGACAGCGTGCCGATCAGGCCGCTCGCGCTGCGGGCGAGTGATCCGGTGCTCGCGATGATCGTCGAGTTGCGGTGCTCCATCCCGTCCCCGGAGGCCCACGGCAGGTAGTCGGCGATGAAGGTATAGGTGCCGTTGTCGTACTGGGCCGTCTCGCCGAAGATCGCCACCTGCTCCGCCACGACCTTCTTCGCCATCTCGGTGTAGGCATCGAGCTCGGCGTCAGTCCCCGTGTGATGCATCGCGATGCGGAGCGTGTCGACCCGCCCTCCTGGACCGGCGACCGTCCAACTGCGGACCATGTGGTCGCTCAACTCGGTCGGCGAGTCCATGAAATACTGCATGTCGGGCGCAGTGAATCGCATGGGGTCACGTGTCGGCATGAGCTGGGTGGCGGCGCGCCAGTTGCTCCCCGCCGGCACCGTGAACGCGATCGTGATCGGTTCCTGCTCATGGCCCTCGGCCCACGCGAACGTTGCCGGCATGTTCATGTGTGCGTGCGTCCGGTCAATCCCCGTGTACGTCCCGCCGGCACGATCGGCAAACACGGTGTACGTCATCCGGATGACCCCGGCCGGTGCCGGGATGTGCCAGCTGTACGGATCGGTCGTCGTCACCGGGAGGACCCGGCCGCGCCCATCGACCGCACTGACGCTGTACACGTTCTTCGCGAACTCGTGCATCGCGTAGCGGCCGGGCGACGAGCGGCTCATCCGGACGACCACCGGCTTCCGGCCATCGGTCGCCACGGTCAGCGTGACCTGTGCCTCGTGGTGGGCAGCATTCGGGAACGACACCTCGTAGCGCACGGTGTCGGCGGGCAAGGTCAGGGCGAGCAGGGCGAGGACGAGCATCGTGGACAGGGCTCCGCGGTTGGAATGGGTCCGAAAGATAGGCTCCGACGAACGATCCGTCAGGCTCGGGTCAGGGCGAGCCGGCGGCGGCCCGCCACTGCTGGTTCCGGCGGTCGAGATCGGGATAGTGGCCGTCCGGATCGATGACGACCGCGGTCACGGCGGGTCGGGACGGCACGGTCAGCGTGGTGCGCCGGGCACCGGTGAGCCACCGAGCCACCGGGATCCGATGCGAAGTCGTGGTCCCGTCCGCTCGCGAGATGGCCAGGTCGACCGGCATCGGCACGAGGCCACGGTCGACGATCGTGATCGTCACCGAATCGCCGTCCGGCACGACACCCTCGATCGCCTGATCAAGCGCCCATCCGTGTGCGAACCAGCTCTCCCAGAACCAGTCAAGATCCTGCCCCGTGACATCCTCGATGGTGTTGAAGAAATCCCAGGGTGCAGGATGGCGCCCGATCCAGCGCCGACCATACTCGCGGAGGGCCTGATGAAAAGGCGCCTCGCCAAGCACACCTCGAAGGGCCCCGAGGACCTGTGCGGTCTTGTCGTATTGCATCAGGACGTAGAGCGACCGCGGATAGTCGTCACCCGGCCACATGAGCGGAGCATCCTGACCGGCCCGAGCCGCGCGAAAGTAGAGCGCACGTTGCCCCGGCTCGGAATCATTCGGTCGGCCACCCTGCCGTGGTTCCCCATACAGGGGGCGCATCGCCTGCGCCACGTTGAACTGGGTGAACCCCTCGTCCATCCACGGTGCCCGCGTCTCGTTCGAACCCACCTGCATCGGGAACCACATGTGCCCGGTCTCGTGCATCAGGTCGCCAGCGAGGGACAGTGTATCGGTGTACGGTGTCATCACCGTCAGCATCGGGTATTCCATCCCGCCGCTGGTCAGTACACCCTCCATCGAGGTCATCTGTGGCCACGGGTACGTCCACAGGTACCTGGAGAGCTGTTCGATCGCATCTCGCGTGAAGCGTGCCCCGCCCTGTTCCCAGGCACGGGCACGCGGGATGAGTCGGAAGAAACTGTGGATATCGACGGTGTCGGGAGCGGCCTGCCCGGGGCCCGGGAGCAGCGCGCGCGTCGCGTCCCACGCATAGGTGTCACTCGTACCCCAGACGAAGTCGCGCACACTGTCCGCGATGAAGTGCCAGGTGGCAGTGGAACCGGACCCGACGAAGTGTCGGGCGGCCGCCGGGCCCGGGGTCAGGATGCGAACCACCCGACCACTCCGCCGTGCCACGATCAGGGAGTCGCGGGTCTCCCGTGACAGCACCTCCTGCGGATTCCGGAGGGTGCCGGTGGCACCCACCACCCAGCCACGGGGGACGGTGATCCGCACGTCGTAGTCGGCCGGATCCATGTAGAACTCGGCCTCGAGCAGGTATGGATCCGCGACCCAGCCATCGACGTCGTCGTAGACCGCGACCTGCGGATACCAGTAGCCGATCTGGTAGACCCGGTCTTCCCACCCCTGACGGCCGTCAGATGGCGATTCGGCCGGATGGAAGGACCAGGTCATCCCGAGCGTCAGTGAATCGCCTGGCAGGAGTGGCTGCACGAGCGGGATCGTCATCACGGTGCCGTCCACCCGATAGCCAGTCGGCCGTCCCCCGCGTCCCCCCCCCAGAGCCGCGGGGACCACCTCGCCGTCGACCGCCACATCGCCCAGCGCGATCCCTCCGGTGATCGGTGCGGCCTCCCGCCGGGCCACGCCCTCGGCAAAGACATTCTGGCGGAGGTGGACCATCAGGCGTTGCAGCGAGTCGGGCGAGCGGTTCAGGTAGGTGACCGTCTCATGCCCCGTCACCAGGTGAGTCGCCGGATCCAGTGCCACCCGGATGCGGTAGCGGGCGTGCTGAACCCAGTTCCCGCCCCCCGGTCGCCCGGTCCGCGTCCGGGTGCCGCGCAACACGGCGCGACTGAACGCGGGAGACTCGTAGACCGGACCCGGCAGCGGACGCTGGCCGGCACCCGTCCCGACCGGGTCGACCGTCGGAGCCGGTCGGCTCTGGGCACGGAGCGGTGCCAGCCCGAGGAGGAGGCCCAGCACGACGGCGCGGCAGGGGAACACCGAGGGACGCTGCGGGGTGGCGATCATCTGGGCACTCATCTCACGAGACGGGACACAAACCACGAGCGGAGTCGGGAATCTACGGAGTTCCCGTCCGCGTCGCCGTCAGTGTCCCCGTGACCAGTTCCTGGCCACTCGGCGAATCGTAGGTGGCGACCAGTTTCCCTTCCATCCCCGCCTCCGTGCGCACCGTGGCGGTCCGCACCTGCACCACGGTCCCCTTCCGGAGGATGCTCTCGTACTTGTCCGAGAGCGCGATCAGACTGTCACCATGCAAGGTGATCGTGAGCGGGATCGAGTCACGACCGGCGAGGGTCAGGTACCAGTCGGTCCCCGAGGCCGAGCCATGCAGCGTCGACGGAACCGGGTCGGCAACGCCCTCGAGCACGTTGGTGGCGTG
The DNA here is from genome assembly GCA_035703525.1 of Gemmatimonadales bacterium. GTDB lineage: Bacteria > Gemmatimonadota > Gemmatimonadetes > Gemmatimonadales > GWC2-71-9 > Palsa-1233. Next base: position 92,719 of record DASSYA010000002.1, on the reverse strand, counting down.
CCACTCCCCCGCGAAGTCGGCAATCGTGGGCGGCGGTGGTGGAGGTGGTGGTGGGGGCGGGGCCTTCGCCTCGCAGGCAGCGAGGAACAGGCCGACCGGGAGCAGCGTGAACGAGCGCATGGATTCCTCCGTGGTGGATGCAGGAGGGGGCAGGCGTCCTTCGAAGGTACGTCCGATCCGGAATGCCGCAACCGGGAGTGCCCGGGGATCGCGCACAATGCGCGGTCCGACTATATGTAGGGACGACCCTCAACGGGAAGCGAAGGCACCATGAGCCATGGACCGCGGACCGGCAGTCTCAAGCACTCGCTGCTTCGCGCAGAGGGAGGCGCCGTAGGCGGGCTCATCGGCGCGGTCGTCGTCGCACTCCTCTTCTTCTTCGAGGGTGCACTCCACTTGCACCAGCCACTTGCGGTCCCGTCCGCGCTCACGTCGGCATGGTTTGGTGGTGTGGACGGCAGTTCGGGAGCAGCAAGCGGGTTGGGAGCCGACGTCATCACCCTCTTCCGATTTCTGGTGTACACTCTCGTGCACCTGCTCACGTTCGCGGCCGTGGGCGCGAGCGCGGCACTCGTCCTGGCGGGTTCGCGCTTCTGGGAGAGTGTGGGGGCCGGGGCGATCTACGGGGGCGCGGTCTGCACACTGCTCCTGTACCTCGTGGGTCGGCTCGCCGACACGCCGGTCGCACTGGATGTCCTCGGCTTGCGACGGGTGCTGCTGGCGAACATGCTGGCCGGCGCGTTCATCGGGATCGCCCTCTATGTCGCGGAGCATGGTGACGATGGCAACGTCACAGGATGAGTCACGCGACGCGGGCCCGAACGAGGCAGGTCGAGTCTGCTGGCACATTCCACCAGGCGACCGCAGATTCCCGGGTGCGGGCTCGTCTCGGGCTCGCCTGAACACCCGGGGCCGCTCCTGCTCATCCTCAAGGAACTCACCATGAGACTCCCCATCCTGCTCGCCGTTGTCCTGACGATGCCCCCCGCCCTCCCGCTCGTCGCGCAGGAGCGCGAGGACCGGACGCTCCTCCCGCAGGCGACGATGACTTCGATCATCAATGAGGTGTCGGGGGAACGGGCAATGCATACGGTCCTCGAGCTGGTCCCCTACCAGCGGGTCCGGCCCGCCTCGGAGTATGCCGGCCACTATCGTGAGAGTGAGGTGATGGCGGCACGCGCCCGGGCCTACGGCTATACCAACGTGACGATCGAGAAGTTCGGCCCTGTGACCCAGACCTGGCAGCCCGAACAGGGTGAGCTCTGGATGACCACGCCCAAGCGCGTCAAGCTGTTCGACATCCACGACATCGCGTTGTCGCTCGCCTCGCTCAATGCCAATGGCGAGTTCTCGGGCAGCCTCGTCGATGTCGGTGCCGGTCGCCCAGAGGACTTCGCGGGCAAGGATGTCACCGGCAAGTTCGTGCTCTCCTCCGGCTCGACCAGCGCCACCTACCGGGAGGCCCGGAAGCACGGCGCGATCGGCGTGCTCGGGGTGAGTGCGATCGGGTTTCAGCGTGCGGTCGACTTCCCCAACCAGATCGTCTCGTCGGGCGTGACGGCCGATTCCGGAACCGTGGCGTGGTCCGTGACACCCGAGGTCCAGCACAATCTCGCGGCGATGCTGCTCCGTGGCGATGCGATCACCATTCGCTCGATCGTCAAGAGCGTGCAGGTCCCGTATCAGGCCGAGTATGTGCATGCGGAGATCGCCGGAGATGGCAGCACGACACAGGAAGTGGCGATCAGCGGGCATCTCTACGAGGGGCTCATCAAGCAGGGCGCCAATGACGATGCCAGTGGTTGCGCGCTGACACTGGAGATCGGACGAGCGTACATCAAGTTGATCGCCGAAGGGAAGCTGCCCCGTCCGCGCCGGACCATCAACTTCCAGTGGGTCCCGGAGATTTCCGGCACCAATGCCTGGCTCGCGGCCTACCCGGACAAGGCGAAGCGGATCATCGGCACGCTCAATTTCGACATGGAAGCCCTCCGAGTCGCCGATTCGCGCAGCTACTGGGTGCTGCAGCGGACCCCCGACACCTTCCCCTCCTACCTCAATGACATCGCGCAGAGCATGATGGAGTACATCGCGGACATTTCGCGGGAGCGGGTGCGGTTCCGTCGTTCCGGCTATGCGCCGTCACAGCCGGTGGAGTCGCCGCGCGGCAGCAAGGACGCGTTCTACATCAAGATCGACAAGCACTACGGCTCCAGCGATCACGTGACCTACATGCAGCACGGGATCCCGGCGGTGATGTTCATCACCTGGCCCGACATGTGGTACCACTCGTCCGAGGACACGCCCGACAAGCAGGATCCGACCCAGTACAAGCGCGCCGCGGCCGTCGGACTCGGCGGCCTCGCGGTGCTCGCCACCGGCACCGACGAGATCGCGACGCGCGTTCTTGCCGACAACCTCGGTCGCGGGTTGTCGCGGATGGGTGAGTCCCACACCAAGGGCCTGGGCTATATCGCCGACGCATCGGCCGGCACACTTCCCCTGGCCTATCGCGAGGCACAGGTCGCCATCCGGCACCAGGCCGAGGTCGAGAAGGAGGTGCTCCGATCGGCGAGTGTCATGTGGACCGACACGGCCGATGGGACCCGGAAGACGAGCGCCTTCCTGCCGCTGATCGACCAGCGAGCCACCGCCCTGCTCGCGGAGGTCACCGCGGCCTATCGACTGGCCGCGATGCAGGATGGCCTGACGCCGGGGGAGCCGCGACCCACGGCGGAGGCGGCGGCGGCCGCTCGACTCCGGATCACGGTGGCTCCGCAGACGGCCGGTGGCCCCCGACGAGGCGGAGGTGGACCGTCGTTGCCGGAGGAGTACGGCGCGGAATTCTCACTCCTGCTCGGCCGCGGACTGACCGTCCTCGAGTTGCGCGATTTCCTGTCCGGCGAATTCACCCCGATCGCACTGGCCGATGTGATGGCCGTGCTCCGGGCACGTGAAGCGGCGGGCAGCATCAGGCTCGTGCCGCAGTGAACATCGGCTGCCTGGTCGAAGGACTCGACCCCGTGCACGCCGCATGAAGCCGCGCGAGCTCACACTCCGAGGCCTGCTCCTCGGCGTCGTGATCACCATCGGCTTCACGGCCGCCAATGTCTACCTCGGCCTCAAGGTCGGGTTGACCTTTGCCTCGTCCATTCCCGCGGCCGTCATCTCCATGGCCATCCTGAGCGGGGTCAAGGACTCGTCGATCCTCGAGAACAACATTGTCCAGACCGTGGCTTCCGCCGCAGGGACCCTCTCGGCGATCATCTTCGTCCTGCCAGGACTGGTGATCGTCGGGTGGTGGACCGGGTTCCCGTTCTGGCAATCGTTCCTGATCTGCGTGAGTGGTGGCGTGCTGGGCGTGCTGTTCACCATTCCGCTTCGACGGGCGTTGGTGACAACCTCCGACCTCCCCTATCCGGAAGGTGTCGCTGCCGCGGAGGTGCTCAAGGTCGGCTCGAGCCGACGCGGCGAGGTGGCCGACGAGAGCGGTGAAGCGCGCGAAGGGCTGCAGGCCGTCGTGCTCGGCTCGGTCACATCGCTCGGTCTGGCCATCCTGGGCGCCACGCGGATCGCCGCTGTCGAGTTGACCGGATTCTTCGCCCTGGGCGCCCGGGCCTCCAGCGGTTACAACATCGCGTGGTCCCTCGCGCTGCTCGGCGCGGGACACCTGGTCGGCCTCTCCGTCGGAATCGCGATGCTGGTCGGCCTGGTGATCGCGTGGGGCGCCGCCGTCCCGATCCTCACCGCCATGCATCCCGCCGCAGTCGGCGTCTCGCTCGCCGAGCATACGGCCATGCTCTGGCAAACGGAGGTTCGCTTCATCGGCGCGGGCACCATCGCGGTTGCGGCGATCTACACACTCGCCACGTTGGCGAAGCCGGTGCTCGGCGGACTGGTCAGCACGATGCGGGCCTCGCGCGATACCGCGGCCACCGACGATCGGGATCGTGACCTGCCGATCGCCTGGATTCTTGCCCTGACCGTCGCGTGCCTGATCATCGCGGGTGCGCTCGCCTACACGTTCGCTCGCTCGACCGCACTGGCACCAGACGCCGTGCAGTTGACACTGATCGCCGTGCCATTTGTCTTCCTCGTGGGATTCCTGATCGCGGGAATCTGCGGCTACATGGCAGGATTGATCGGCGCCTCGAACAGCCCGATTTCCGGCATCGGTATTCTCTCGATCGTCATCTGTGCCTTGCTCCTGGTGATGGTCGTGCAGCCGACCGAGGCAACCCGACCCGCCCTGATCGCCTTCGCGCTCTTCATCACGGCGATCGTCTTTGCGTGTGCCACGATCTCGAACGACAACTTGCAGGATCTGAAGACCGGACAACTCGTCGGCGCCTCCCCGATGCGGCAGCAGATCGCCCTCATCGTTGGCGTCGTCGCCGGTGCAGCGGTGATCCCGCCGGTGCTCAACCTCCTCGCCAAGGCCTACGGCTTCGCCGGTGCAGCGAATGTCGGCGTGCTGGCCCCGAATCCGCTTCCGGCACCACAGGCCACCCTGATTTCTGCGCTGGCCGAGGGCGTCGTCGGCGGCAACCTCGACTGGCAGATGATCGCGATTGGCGGCCTCATCGGCGTGGCGCTGATCCTGGTGGACGCGATGCTGGGCAAGATGCGGACACTGCGCATCCCGCCGCTCGCGGTGGGGATCGGCATCTACCTGCCGATGTCCGCCACCTTCGCCGTGGTCGTCGGTGCCGTGATCTCGCACTGGTACCTCGGGCGTGCCCGACGCACTCCGAATCCCGAACGGACCGAACGACTTGGCACCCTGCTCGCGTCGGGCTTGATCGTCGGCGAGAGCCTCTGGGGCGTGATGAACGCGGGGCTCATCGTCGGCACCAACCGCGATGCCCCTCTCGGCCTGGTGTCCGAATCGTTCCGCGCCGCGCCATGGATCGGGGCCTTCGGATTCGTCGCGTTGGTGGTCGGTCTCTACCGCTGGATGCTGCGTCGGGGCGACGCCATGCCACCCGCGTAGCTCGCGCGGTGTCGCGGGGCCGCATCGGGTCCGACGGCCTGACGCCTGCCGCCAGCGCTGGGGTATACTACCGCCTGCATGCGAGAACCAATCCTTTGCCAGGAGTGATCGTGGGACTGCTCGATGGAATAGTCGGTGGGGTGGTCGGTGCGGGGATGGCCGGCGTGGTGGGCAAGATGATCGAGGAGCACGGCGGGATCCAGGGCATCGTGAGCCAGCTCGAATCGAAAGGGTTGGGCGACACGGTCCGCTCCTGGATCGGCACTGGTGCGAATCAGCCCGTCACCGGCGACCAACTGCATGCCGCGCTCGGCTCCGACATGGTGAGCCAGCTCGCCGACAAGCTCGGCATCACGCCGCAGGAACTCTCCGCGAAGCTCGCCGAGGTGCTGCCTGGCGCAATCGACACGCTCACGCCCGAGGGGACGGTCCCGACGTCCGCGTGAGCATCAGCATCCGCGCCACGACACCCGTGAGCGGGTGATGGCCGACGTCCTCGCGCGCCTCGCCGCGGCGCTCGCCGACCGCTACAGCCTCGAACGCGAGCTTGGAGCCGGTGGGATGGCGACCGTCTACCTCGCGCACGACATCAAGCACGACCGCAAGGTCGCGATCAAGGTGCTGCGACCCGAACTCGCTGCGGTGATCGGTGCCGAGCGGTTCCTGAGCGAGATCAAGACCACCGCGGCGCTGCAGCATCCGCATATCCTGCCCCTGTTCGACAGCGGCACCGTCGAGGTGGAGTCTCGGGACTCAGGACCCAGGACGCACCTCTTTTACGTCATGCCCTATGTCACCGGCGAGTCGCTCCGCGATCGACTCGACCGCGAGACACAGTTGCCGATCGCCGACGCGGTTCAGATCGCCACTGAGGTCGCTGGAGCCCTCGATTACGCCCACCGGCATGGCGTGATCCATCGCGACATCAAGCCGGAGAACATCCTGCTGCACGATGGATCCGCGCTGGTCGCCGATTTCGGGATCGCCCTCGCCGCGAGCACGGCCGGCTCCCGGATGACCGAGACCGGCATGTCGCTCGGCACGCCACACTACATGTCGCCCGAGCAGGCGCTGGGTGAGCGTGAGATCACCGCGCGAAGCGATGTGTATGCCCTGGGTTGCGTGACGTTCGAGATGCTCACTGGCGAACCGCCGTTCACGGGTCCGACGGCGCAGGCCATCGTGGCGAAGGTGATGACCGCCGAACCGGCCGGGGTGACGTCGCTGCGGAAGACGGTCCCGCGCCACGTCGCCGATGCGGTCCATGTCGCGCTCCAGAAGCTGCCGGCCGATCGATTCGAGAGCGCGAAGTTGTTTGCCGACGCCCTCGCCAATCCCGGGTTCACGACGCAGATCGGTGGCACGGCACGAACCCCGGGCATGCCGTCGAGGCGGAGCAATCGACTCCTTGGTGCAGCGACCGGCGTCGCGGTGCTGGCCATGCTCGCCGCCGCATGGGGGTGGCTACGCCCACGGCCGGCGCCGGCGGTGGTTCGCTACCGCATCGCGCTTGGCACGGTACCATCAATCCGGGATTGGACCGGCGAATTGGCGATCTCGCCCGACGGACAGGTCCTGGTGCATACCGGAGGCCCCAACGGCGCCCTGCTGGTCCGGCATCGGGACGAACTCGGTTTCATGCCGATGCCCGCGACCGAACGCGCGCAGGGACCCTTCTTCTCGCCGGATGGCTCGACCGTCGGGTTCTTCTCGGCTGGTCGGCTCATGGTGGCCGATCTCGCTGGTGGGCCCGCGAGGGTGCTGGACGATTCCGTGAGCCGCCCCGAAGCCATGACGTGGAGCGCTGATGGGAGCATCTATCGAATGTGGGACGCCGGCGGTGGACTGCTCTCGATCGGGAGAATGGAAGCTCGACCGGGGGCCCCGATCCTCCCGTTCACTCGGGTCGACACCGCGGCCGGCGAAGTGGCGCACCTGTTACCCGAGGCCCTCCCGAATGGCAAGGCGATCCTGATCCAGATCCAGTATGGCGATGGCAAGCGGATGATCGCGACAGCCCGCATTCCCGACGGCCGGGTCACCTTGCTCGTCGAGGGAACCAGAGCCAGGTATGCCAGGAACGGACAGCTCCTCTACGCCACGGCCGACGGCAAGCTCTGGTCGGTGCCATTCGACCAGGACGCCCTCACCATCGCCGGCACACCCGAGCTGGTGAGTGGCGCCCTCCCCTCGACGATGGTCGGGCCGGTCGACTTCGACGTGTCCGCGTCCGGCACGCTCGCCTACGCCGTGGACGATGCCTCCGAGAGCAGCGAGCTGGTCTGGGTGACACGGAACGGCCGATCGGAGCCGGTCGACACGAGTTGGGACGCAGCCTTCTCCAGCCCTGCGCTGTCACCCGACGGCACGTTCCTGGCCGTCGCCCTGAGCCACGAGAGCACCTCCGACATCTGGATCAAGCGACTGGCGGGTGGACCGGCCGTGAAGCTGTCGATCGGGAATCAGACCAACGACGAGCCGGCGTGGACTGCAGACAGCAAGTCGGTGAGCTACATCGCAGGTGCGCCGGGAACCGGCTCGGTCGGCGACGTCTGGGTGCGCCCCATTGCTGGCGGAGCGAACGCCACGCTCGTGCTCGATGACGACCGGCCGATCTCGGAGCAGCGCTGGTCGCCGACTGGCGAGTGGCTCGTGGTCCGCACGACCACGCCTGCCGCGGGAGCCGGAGATATCCTTGGCGTGCGACCCTCGATCGGAGGCGCTGCCGTCCCGATCGTCGCCACGAGTCGCATCGAATACTCGCCGACCGTCTCTCTCGATGGCCGATGGATGGCCTATGTCTCGAATGAGAGTGGCCGCCTGGAGGTGTATGTCGTGCCGTTCCCGAACCCCGGCACGGCCAAGTGGCAGATCTCCAATCAGGGAGGGTCGGCCCCGCAGTGGTCGCCGCACGGGAACGAGGTGTTCTTCCTCGACCTGCAGTCGCATCTTGTCGCGGCACAGGTCACCACCAGCCCGACCTTCGCCCTGCTCGGTCAGCACACCCTCTTTGACGCGTCAGGATACCTCCGGCAGTCGGTGTCGCGCCGGAACTATGACGTGACCGGTGATGGGCAGCGCTTCCTGATGATCCAGCGTGCGGGGAACGCGGCGGGCAGCCAGGTGGTGGTGGTCGAGAACTGGTCCGAGGCGCTGAAGCAGCGGACCGGACCGTGACAACCGGGATCTAGCGCCCCACCGCCAGCGCGAACGCACAAGTAGATTCCAGCTTCACCGCGGCCCTGCTCCCTCAGGAGGTTGGCATGTTCGGCGTCTACCTCTTCTCCACCATCGTCGGTGTCGGACTCCTGGCGCTCACCCTGCTCGGGGGCAGCGACAGCGATATCGACACCGACCTGGACGTCGATATCGACGTGGATATCGACATGGACGCCGACGTGGGCAGTCACGTCGGCCACCTGGCCGGGGCCGCCGATGGCATTGGCGAGGTCGTGCTCGGCCTCTTCAAGCCACGCAACCTGACCTTCCTGCTCGCCGCATTCGGGACCACCGGGGTGCTACTGACACTCGCGGGCACCAATGCGGCACTGACCTTGATCCTGGCCGGGGCGATGGGCATGGTCTCGTGGGTGACCTCGCACGCACTGTTCACCTGGCTCACGCGCAGCGACAGCAGTGTCGACGCGCTGGGCGATCACGAGTTGGTCGGGTCGATCGGCACGGTGACGCTCCCGATCGCTCCGGGCACGCGCGGCCGGATCACGGTCATCGCCGCTGGGCGCGAGACCTATCTGACTGCCCGACTCGAGGCCGAGACCGACCGGACACTCGACGTCGGCACTGAAGTGCTCATCCGTCGTACGGCGGGCGGTGTTGCCGAAGTGATCCCGACCGATACACTCGACCTTCCCTCCACGACCTCCTGAGGTTCACATGGATACCACCACACTCGGCATTCTCGGCATCGTCGCCCTGGGCATCATCGCAGCGATGAGCTGGGTGGTGCGATCGCTGATCGTGATCTGCCTGCCCAACGAGATGGTCGTGATCACCGGCCGGAAGCGCCGGGCCAGCGACGGTCGCGAGGTCGGCTACCGGATCCTCAACGGCGGCCGCACGATGCGGATCCCGGTGCTCGAGCGCGTCTCGCGCCTCGATCTCACCACGATCCCGATCGAGGTGAGCGTCCAGAACGCCTACTCCAAGGGCGGCATCCCGCTTCATGTGCAGGGGATCGCGAACGTGAAGGTGAGCGGCCGGTCACCGGTGAGCGACAACGCGGTCGAGCGCCTGCTCAACAAGCCGTTCCGCGAGATCATGTCGATCGCCAAGGACACGCTCGAGGGCAACCTGCGCGGCGTGCTCGCGACACTGACGCCCGAGGAGGTCAACGAGGACCGCCTCAAGTTCGCCAACTTCCTGATCGAGGAGGCCGATGAAGATCTCAAGAAGCTCGGTCTCGAGCTCGACACGCTCAAGATCCAGAACGTGACCGACGAGGTGAAGTACCTCGACTCGATCGGCCGCCAGAAGACAGCCGAGATCCTGACGCTGGCGCGGGTGGCAGAGGCGAACCGGGCAGCCGAGGCGGAGCAGACGGAGGCCTCGGCGCGACAGGCGGCGCAAGTGGCGGCGCTCCAGGCCGACCTCAAGATCGTCGAGGAGAGCAACCGGCTCCGGGTGCGGAAGGCCGAGCTCGATGGCGAGGCGCGGGCGCGCGAGGCCGAGGCGATGGTCGCGGGCGAGAAGGCGCGCGTCGTGGCGGAACAGGCGCTGCAGCAGGAGCGGATCGGGCTCGAGCAGCGCCGACTCGAGGCCGACGTCATGCTCCCGGCGAAGGCCGATCGCGACGCGGCAGAGCAGCGGGCCAAGGGTGTCGCGGCCACGATCGCCGAGGATGGGCGCGCGCGACTGTTCGTGCTCGAACAGACCATCAAGTTGTATCAAGGGGCCGGCACCGAAGCCGAGCGGATCTTCATCCTCAACATGCTGCCCGACATCATCCGCGACATCTCGCAGTCGGTCGGCGACATGAAGATCGACAAGGTCACCGTGATCGATTCCGGCAACAACGGCAGCGGGGTCGGCAAGGCGGCCGGTCAGTTGCCGAGTGCCATCATCCAGATCACGGAGCAGATCGAGAATGCGACGGGGGTGAATATCCTGTCGCGGTTGCAACAGCCGGGGGCCGACGGGCGCGACGTGACCACCCCTTAGCCGCGAGCGTCAGCTCGCGGTCGAGATCCTGGCGTCAGCTCGCGGTCGAGATCAGGACCCCTCCGCGAGCACCGCCTGCACCGCTGCCAGGTGCGCATCGCTCAGCCCGTTCATCTCGAACATCGACACCCCGCGCGCGCCGCCCCTCCGGGCGGCGCGCATCGCGTCGGCCAGCGCCGGTGCCGGCAGATCGGGGAGATAGACCCCACTGATGAGCGGCGTCGAGGTCGGCAACGCCGCGACACCCTCGGCGGTGGCTGTCTCGATCCATGAGATCGGCTCGCGATAGAACCCGTGATAGATCATCGGGAACACCACGTCCAGCGGCCAGCGATCCCATTCCTGGCGCACGAGCTTGCGAGCGATGGCTGGCGTCGGGAAGACCGCGGCGGAGATCGCCTTGCCGCGGCCGTGCACGGTTTGGGTCAATGCCTGGACGGTCTCGGTCACCATCCGCCACCGGAACCGGCGCCACTCGACATCCGCGGTCGGATCGTCGAGGGCGAGTGGATCGCGACCGGTCTCGCGCTCGAATCGCTCGCGGCAGACCTCGCAGTAGCAGAAGTCATAGGCCGCCATCTCGTGATCCTGCACGAGACCGTACTGCTCCCACAAGTTCCGGGGCAGGATCACGTCGGGGTGGCGGATGTAGTCGAGATGCACCGCGTCGATCCCGGCGGTCGCGGCGACCGTATCGACGATACCGGCGAGATACTCGCGCACCGGCAGTCGCGTTGGGCAGAGCCACCGGTAATATCCGACATACGGCGGAGAGTGAAGCGAGTCCTTCCCCTCTCGGCTCACCGAGAACCACTCGGGGTGGGCCTCCTGCACGGCAGTGTCGCCGTTCCGATTGAGCGCCCACGTCCAGCGGTGGAGCACCAGGCCCTCGGCATGCGCGGCTTCGGCATGCAGCGAGGGTTCCCCCCCACCGACCAGCACGCCGGTGATCCCGGCGCCCCGAAGGCGCGCATACCGGGCGCGCCAGTCGGCGAGGGTCTCATCGCCCCCGCCATGCACCCAGGTCCAGGCCGAGAACCGATCGCCGTATGTCGGGAGATTGAACAGCGCCGAGCGCGTCGCCACCACCCCGGCGCTCATGGTACCAACGAACTCCCTGCGACGCATACCGTGGCCCTCGAGGTGTCTCGTGTCTCGCTTCTCCCCCCTTGACCGGGACCGATGGTCCTCGCTCGGGGCGACTGTTCCTCGCTCTAGAAGCTCGTCGTGAGCTGCACGTACCCCCACCAGAGTGTCGCCTCACCGAGTCCGATGCCTGGCTGTCTTGCCGCACTAGCTGGCTGGAAGATCGAGGCACCGGTCGACAGCCCGAGGCCCTTGGCCAGCGTTCGGCCGAGCGTGGCATCAAGCTCCGTCCCGAGGGTGCGACCGGTGGTCCCGCTTCGGTCCACCATCAGGGCGAGTCGATGCAGGTCGAGCCCGAGTTGCCAGGCGGCAGGGCGCAACGCCCCACGGAGGGCGATGTCGGCTAATCCACGCCCCGCGAGTTGTGAGGCGGGGTCGAGGATCAGGTCCATGAATCCGTAGAATTTGTGATTGGTGGCATACAAGGTATTGAAGGCGCCGTACCGATCGTCGAGCGGATGGTCGTCCCCGGAGAGAAGGTCCACCTGGAGGGCGAGGCGGGGCGCCAGGGGACCAGCGAACTGGTGGGCCACGCTACCGCTCACCAACCAGGCGCTGATGTCGCGCGTGAGGTCATCGTTCCCGACCGTTGTGCCGAACTGGAATGCAGCGGTGGCATCGAGGGTGAACCCGCCCAGTGGTTGGGTCGCATGGCCCCCGACCGTCCGTCGGAACACATCATGCTGGCCCGAACCCGCAACCCTGGATTCGACGATGGCGAACAGGTCATCTGGCCCGTCGGTCGCCCAGACCCCAAATAGCGACTGGTCCCGGGCAAGCCCCTCGTTGGCACGCGGGTCGACACCGGTGGCACCGACCGCATCGAACTCGCGGAGAGTGGCGCCGAAGCCGTCGACCGTCCAGCCACCAACCGGCAGGCGAAGTTGCACACCATCGAATGACCGCGTCACGTTCGCCCAGCCCACGGTGCCGATCAGTCGCTCGTCACCGTAGGCCAGTTCCTGGCGGCCGACACGCAGTCGCGTGCCGGCCAGGGAGGTCCACTCGATGAACCCCTCGTGCAGATCGAGGTGGTCGGCGCTCGCATCGGTCAGGGTGTTGCTCTCCTCGCCAAACGCCCGCGAGTCCGAGATCCGCACCACCGCTCGCACGCGCTCGCTCGGTTCGACCGATACGCCGAGCCGAGTGCGGAGCAGGCTCACCATGTCGGACGATGTGCCTGGTGTCCGCCCGTCGAGTTCGGTCCGGATCCGGACCTCACCCGAGAGGGTGACCGGTATCGAGGCCGCTTGCGCAGTCAGCGATACCGGAAGCGCGAGAAGGATGCCGATCGTCCTAATGCGCATTCCGCGCCGCGGCCACCTCAGCCGGCAGCACCACCGACTTGTTGTTTCCCCAGCTCGCGTAGACGTAGGTGAGCACGTTGGCGACATCCTCGTCGCTCAGCTGGAGCGCCGGCATCACGCCGTCGTATTCCTTGCCGTTGACCGTGATCTTGCCGGTCCGACCCATCACGACCGTTGCAATGGCACGCGCCTTGTCGGCATTGAGGTAGTCGCTCGCCGCAAGCGGCGGGAACGCACCCTCGAGGCCCACCCCGGTCGGCTGGTGGCACGCGGCGCAGACACGGTCATAGACGCGCTTCCCGAACTCGATCTGCTCCGCCAGGTTCTGGGCCGGCACCACCACGTTGGCCCCGTTGGGAATGGTCTGGATCGCGCTTCCCTCGGGATGGTAGACTCCCTCGTAGGTCCGCCCGGAATACACACTGCTGTCCCCGGCGCCCGATACCGCCAGCATCCCCAAGGCCCCCTTGTTGAAGGCACGGAAGATGGCGTGATCGACCATCAGGTAGTCGCCCGGTGCCTCCACCTTGAATTCGACAATCGTGGCACCACCCGCCGGGATCAACGTCGTCTGGACATTGTGGCTGGTTGTGGTCCCGCCTTCGGGATGCACGGTGTCGAAGATCTCGCCGATCACATGGAACGACGAGATCAGGTTGGGGCCGCCATTCCCGACAAAGAGCCGGACCGTCTCGCCAACCTTTGCCTGGAGAGCGTTCGTCCCCATGAGTGCACCGACAGCACCATTGAAGAGGACGTAATCGGGGTTCTCGTCGATCGCCTTCTGCATGTCGAACGACTGCAACCCGGATTCGCCGAACCCGCCTGCGGTATAGAAGTCTCCCTGCATCACGTAGTACTCGTGATCGACCGGCGGCAGGCCTTCCTTCGGCTCGACCAGGATCAGGCCGTACATCCCATTGCCGATATGCATGCCGACTGGTGCCGTGGCACAGTGGTAGACATACAACCCGGGGTTGAGGGCGGTGAACGAGAAGACCGACGTTCGGCCGGGATTGGTCAGCGACGACACGGCACCACCACCGGGGCCGGTGACCGCATGGAGGTCGATGTTGTGGGGCATCTTGCTGTCCGGCGAGTTGTCGAGATGGAACTCGACCAGGTCCCCCTCTCGGACTCGAATGAACTTGCCAGGCACGTGACCGCCAAAGGTCCAGAAGCGGTAATTGACACCCTCGGAGATCGGCATCGTGACCTCGCGGGTCTCGAGATGCACGATCACCTTGGTGGGCGTCTTCCGCGTGATGGCCGGAGGAACCTCGGGAGCGAAGGTCAGCACCGCGGTCTCCTCCCCCGTGGGTGGCCCATCCGCCTTCGGGCCGCACCCGGCCAGCAGGAGCATGGCCGACAGGATTGTCAGACCCGGAATCCGATGGTGTGCATACCAGTGTGATGACATCAGCGCTCCCCTGAATGGTCGTTTCTCGTTTCTCGCTTCTCGCTTCTCACTTCTCACTTCTCACTTCTCCACGAAAACTATCCTCCCCCACCGCTCCGGCACATGCATGTTGATCACCCCCTGGGCCGACCACACCCAGTTGTGCTCCGGAAGCGTCCTTCCTTCGGCATCCTTCCGCTTCTGATACTGACCCGCGACGACGTCGCGGTCCCATTGCACGCGCGAGAAATTGATCCGCCAGGCGGTGCCCGGCACGGGAGGGATCACGGTGCGGCCGCTGTCGGCAAAGGCGGCCCATGGGATCGCCATCTCGACCGTCCAGCTCGTGTCGCGGTCCCGCGGGTCGTTGAGCGTGCCGCGCAAGCGGACCGCCGAGCGGAGGCCATCGATGTTCCAGCCATTCTCCGCCTTGCCACCATCACGATAGGGCTTCGGCAGGAAGAGATCCCACACGGTGCCGAGCGCGTTCACCTCGAACTCGAAGTATCTGAGTGCGTCGCCGTCAGGATCGATGAACCATTCGAAGTCGTTGTCGTGATAGATCACGGCATCCCGCTCCGTGATGGTTGCCCAGAGGTCGGGTTCGGTCAGCGTTGCCGCGAGGTAGAGCGCCGAGTCGTCCCAGGTCACCCGGAATCGAGTCTCGTGGGACGGTGCCGGGCGACGGACGCCCTCGATATCGACGAACGCCGCGCTCGGGAGGACAGGTGCCCAGGCTGGCTCCTCGAGATCGCCATCGATCACTGGCGGCACCGCGGTGCGCACGGCGCGGTAGCTTCGCGGCGGGTCGGCGGCCTGACCGACCAGAACCGGCGCGAAGATGGCGAAGCACAGGGATCCGACGCTCAATCGGAGCATCAAGGAATCTAGCACTTCCGGCCGGGGGGTTACGGTCACGACCGCCGAACATCATATTCAGGGCACGACATGCGGCCCAACGTGTCACCTCCCGACCCAGGTACCCTGCCCATGACCGACGACGACCGCAAGCCGCGGGATGAGGAGATCGATGTCTGGGGCCTGACCCACGTCGGGTCAGTCCGGAAGGACAATCAGGACCACTATCTCCTCGCCTCCCTGCACAAACGGCTCGAGATCCTCTCGACGTCGGTCCCCAAGGAGACCCTGCTCTCGCAATCCGACGAACGGATCGCCTTCCTCGCCATGGTCGCCGACGGCGTCGGTGGCCGAGCCCATGGTGAGGAGGCCAGCCGGACCGCGCTCGAGCAAGCGACTCGATACCTCACGCAAAGCATCAAGACGTGCAGCCAGGGTGATGCCCAGACGGACGAATTCATCGACCTGCTTCAGGCGGCCGCACTCAAGAGCCACGAGTCCGTGCTGGCGCGCGCCGCCGAGTCGGGTGAGTCGCGCGGCATGGCGACGACGCTCACACTCTGGTTCGGTGTCTGGCCGTGGTATTACCTGCTCCAGGTTGGCGATTCACGCTACTACCTCTATCGCGATGCCACGCTGACCCAGATCACCCGAGACCAGACGATGGCACAGGACCTCGTCGACCAGGGCGTCCTCAAGCGGAGCGACCTTGCGCGGTCGCCCCTGAGCAACGTGCTCTCCAGCGCGATCGGATCGCAGCACACCTTGCCGGTCGTGACCAGGATCGAAGCCGCCTGGGAGAACGTCCACCTGCTCTGCAGCGATGGCCTCACCAAGCATGTGAGCGACGAGGCAATCACCGCCCGGCTCGCCAACATGACCTCGTCGCGTGAGTGCTGCGAGCAGTTGCTCCAGGACGCGCTCGACGGCGGCGGGACCGACAACATCACCATCATCGTGGGACGGGCAATCCGCCAGGATTGATCCGCCCACCCGCTCCTCTCTCCCGGACCTGACATGCGACCCCATCCGTTCCTGGCCCTCACGATCCTCGCGGCGTGTGCGCCGTCCCCCGACGCGTCCGAGTCCGCACATGCGTCCCACGCCGATTCGCTGCTGGCCCAGTACACCACCGTCCGGCTCGATGCCGATGTGAGCACGCTGACCGACCACGAGCGGCAAATGATCCCGCTCCTGATCGACGCCGCGAAGGAGATGGACGCGATCTTCTGGCTCGAGGCATCGGGGCCGCGCGATTCGGTGCTCGCGAGCATCAGTGACTCGACACTCCGCCGGCTGGTCGAGATCAACTACGGCCCCTGGGACCGGCTGGGCGGCAATGCGCCGTTCGTCGACGGCGTGGGTGCGCTCCCGCCGGGGGAGAACTTCTACCCACACGACATCACCACGGAGGAGTTCGACGCCGCGGCCACCGCGGCCGCCGACGGTGGGGCGGCGCTGCGCAGCCTGTACACGCTGGTCCGGCGCGACAGTGCCGGTGCGCTCGTGGCGGTGCCGTATCATGTGGCGTTCAAGGACCACGTCGAGCGCGCGGCCGCGAAGCTGCGCGAGGCTGCCGCCCTCGCCGACGACCCGGGCCTCAAGACGTATCTCACCCTCCGTGCCGACGCCCTGCTCGACGACCACTACCAGCCGAGCGACCTGGCATGGCTCGACATGAAGGACAACACGCTGGACATCGTGATCGGGCCGATCGAGACCTACGACGACGCACTCTTCGGCTACAAGGCGGCGCACGAGGCCTACGTCCTGATCAAGGATCGCGAGTGGAGTGATCGCCTGAGTCGCTATGCCGCGCTGTTGCCCAGCCTCCAGGCGACGCTGCCGGTCGAGCCGGCGCTCCGGGCCGAGACGCCGGGCACCGACAGCGATCTCAATGCCTACGACGTGGTGTATTACGCCGGGCAGTCGAACGCCGGCAGCAAGACCATCGCGATCAACTTGCCCAACGACGAACACGTCCAGCTCGCCAAGGGCACCCGCCGCCTGCAGCTCAAGAATGCGGTACGTGCCAAGTACAACCTGATCCTCGTCCCGATCGCCGATGTGCTGATCGCCGAGGACCAGCGCCAGTACCTGTCCTTCGATGCGTTCTTCGAGAACACCATGTTCCACGAGGTCGCCCACGGGCTCGGCATCAAGAACACCCTGAACGGGCGTGGCACCGTGCGCGAGGCGCTCAAGGAACTCGCCGGCTCCCTCGAGGAGGGCAAGGCCGACGTCCTCGGACTCTACATGGTGACTCAACTCGCCGACCGGGGGGAGTTGGGTGAGAAAGACCTGCGCCAGAATCAGGTCACCTTCATCGCCTCGATCTTCCGCTCGATCCGCTTCGGTGCCTCGAGCGCCCACGGCCGCGCCAACGTCGCGCGCTTCAACTTCTTCGAGGCACTCGGCGCGTTCACCCGCGACTCGGCGACCGGTACCTACCGGGTCGACTTCGACCGGATGAAGGTCGCCACTGACAGTCTTGCTGCCACGATCCTCCGGTACCAGGGCAATGGCGACTACGACGGCGTGAAGGCCTGGATGGCGGACGTCGGCGTGATTCGCCCGACGCTGCAAGGGGATCTCGACCGGTTGGCCGCGAAGCAGATCCCGGTCGATGTGGTCTTCGAGATGGGGACGGGTGTGCTCGGGCTGGGACCGAAGTAGCATGCGCGCGCTGTGGATGCTGGCCGTGCTGACTGCACCGCTTGCGGCACAGGCCGATCCGGTCTGCCAGCAGACCGCGGAGAAATTTCCGGCGGCGAAGGACTCCAGCAACTACCCGGCATTGGTCGGAACGATCGCCGCCTGCGGCCCGACCTTCGCGCACGTGCTCGTCAACGAGTGGGCAATCCCTCCGGCCGACACCGTCTCCCTGCGGGCCCTGACGATCGCGACAACGAGGGCGCGGAGCCCGGAGATCTTCGAGGCAGTCATGCGGGTGCTCCGAGACAATCACGCGGCGCTCGCCGTCCGCATCGCAGCGATGGAGGCGACGCCGGGCTGGGTGAATCCGTGCATGGAGATTCGTCTGCGTGGGGTCGCCAGCGACAAGCACGCGCACATCACGGCCGCGACGAGCATCCGCCCGGAGTGCGACCAGGGCTACGGCCCCACCGGCCCGAACACGAAGGAGGCCAAGGAACTGATCAAGACCCTGGACCGTACCCGGTCTGTCAGTGGCGACAATCTGGCCATCAGCACAGCGGCCTCCGCGACAGCCACCACGCTCAAGATGCTGGGGCGAACCAGGCCCTAGCCGTCACCGGCGCTGGGACCGGCACCCTGCCGCGGGGCGGAACTATCTTCCCTCCGTGCAGGACTCACCCGACACCCGGACCGGACCATCGATGCAGGCCCCACGCACCCCACGTGAATGGAACGAATTGCTCGCCCCCTATCGGCAACCGATCATGGGCAGCTCGATCTGGCAACTCACCAGCACCGCGACGCTGTTCCTGGTGTTCTGGGCGCTCTGCTACCTGGCGCTGCAGGTGAGCTGGTGGCTGGCGCTCGCCGCCGCGGTGCCGGCCGCGATGATGGTGGTCCGCCTCTTCATGCTGCAGCATGACTGTGGCCACGGTTCGTTCTTCCGCTCGACCAGGGTCAACGCCGCGGTCGGCAGCGTGCTCGGCGTGTTCACGCTGGTGCCCTACACCTACTGGCGGAAGACCCACGCGATCCATCACGCCACCTCGGGTGACCTCGATGGCCGCGACCTCGGCGACATCGACACGCTCACCGTGCGCGAGTACCTCTCGCGGCCTCGCGCCAAGCGCCTGCTCTACCGCCTCTATCGGCATCCGCTCACGCTCCTGATTGTCGGTCCGGCGTGGCAGTTCATCCTCAAGCACCGGCTGCCGCTCGACATCCCGCGCAGCTGGAAGCGCGAGTGGGCCAGCGTGCACTGGACCAATGTCGGATTGGTCACACTCGTGGCACTGATGTGCTGGCTGGTCGGCTGGCGCGCCTTCCTCGCGGTGCAACTGCCGATCTCGCTGATCGCCGGTGCGATCGGGGTCTACCTGTTCTACGTGCAGCACCAGTACGAGGACACCTATTGGCGCTACCGCGAGGCGTGGAACTACTACGCCTCAGGCCTCGAGGGGGCATCGCACCTGCGGATGCCGAAGGTCCTGCAGTGGTGCACCGCCAGCATCGGGCTGCATCACATCCACCATGTCTCGAGTCGGATCCCGAACTACCGGTTGCAGAAGTGCTTTGACGACAACCCGGTGCTCCAGAAGGTCACGACGCTGACGCTGCCGGCGAGTGTCCGGACGCTGTGGCTCACGCTATGGGACGAGGACGAGAAGCGATTGGTCGGGTTCCGCGAGCTTCGGAAGATCCGCGAGCGGATCGCCGCCGAGCTGCAGGCCGGTGCCGCGGTGATGGCCACCAAGCCCGAGGCGGTGCCCAAGGCGTGGCGGTGACGCCGTCGAGCCTCCCTACCAGAACCCGTCACCCGCCTTCATTGCGACGGCCTCGACCCGCGCCTCCGCAATCCGACGGATCAGCTCCTCGGGGATCGGCGTGGTGTACGGGATCTTGAGGATGCCACGCGGGGTGATCTCGAAGTCGGCCAGCTCCGCCCGGAACGGCTCGAGCCCCTCCAGCAGCGGCGTGAACCCCACGTGAGCCTTGTGCGCAGAGAACGAGAAGAGAAACCGTGGCTCGACGAAGAACGGCTGGCCCCACTTGATCGCCTCTGCTGCATTGGGCGCCGCGCGGCGAAGAATCGTGTAGAGCGTCCGGAGATGCGGCTGTCCTGCCTTCGGCGCGGCCGCGGTGTATGCGGCGATGGTCGTCGGTCGCTTCGATGTCATGGCACTGCCCCACCCATTCGTGTCTGGTATATTGGTCCCCGCCAACACCTCACCGCGCAACAACAACGTGCCCACTACCGACCAGGCGAAGCCTGTCCGCCCGTCCTGCGAAATACTCCGCGTTCAGCGCGCCCGGATCCAGGTCCGCGACCGAGGCGAACCCCAGCGTCGTGAGTCGCCGGCTGACCTCGACCGGCGTGAGCAGGGTCCGGAACGGTTCGCCAACGGACGACACCCGCCTCGCCAGCCGCCTGAGCGCCAACCGCTGGCCGACCTGCCACCACCGAGGCCGACTCGCATAGTCAAACACGATATGCCCGGTGTCGCCAACCACCGAGGCCGCCCATCCGAGGGTCTCCCACACCGTCTCGGCTTCGAGGTATGGTACCACCCCGAGCCAGGATATCGCGGTGGGGGCACCAGCATCGAAGCCGTGGAGGGCAAGTTCGCGGGCCACCGTCTGGCGTTCGAAGTCAACCGGAACAAGTGTCGTGAGTGGCGGCAGTGCCAGTCCAGCGGCAGCGATTCGCGTCGCTTTCCACGCCTGGGTCCGCGGGTGATCGACCTCGTAGACGCGAAGCGCAGGGTACGGATTCCGGAGTGCGAAGGTATCGAGTCCCGCACCAAGGACAACGTACTGCCGGACACCTGCCCGCACCGCCTCGGCCACCGCGTCCTCGGCGACGCGACTCCTGACCGCCAGAAAGGCGCGGAGCGCGGAGCTCATGAGACCACCTGCCGGGCGGGAATCGAGTCGAGCCTGAGCCTCCGTGCTCAACAGCGCACGCGCGAGCCGGTCGACGAACACCGGTGGTTGGTCCAGCACCTGGTGCTGTGCGCGGCGGAATGCGACACCGGCCGCCGTCCGACTCGGGCTATCGTCGCGCACGGCGGCTCCTCCGACCGTCCCTGTTCCGTGAGGTCATACCTCCTCCGGGCTACCCATTCACCACCGCCTGATCGATCGCCCGCCGCGCGATCCGCGATACCTGGGCCGACACAAGGATCGCCACCACCAATCCCACCGCGATCACGATATCGTGGCCGACCAAACCGCGTCCCGGCGACCCGGCGACCCGGGCCAGGTGCGTCCCGGCATATCCCGCGTACACCTCCAGACAGAGCGACGGGACGATCCCGGCCAGCGCCAGAAGAAAGTGCCGGAAGCGCACGCCGCCCGCACCCAGGAGGTAGCTCGTGGTTGCGCGGTTGAGGGGGGTGAGCCGGAGCAGGAACTGAAGTCGCAACTCATCCTGTCGGACGGCGGCAACGATGGCCGCGAGCGCGGGGCGCCGCGCAACGAACCGGCTGATCCGTGGGCCGAGGAGATGATGGGCGAGGAGGTACTGCATGCTGGCAGCTCCGACACTCCCCACGATGACCGCCGCCGCCCCGCGGCCGAACCCGAACGACGCACCGGCGACGAGCCCGAGCAGCAGGTCGGGGACGAACACCGATGAGAGAATCGCGTAGGCACCTGCAAATACCACCGGAGCCCAGGGGCCTTGCGACTCGACCCAGTGCTCGATGGCCGCAAGGTGATGCTCGAGGTCTCGCCCGAGCACGACGACCGCGACCACGGCCGCCACCGCCGCGATCAGGGCGATGACCAGATGCACCAGCCGGGGGCGCCGCCAGGCGGATACCGTCGGTTCGCGTGGGTCCTGGGCGGTACCGCTCATGCGGGGGTGGCGACGTACGGGGTGGGTTCAGGATGCTCCACCGCCCGATTCGACGTGCACCCGGAAGCGATCGAGGATCGCCTGCCACCCATCACGCTGCTGCTCGATCGAGTGGGTCGCCTCGGCGTCGAACGTCTCGCGGACGGTGACCCCCGCATCGCTGGTGTGGAACTCGACCCGGAGCGTACGATCGCCAAAGGTCGATTCGATCAGTTCGTGCGGGACGATTCGGGTGTAGGTCCCCGCGAAGTCGAAGCCCATGCTCCCGTCCTTTGCCTCCATGCGCGACGAGAAGGTGCCACCCTCGCGCAGGTCGACGTTGGCACGGGGTGTGTGCCAGTCGTCGGAGGCGGCGTTCCACTGCACGATATCCGCTGGCGTGGTCCACGCGCGCCAGACCGTCTCGATGGGCGCGTTGATGGTGGTCTCAACGGTGATCTTCATCTCGCAACTCCCGTCTGGCGCACACGGCCAAGTGAATTCCCGACCTGCAGGCAGTACCCGCAGGCGGAACCAACGCGACGGCCCTGGTCCCGCCCCTGATCACTGCCGCGATCTACATGCAGAACTGTCCCCGGTTCTGTGGACCGCCCGGCGAATACGGCGCGGGCTTCCGCGGCAGCCGCTCGTCGCGCTGGGCCGCCTGCCAGGCGAACGCCGCGAGCACCGCCGAGTTCCACATCACGTCGTCGGGCTGGAGGCGCTCGTAGACATCCTGGTTGGTGTGGTGCGTCCGCGAACCGTAGTCCAGCCCGTCCTGCACGAACTGGAATCCGGGCAGCCCGAGGTTGTCGAACGCGATATGGTCGGTGGAGCCGGTGTTGTTGAGCGTGGTGGTCGCCATCCCGTTGGCCTTGAATGGTCCCATCCATGCATCGAAGATCGGTGCCACGGCCTCATTGCCCTGGGTGTAGATGCCCCGGATCTTGCCGCTGCCGTTGTCGAGGTTGAAGTAGGCGGCGAGTCTGCCCTGCTCGGCCGTCGGGTGGAAGGAGTTGGAGTCTGCATACCCGAAGTGCTGACGCGTATAGGCACATGAGCCGTACAGTCCTTGTTCCTCACCGGTCCAGAGCCCGATGCGAATCGTCCGCCGCGGGTGCAGGTCGAGCGCCTTCAGGATCCGCATCGCCTCGAGCATCACGCCCGCGCCGGCGGCGTTGTCCGTCGCCCCGGTGCCGGAGTGCCACGAGTCGAAGTGGCCGCCGATCATCACCACCTCGTCCTTGAGCTTGGGATCGGTGCCCGGGATGTCGCCGATGATGTTGAACGAGGTGGAATCCGCCGGATAGAATCGGTTGATCATCTCGAGTTCGAGCACCACGGGAACATGGCGCTCGAGCATGCGCGCCACCCGACCATAGCTCTCGGTGGCCACGTGGACGAACGGCACCTGCGGGGCGCCCTTCATGCGTGAGGCACCGTTGTCGGTGGCGATATCGCCGCCGATGCTGTTGCTGCGGCCGTTGCCGCCCATCAGGATCGCGGCGGCACCCTGTTGCTGGAGCCAGCGCTGTGCCGTGGTGTCACTGTTGACGTTGAATCCGCGCCCGAATCCGCCGCGCCCACCGGCCGCCTGTGCCGCGGCGGCCTCCGCCTGGCACACGGCAGAGATCGTCGGTGCGGTTGCCGCGCCGTTCGGTGCCCCGCCCCGACGACCGCGTGGTGCGGCATTGGGATCACGCGGCGCCGCGAGTGCCGCCAATTCCTCATCGGAACGCCGCGACGCATAGGCGGTGAACTCGGTCACCGGCGTGGTCACGGGCGCGGTGAACATCAGGAACGCATTCTTGAGCTTGCCGTTGTACTGCTGCTTCAATTCGGCGAGGCAGTCGACATCGACCCGGAGCGCGGGACCGGTGACCCGTCCGTTGGTCCCGGCCGACCAGGCGCGCGGCGCGGCCTCGAGGATGAACGGGTTCGGCGAGACCGCCTGCAGCGAGAATCGGGTGGTCTGCCAGCCGATGCCGAGCGGGGTGCTCCACGGCTCGAGGTGCGCGTCGGCCACGCCCCACTTCTGGAGTTGCATCACCGACCAGTCGGCCGCATGCCGGGCATTGGGCGACCAGGTGAGCCGCGGACCGTAGACGTCGGTGAGGTAGCTCATGATGTCCATGACCTGGGAGCGGTCCATGGCCTCGGCCTTGATCCGTTCGATGGTGGCGACATCCACCTTCTCCTGTGCGGCGAGCGGCGCGGCGGTCATGGCGCCGGCCAGCAACAGGAGTGGGGACCAGATACCGTGGGCGAAGAGACGCATATCGACAACTCCGTGAGATGGTTCGGGGATCAGGCGGGGGAGGCCGGGGGACAGCCCGGGAATTATAGCGCGCGGTCAGCTGACGAGCCCCCCTACCACTTCTCCATGCTCACATCGGCCAGCACCCCCGACAGGTCGTTGAACACCAGCGACGTCGGCTTTGCCGGCATCGGCGGCAGGTCCACCTCGGTGAGCGCGCCCTGCACCTTCACCCTGAGCCGAGCGACCTGGCCACCTTCCAACTGGATCGTGACCGGCACGTACGCCAGGAACGACTCCGGCACCTTCTGCTGCTTCACCCGCACCCGCACCGTGTATCGCCCGCCCTCACCAGCCTCGGCGCGCCACGCCACCTTGTACTCCGGTATCGCAGTCGTCGTGAGCCACTGGTCGAAGAACCAACCGAGATCGGCACCGGCATGCTTCTCGGCGATGCGGCGGAAGTCGTCGGTGGACGCGGCATGGCCCTTGTAGGTCTCGAAGTAGTCGCGCATGGTGGCCTCGAACCGATCCTCCTTCATCGTGCGGAGATCGAGCATGAGGATGCGCAGCATGTGCAGCGTCCACGCACCCTTCTGGTAGACCACCAGGTTGTACTCCGAGCCATCCGACGCCGTTGCGGTCCGGTAGCCGAGGCCAACGGGACCGACCTCGCGCTGCCGTGCCTTGAGGTCCGCCTTCCAGCGCTCCAACTGGTCGAAGTAGTAGTCGTTCTGCTTCTGCACGATCTGCGTGTACCAGAGCCCCGAGAAGTTGGCGAACCCCTCGCTCAACCACTGATCGCGATAGCTCGCGAAATCGACCCCGATCCCCCACCACTGGTGCGCCACTTCGTGGGCGCGGAAGAACTGATTGAAGTCGTCCATCCCACCCTCGCCGGAGGCGAACGTGGAGTAGCTCAGGTGGATCAGCCCTGGAAAGGCCTCGCCGTGGCCGTACGGAATGATCGTCGCGTAGAGCCGCTTGTGGCCCACATCGCCGAACATGGCGGTGAAGAACTCCGCGGCCTGCGAGACATCCTGGCCGACCGACTCCTTCGCCTTCGACAGCGAGCGCATGCCGAACGAGCGGAGCGCCTGGTCGGAGTGGAGCACCGTGATCTCGGGGCGCTTCCCGTTGCTGGCGACGACGTGGTCCTCGAAGAAGCCGATATTGAACGAGACGTTCCGCATCGGGACCTCGCTCACCCAGCGCGTGGTGAGCACCTTGTCGGCCACCGTCGAATCCTTGAGCACGCCCACCGACACAAAGCGGTACGACGCCGGCGTGTGGAACGTCATGTCGAACTGGGCATGCTGCTTCATGTCGAGTGGCCGCGGGTACCAGAGTGTCGACGACTTGAGGAAGAAGAAGTCGCCGAAGCGATCGATCAGGTCGCCGCCGTAAGCCAGTCGCACCACCGTGGCACCACCCGCCGACAGCGCCTCCGGCAGGCGGAGCCAGAGGAGCGTGCCATCCTTTGCCTTCTCGAACGGCAGCGCGGTGCCGTCGGGGGCAGTCGCCGAGTCCACGGTGACGCCTGCTGCCAGGGAGAACGGCAGCCAGGGGCCCACGGCCGCACTGGCCGTGATCCGCATGGTGGTGGTAGCGGAGAAGCGAGCCTCACCCATGCCGGTACGGGCGAGGGTCGCGTCGATACGGTAGTCGGCGACGGCGTAGGGCGCGATCACGTCGGAGCCGTCGGTCGGCACCGGCGCGGGGCCGAACTGAGCGGCGCTCTCGGTGGTGCGCACCCAGCCGACCCGCCGAGCCTTGGTGAGGAGTCGCACCGGCTCGGCGCTGAGCGGATCGATCTGCAGCATGACCGGGCTCGCGCCGTCACGGTCGATGTGGGCGTAGAACGCCCCGGTCTCGTTGTTGTTGAGGAGTGGCAGCATCAACTCGGGGCCGAAACTCTCGTCGTCCTTCGGCTTGATGTAGGACAGTGCATCGTTGGCGAGCCCGGATGCCGCCGACACCGGGGCCAGCGGCCGGAACGTCACGCTTCGTTCGAGCTCGGCCAGGGTCGAGTCGGTGAAGAGGAACAACACTCGCTTGACCTTCGCGTCGAGCGCGGAGTCGCCGACGAGGCGGGCGAGCTGGCCGCGTTCGATCGCGGTGGGCGCGGTGAAGCGGAACGTGGCCGTCCCCACGAACATCGCGCCGACCACGCGGCCGTTCACCGGCTTGGCGAGCCAGAGCGTGCCGTCCTGCAGTTCGATCCTCCCGGTGCCCCGGGAGAGGACCAGGTTGGCAACCGCAGCGCCCCGTGCCGGATCCGGCTCCAGGTCGAGCAAGGTCTTGAACACGCTGCTCGGCGTGTCGTTCGGGAGCTGGGCCGCGAGCGAACCGCACGCCAGCAGCAGGACCAGGAGCAAGGACTTGAGGGAGCGAAGCACGGGGGCGTCTCGCGGGAGGGGTGGATGGGGGACAATCTCTTCACATGCGAAGGGCGGATCACGGAGAACGCCCCGGCCACGAAAGCTGCAACTCGTGACCGTTCCCAGCACGCTGTGCCTGGGTCGGCCTACCATCCCGTAACGGTGAACTGCCACAGTTCCAACTGCCATACACCACTCTCATCTTGCACCAATCCGTACCCGAGCGCATCACCAAGAAATCCCGAGAGGTACTGGTAAGAGCGGCGGCTCACGTCTCGTTTCACGCCGTACCACACCCTGGCTACCGCGGTTGCCTCGATTGGCTTCGCGGAATCCGGGCGGTACAGACTCCAATGACGAGCTGATTCCATGCCGCCCACCCGACGTGTTGTGCCTGTTGGACGCCGTCGCAGACTCCCTCGTGCGAATAGATGAGATGCATCTCGACCGGGAGCACACCGGCTGGGCGTCCGGCTGCCTCGACCGCGAAGTGCCAACCGCGAACCGCCGCGAGCGCCGATGGAACGAAAGCCTGATTGCTGGCGCGAAGGATGGTCACCGACCCCGAATCCACGCGCCCGTCCTCACGCACTCCGAACGCGAGCACGAGTTCTCCCCCAACACCGACGTGCTGCATCGCAGTGGGATACGCCGGGACGGCGTCGGTCGAGTCCCAGATGAGTCCCGCCTTGGAGGGGCACGGGAGCTCCGCTTGACACCGGCTGGGAAACTTTCGGATGTGGGTCCAGTCGCTCGACACGTCCTGCGCCGAGCTGAGAGCGGGTGCACACAACAGGACCATTGCACCGATGGTGACCCACCGTGTTCGAATGTGGTAGGACATCGAGGGCTCCGTGCTGGTGTACGATGGTGAGCTACGGAGCGACGCGCTTTGGTGGGGCGTCTCCCGACCGCAGTGACGCGCGCTTGGCGGTCCCCAGAATGCCAAGACCGGTCGCGGCACCGAGCACCCCGAACACAGCGGTCGGGATCAAGGTGGCCATGAGCCCGAGGGTACCATCGGCGAGCAGGGTAAACCGTATCGCCAGGAAGACCACGATGCCTCCGATCGCACCGAACAGCGCGGCTCTCATGCCTGACAATCCAGCGTCATGATTCTGGCGCGGTGCCAAGGCGATCGCTGCCGCGTAGATCCCACCCCCGACGAAGCCGACAAGCGCACCGGGGAGGAAGAACCGAGTCAGCAGCCAGGGAATCGACAACCATGCAGCGACCGGATGACCCTGGACAATCGAGAATCCGATGCGGCCGAGCAGGGCTGCGACGCCCCAGAACATCGCGGACACCATCGCAAGCCGGAGACCGGCGCGGACCTTCCGAAAATCGGCCATCAACTCCTCCGGTGGATGTGTCCCACGGCGTTCGGGACGGGACCTGATCAACACTACGTCCCACCGGCGATTCCTGCGAGTGGGACTGGAAAGGTGGATCTCCCCAGACCATCTCAGCGCAGGCGCTGCATCCCGACGGCTGCGCCGTCTTCCCTCGGGAGGACCCTGCCCAGTGCTGGGCAACGGCTCCAGGTGCCAGGCTCGGTGCGTGACGCACCGTACCGCGGGCTGACGCCCGCGGCTCGACGTCTCACCGAAGCAGGACGCGAGGCTTGCGGCCTGAAGTGTCCTTGACCGGCGTCACATCGAGCAGGAGTGCCACCATATCGAGTGCATCATCAAGCGACGTGAGCGAGAGCTTCGCCGTGATCGGGCGCGACGCGAGCGTCGTGTCGGCGAACGTGATGGCCACACCGTACCAGTCCGTCAGCTCGGCGAGTGCCGTGCCCACGGGGACGTTGCTGAGGTCGAGCGCCTGTTGGTGCCAGCGGTCGAGCGAGTCAACCGGCAACCCCGAAACGACCGAGACCGTCGGACGAGCGCTCGTGCTGTCACGCGTCAACACGGCGACCTGGCCCGCGCCAAGTTCCGGTGCGACGCCGGGCCGGTAGGACTCGACCAGCACCTTTCCCTCGATCACCCCGACTTCGAGGCGCGCACGGCTCCGTGACTCGACCGTGAAGATCGTGCCGATGTCGTGGACCACGCCCAGCTCGGTGGCGACCTTGAACGCGAAGTGCTCACCATGGACCGCATTGAACCACGCCGCCCCGTCGAGGGAGACGTTGCGATGTGCCCGGCCATAGTCCTCGAACACGGTCAGCCGGGTATCCGGCGCCAGCACCACCCGTGAGCCGTCGCGGAGCTTGAGCTCGAGTCGTTCATCGGGACCGGTGGCGTAGTACTGATCGGGAATCGGCCTGAACCGCATCGCGTAGTACGTCACGCCCACGATCACGGCGATGGCCGCAGCTATCCGGAGCGCGGTCACCTGCCAGGTGCTGTCGCGCGGGATCGGGATCACGTCGACCGGGCGGGCGTCGTCGTCGAGTTGCGCGGAGACGGCGCTCCAGGCCTTGTCGACATCGAGCCCGGGCATCGGGTCGCGGGCGCTCCACGCCGCGAGCAGTCGCTCGTACTCGATCCGGTTGGCATCGGAGGCCTCGACCCACCGGGCCACGGCGCCGTCCTCGTCGAGGGAGCTCTCGCCCGCGATGTGGCGCGCCAGCAGCTCGTCGGTGACCTGATCCTGATCCATGGGACTCCATCCTTTCGCTCACCTATCGACGCCCTGAACGGCCTGCCACGCCCACACGCCTCGCTCCGGTTCCCGGAATATGTGGCAGAAATCACGCCACGCCATGCGGCTCCGCCCCATCGGCGTCACTTCTTCGAGAAAGGAAATCCGGTCAACCCACAAGACACGCCGGTCGTCAGGTCGCCTTTTCGCCTCTCGCATTCCTACCGGATCACCATCTCGTCCCAGAATCTCCGTAGCAGCTCCCGATGCGCCGCGCGGTACGTCAGGTAGTCCTCGGCGATCCCCTGATCGGCACCGAAGAAGAGGATGAACGACTCGAGGTAGCCGTCGGCGTCGAGCGCGCCGATTGCCTGGGTGCGCGGATCATCCGTGGCGGCGTGATAGGCGGCGCGCATCGCCGCGGCCTCCTCGACGAGCGTGTGCCGGTAGCTGGTCGCCGCCGGGAACGCATCGATGTACGGCACTCCCGGTGTATCCGGCGTCCCGCGCCATGCCTGCCTGACGCTGTCGTATGCCACGCGCGCGGGCGACGGCGTCGCCGAATCGGCCGCCGGCAATTCCAGGCGCGGGACCACGAGCTGTTTGCCCGCCGTCCTGGCCCAGGTCACGATCATTTGCCGTGATGTGCGGGTGTACGGATTCGCGACGAGCGCGTTGATGGCCTTGTCGCGGGCCTCGTCGACCTGCCCATGCTTGATCAGGATGTCGCTCCAATACCGCCAGGCGGTCTCCTGATCAGGGTCGATCTCGGTCGCGCGTCGGTACCAGATGTAGGCACTGTCGACCGGGCCCTCGTGGAGGTAGGTGTCGCCGATGAAGACCGCCGCCATGTAGACCGTTGAATCGAGCGCGAAGGCCTCGAGATAGGCCGCACGAGCCTCGCCAATTCGTCTCCCGCCGTACGCGGATTCACCACGTGCCATGGCGGCCTGCACCGCCGGATCGGGGGAAAACTCCGGATCGTCGCCACCGTCTTCCGGCATCGCCTCGACGATCGCCCGAACCTGTCCGTTGGTGGAGCCGAGCTCGATCGCACGGGCGAGGTGCGCGCGCGCACGGGCTCGAGCGACACGACGCGCCGAGGCATTGTCCAATCCGCCCGACATTTCCATCACGAGGAAGCCGAGACGCGCGTGCACGAGCGGATCCGTCGACCCGCCCTCGACCAGTCGGGAGAGGATCGGCAACGCCTCGAGGTGCTTGCCCTGGTCGTACAACGTCAGGGCGGAGTCGCGCGGGGACTGCTGCGCCGAGAGTGGTGGCGCGATGACGGACGCCAGGAGGACAATCTTCAGCAGGGTATGCATGGATCCTCGGATTGGTGAGACAAATCTGTTCTGCGGTGTCACCCCGAGCAGAGTGAAACGGCCCAGCCGCGTTCGTCAGGTCGGGGTTTGGTGCGCGAGCACTTGGATGGATCGTCATCCCGAGCGGAGTGCCCGGAGAGCACGAAGTCGAGGAATCTGTACCTCTGTCATGGCAGTGCAGATCCCTCGATTGCGGCAGCTTCGCTGCCTCCACTCGCGATGACAGCTTGGCGCTTCTCGCTTCTCGCTTCTCGCCTCTCGCTTCTCGCCTCTCGCTTCTCGCTCGTCGCTACTTGCCCAGCTTCTCCCACACCCGATCGCTGACGGTATCGACAAACAGCTGCATGTGCGGGAACGGGATCTCGATGCCGGCCTTGTCGAGTGCGACCTTGCAGGCCTCGACCACGCGTTCGGCAATCGGCATCTCCTGCTCGACGTTGTGGGTCCAGACCCGGACACTCAGGTTGACGGCGGAATCCCCGAGCCCGGTGGCGACCACCTGGGGCGCCGGCTCCGTGCTCACCTGGTCGAGCTCGCGCACCGCGTCGAGGATCACCTCGCGTGCGTGCGCAATCTTCTCCTTGTAGGCGATCCCGATGTCGACTGCGATCCGCGTCTCGCCGTACATCGAGTGATTCACCATCAACTCGCCGATCACCTGCTTGTTGGGGATCACCACGAAGGTATTGCTCCGCGTCCGGATCCGGGTGGTCCGGAGCGTGATCTCGCGGACCTCGCCGTACTTGTCCTGGGTCGTGACCCAATCGCCCACCTTGAAGGGTCGATCCCAGAAGATCAGGAAGCCGGCGATCATGTTGGCGATCGTCTCCTGCGCCGCAAAGCCGACCGCGATGCCGAGCACGCCGAGTCCGGCAAGTGCAGCCCCGACGTTGATACCAAGTTGGCTGGCGGCCATCACCAGGCCAAGGATTAGGACGGTTCCCCGCACCACCCCGTCGACCAGCAGGTGGATCAGGGTCGGGGCGAAGTTGGCCTTGGTGAGCGCGGCCTTCATCGCCGGCGTGACCAGCCGAAGGCCGAGATAGAAGGCCAGGAAGACCAGGCACGCCGCCAGCAGCTTCGGAAGGACCACCGCGGCGACCGCCAGCAGTTGATCACGGGTCAGGAAGTCGAAGGAGAACATCCGGGTGCTCCGGGAGGTGGGAGGGTCACTCGGAAGCTACCACGCCGGTGTCCCGGGCTCGGTGGCTGGCGGACCGTACCGCGGCCTCACCCATCGCCCTCCACTCGAGGCAGGTTGGCCACGGCTGGATGGTCGAGCCTGCCAGATCGGCAGGAATCTCCGGTACGCCCATTGCTCTTCCTGTGCCACATCTCCGGGCACCGCCACCGTGGCGGCGTCCAACCGCACGTCAGGAATGAGGTTACGCGATGGCTTCGAAGATCATTGGCATCGACCTGGGTACCACCAACTCGGTCGTGGCAGTCATGGAGGGCGGCGATCCGGTCGTGATCCCCAACGCCGAGGGCGGCAGGACGACCCCGTCGGTGGTGGCGTTCACGAAGGATGGCGAGCGGCTGGTCGGTCAGGTCGCCAAGCGGCAGGCCGTGACGAACCCGAAGCAGACGGTCTTCTCGATCAAGCGCTTCATGGGCCGCCGTCTCGACGAAGTGAAGGAGGAGGCGAGCCACGTCCCCTATTCGATCAAGACCGGCACCAACGGCCTCGCGGCCGTCGAGATCCAGGGCAAGACCTACACGCCGCCCGAGATCTCGGCCATGGTGCTGCAGAAGATGAAGCAGACCGCCGAGGACTACCTCGGCCACAGCGTCGACAAGGCCGTCATCACGGTCCCGGCCTACTTCAACGATGCCCAGCGCCAGGCCACCAAGGACGCCGGCAAGATCGCCGGCCTCGAGGTGCTCCGGATCATCAACGAGCCGACCGCCGCGGCACTCGCGTACGGCCTCGACAAGAAGAAGGACGAGAAGATCGCCGTCTTCGACCTGGGCGGCGGCACGTACGACATCTCGATCCTCGAGCTCGCCGACGGCGTCTTCGAGGTGAAGAGCACCAACGGCGACACGCATCTCGGTGGCGATGACTTCGACCAGAAGTTGATCGACTGGCTGGTCGAGGAATTCAAGCGCGACCAGGGGATCGACCTCTCCAAGGATCCGATGGCCCTCCAGCGCCTCAAGGAGGCCGCGGAGAAGGCGAAGATGGAGCTCTCGAGCACCACGCAGACCGACATCAACCTGCCCTTCATCACGGCGGATCAGTCGGGCCCGAAGCATCTGAACCTGACGCTGACCCGCGCCAAGTTCGAGCAGCTCTGTGATGATCTGATCCAGCGCACCATGCCGCCGATGGAGATGGCGCTCAAGGATGCCGGCCTCAAGACCAGCGACATCGACGAGGTGATCCTGGTCGGTGGTTCGACCCGGATCCCGAAGATCCAGGAGATCGTCAAGGCCTTTTTCGGCAAGGAGCCGAATCGTTCGGTGAACCCCGACGAGGTCGTCGGCATCGGCGCCGCGATCCAGGGTGGCGTGCTGGGCGGCGAGGTCAAGGACGTGCTGCTGCTCGACGTGACACCGCTGTCGCTCGGCATCGAGACGCTGGGTGGTGTGTCCACCGCGCTGATCCCGCGCAACACCACGATTCCGACCAAGAAGTCGGAGGTCTTCAGCACCGCCGAGGACAACCAGACCACGGTCGAGATTCACGTGCTGCAGGGTGAGCGGAAGATGGCCTCGGACAACCGGACCATCGGCAAGTTTCAGCTCACCGGGATCCCGCCCGCACCGCGCGGCATGCCGCAGGTCGAGGTGACGTTCGACATCGACGCCAACGGGATCCTGCACGTCTCGGCAAAGGACAAGACGACCGGCAAGGAGCAGAAGATCCGGATCGAGTCGTCGAGCGGTCTCTCGGACGCCGACATCGAGAACATGGTCAAGCAGGCCGAGGCGAATGCCAAGGATGACCAGGAGCGTCGTGACCAGATCGAGACCCGCAACCAGCTTGACGGGCTGGTCTACAAGGTCGAGAAGGATTCCAAGGAGTGGGTCGATCGGCTCCAGTCCGACGAGAAGGCGCGGCTCGACAGCGCCCTCGAGGCGGGCAAGGAAGCCCTCCGCACCGGGGAGACCGACAAGATCAAGGCTGCGCACGAGGAACTGAGCCTCGCCTATTCGGCGGCTGGCGCCTCGCTGTACCAGAATGCGGAAGGCACCACGACGGAGGCGCCGAGTGAGGGCGCCACGGCCGACGCCCCACCGGCTGCCGACGAGGCCGTCGAGGCGGACTACGAAATCGTCGAGGACGCGCCGAAGTCGGAATGAACCGACCGGGGCGGGAGTGAGTCAGGGGCGATGCGCGACTGGAACATCCGGTCGCGCATCGTCGTATTATCCAGCGGGCACCCGGTGGTTTCCCCTGGTGAACAGCTACAGGTCACTCACCTCAAGGACGCAAGAACGATGTCGCATCACTCACGCAATTGGCTGAAGTTCGGGAGCCTCGTCGCTCTCGCCTTCGTGCTTGGACTCTTCTTCGCAGGACTGCTCGATTTCCCCCGCACCTCCTTCGCCCAGTCCGGTCAGGGGAGCGCACCGATCATCCCGGTCAGTGCCCCCAGGATCCCCGCGGCTCGCCCGCTGGCTGACCTCAGCGAGGCGTTCTCCGCCGTCGCCGAAGCGGTCCGTCCCTCGGTGGTCTACGTCGAATCGACACGACCGGCCAGTCAGGCCCCGAACCAGGGCCAGCCGATCATCCCGCCCGGCCTCGAGAAGCTCTTCCCCGACGCCGAGCCGCCGCAGGAGGATGGCGTCGAGCGAGCCACGGGGTCCGGCTTCATCGTGAGTTCCGACGGGTATATCCTCACCAACAATCACGTGATCGAGGGCGCCACCGAGGTGAAGGTTCGGCTGCTCGATGGCCGCGTCTTGCCGGCAGCGGTGGTCGGCAGCGACAAGACGACCGACGTCGGGGTCCTCAAGATCACTGCCGACCACCTGACCCCCGCCGCACTCGGCTCCTCGGCCGCGGTCCGTGTCGGCGAGTGGGTGCTTGCCATCGGCAATCCCCTCGGTGACAATCTCACCTTCTCGGTCACCCAGGGCATCGTGAGCGCCAAGGGGCGCGGCCTCGGGCCACTCACCGGCTCGGACCGAGACATCCAGGACTTCATCCAGACCGATGCCGCGATCAATCGCGGCAACTCGGGTGGCCCGCTGATCAACGTCCGGGGCCAGGTGATCGGCATCAATTCGGCGATCGCCTCGTTCACCGGCTACTACGCCGGTTACGCGTTCGCGGTGCCGATCGATCTCGCCTCGGCCGTCATGAATCAGATCATCGCCCATGGCCAGGTCGAACGGACCGGCATGGGCGTCTATGTGCACACGGCGACCGAGGAGGATGCGACCTATCTTGGCCTCGATTCCATTGCAGGTGTCCGGGTCGATGACTATGCCGATGACTCACCGGCGAAGCGCGCCGGGATCAAGCCAGGGGATGTCATCACCGCCGTCGATGGCACGCCGGTGAACTATGTGGCACAGCTCCAGCAACTGGTCGGCTTCCGCCGTGCCGGTGACGCGGTCAAGGTGACCGCGGTCGGGCCGTCCGGCACTCGCGACTTCACGGTCCGGTTGATCAGCAATGGTCCGTCCGAGGGCAGCACTCCGATGCCGGTGCCGACCCACGCCCCGCCCACATCCGCTGAGCAGAATCCGCTCGGCATCGGGATCGAGGCGCTGACACCGTCGACCGCCGCAGGAATGAAGCTGCCGGCCTCGACCAAGGGACTGCTGGTGCGCTCGGTGTCCCCGAGTTCACCGGCGCTCGACCATCTCTGCCCGATCGACAACCCGCAGCGTTGCCTGCCCGAGGTCATCACCTCGGTTGAAGGGAAGCCGGTGCGCACCGAGGCCGAGTTCAAGTCGCTCCTGGCCGAGGGTGGACGGAATGGTGTCGTCTCGCTCACCGTGCTGCGAGCCGACGGCCAGCAGATCTCGCGGATCGAGCGCGTCAGTCTCAAGAAGGCGCAGTAGTCCCGGGCTCGTCGCAAGCACGCCCGCCATCCCCTCAGGGATGGCGGGCGTTTGCATTCCATCTGAGCCGCGGCCGGTTCACGGCTTCGGGGGCACACTCACCTTGAGGTCGCCCGCTTGCCGGTCCCAGTAGTCCCACCCCCACCCGGCGACGGCGCCATCCGCGAGCACAACCGGTGACAGGTCACGCGCCGCGACGGTGTCGGTCCCCTCGGGTGCCTTCCGCTCGTAGAGCAACACTTCCCAGAGCTTGCCGCCAACGAGATACGTCTCACTTCGTGCGGGAGCATCGGTCTTCAT
Source organism: Gemmatimonadales bacterium (assembly GCA_035703525.1). Lineage (GTDB taxonomy): Bacteria > Gemmatimonadota > Gemmatimonadetes > Gemmatimonadales > GWC2-71-9 > Palsa-1233. The sequence continues at coordinate 57,462 of DASSYA010000002.1, read as the reverse complement.
GATCGTCGCGACGCTGTCGCGATCAATGCCCACCGACAACTTCTTGAGCCGACTGTCGCCGCAGGCAGCGAGCACGAGGAGCAGGGCGAGAACGGGCAACGGCAAACGAATGCGTGTCATCGGGATACCCGGGGGATGGAGCGGTGAATGGTGTCACGGTACGTACGGACCGTGGAATCTAGCGAGGCGCGCGCGGGTGCGCTGGCGGCCATGGAACCCCTCGCGATACCTTCCAGCACGCGAGCGTGGCGGAACTGGCAGACGCGCAGGATTTAGGATCCTGTGGGGCAACCCGTCCGGGTTCGACTCCCGGCGCTCGCACTGCGGACCGCGGCTTGACAGCCGCGGCTCGGCTCGGCTTACGCGAACGGCTGCCAGTCCTCATCGATCATGGCGAGGATTCGGTCGACAGCGTCGGCATCGAACCGCTGGCCGCGGCCGGAGGTCAGCACCCCGACGATCGCCTCGATCTCGAGCCCGGATCGATAGGCTCGATCCGACCGCATCGCGTCGTAGACGTCCGCGACGGTGAGGATCCGGACGAGGAGCGGAATTTCGTCGCCCTTGAGCGCCAGCGGATAGCCACTGCCGTCGAGCAGTTCATGATGGTGCCGCACCATGGGCAGGACGGGTTCGAAGCCTGGAATCGCCGCCAGCCGCTGCACCCCGCGGTCCGGATGTGAGCGGATGAGGTCGCGCTCGGCGGTGGTGAGGGTGCCGACCTTGTCGAGGATCTCGAGGGGCAGGCCAAGCTTCCCGATGTCGTGCACCAACCCGCCGGTCTCGAGCAGCCGAAGGTCATGCCCCGTGAGGCCCATCCGCCGGCCGATTTCGACCGCATACGCCGCGACCCGTTCCGAACGGCCCATCGTCCAGGGCGATCCTGCGTCGACCATCCGCGCGACGGCCCGGAGCGCACCGGTGCCGACCGACTCCAACTCCTCGATCCGCTGGACGTTGGCCAACGCGAGCGCCGCATGTTCCGCGAGCTGACGCCCGTTCGCACGACCCTCATTCGACTCGGCTGCCGCCACATCTCGCCACTGCACCACCAGCACCGCGAGCAGGAAACCGTCCAGGAGAGCCGGCCAGGCAGTGACCGGAGCGTCGGCATCGCGCGAGGGCCAGACCGAACCGAGGGACCAGGCCTGTCCGGTCCACCCATCGGCACTGAGCTCCGAGGTGCCGAAGAGCGTGGTCGGGGATGGAATTTCCGAGCGATCGAGGACGCTGCCGTCCTGGCTGAGCAGATGAAAGGACCACGCGGCATCCGATGAGGTCGGCGCCACCATCAGGCCGACCCGTCGGCAGGCGAGCAGCCGAAAGGCACCGGCCAGGATCGCCCGGCGGGTCGCAGGCGCCGTGCGCTGCCCCATGGCGGCGCGATCCACAGCACGACAGACCTCGAGGACGCTCTCCGGAGTGGTACTCTCTTGGGCCATTGTCAGGGAAGATGGGACCGAATACGCCGGGGCACCATCCCGACTTCTCCGGATCCCGAAGGCATGATCAGGTGGCAGGGGACAGCACCAGGGCGAGGCGGACGGCGTCGACCACCACCGCCAGATCCTCGAGCTTGCCGATCAGTGGCGCACCGAGCTCCTCGACCCGACTGTTGATCCAGGGCTCATCGGCTGCGCCGGTCAGGAAGATCACCCGCCCTTCCAGACGCGGTGAGTGTTCCACCAGCGTTCGGTAGAGCTCAAGACCACTCCGACCGGGCATCATCACATCCGAAACGACGACGTCCGGGTGGGAGGTGACGAGGTTGGCGATCGCGGCCTCGGCGGAATCAGCTTCGACTACCCGCATGCCCGAGCGCTCGAGGAGGCGACGGAGGGCGCCCCGGAGGTCAGGGTCATCATCGACAAGGAGAATTTCTGGCATCGTGCTACTATCATCGGACGAACTCCGAAAAACGTAACCGATCGGGAGGTTTGACCGTTGGGCGGACCGCCGGGTAGGTTTCCGGGCTATGACTGATATCACCTTTGAAACGACTGGTCAGGATGTCGCATCCCGCTCGCTGCGGGTGACCGTTCCCCTGACCCATCTCGAGGCCGCCGAGCGGCGTGCCATCAAGGAATACGCCCGCCAGGTCCGTCTTCCCGGCTTCCGGAAGGGCCATGCCCCCGAGCCGGTGGTGCGCCGCCGATTTGGCAGTGAGATCCGGCAGCACGTGCTCCAGGATGCCGTCCGCCAGAGCTGGGACACGATCCTCAAGGACTCCGACCTCCAGCCGACGGCCGACCCACGGATCAGCAATCTCGAATTCGAGGAAGGCAAGCCGCTCGCATTCGACATGCTGATCGAGGTCCGCCCATCGCTCGAACTAACCACCACCGGTGGCTTCTCGCTCACCCGGACGCTGGCGGCCGTCACTGACGAGCAGATTGATGAGCAGCTCGGCCGGATGCGGGACCAGAAGTCGACCTGGAACCCGATCGAGGGGGCCGACGTGCGCCCGAAGCCCGGTCAGCTCGTCAGTGTAACCGTGGAGAATCTCGTCGACGGTCAGACCTCCGGGGAGGCCTCGCCTCACTCGATCGTGCTGGGCGACGGCCAGGCGATCCCGGATCTGGAAGAGCGCATCATGGCGATGTCTCCAAATGAAACGACGGACGCCGAAATTCGGCTGCCGGATGACCACCCGGACGAAGCGCGGCGTGGAGAGGCCCGTCAGGTGCGGATCACCCTCCACGAGGTGAAGGAGAAGGTCCTCCCCGAGCTGGATGATGCCTTCGCCTCGGAATTCGGGTCATTCGAGACGGTCGCTGCCCTCCGGGACGCGATTCGCGAGGATCTGGAGGCGGATGCCGTCCGGACGGCCGATGCCGGCGTCCGCGACCAGCTGGTCGAGAAGATCGTGGCGGCCAACGAGGTTCCGGCCCCCCCATCGCTGGTGGAGCGCCTGATCGGGGCCTATGCCGAGGGGTACCAGGTCGGACCGGAGCAGCGGCAGGCCTTCGCGACCCAGTTCGCCCCCGTCGCGGAGACGCAGGTTCGGCGTGAATTGGTGCTCGACGCGGTGGCCACGGCCCAGAAGCTGCATGCCACGGAAGCGGATATCGACGCCCGGATCGCCGAGATGGCCGCCGCCCGAGGGGTGGAGCCGGGTGCACTTTATGGCCAGCTCGAGCAGGCCAAGCGGCTGCCGGAGCTGGAGCGTCAGTTGACCGAGGAGAAGACCTTCGCCTGGCTTCTCGCGCAGTCCACCGTGACCGAGGGTACCGCGTGACCCACGCTTCGATCTACCCGCCGTACATCATCGAGCGTTCCTCGAGGGGCGAGCGGACGTACGACATCTTCTCGCGGCTGCTCATGGACCGGATCGTCTTCCTCGGCGCCGGCATCGATGATCACGTGGCGAACATCATCATCGCCCAGTTGCTCTTCCTCGAGGCCGACAACTCCGAGAAGGACATCTACCTCTACCTCAACTCGCCGGGTGGTGTGGTGTCGAGCGGGATGGCGATCTACGACACGATGCAGCACCTGAAGGCCCCGGTGAACACGATCTGCATGGGGATGGCCGCGTCGATGGGGTCGTTCCTGCTGGCTGCCGGCGCCAAGGGGAAGCGGGCCGCGTTGCCGCACGCCCGCATCATGATCCACCAGCCCTCGGGGGGCACGCAGGGGACGGCGGCCGACATCGAGATCCAGGCCAAGGAGATCCTCTACCTGCGCAGCAAGATGAACGAGCTGTACGCCAGGCACACCGGGCAGCCACTGGAGCAGATCGAGCGCGACATGGAGCGGGATCGCTTCATGAGCGCCGAGGAGGCCAAGGCATATGGCTTGATCGACGAGATCTATTATCCGACCACGGTGCCCGAAGCGACTTCCTGACGATTGACCAAACCGGCAACGGGAGGCAGGTTCAAGGACCTCCTCCCAGTGGGAGAATCGGCGGTTCCATGTCCAGCGACAAGCATCTGCGTTGTTCGTTCTGCGGCAAGAGCAAGGACTCGGTCCGGAAATTCATTTCCGGCCCGTCCGTGTACATCTGCAATGAGTGCATCACGCTCTGCAACGAGATCCTGGCGGAGGACGAGGAGCGCGAGGCCAGTGAGACCACGCATACCGTACCGACGCCGCAGGAGATCAAGGACACCCTCGACGAGTACGTGGTGGGCCAGGAACGCGCGAAGCGCTCACTCGCCGTGGCGGTCTACAACCATTACCGACGGGTCAACGCCGGCCCGCGCGACGGCGACATCGAGCTCGAGAAGTCGAATGTCCTGCTGCTCGGACCGACCGGCACGGGCAAGACCCTGCTGGCCCAGACACTCGCCCGCATCCTCAACGTGCCCTTCACCATCGCCGATGCCACCACGCTGACCGAGGCGGGCTATGTGGGGGAGGATGTCGAGAACATCCTCGTCCGGTTGCTGCAGGCCGGGGACTTCAACGTTGCCGAGTGCGAGCGCGGCATCGTCTACATCGACGAGATCGACAAGATCGCGCGGAAGTCCGAGAACCCGAGCATCACGCGTGATGTGTCGGGCGAGGGGGTGCAGCAGGCGCTGCTCAAGATCCTCGAGGGAACCGTGGCCAGTGTGCCGCCGCAGGGTGGTCGCAAGCATCCCCAGCAGGAATACATCCAGATCAACACGCGCGACATCCTCTTCATCTGTGGTGGCGCGTTCGATGGACTCGACAAGATCATCGAGGCGCGGCTCGGCCGCCAGCGGATCGGCTTCAGTGGCGGCGTCGCGACCAAGGTCGAGACCGATCCCGGCAAGCCGTACGACAAGGTCGAGCCCGATGACCTGCTCCACTTCGGCCTGATCCCCGAGCTGGCCGGCCGCCTGCCGGTCCTCGTCCCGCTGGAATCGCTGGATGAGGAGGCACTGGTCAGGATCCTGACCGAACCGCGCAATGCGCTCACCAAGCAGTACCAGCGGATGTTCCAGCTCGAGGAGGTCGGACTGACCTTCCACGAGGATGCCCTGCACGCGGCCGCAAAGAAGGCCATCACCCGGCAGACCGGCGCGCGCGGACTCCGCGCGATCCTCGAGGGCGTGATGACCGACATCATGTTCGACCTGCCGACGCGCACCGACATCACCGAGGTGATCGTCACCCGCGAGACGATCGACGAGGGTACCACACCGCTGATCGTGTCCGAACAACCGCGCAAGAAAAAGGAGGCGTGAGCCTCGTGGCGGCCTCGTCGCCGCTGGCGCGATTCCCGGCCGAGTTCCTCGGCTCGTTTCCCGACCCGGTGCACCCGCTGGAACCGGCGCTCCCCGAGTTCGCCTTCATCGGGCGCTCGAACGTCGGCAAGTCATCCCTGCTCAATGCCCTGACCGGTCGACGGGCCCTCGCACGCGTCTCGTCCACGCCGGGCAAGACCCAATTGCTCAACATCTATCGCCTCGAACCCTGCTACCTGATCGACCTGCCCGGCTACGGCTGGGCACGCGCGGCGAAGGGCGAGCGTGAAGCCTACCGGAAGATGCTCGAACGGATCCTGCGTGACCGCAACACGCTCACCGGGGTCGTCTGGTTGCTCGACATCCGACACACGCCGTCGAAGGACGACCAGGAGTTCCACGCGCTGCTGGTGAGTTCGGGTCGACCGGTGCTCGCGGCCCTCACCAAGGCCGACAAGCTCAACCAGACCGGCCGTGCCAAGGCGCTCCATGAGCGCGCCACCGAGCTGGGGCTCGAGGCCGATCAATTGCAGGCGGTGTCCGCAAACACCGGCGCCGGGGTCGCCGAACTTGCCACGGCCATCCTCGCCGCGGCCCAGGAGGTTGCTGCATGACCCGACGTCTCACCACGATCCTTGTGCTGGTCCTCACGGCGGCGGCGTGCGGCCATCGACCGGCACCTGCCCAGACCCCGGCCACACAGGTCTCGTCGGACAGCGGGGGCGCGCTGGTGCCCGTCGGGCTGGGGCAGCTCAACCAGGACGTCATCACGCTCCGTCTCAAGCTGCCCAATCTCGAGATTCGATTCACACCGCTCGACGAGCGCGTGACGCGGCTTCTCGCCAACGACGGGTATCAGTCGCTCGACGGGATGCGGACACGCAACCAGGCCGCGATCGATTCGGTGGTCGCACGCCAGGGGCTCCGCCGTCCGGGGCTCGTGCTCGTGTCGTTCTTCGGGCTCGCGCCGAACACGTCGTTCGATCCGTCACTCTTGTTGCTCGTGGATTCGCGCAATCGTCCGGTCCGTCCCGCCGGCTTCGTCCCGCTCTCTGCCAGCTTCAGCGCGCAGCGCCTCGACGTGCGCGACCAGGCGATGGGGATCGTGATCTATGAAACCGTGATCCCGGTGACCGAACCCTTCACGCTCACCTATCTCGATGCGAGCACCGACGAGTGGCAGCGGCGGCTCTCGCGATTCGATCGGGAACGGGCGCGGATCCAGGCGAAGGCCACGAACGCGCCAGCACCGGGCACACCCTGATGCCGATGCTGCCACTTCGAAGCGTGACACGGGCCGACCGGATGCAGCGGGTGGCCGACCAGTGGCTCGCGGACCTCGACCACGCCCTCACCGCCAGGGACGCCGACTGGAACGCGGTCACGCGCGAGACCCTGTTCGCGCTGGCGTATCCGGGTCAGGGCACCTGGGCCGAGCGCCTGCACGATGACCTGCTGCCGCTGGCGAGTCAGGTCGCACTGCTGAGCCTCGATCCGGCCAACATCACCCTCGAGCCGGAATACTACGCCGAGGTGGACGTCGAGCAGTTCGCACGAGTGAAGCCGTTGCTCTGGCTGTGGTATTCGTTCGACCGGTTGCCGGTCGGCGGTCAGCATGTGGCGCTCGGGATCGAGTTCCGGCGCCTGCTGGCACCGCACATCTTCCGGAAGGTCGGACGCAACTTCAAGTGCTTCCAGCACACCGAGTTCTCGTTCGGCTACAACATGGAGGTGGGCGACGACGTGGTGGTCCATCGCCACGTCCTCCTCGACGACCGCGGCGGGATCGTGCTCGGCGACCGGGTCTCGATCTCGGACTACGCCAACATCTACAGCCACACCCACAGCATCGTCGACCAGCGCGACGTCACCTCGATTCCGACCGTGCTCGAGGACGACGTGCGGATCACCTACCACGCCACGGTGCTGGCGGGGGTGCGCGTCGGCCGGAATGGCATGGTCGGCGCCGCGGCCCTCGCCACCAAGGATGTCCGGCCCTACCACGTGCATGTCGGGATCCCGGCCAAGAGCGTGCGGGTGAAGCCCAACGCACCCGCGGAGTTCGTGCGAACCTCACGGAGCTGACAAGGCGAGAAAGCGAGAAGGCGAGAAAGCGAGAAAGCACAATAGCCTTCTCTCCTTCTCGCCTTCTCGCTTTTCGTGACGCGACTGTTGCCCAACCCGTGACACATCTGTTGCCATCCCTCGCGATCCTGTTGCGGCTGTAATAGGGGATCCTGACGACTCGCGTCCGGTTCCCGCTGGACTTCGAATCGGGTGGCCCAGATGATGTTCGTGTTCCGCCGTCTCGCGCTGGCGAGCCTGCTCCTTGTCCCCGCCCTGCTCACCGCGCAGGGTACCGGCCGGTTGACCGGCCTCGTGATCGATGCCGCCGGCGCGGAGCCGGTCGCCGGTGCCCGGGTGGAGATCGTGGGCTCGGTCCTCCGCGCCTCGACCACGGTCGATGGCCGGTACTCCTTTCCCGCTGTCCCCGCCGGCACGGTCGCGATCCGGGTCGTCCGGATCGGGTACTCGCCCAAGAGCGTGACCGGGATCGTGATCACCCGAGACGACGTGACCGAGCAGGACCTCACCCTGAATGCCCAGACCGTGGAACTCGGCGAGATCACGGTCACCGCCACCGTCGAAACCGGCAGCGTCTCCTCGGCGCTCGATGAGCAGCGCTACTCGACCGGGATCGTGAACGCCATTTCGTCGGAGCAGATCGCCAGGTCGCCGGATGGTGACGCGGCCGCCGCCCTGCAGCGCGGCAGCGGCGCCACGGTCCAGGACGGCAAGTACGTCTTTGTGCGCGGTCTGGGGGATCGTTACACGACCGCCTCGCTCAACGGCGCCCGGATCCCCTCGCCCGAGCCCGAGAAGAAGGTGGTGCCGCTCGACCTCTTCCCTTCGTCGCTGTTGTCCGGCATCACGACCAGCAAGACCTTCACCCCCGACCAGCCGGGCGACTTCTCGGGGGCGTCGGTCAACATCAAGACCCGTGACTTTCCGGGAAAGGGCTTCCGAGCCCTCTCGATCAGTACCGGGTTCAACAGTGCGAGCACCGGCACCGATGGCTACTTCGGGCCCACGACCAGCCGCGACTGGCTCGCCTTCGGCGGCAGCGGACGCGCGCAGCCGGCCGCGTTCAACGCCACGGACTTCGGCACCAACCTGACGCAGGACCAGAACAATGCCCTCGTCAATTCCCTCCGCAATGTGTGGTCACCCTCCGCGCGGACCGGGTCACCGAACAGGTCGATGGGCCTGTCGATCGGCGGCAGCACGCCCCTCGGCAGCAACCGTCTGGGCTACGTGCTCTCGGGCACGTACAGCTACAGCCAGGAGATCAAGACCGACCAGGTTCGCGCCCTCGCAGCGACCATCGGCAGCGGCGAGGGGACCGAGATCAACCGATTCGATGGCACCACCGGCAACACGAGTGTCCTCTGGGGTGGGATTGCGAACTTCTCGACCACCCTCGGGAGTCACAGCAAGGTCTCGCTCAACAACACCTACAACCGGACGATGGACAACGAAGGTCGCCGCGAGCTTGGCTCCGACGAGAACCTGTCAATCCCGGTGATGGTCATGCGCAACCGGTACGTCGAGCGGAACATCCACTCCTCACAGCTCGAGGTGCACCACGAGATCGCCGGTGGCAGGCTGGGACTGGACTGGGGAGGCACCGTCTCGGGCGTGCAGCGCAAGGAACCGGACCGTAGCGAGATCGTGTACTCCCTCGAGAGCGGCACCCCGCGCTGGCTCGGCTTTGCCAACGAGGCAGCCGTCCGGACCTTCGGCAACCTCGACGAACACTCGCTCGAGGGTCACGCCGACTTGACGCTCGCGCTGGGCGACGTGAGCGCCGGCCGCCGGATTCGCGTCGGCGGTCTCGCACGCCGGACCGAGCGCGATGCGGTGAACCGTGCCTTCGCGGTCTCGCTCAACCGCCCGCTGCCGAACGAAGGCGACGCGCTCACGCCCGAGGAGCTCTTCCCGACGTTCGCCGCCGAGGGGAGCAACTACTTCCGGGTCGCGCCGCTCGCGGCCGGTGGCTCGTACACGGCGACCGACAACCTGGTCGCGGGGTACGCCCTGTATGCAGCCCCGATCACGAGGCACCTGGACCTCGTGGCCGGCGCCAGGATCGAGCGCTCGACGGTCGAGGTGCGCTCGCTCTCCACGGCCGGGGAACCGTCGGTTGCCAACCCGACCTTCACCGACGTGCTGCCGAGCCTGGCACTCACCTGGCAGACCGGCGAGAACACGACTCTGCGGGCCAGTGCCACCCAGACGCTCTCGCGCCCCGAATACCGCGAGTTGTCACCGATCCTTTATCGCGAGGTTATCGGGTTCGACAACGTCAAGGGCAACGCCGACCTCCAGCGCGCCCTGATCCAGAACTACGACCTGCGGTTCGAGTTCTATCCCCGTCGCGGTGAGCTGCTGAGCATCGCCCTTTTCGCCAAGCAGTTCGACTCGCCGATCGAGCGTGTCTATCAGGGCACGTCCGGCACCAGGATCATCACCTACGTGAACGCCCTGGGCGCCAACAACTACGGCGTCGAACTGGAGGCCAGGAAGCGCCTCGATGTGCTCTCCGAGGCATTCAGCTCGCTGACGGTGTTCGCCAATGCAACGTTCATGGAGTCGAAGATCGAGATCGACGCCACGAAGGGATCGATCACCAACGCCAATCGCCGGATGGTCGGTCAGGCGCCGTACGTGGTCAACGCCGGCCTCACCTGGACCCACCCGTCGAGCGACGCCTCGGCCACGCTCCTCTACAATCGTGTAGGCGAGCGGATCAACGAGGCGGGCGAGTTGCCGCTGCCCGACGTGGTCGTCCAGCCGCGGGATGTGGTCGACTTCTCTCTCCGCATGCCGATCGTGAACACGCTGAGTGCCAAGTTCGACGCCAGGAACCTGCTCGATGCCGACTACCTGACCACCCAGGGGAATGTCACCCGGGAGTCGTACCGCACCGGCCGGGTGTTCAGCGTGGGCTTCAGCTGGTCGCACTGAGCCTGTTGTCTCCCAGCATGATGTGACGTGACCGTGACTGGTCCGTCGCCGGACGCCGACACACCACGGGTTGATTTGCCGCCGTGTGTCGGCGTCTTGCCGTTCATGATGGATCATCAACCTCGAGGGGAATACAGGATGCGCTTCGGACTTGGAACGCTCACGCGAGTCGCCCTGCTGTCAGGTGTCGTGCTCGTCGGAGCCTGCAGCAGTGACCCGGTCGAGCCCGGACCGGCGAATCCCGCGCCGACCGGCCTCACGGCCGCCGCGAATGGAACCACCGCGATCAACCTCAACTGGACCGCTCCGTCCACCGCGGCCACCCAGTTCGTCCTGCAGCGTGCGACCGGTGCCACGGGCAGCTTTGCCGAGATCGACCGGCCGGTCGGCACCGCAACGACCTATGCCGACGCCGGGCTGACCGCCGGCACGCAGTACCGGTACCGGCTCGCGGCGGTCCGCGATGGTGAGACCTCGGCGTACTCGGTCGAGGCCAGTGCGACGACCGAGACGGAGCAGGGCGGCGGCGAGGTCCTGGTCACCACCGACATCACCGCGAACACGACCTGGACCAAGGACAAGGTCTACCGCCTGGTCGGGTTCCGGAAGGTCGCCAACGGCGCCACACTCACGATCCAGGCCGGCACGAAGATCGTCGGGGACTACGACATCACCGGCTCTTCGCTGTTCGTGCTGCGCGGCGCCCGCATCATGGCCGTCGGGAACGCCGCAGAGCCGATCGTCTTCACGTCGGCGCAGCCGGTCGGCCAACGGCTCGCCGGCGACTGGGGCGGTTTGATCGTCATCGGCAACGGCATCATCAACCGCTCGGGCGTCGTGAACATCGAGGGCACCGGCACCTCGGCGGACAATCCGCTGCTGCCCTACTCGGGTGGTGACAACAACTTCGATTCGAGTGGCCGCCTCTCGTACGTGCGCGTCGAGTACGCCGGCTTCGGACCGGCGGAGAACGCCGAGCTGAATACGTTCACCTTTGCTGCCGTCGGGAGCCAGACGGTCCTCGACCACCTGCAGGCCCACAACGGCCTCGACGACTCCTTCGAATTCTTCGGCGGGGCGGCCGACATGCGGTACGCCGTCTCGACCGAGGCCGGCGACGACCATTTTGACATGTCCGAAGGCTATCAGGGGCGGGTCCAGTATTTCGTGGCCTATCAGAGCAAGCAGGTCGCGCCGCGCGCAGGCGCGGGCGGCGTGTCGGGTGATCCCCAGGGCGTCGAGAACGATGGCTGTGCGGGCAGTGGGTGCGACGCCGGGCAGAACTCCACCCCGTTCACCATCCCGGTGCTGGCGAATGGGACGATCGTGATGCCGGGTGCCGGCGTCGTCGGTGCCTCGGGCGGATTCGGCATGGTGCTCCGCCGCGGGACGGGGGGGCACTATGTGAATACCGTCATCGCACGCGGGGCCAGCAGCGCCATCGGCTATCGCGATGCGACGTCGAAGGAGCGGGAGACCGCAGGCCTCTTCTCGCTCAAGGGGATCTACATCGCCGAGACGCCCGTGGCGTTCCAGACCGGCCAGCAGACGTACAGCGGACCGGCCGGCGATGTCGAGCTCAGCGCGGCCACGACGGCGACCTCGCTCTTCACCGCCTTCAGCGCCAACCCGTCCTCGATGACTGACCTGAACTTCGTGCCGGCCGCTGGCTCGCCGATCGCGACGGGGGGCTTCACGGCCTGGTCGGGTGACCTGTCCGCCCGCGGTGCGGGTCTCGACCAGACGACCTATCGCGGTGCGTTCGCGCCGGGTGGGACGAATTGGTTGGCGGGTTGGACGGAGTATTCAGACAATTGATCGATGGGAGGTCGGTGATCGGAAGTCGGAGGTCGGAGCTGTACGTCTGGCCTCCGGCTTCCGACCTCCGATCCCCGACTTCCGACTCCTGACTTCCGGACCATCATGCGCACCCGACTTATCCTGCTCCTCACCATCACCGCCTGCACCGCCGACCGTGGTGCACCTCCAAGCCTCGATCAGGAGCATCCGGGCCGACTCGCCGGCGATGCCATCGACTCGATCCTTCCCATGCCGGAGTACCTGCGGCGATTCCGGGAAGGATCGGCCGAGGTTATGGCCCTGTCGGGCGAGGTGACATCCCGCGACACCATCGCGGCACGCCTACTTCGGGCCGTGGCAGCGCACGACTCCTCGGCGTTCGCCGATCTCGCCGTTTCCCGGGCGGAGTTCGGATGGCTCGTCTTCCCGTCGCATCGCTACAGCGTGCCACCATACGAACTCGACCCGGCCATCTTCTGGCTGCAGATCCAGGCCGCCAGCGAGCGAGGTGCCGCTCGCCTGCTCGAGCAGTACGGCGGGAAGACCCTGCGGTTCCGTTCGGTCACCTGCACCGCCGACACGGTCCAGTCGATCAGCAACAATGTGCGGATGTGGAGCGGTTGCATTACGGAGTTCCAGGTCGATGGCACGACCGAATCCGCCCGACTCTTCGGCACGATCATCGAGCGCGACGGGGTGGTGAAGGTGCTGGGATACGGAAACGAGCTCTAGTCCTCCCCGTCAAGCTCCTCGATCAGCGCCTTCATTTCGGCGATCTCGCGCCGCTGTGCCTCGATGATGCCGTCGGCGAGCTGGCGCACGCGCGGGTCGGCGATCGTCGCGCGCTCGCTGGTGAGAATCGCGATCGAGTGGTGTGGGATCATGGCCCGCATCCACGACACCTGCCCAACGGTGACCTGGCTCCGCACCAACCAGAGCGAGAGCGCGAACACGAGCGCGCTGCCACCGAGGATCAGGCTGTTCTTCCGTCGATCGGTGTACATCGTGCGCATGAAGAGCAGCATCACGATCGCCATCGCGGCACCCATCATCAGCGCCATGTACGCGCGCGTCTCGCTGAAATAGACGTGATCGACGGCATAGGTGTTCAGGTACATCAGGCCGAACATGACCACGGTCGAGGTCAGGATCATCACGCCGAACCGGCGGTAGGGACTCATGGGTTGCTCCGGGTTCCTGGTGTCTCGGGGGAGGAGGGTTGTATTCGAGGGGGACGGCTATCTTTCTACCCCCGCCACACGTACCGCCGCAGGGCCAGGAGGGCAGATGACCACGACCGCACCCACAGCCGCCGAGGCCCGCGCCGTTGCAGAAGCGGCCCGGGAGTCGGAGTGGGAAAGCCCGAGTTTCGTGCGTGAACTCTTCGCCGGTTCGCTCCGCCTCGACCTCATCGATCCCTTCCCCGCACCGACCGCCGAGGAGTTGGCCCGAGCCGAGCCATTCATGGCGAAGCTCAAGGCATTTCTCGAGCAGCGCGTCGACAGTGACCAGATCGATCGCGACGGAGTGCTGCCGGACGACGTCGTGCGCGAGCTGCAGGAGATGGGCGCGTTTGGCATCAAGATCCCGAAGGAGTATGGTGGCCTGGGCCTGAGCCAGCTCGTGTACACCCGCGCCATCGGCCTGGTCACTTCCAAGGACGGCTCCCTCACCGCGCTCCTCTCCGCCAGCCAGTCGATCGGGGTCGGCGTGCCGGTGCTCCTGTTCGGCACCGAGGCCCAGAAGCGGAAGTACTTGCCGCGCCTGGCGGCGGGCGAGATCAGCGCGTTCGCGCTCACCGAGACCGGCGTCGGCTCCGATCCTGCCGGCCTCACGACCAGCGCGGTGCTGTCGGAGGACGGGACCCACTGGCTCCTCAACGGCGAGAAGCTCTGGTGCACCAACGGGCCGATCGCCGGTGTGATGGTCGTGATGGCACGTACCGGCAAACGCATCTCAGCCTTCATCGTGGAATCGGAATGGGACGGGGTCGAGACCGTGCACCGCCTCGAATTCATGGGACTCAAGGCGATCGAGAACGGCGTGATGCGGTTCACCAATGTGCGCGTCCCCGCTGAGAACCTGCTCTGGGGCGAGGGCAAGGGGCTCAAGCTCGCCCTCACCACCCTCAATACCGGTCGCCTGACCCTGCCGGCCTCGGCGGTCGCGGGGTGCAAGCGCGCGCTGGTGATCGCACGCACCTGGGCCGCCGAACGGGTGCAGTGGGGGCAACCGATCGGCAAGCACGACGCGATGGCCCAGTTGCTCGGGAGGATGGCCGCCGATGTCTTCGCGATGGAGGCGGTGAGCGATCTTGCCTCACTGCTCGCGGATCGAGGCGACACCGATATCCGGCTCGAAGCCGCGATGGCCAAGCTCTGGAACACGGAGATGGCCGATCGGATCGTCGACGACTGCCTGCAGATCCGGGGCGGGCGCGGCTACGAGACTGCGGCGTCGCTCACGCTGCGTGGCGAGCGACCGGATCCGGTCGAGCGGATGTATCGGGACAACAGGATCAACCGGATCTTCGAGGGGTCGAGCGAGATCATGCGGCTGTTCATCGCGCGCGAAGCAGTCGACACGCACTTGCAGGTCGCCGGCGACCTGATCGACCCGAAGACGACCGTGGGCACCAAGGCGCGGGCCCTGCTACGCTCCGCGTGGTTCTACCTGCGCTGGTACCCGCCCCTCTGGCTCGGCATCCGCGCGTTCGGATTCGGTCGGTTCGGTGCGCTGTCCGGTCACATGGCGTTCGTCGAGCGGCGATCGCGGAAGCTGGCTCGCACGCTGTTCCATGCGATGGTCCGGTTCGGCCCCAAGCTTGAACATCGTCAGTCGGTGCTGTTTCGCCTGGTGGACGTCGGGGCCGAGTTGCTCGCTATGTCAGCCGCGATGAGCCGGGCCCGGGCGTTGGCGGCCGAGGGCAATCGAGACGCGATCGAGTTGGCCGACATCTTCTGCCGCCACGCGCGACGCCGGGTCGATGATCTGTTCCGCGGCTGCTTCGGGCCGGACGATGTCGCGACCTACAAGAGCGCCCAGCGGGTGCTGGCGGGGGAGCACGCCTGGTTGGAAGAAGGGATTGTCGAGGGGTGAATTGACATATCAATGATGTTTGATATGATTCGTCCCATGCCCGTCGCGACCACGTCCCCCGCCACCGCCCAGCTGTTCCAGGCGCTCTCGGACCCGACCCGGCTCGAGATCGTCGCCCGGCTCCGGAATGGCGAGCGCTGTGTCTGCGACCTCCAGGACCTCCTCGACGCCGCGCAGTCCAGGCTGTCGTTCCACCTCAAGGTGCTCCGCGAGTGCGGACTGGTCACCGACCGGCGCGAGGGCCGCTGGATCTACTACACACTCAACGCCGATGCACTCGCTGCGGCTCGTGCGCACCTGGACAACCTCATGCCGACGGCACCCCGATCGGAGGCAGGTGGCTGCTGTACCTGATCGCTTTCCTCTGATTCATATATCAACACTTCTTGATGACTGGAGTCTCGCGTGACCACCCATACCACCATCCGGGACACCGTGCAGCAGAAATACGGTGAGGCCGCCCTGCGTGTCCTCGAGGGCTCGCGGTCCTCGTGCTGCGGTGGCGCCGCGGCCGATGCCGACTGCGCCGACCCGATCACCTCGAACCTGTACAGCAGTGACCAGGCCGCGACGATCCCCGAGGAGGCACTGCTTGCCTCGCTGGGCTGCGGCAATCCCACCGCCCTCGCCGCCCTCGAGCCAGGTCAGACCGTGCTCGACCTCGGCTCGGGGGGGGGGATCGACGTCCTGCTCTCGGCGAACCGCGTGAGGCCCACCGGCCACGCCTTCGGGCTCGACATGACCGACGCGATGCTGGAGCTGGCCCGCGCCAACCAGGCCAAGGCCGGCGTCGAGAATGCGACCTTCCTCAAGGGCGACATCGAGAAGATCCCGCTCCCCGCCGAGTCGGTCGATGTGATCATCTCGAACTGCGTGATCAACCTCTCGGCCGACAAGCGGACCGTGCTGCAGGAGGCGTTCCGCGTGCTCCGCCCGGGTGGCCGATTCGCGGTCTCCGACGTGGTGGTGCGTGGCGAGCTGCCCGCAGCCGTTCGCGAGAGCATGATGCTCTGGGTCGGGTGCGTGGCCGGTGCCTTGGGCGAGGACGAATTCACGTCGCTCCTGACCGATGTCGGCTTCACCGATGTTTCAATCGAGCCGACCCGAGTCTACGAGTTCGAGGACGCCAGGGCGTTCCTCGAGGCAGCCGGCGTCGATGCCACGACCATCGCAGGCGAGATCGGCGGCAAGGTCATGGGAGCATTCGTCCGGGCGACCAAGCCGTCTGCCGCCTGCTGCGGCCCGGACTGCTGCAATGACTGAGACATCCCGACCGACCGGTGTCATTCGCGTGCTGGTGCTCTGCACCGGGAATTCCGCCAGGAGCCAGATCGCGGAAGCGCTGTTCGCGCGCGCCGGCGGCGAGCGGCTGGTGGTGGCGAGCGCCGGCACGCATCCCGCCGATCGCGTGCATCCCGATGCGGTGGCGCAGCTGCGGGAGATGGGCATCGACTGGTCGGCAGCGCGCCCGAAGACGATCGATGCGGTGATCAACGATCCATGGGACCTGATCATCACCGTGTGCGACAACGCCCAGGAGAGTTGCCCGGTGTTCCCGGGCCGGGCCACGTTCGCACACTGGGGAATGCCCGACCCGGCTGGCGTCAAGGACCCCGAGACCCGGAAGCGCGCGTTTCGTGACGTGGCGCAGGTGCTCTCGCGGCGCATCGACCTCATGCTGGCCCTCCGGCCAGAGGAATTGAGCGCACTCGCCTACGAGGAGCGACTCCGCCAGATCGGACGTGACGACATGCCGGTGGGCACCCCGTGATCGACATCGCTCGCCGCTGCATCTCCGAAGCATTCGGCACTGCGGCCCTGATCCTGATCGGGCCCGGTGCCGTGATGGTCGACTCCCTGACCGGCGGCGGCATCGGGACCCTCGGCATCGCGGTGGCGTTCGCGGCGGTGGTCACCGCCGTGGTCGCCTCGACCGGACACATCTCGGGAGCGCACATCAATCCGGCCGTGACGATCGGATTGTGGTGGGCAGGTCGACACCCGCGTGCCGAAGTCCTGCCGTATGTCGTCGCGCAATTCGTCGGTGCGGTTGTCGGTGCCCGCATGCTCAAAGCCGCGCTCGGCGATGTCGCCCGAATCGGTGGCACCTTTCCCTCGCTCACGGTTGAACGCGCGCTCGGCGTCGAGATCGTGCTGTCGCTGCTGCTGGTATTGGTGATCCTTGGCGTCACCAGCAAACGCTCCGCTCCGGGAAATGCCCCGCTCGCGATCGGCATCACGGTCGGCTTCTGTGCGCTGGTCGGCGGGCCGCTCACCGGCGCCTCGATGAACCCGGCGAGGTCGTTCGGACCGGCCGTGATCGCTGGAGATTGGACGGCGCACTGGATCTACTGGATCGGCCCGATGGTCGGGAGTGGCATCGCGGTGGGGCTGTACCGGGGGATGGCCGTGCCAGGAACTCGAGGTGTGGATTCCTGCCAGGGAGATGCCCAAGCTCGGCATTAGCGGACTGTCACACGACTCCAGGCCCGGTTCACCCTTGGCCGCCACTCCCGCAGCTACCCGGAGATCGCCATGACCACAACTTCGGACGCATCGCGTGAACGTCAAGTCCTCCGAAGGGTACTGGCTCTCAACGCGACCATGTTCGCGATCGAGCTCGTGGCGAGTTGGTGGGGCGATTCCATCGGACTCCTAGCCGATTCGCTTGATATGCTCGCCGATGCGGCGGTCTACGGACTTGCCCTCGCCGCGGTCTCGCGCTCGACGCAGGGCCAGGCGCGAGCCGCTTCGATCAGTGGCACTCTCCAGATCGCCCTGGGCGCTGGAGCGCTGCTTGAGGCGGTGCGGCGGATAGTCATGGGGAGCCAGCCCGAGGGAGGCCTGATGGCGGCGATCGGCCTGCTCGCCCTTGTCGCCAACGTTGCCTCGCTCTTCCTGCTGGCTCCGGTCCGGCGCGGCCGTGTGCATCTGCGCGCGGCATGGATCTTTTCCACGAACGACGTGCTCGCCAATGTGGGTGTGATCACATCCGGGCTGCTAGTCGGTCTTCTCGACTCACGCATTCCCGATCTCCTGATCGCGAGCATCATCGCGGTGATCGTGATCCGAGGGGGGCTCAAGATCCGCCGGGATGCATCTGCGACCCTCCGCGCCGCTCAGCAGGCCACGGTGTAGTCCGGGAACAAGCAAGGTCTCACCCCGAATAGCGCAGCAGTCGCAACGCATTCGCCACGACAACGAGGGTGCTCCCCTCGTGGACGAGTACCGCCAGCCCGATCCCGGACACACCCGTCGTCGTTGCCAGCACGAGGGTCCCGATGACGGTGAGGGAGATGTACAGGTTCTGCCTGATGACCGCGCGCGCTTGCCGCGAGAGTCCCACGGCGAACACCAGTTTGCCGAGATCGTCCGCCATGAGTGCGACATCGGCCGTTTCGAGGGCGATCGCGGTCCCCGCTCCGCCCATGGCGATCCCCACCGTGGCGTTGGCCAGCGCCGGGGCATCGTTCACCCCATCGCCCACCATTGCCACCTGACCGTGCGCATCACTCAACTCGCGAATTGCCGTGACCTTGTCCTCCGGCAGCAGGCGCGAGCGCACCTCGTCGACGCCAACCTCTTGGCCAACTGCGTTCCCCACGCCAGCGTTGTCCCCGGTGAGCATGACGATCGGTCCGATTCCCAACGCCCGGAGTTGATTGAGCGTGTCGGCCACCCCCTCTCGCGGTCGGTCGGCCACACCGAGCACACCCAACCAGCGTCCCCCGTGTTCGACGGCCATCGTGCTCCGCCCACCCGCTTGGAGTTCCTCGACCTCCCGACGGATCTCTTCCGGGATGGTGCCACCGGAACTCTCCCACAACTCCAGGGTGCCGATCGCGGTCGCGGTTCCGTCGATCACCCCGCGGACTCCTCGCCCCGTGACGCTCTGGACGTCCGACGCTGCCGATGGTGTCACGCCACGCTGCTCCGCGGCACGCACGACGGCGGCAGCAAGCGGGTGCTGCGAATGCTGTTCGATGCCCGCCGCAACACGCAGCAGTTCACCCTCGTCCGTGCCCGAGAGTGTCCTCAGGTCGGTGACTTCCGGATGCCCCTCCGTGAGCGTGCCGGTCTTGTCGAGCGCCAGGGCGCGCAACTGGCCCAGATTTTCGAGGTGGGCACCGCCCTTGATCAGCACCCCGGACCGTGCGGCCTGGGCGATGCCGGTCAGGACCGCCGCGGGGGTGCCCAGCGCGAGGGCGCAGGGCGAGGCCGCGACCAGGAGCGCCATGCCACGATAGAAGGACGTCGACAGATCCCATGCCCCGATCAGCGGCGGGATCACGATCAGGAGCACATCAGCCACAAGGACCACGGGCACAAAGATCCGCTCGAAGCGCTCGGTGAAGAGCTGGGTTGGCGCTTTCTGAACCTGCGCCTCCGCCACCAACTTCACGACCCGATCGAGGGTGCGGTCACCCACGACACGGGTCGCCTGGATGTGGAGGACGCCATCGCCATTGATTGTGCCGGCGAACACCTCGTCGCCGGCAGCCTTCGCGACCGGGACGGACTCGCCGGTGATTGGCGCCTGATTGACAGATGAGGACCCCGCCGTGACCTCGCCATCGACAGGAACACTCTCGCCCGACCGCACGATCACGATATCGAACGGTCGCACCTGCTCGACGGGCACGCTCACCGTGCCCTCGCCGCGCTGAATCGTCGCCGAACGGGGGGCGAGGTCGCCCAACGCACGAATCGCATCACGAGCCCGTCCCATTGCCGCGTGCTCCAGCGCGTGAGCCAGCGAGAACAGGAACAGCAGGAAGGCCCCCTCCGCCCAGGCCCCAAGAACGGCCGCGCCGATCGCTGCCAGCAGCATCAGCAGATGGATGTCAAAGGTCACCCGCCCCGAGAGCACCGCGGTCGACCAGTGCTTGATCAAGTCAAGCCCACCCAACAGGTAGGCGCACAGGTAGAGGGTCACAACCAGGCCGAGTGAGGCGCCGGACCAATGCTCCAGGCCGAACCCTGTCACGAGGAAGAGGCCAGAGCCCAGACTCCATGCCAGCTCGCGATGACGACGGTACCACTCGAGGAGGCCGGATGCGTTGACTGACGGTTCCACACCTGGCGCTGCCGGGCGTGCGGCCGCGACGCCAAGTGCATCGAGCTTCTCTCGGAGCGCCTTGGCATCGGTCAGCTGGCGATCGAACTCGATGAGCGCCTGCTGGGCGGGGAGACTCACCAGGACGTTCAGGACCCCCGGGAGGTCCATGAGCGCCCGCTCGATGCTCATCCCGGCGTCTTCCGCACCGATGACCTGAAGGGGGATGCTCAGGTGCGCGTACCGCGCGCCGATCTGCGCACCGCTCGAGCGCGCCAGTTGTTGGACATCCTTCACGGACACTCGTGCTGGGTCGAAATGGAGGCAGAGTTCACCGAGGTTCATGCCGTCCTTGTGGGCGACGTGCACTCTCTCGATTCCGGGCACCGACCCAAGCATGGTCTCGAGCCGCCGCACACACTCATCCGCCTGATCGGGGAGATCAGGCAGCAGCAGGGTCAGGTCGATCCGGACCTGCTTGCTCATGGTGCACGCTCAGGGTGGGGCGCGGAGTCGCTCGCCGCCGTCCGTCGCTCGCTCCGACCCTCGATCATCAGGTACAGCAATGGCAGGACGAGTAGCGTCAGGAGCGTTGCCGTGAACAGGCCACCGATCACGACCGTGGCAAGCGGCCGCTGGACTTCGGCGCCGGAGCCATGCGAGAGCGCCATCGGGAGGAAACCGAGGCTGGCGACGAGTGCAGTCATCAACACCGGGCGGAGGCGGGTCAACCCACCCTCGCGGACGGCCTGGTCGAGCGGAACGCCTCGTTCCCGGAGTTCGTTGAGATAGCTCACCAGCACCACCCCGTTCAGGACGGCGATCCCGAACAATGCGATGAACCCAACGCCAGCCGATATGCTGAACGGCATGCCCCGGATCAGGAGGGCGATCACGCCGCCAACGGTGGCGAGTGGGATTCCGGCGAAGACGAGTGCCGCCTGCCGGAGCGAGCTGAAGGTGGCATAGAGCAGGAGGAAGATGAGGAGCAAGGACAACGGTACCACGAGCATCAGGCGCCGGGTTCCTCGTTCGAGGTTCTCGAACTGTCCCCCGAAATCAACCCGGTATCCCGGTGGCAGACTCACCGCTCCCTCCGCGAAAAGGCGCTTGGTGTCGGCGACGAACGATCCCATGTCGCGGCCGCGAACATTCCCCTCGACGATCACCAGGCGAGAGCCATTTTCGTGACTGAGATCTGCCGGGCCCTGCACTTCGGTGAGACTCGCAAGTTGACCGAGCGGAACTCGCGTTCCGGTCGGTGAGCTGACCAGCAAGTTCGCCAGCGTCTCCTTGTCGCGGCGGGCCGACTCGGGGAAGCGCACGGCCAGCGCGAACCGCCGCTGCCCCTCGAGGACCGTGGTGACCACCGCGCCGCCGATTGCCTCGACCGTGTGCATGACATCAGCGGCGTTGATCCCATATCGAGCAAGCTGGTCGGGAAGGACCGTGATCTCGAGCTGTGGGAGTCCGGCGAGTTGTTGGGCCTTGAACCCGGTGGCCCCCTCGAGTTGGGCCATGGCCGCCACAGTCTCATCGGCCTTTTGGCGCAAGACGTCGAGGTCGTCCCCGAAGATCTTGATGGCCAGATCCGAGCGCACGCCGGCGATCAGCTCGTTCACGCGTAGCTCAATGGGCTGACTGAAGGAGTAGACCAGACCCGGTATTCCGTCGAGCACCTCGGACATCCGGGCCTCTAGCTCGTCCTTGCTCCCCGCTTGCTTCCACTGATCCAGAGGGTGCAGCATGACGAGCACGTCGCTGATGTTCACTCCCATGGGATCCGTCGCGATCTCGGCACGGCCTGTCTTGCTCACGACATCCCGGATCTCGTTCGGAAATGCCGCCAGAAGTCGCGCCTCCATCGCCGTCGATTGCCGGACAGACTCTTCAAGCGACACACTGGGGAGCCGCAGGACCTGCAGCGCGAAGGAGCCTTCGTCGAGACGTGGAATGAACTCTGTCCCGAGAAGGGGGAAGATTGCCACCGATCCACCAACTGCGATTGCGGCGGCGACCAGCACTGTCCGCCCCCGTGCGATGGTCCACTCCAGCGCGGGCGTGTAGAGCGCCTTGGCTCGACGGATCAGCCACACCTCTCGTTCCTCGATCCGTCCACGCAGCCCGATCGCGATCAGCACCGGAGTGAGCAGGAACGTCAGGATGAGCGAACCCGCGAGGGCGAACACCACGGTCAAGGCCATCGGGCGAAAAAGCTTCCCCTCCACCCCTTCGAGAGTGAGAATGGGGAGATAGACCACGATGATGATGCCGACGCCGAACAGAATCGGGCGAGCGACCTCGGCACAGGCTTCCTGCACCCGGTCGAGGAATCCACGTTTGTCCGCTTCCGAATCGCTCAGGCGGCGCATGGCATTCTCGACCATGACCACTGAGCCATCGACCACCAACCCGAAGTCGATGGCGCCGAGGCTCATGAGCGAACCCGCGATACCTGCCTTGACCATCGCACTGAAGGCGAACAACATGGACAGCGGAATGGCAAGCGTCACGATGAGGGCTGCACGAATGTTGCCGAGCAGCAGGAACAGGACTGCGACCACGAGGGCGGCGCCCTCGATCAGGTTGCGCTCGACCGTGCCGATGGTGCGGTCGACCAGCTCGGTACGATCGTAGAAGGGCACGAGTGAGACGCCCTCGGGGAGCGTCGACTTTGCGGCCTCGAATCGATTGCGCACATCGGCGACCACAGTCCGGGCGTTCTCGCCCACCCGCATCATCACGATGCCGGTCACGACCTCTCCATGACCATCCTTGGTCACAGCGCCTTGTCGGATCGTATGACCAACCACGACATCGGCAACATCACGGACCAGTACGGGGACGCCCTGCCGGCTGGCGAGGACAATGTTCCGGATCTGATCAAGATTCTGGACCTGACCCACCCCGCGGACCACCAACTGCTCCGCACCCCGCGTGATGTACCCCCCACCCGCATTGATGTTGTTCGCCTCGACGGCATCAAGCACTTCGGCGAGCGTCAACTGATACTGGATGAGGGCTTCCGGACGCACGAGGACCTGGTACTGCTTCTCGAAACCCCCGAACGCATTCACCTCTGCCACGCCGGGGACTGCACGCAACTGGAGCGAGACGATCCAGTCCTGCATGGTCCGCAACTCGGTCGCATCGAATCCCGACCCCGAGTCCGCCACCACCGCATACTGGAAGATCTCACCTAGCCCGGTACTGATCGGCCCCATTTCCGGGGTACCCAGTCGTGCCGGGATCTCCTCCCTGGCCTGCTGGAGGCGCTCCTGCACCTGCTGGCGGGCGAAATAGATATCGGTCCCGTCCTTGAAGACGACGGTGACCTGGGAGAGCCCGAATTTGGAGAGCGATCGAATCTGTTCGAGTTCCGGCAGCCCGAACATGGCCAGTTCCACCGGAAGCGTGATCTGCCGCTCGACTTCGAGTGGCGAGAGCGCTGGCGCATTGGTGTTGATCTGGACCTGCACATTCGTCACGTCGGGAACGGCATCGATCGGGAGTCGAACCATGGACCAGATGCCGACACCGATCAGTCCTGCCGTCATCGCAAGGATGAGCAGCCGGTTGGCGAGCGCAAAAGCGATAAGTCGTGGCATGGGCATCCCCTCAGTGGCCGTGCTCACCGATCTCGCCCTTGGCGAGCTCGGATCGCAGCATGAAGGCACCAGCAACGACGATCGAATCTCCGACCGCGAGGCCGGACCGGACCTCCACCAGGTCGGTGCCGATCGGTGAACCTGTGATCACTGGGTGTTCCCTGAATTCACCAGGGTGGTCGCCGCGCACGAAGACGACCTCGCGCCCCTCAAGCATCTGCACCGCGTCCCGTGGGATGGCCACCACCGTGTCCGTGCTCTCGCCCGCACCGACCACCGCGGTCGCGAACATGCCGGGTCGGAGCGCCTGGTCGCGATTGGGGACCTCGACCCTGGCGCGCACCGTGCGCGTGGTGCTGTCCAGCGTCGCGCCGAGGTAGACGATGCGACCGGTGAACTGACGGTCGGGGAATGCGGGCGTCGTGACCTCGACCCGCTGACCCACTCGCACTGCACGGAGGTCGCGTTCGAAGATGTCGAGCAGGATCCAGACCCGGCTCAAGTCTGCGACGACGAACAACTGATCCTCAGGTCCCGCCATCTCACCGCGTGTCACCCGGCGTTCGATCACGGCCCCTGCAAACGGCGAGGTCAAGCCGAACTCTCCTCCCTCGCCGTGCCCGGCACCGAGCACCCGCAGGCGCTCCCGATTCCCGCGGAGCGCAGCTTCGGCCCGGCGCAGATCTGCCTCGGCATCGAGCATCTCCTTCCGACTGGAGATGCCCTGGGCTTCGAGACGCTTCTCGCGATCGAAGTTCTCCTGAGCGATCTCGAGGAGTGCCTCAGCCTCGGTTTCCTCGCTGCGCACCTGTCCGACCTCAGGACTCTCGAGCACGGCGAGTACCTGACCGCTCCGAACGACATCTCCCAGATCCGCGCGGAGTTCCAGCACCCGGCCCGAGGTCCTCGAGCCGATATGACTGACCAGGTTCGCGTCGTACGTGATCGCCCCCGTGACCGAGAGCCCCGAGGCGGGCACCCCAACGACCGCTCCAAGCCGGATCCCGGCGGCTGCAGCGCTGACACTGTCGATCTCGATGGTTCCAGGCTCCTCGGCCGCCGCCACGGGCTCTGCTGACGCCGTCTCGGAGTTCGAATCCCCTCCGCACGCGATCGCGCCGGAGGCAAGGAGGGCCAACACGGTGTGGAAGGCATGGCGCTGGTGGCGTGTTGGGGCGCCCGCCCCCCGGCGGCACGGTAAGGTGATGCTCATCGATTGTTCTCCTGTGCGGCATGGGGTGTCGAATTCGCTTCATCGATCGGTGCACCGACCGCCAGCTCCAACCGAAGGAGTGCGTCGTGTCGTGCCTGCCACGCGTCCCAGTACTCGAGTTCGGCATCGAGCAACTGGTTGCGCAGCAGGAGCAGCGTCGGCAAGCCGACCTTGCCCGCCTGGTAGGCGACTTCGAGAAGTTCGAGGTTTCTGTGTGCAGGTTCGAGCACGAATTGTTCGAGCACGGTGCTCTCGTTGCTGGCGATCGTGTACGCCAGAAACGCTTCGTTCACCTGCAATCCCGCCGAGAGCGCGAGCGCATCGAATCGACGCTCCGCTTGTTCGAGCCGGGCGGTCTCCGCATCGACGCGACCGCGGTTCCGATCGAGGATCGGGAGGGGAATCCTGATTCCAAGACCGAGACGGGTCTCCTGCTCTCCGGCATCGCGACTCAGGAGCCCACTCAGTTGCGGTGTGGGGATCCCTTGGCGACTGGCGAGTCGCCGCTCGAGGTCGACCTGTTCGATTGCTCGGCGCTGCGCCAGCAGATCGGGGCGATGATCGAGTGCCGCGGCAAGCAGACTCGCCTGAGAGAGCCGGTTCGGATCGGGCAGGCTCCCCTCGATCGGCACGAGCCGAATCGGGCGTTCAAGGCCCACACCGATGGCCAGTCGCAAATCGGTCATTGCCGACAACGCACCGCGTCGAGCACCGAACAGGCGGGCCTCCGCCCTTCCAAATTCGATCTCCGCCAGATTCGCCTCGAGCGAACTGATCTCCCCTTCGCGCAATTGGATGCGCGTGACGTCGTACAGCCGTCGGGTGGCCGTCACCATCGTGTCCGCAACCAGAAGCCGCTGGTTCGCCGCGAGCGCTCGGACGAACGCGAGCGATGCCCGTGTCACGACCTGCCGCTCCGCGTCGACGATGGCCGCGATGCTGCGTTCGACGCCGACCCGCGCGGCATCGGTCCGGAGTCCGCGTTGTCCGGACCACGGCAGGTCGGTCATCAGGGCAACGCCGAACTCGGGGTTCCTGCCTGCGATGCCCGATTCGAACCGCTGGACTTCGAGGCTCGGGTTGAGCCCTTCGACGCGCGACTGTCGGACGGCTCCCATCGCCATCGGGATGGCCAACCGGTCCGCACGAAGATCAGGGTTCTGGGCGATCGCCAGCTTCCTGACGTCAGGAAGGGTGAGTACCAGCGTATCGCCCCATGATGCCTCCACCGGAGTCCCGGGCGTGCGTTCCGGGACTGTCGACGTCACGGATGCGGCCGCCAGGATCAGTAGCGTACCAATGATTCCCATGCTTGCCTCATGTCCACGTCCGCGCCATGGCCGCAACAACGGCCATGCGGCCGTCACGCGCTCAGCGGCGGACAGTTGATGATGATCGGACGATTGTGGATGAGTTGGCTGGAAACGCGGATCAACAGCGCGACATCAGCCGGGAGCGGTCAGCTCCTGGGAGGGCGGAACGAAGTTTGAAGCGATGCCGATGGAGGAACCTGGGACCTGGCCGCCAGCATCGGTTCAATTGCGAGCACAGGGAGCGCCGGCCCGCCGAATTCGACGAGACTCAGGGTACCGTGTTGGTGAGTGCAGTGGTCTGAACCGGTACCATGTTCGTGCTCCGGACCGTGTTCATGGGTGGCAGTCCCCGCGGATCCAGCATCCTCGTGCCCGTGATCGCCCGCGGCGGTGCTGTGCACCGCGGCGGCCTTGAGTGGCTCATGGTGCACGTCGCCATCCCGCATGCTCCCGTAGACCGGCTCGACGAGCGAGCCGACCATCAGGCCGAGCAGAAGCAGGTTGATCCAACGAAGTCGCAACACTCAAGTCTCCGGGCGGTTCCGGGTTGTGGACGCCCCAGAGTCTTGCAGGGCGGACATGGCAATACTGGCGGGGCGCCTGCGGCGTGTCAACATTCTCGGGGACCGAGGCGCGCGGGATCTCCCACTTGATGGGGGACACCGGATACCGCGATCAAGCGGGATGAGCGCGGGACCTGATCACCCGCGAGGTCCGAAGACGATCAGCCCGGCACCGATCAGGCAGACTAACGCGCCGGTCAGGTCCCACCGATCGGGGCGTACCCCTTCCACGATCCGAAGCCACACGAGCGAAGCCACAATGTAGGTGCCTCCATATGCGGCGAAGGCACGTCCGGCGTACTCGGTGTCGACCCGCGTCAATGAGATGGCGAAGAGGACCAGACTGACAACTCCTGCCAAGGCCCACCACGAAGTGCGGCCGAGTCTCAACCAGGCCCAGAACGCGAAGCACCCCGCGATCTCGAAGAATGCCGCCACCACGTAGAAGCCTGCCGTCCGGATCAAGGCATCGGGCATATTCAGGACCCTCTGGTATGGAGTAAACCGTCGTCAGTCGCCGGCTTGTGTGCCGTTGCCCCAGTCAAGTCCACCTACCGACCGCCGCCTGACTCAGCCAGAGCAGCACGACAGCTTTGCCACGTCCCGGTCGAACGTCTGCGCCGCGAGCTTGACTCCCTCCGAGAGGGTCAGGTATGGATGGAAGGTTGAGGTCAGATCATCAATGGTAAGCCCGTACTTGATCGCGAGTGTCGGTTCGAGAATCATTTCGCCCGCCTCGGCAGCCAGGATCTGCGCGCCGACGATCCGCCGGGTCGATCGGTCGGCAATGAGCCTGACGAATCCACGAGTAGCCCGCGCGGCAAGCGCCCGCGGGACATGCTCCATCGCGAGCTGGGACACGAGCACTTCCAGCCCGCTGGCGCGAGCCGCCGTCTCCGTGAGGCCGACCGACGCAACCGCCGGGTCGGTGAACGTGACCTGGGGCACGGCGGTCAGGTCCACCACCCGCCTTGTGCTCGACAGCGCGTTGTCCGCCGCCAGCGCGCCCGCGTATGCCGCCACGTAGACGAACATCGGATCCCCCACCACGTCGCCGGCCGCGAAGACGCCTGGCACCGTCGTCTCGAGGTGCGCGTCGACGACAATCTCCCCGTCTGGTCCCAGCGTAGCACCGATCGCCTCAAGTCCGAACCCAGCGGTGTTCGCCCGACGGCCGGCGGCAACCAACAGGGCGTCAGCCTCCAGGACCTCGCTCCGTCCCTCCGTGACCACGCCGAGGTGATACCGGTCGGATCGAGCAACCTGCTCGATGATGGTACCGGTGCGGACGGCGATCCCCTCGTCGCGCAGATAGCTCGTGAGTGCGGTCCCCACATCCGGATCCTCGCCCGAGAGTACTCGATCTTTCCGACCGAGCAGCGTGACGCCGACGCCCAGGCGGGCAAACATCTGACCCAGTTCGACCGCAACGAATCCGGTCCCGATCACGATCAGGGAGGCCGGCATTCGCGCGAGTGCCATCGCGCTCACATTGTCGAGGAAATTCACTTCGGCGAGTCCGGGTACCGGCGGCACCCATGGGCTGGCACCGGTGGTCACCACGACCTTGTCGGACAGGATAGACCGACCGTCTCCCAATCGGATTTCTCGCGGCGACGCAACGACCCCCCGCTGCGGGAACAAGTGGATGGTGTCGTAGGCCTCGAGGACATCCCGGTACTTGTCCTGCCGAAGTTGGCTGACCAGCTCGTCCTTCTGGTCACGGATTCGGTCCCAATCCGGGGCCTCGCCAGATCGGGAGATACCCGCAAAGGGGTGGTGTCCGCGCCGGTGCTGGGCTTCGGCAGCTCGAATCAGCGTCTTGCTTGGTACACACCCGACGTTGACGCAGGTTCCTCCCAGCGTGCCGCCTTCAATCAGTGCGACACGTGCCCCCTGTTCGGCACCCCGGATGGCCGCCGCAAATCCAGCGGAGCCGCCCCCGAGGACCGCGAGGTCGAAGCGGTCTCCGGCCGCGGCATCGGCAAGGGCATCAGTGCCGCGGTGGCTCACCGGGCGGACTTCGTCGGCGCGGGGTCGGCCACCCGCGCCGTGTACCCGGTCATCTCCTTGAGCTTGGCAATGAACGTCGCTGGCTTGGTCCTGGTGGGATCGTACGTGACGACGGCGGACGACGAGTCATAGGACACCGCTGCGTGATACACGCCAGGCACCCGCTGGAGGACCAGACGAGCGGTGGTCGCACAGCTACCACACGTCATCCCAGTGATGGCCAATTTGGTCACGGCGGTGTCACTGATCGCTACTACCGCTGGCATGCTCTTGTCTGAAACTGCGGTTGCTTCGGTGAGGCACGTGGAGCAGAGCGGAGCCGATCCAAGCAGGATCACTGCCCCGACAACGAGGAGTTTTGACATCGAGAACCTCCCAGGTTCCAGTTAGAGCACCCACCCGGACCAGGTGGGATAGGTGGCGAAGACGGCCGAAATGATGGTTGCAATCCACAGCATGACGCGCATGCGTTGGCGAACAGTGGGGCTGGCGCACGGCCTGCCCGGTTCGCACGCGTTGCGCTCTTCCCGGCGGAGCAGGTAGAAACCGAGACCGAGCAGCAGTGCCGTCGCAACGAGGAAATACGGTCGCAATGGCTCGAAAGTGCTTGCCAAGCCGGCCCCGGAGACACCGGCGGCCACGGCGAGCAACGGGCCGGCACAACAGAGCGCCGAGGCGAATGCGGCCGCGACTCCGCCGCCGGCTGTCAGCCAGGTCTTACTCGTCGGTGAGTTCATCGTGGTCCAGCACCTCCAATATCGGACATTCCTCGGTTGGGCGCCGCTCGCGGCAGGCCCCACCCAGCTCGGTAAGTACTGTTCGGACCCTGGCCAACTCCGCCATCATCTCCTCCACTCGAATGATTTTGAGGCGAACCTGCTCCCCGACTTCATCACATGCCGCCCCATGCCGCACCCGCAGGGCCAGGAGTTCTTCGATTTCCTTCAGGGTGAAGCCAAGGTCCTGGGCTCGCTTGATGAAGCGCACGCGGCGCACGGCCTCCCCGTCATATTGTCGGTATCCCGCCCGAGTCCTCGGCGGTTCGGGCAACAAGTGCCGGCGCTCGTAATACCGGATGGTCTCGATATTGACGTGTGCGGCGGTGGCGAGCTGTCCGATCGTCAACGCGGTATTGGAGGCGGCTCCGGTACCCATGTGTCCAAACTACACCCCGGACCATGGTACGGGGTCAAGGGCGCGACGCTGCGCGGGAGAGTTGCCCGATGTTCCCCGAGGCAACGACGATGCTGCACTGGGGGATGCCGGATCCGGCGGCGGTGGAGGATCCGGGTGCGCGGCGGAAGGCGTTCACCCGAGTGGCGCGGGAGCTGGATGCGCGGATTGCGGGGCTGCTCGGTGGGTGGAGCTAGGCCCGAGCTGTCGGCTGCTGCGTTCAGCGCCGGAGCGCCGAGACCACGGCCTCGGGATGGACCGCAGCGACGCGCAGCAGGGCCCTCGCCGGACCGTCGGGCAGGCGACGACCCTGTTCCCAATTGCGCAACGTCGCCACGCTCACCCCGATCATCGTCGCGAACTGCTCCTGCGTCAGCTCGAGCTTCTCGCGTGTGCCACGCACATCATCGGGGGCAAATGAGGTGGTCCGGGCCGGCTTCGTTCGTCCGCTCTTGATGCTCCCCATTTCACGCACGCTCTCCAGCAGCCTCTCGAATTGTTCAGTCTTCATGGTGTCCCTCCTTCACAGTGCGGCGGAGTGCGAACAACTGCCTCGGGGAGAGCGTCGCGCGATCGGACTTGCGGTAGACGTCAAGCAAGTAGCCGACGTGAGCGCGTCGGTCCCAGTAGTAGACAACGCGAAGCCCGCCTCATTTGCCGCTCCCGGGCAACGCCCAGCGCAACATCCGGCATCCACCACTCCCTCGCATCAACGCAAAGCGATCCGGGTGGAGCGCCAGCATCAGGTGCAGCGCAGCCAATTCATCCCCAGAGAGCAGTCGATCGATCTGAGCCACGAAGATCGACGTCTCGATCACCTCCATGGAAGTGTACGCCAATGGCGTAGTTCCTTCAAGTCGGGATGGGTGGGGCAGAGCGGAGTCCAGCGCGAAAATCGGTGCATGGGCTTCATCTGCTGACATTGGACCCGGCACCTCGGTGCGGGCCATCCGACGCAGGACCGAACGCACGATCAGGGGTTACACTGCGCTTGATTGAGTAGATACCGCTCAGCCCTACCGAGACCTATGGAGACACCGTGACGCAGCTGACCTCACTCCGCCAGATGCACCAGCACGCCGCCTGGGCCGACGCCGCCATGATCAATGTCGTCGCCTCGAACGGGAACGCGATTCCAGAAGTGCTCCGCGAATTCGCACACATCATGGGCGCCGGCGAGACCTGGCTTTCCCGGATCCTGGGCCGCGACCCGCGCCTGGCCGTGTGGCCAACGCTTGATGCGGGACAGATCGGATCGACGGCGGCGCAGATCGCCTCAGGGTACACCGCCTTGCTCGCTGGTCTCGACGATGCCGGCCTTGAGCGAGTGGTGACCTATGTCAATAGCGCCGGCGCCCGGTTCACGAACAGTGTCGCGGACATCCTGACCCACGTGGCCCTCCATGCCCAGTATCATCGCGGCAAGATCAACTTGCTGCTCCGTGAGGGAGGCGCGGCCCCGGTGCCGACGGATTTCATCGGATACATCCGAGGTGCCCCCGCCGCGACCGAGGCGAGGAGTCGCCCTCCGGAGACGCCTCACCATTGATGAGCCCTTGGCCACCCGCGTCACACCGCACTACGCTTCCCATGTCCCACCAGCGAGCCAGCTCGTTGTTCCGGAAGGCGGGTCGATGATCACACCAGACGACGGATCGCACGCCGTGCACAAGCGGAGCGCTGCCGAACGGGCGGTGGAGTTGGTGGCATCCGGGATGATCGTGGGGCTGGGCACCGGGAGCACCGCCCGCTTCGCGATCCAGCGCATCGGCACACTGCTTCGGGAAAGGGTCATCGGCGACCTGGTCGGCGTCCCCACCTCGGTGGCCTCCGAGCTCGAGGCTCGGCGACAGGGAATCCCGCTGGCAGCACCTGATTGGGCTGGACCCATCGATCTCACGATCGACGGCGCGGACGAGGTGAGCCCGGCGCTCGACCTGATCAAGGGTGCTGGCGGTGCGCTCCTGCGGGAGAAGATCGTGGCCGAGGCCAGTGACCGGCTGGTCATCGTTGTGGACCAGAGCAAGCAGTCGGTCGTGCTCGGCACCCTGGGCCCGGTCCCGGTCGAGGTGCTCCCGTTTGGCTGGCGCTCGCATGTGGGCTATCTCGAGTCCCTCGGGGCAGCAGTACGCCTTCGGACGGGTGAGGACCACGCACCGTTCAGGACCGATCAGGGCAACATGATTCTCGACTGCACGTTCGGTCCGATTCACGACCCCGGCACGCTCGCCATGGCACTGGCATCCCGAGCCGGCATCCTGGGCCACGGGCTCTTTCTCGGACTGGCAACCGACGTGGTGATGGCGGGTGACGCGGGCGTCAGCCATACCACCCGGGAGTGAGTCCGGCGACTCCGCTCCGCCACGGATCCACACAATTCGCACCACTTCACCGGACCCACGGACACTTCTCGAACCCGTGGCGCCTACGGGACCGGTCGGAGACGCAGATCTCTCGCGGAGCATGGGTGGCGAGCTGAGACTCTCCGACCGACCGGCTTCCTGCACTCACTCCCCCACCGCCAGGACCAACCGAGCGGTGAGCCCCGCTCCGGGCTCCGAGATCAGGTCGAGTCGACCGCCATGTTCCAGCGCAACGGCTTCCACGATGGCCAGCCCGAGTCCACTCCCCGAAATGCCATGCGAACTCGCACCACGATAGAAGCGTCGGCGACTCGCGTCGAGATCGGCCGCAACCAATCCAGGCCCGGTGTCCCGCACCACGATCGCCACCATGCCGGCATCGAGCTGCACCGAGAGAGCGACGTGTGCCCCAGCCGGGCTGTACTTGAGGGCGTTGTCCACCAGATTCGCAACGGCGCGCTCGATGAGCGCCGGATCTCCGGTCACGAGTAGCGAAGCCCCGGGTTGTTCCGAGAGCACCACGCCCGCACCTTCGGCGACCCCGGCGAACCGTGCCGCCACTCGCGATACCAGCATCGCGAGATCCACCTCGATCCGCTGGATCTCGAGGCCACCACCGGCAGAGCGCGACAGGGTAATGAGATCTTCGGCGAGACCGGAGACCTCCCGGAGGTCGGCAAGCGCCTGGTCGAGAACGGCACGGTAATCCTGTGGCGTGCGATCGTGGCGTAGTGCCACGTCGATGTCGCCTCGCAGGATCGTCAACGGTGTCTTGATGGCGTGCCCCGCATCCGCAAGAAACCGCTGCTGGTTGGCAAAGGCCTCGTCCACGCGCATCAGCATCGCATTGAGCACGGTGACGAGCCGCCGAAGTTCCTCGGTGTCGGTGTGGGCCGTGATGCTGTGCCCCGGGCTCGCGACCCGGAAATCCTCCGCGGCACCGATGATCTCGAGCACGGGACGCAGCGCGTACCCGGCCAGCCACCAGCCGAGGCCACCACCGAGACCGAATCCCAGGATCACCAACGCCGCCAGGAACGCCAGGACCCGGCGCAGCAGCGCATCGGCCTCGGCGGTAGTCGCCGCGACCTGGAGCAGGTGCGGTGCATGGAGCGGGCCGAGGAGCCCGAGGGGGTAGAGAATGCTGCGGTAGGACTGACCGTGCCAGACGAACGAGAAGAGTTGTGGCTGATCCTGTTGGATCACGCCCTGCCGCACGGCATCGGGCAACGGGAGATCCCGGACCCCCAGATTGTTGCTGCGGATCACAGGCGCGCCCTCGAGCGTCCAGACCTCCGCGAACCGCTCGAGGATCGTCTCATGCCCAGGGCCACCGCTCAGGAAGACGGTGTCATGGAAGTGCACGTGCTCGTCGGGAGAGTCCGACGTGGCGGCGACCTCGATCTGGGCGAGTCGGAGCACGGTACTGTCGAGCCGACGATACAGGAAGCCATGGAGCGCGAAGTACCCCAGCACCGAACTGAGCACGAGCAGCACCGACACCACCAGTGCGATGCGCATCGCCACGCGCCGTCGGAAGGAGGTCGGCCGGGTCATGACCCGTCCTCGTCGACCAACCGGAAACCGACACCTTTCACGGTCACGACCACCCTGCTCTCTCCCCCACCTTCGAGCTTCCGTCGCAGGTTCGAGACATGCACGTCGATCAGACTGGTGCCCGGGTCGAACGACATTCCCCACACCCGGTCGAGCAGCTCGGTGCGCGTGACCACGCTGCCGGGCATGCGCATGAGCGCCTCGAGAAGTCGGAACTCGGTTGGTGTCAGGTCGAGTCGCCGCTCGCCACGCCGCGCCTCGTGCTGCGTCCGGTCGAGCGTGAGTGGCCCGAACCGAACCGATGCGGTGCTCACGCCACTCTGGCGGCGGCCGAGCGCGCGCAGGCGCGCGAGCAGCTCCCCGAAATCGAATGGTTTGGTGAGGTAGTCGTCGGCACCGGCATCGAGGCCGCGGATCACGTCGAGGCGTGCGTCGCGCGCCGTGAGCATCAGGATCGGGGTATGCCGCCCGGATCGCCGCAGCTCCGCGGCGACCTGAAATCCGTTCCGTCCAGTCAGCATCACGTCGAGCATGATCACGTCGTAGTCCCCGACATGAGCCAACGAGAGCGCCGTGAGCCCGTCGGCGGCCACATCGACCTGATGCCCGTCCTCCCTGAGCCCCTTCTCGATGAAGGCCGCCAGCCGACTCTCGTCCTCGACCAGCAGTATGTGCACGGTCCGCTCCCGGGGTGGCAGTGGGTGAACCAGAAAGGTATCGCCTCCGGATTCCGGGTGTGCCACGCCGGAGCCGCCTCAAGAAATCTTAGGACGGTCTTGTGATGGGGTTCACGGGCCACCGCCCACCTTGGTTCCATCCTCCTCACCCTCATCCAGGGGTCGCGCCATGGCAGCAGCTGATCAGGATCGTCCGACGGAACACAGCTGGTGGCGGGAACGATTCGCGATGGGGGCGCTGGAGTATCCCGTCCCGGCGCGCTCGAACCGCATCGATTTCATGCTCGGGGCACTGACGATGGTGTCGCTGACCCTGCTGGCGATCACCGGCAGCGTCCTCACGCTCTACTACACCCCGACCCCGCTCGCCGCCCACGATTCCGTCAAGTTCATCATCTCCGGTGCGCCACTGGCGGCGCTGCTCAGGAGCGTGCACGTCTGGAGCGCGAGTGCCGCGTTGGCCCTGGTCTTCGCGCACCTCGTCGCGGTGTTCTGGCGCCGCGGCTTCCGGCGCCCGCGCGAGGGACTGTGGTGGACCGGAGTCCTGCTGCTCGCACTGCTCTTCGGATTGGGCTTTACCGGCACCGTCCTGCGGGCCGACCAGGAGGCGATCGAGGCCCTGGCGCACGCCACGGTGGGTGCCGGCATGGCTGGCCCACTTGGCGCGCCGCTGCGGGGGGATTTCGCGCCGTCATCGGCGGTGCTCACCCGGCTCTATGGCCTGCATATCGCGGTCATCCCGTTGGCGCTCTTTGCCCTGCTCGCCTTGCATCTCTGGTTGATTCGTCACCTCGGGGTCAGCGCCCGGCACGAGAAGCTGGTGCCGTTCCGGAAGCATTTGCGGCCGCTGGCAGGGTTCGCCCTGATCCTGACTGCACTCGCCACGATTCTCGCGATGGTGTGGCCGGCGGCCTTGCTGGCGCCAGGTGTGGAAGGGTTCGAGGTGACCAAACCGTTCTGGCCATTCCTCTGGATCTATGCCGCGGAGAACCTCTTCGGCATGACAGGCATGCTGGTCGCTCCGGGACTACTCTTCGGCTTCCTCGCGCTCGTGCCGCTCAGCGACCGAACCGATGGTCGTGCGGCACGCCTCACCCGGGCGACAGGCGTGGTGCTCTTCGTGCTCATGCTCGCCGCGATTGCCTATGCCGCGCTCGCCCCGGCCGAACCTCATCTCGGGATGGCGATGTGACCGATGTCATGCGCCGCACAGCACACGTCCGCCGGCTTCCCGGATTTGCGGCCCGGGTCCTGCTGCTCGCGGGTGTCGCCCTCTCGACGATTCCGGCGACGGCACGTGCCCACGACGAGGGCACCCTCAAGCTCGTCTCGCGCACCCTCGGCGTCGGCGACTCGATCGCCGTGGCGGGCGTCAAGTTCTCGAAGCGCAGCACGCTCAAGCTGGCCCTCGTCGGACTCGGTGGCCGCTTCGCGCTGGCCGAGGTCAAGAGTGATTCCGCCGGAGCATTTGACCTTGGTGTCCTGATCCCGAAGGATGCGGCACCAGGGATGTATCGCCTGGTGGCATTTGCGGACGATGGCGACGAGGCCGCCTCCCTCGACGTCGTGCTGGTACCGGCCACCGCCGTCGAGGGCGAGAATGACCACCACCTTGACGTGCCTCCATCCGTCGCACCGACCGATCAGGTGCTGGTGCTCGAGCGGGCCACCAGTCCACTCGTGACGTGGGGGGCGTACAGTGTGATCATCCTGGCGCTCGGCGTCGGTGTATTCCTCATTCGTGAACGGAACAATTCGTGATGACGGACCTCGACTCGCTCTTCTCCCGCCGAAGCTTTCTTGCCGCCGGATCGTCCGCCCTCGGCATGGTGGCCGGCCTCGATCGACTGCTGCCCGGATTCGCACGGACCCCGGCCGGGCTGGTAGCTCGACCACTTCGGGATCAGCGCGGCGTGTTCGATCTGACGATCGGCGAGCAGGCGCTGCGGATCGGTGGGCGGAAGGCATCGACGGTGGCGATCAACGGCACCGTCCCCGGCCCGTTGCTCCGATTCCGTGAAGGCGAGACGGTGACCCTGAACGTGCACAACGCGCTCCGGGAGGATACTTCGATCCATTGGCACGGGATCATCCTGCCGAATGAGATGGACGGGGTCCCCGGCGTGACGTTCGAGGGCATCCGGGCTGGGGAGTCATTCACCTATCAATACGACATCCGACAGAATGGCACCTATTGGTATCACAGCCACTCCGGACTGCAGGAACAGCTCGGTGTCTACGGTCCGTTGATCATCGACCCAGCTGGCGCGGACCCGATCAGCTACGACCGGGAACATGTGGTGATGCTCTCCGATTGGACGTTCGATGATCCGTATGATGTGATGGCCAATCTCAAGAAGGTGGGCGGGTACTACAACTTCCAGCGCCGGACGATTGCGGGTCTGCTGGGCAAGAAGCGGGCAGGCGGACTGAGCGCAGAGCTGGAGGATCGCCTGCGGTGGGGTCGGATGCGGATGGATGCCACGGATATCGCGGACGTCACCGGCTATGCCTACAGCTACCTCATGAATGGCCAGCCGGCAGGCTCCAACTGGACCGGACTGTTTGCCCCTGGTGAGCGGGTCCGACTGCGGCTCATCAATGGCTCGGCTGCGACGTACTTCGACTTCCGGATCCCCGGCTTGCCGATGACCGTCGTCGCGGTCGATGGCCAGCATGTCGAACCGGTGACGACTGACGAACTGCGCATCGCGATCGCCGAGACCTATGACGTGATCGTCGAGCCGACGGAGGCAATGGCGTACACCTTGTTCGCCGAGACGATGGATCGGAGTGGGTTTGCTCGGGGGACCCTGGCGCCGCGAGTCGGCATGGAGGCGGCGATCCCGGCGCGTCGCAATCGCCCGGTACGCTCGATGGCCGACATGGGCATGAACATGGCCGGCATGGCGATGGGCAACATGGCGATGGACATGTCCGCCGATGGTGACCATGCCGGCCACGCGATGCCTGAGTCACCGGTCGCGAGCGAGGTGCATGGCCCGGATCATCACGGTCCCGGGAATTCGATGGTGGCCGAGATCGCCACTTCACGCCTGGATGACCCCGGCGTCGGATTGGGAGAGGACGGCTGGCGGGTCCTCACCTACGCGCAGCTCCGGAGTCTCGAACCGTTCCATGATACCCGGAATCCCGAGCGGGAGATCGAGCTCCACCTGACCGGCAACATGGAACGCTACATGTGGTCGTTCGACGGCCTCAAGTTTTCACAGTCGCCCACCCCGATCCCGATGTGGCAGGGCGAACGGGTCCGGATCATCTTCGTGAACGATACGATGATGGAGCATCCGATCCACCTCCATGGGATGTTCATGGAACTCGACACGGGTGCCGGCGCCCACAATCCGCTCAAGCACACGGTGAACGTCAAACCAGCGGAACGCGTGAGCCTGTTGGCCACCCCGGACGTCGTCGGACGCTGGGCGATGCACTGTCACATCCTCTACCACATGGAAGCCGGGATGTTCCGGGTGGTCGAGGTCCTGGGTACCGACACGGCGAGGGCGTCATGAGTCCGGGTTGGCTGCGCAACGGGATCGTTGTGACCGCATCCGTTGCCGGGCTTGCCGTGGCCGTGATTCCGTCCGCGGTCACGGCCCAGGTCATGGACGACCACATCTACAGCATGATTCTGATCGATCAACTCGAGATGCGACAGGTCGGAGGCCAGCAGCCGATCGGTTGGCAGGCCTCCGCGTGGGTCGGCGGGGACTTCACACGCATCTGGCTCAAGTCCGAGGGCGAGATTCCGACCGAAGGCCGAGGCGGACGGGCGGAGGCCCAGGCGCTGTACAGCCGACTGATCGCCCCATTCTGGGAGTTCCAGGTCGGCCTGCGAGTGGATGCGCGACGCGGTGCGGACAAGGACCGGGCCCGGGTTCAGGCCGCGGTGGGGTTCGAGGGGCTGGCACCGTACTGGTTCGATGTCGAACCGGTCCTGTTCGTGAGCACGGCGGGCGATATCTCGGCCCGAGTCGAGGCGACACACGACATGTTCATCACGCAGCGATTGCTGCTCCAACCACGCGTCGACGTCAACGTCGCGGTCCAGAAGGTCTCGGACTACGGTGTCGGCTCAGGCCTCAACGAACTTGGGGTGGGACTCCGACTCCGCTACGAGTTCCGCCGTGAATTCGCGCCGTACATCGGGTTCCGCTGGGAGCAACGCTTTGCAGGCACCGCCGACCTCGCGCGGCAGGCCGGCGAGGATGTCTCGAACACGACCCTGCTGGGTGGCGTCCGGTTCTGGTTCTGAGCCGGACGCCCCCCTTCCCGCGCCAACATCACGGTGTCGTGCGCCAGAACTGCTGCGTACTCACCGTGTTGGCGAGGCCTCCAGATCCTTGATCAATGCCTGCATCTCGGCAATCTCGCGGACCTGCGCCTCGATGATCCCATCGGCGAGCTTGCGCACCCGCGGATCGCTGATCCGGGCACGACGACTGGTCAGGATGGCAATCGAGTGATGCGGGATCATGGCCCGCATGTAGGAGACATCATCGACGGTCGTTTGGCTGCGCACGAGCCAGAGTGACACCGCGAAGACCACGACACTGCCGGCGAGGAGCGCGGCGTTCCTGCGCTTGTCGGTGTACATCCCGAGCATGAACAGCAGCATGACGACCACCATCGTCGCGCCCATCAGCAGGGCCATGTAGGCGCGCGTCTCGCTGAAATAGATGTGGTCGATCGCGTAGGTATTGAGATACATGAGGCCGAACATGACGACAGTGGCCGTCGCGATCATCGCCAGGAATCGGGCATACTTGTTCATCCGTGTGCCTCCATGGGAGTGAATCTGTCAGGTGCATGCTCAGGAGGTGAAGACGTGAGAAGTGAGACGTGAGAAGGTCCAGATGTTGCACCCCCCTCACAGCTTCGCCCGCCGAAGCAACTGCGCATTTGCTGCCACGATCACCGTGCTGGCCGACATGAGCACCGCACCGACCGCCGGGGTGAGCAGGATGCCCGCCGAGGCCAGCACGCCTGCCGCGAGCGGGATGGCCACGATGTTATACCCCGCCGCCCACCAGAGGTTCTGGATCATCTTGGTGTAAGTCGCCCGCGAGAGGTTGACGATCTTCGGGATGTCCCGCGGGTCCGACCGCACCAGGACAATGTGCCCGGCCTCGACCGCCACGTCGGCTCCCGCCCCAATGGCAATACCGATGTCAGCCGTGGCCAATGCCGGCGCGTCGTTCACCCCGTCGCCGACCATCGCCACGATCTTGCCGCCCGCCTGCAACTCGCGCACCTTCGACGCCTTGTCCTCGGGCAATACCTCGGCAAACACGGTGTCGATCCCCAGCTCTGCCGCCACGGCGTCGGCCACGGCACGAACATCACCGGTGAGCATCGCAACCTCAATTCCGCGCTCGTGCAGCGCATCGATCGCCTCGCGACTCTCCTCGCGGATCCCGTCGGCGACGGCAAACACGGCGATCGACTTCCCGTCCCGGATCAGGTGGATCGACGCCTGGCCCCGGTCCGACGCGGCACTCGCGGCAGCTTCGAGTTCCGACGCCACCGTGACTGATTCGGCACTGAGCAGCGCGGGACCGCCCATGAAATAGTCCACCCCATCGACCGACCCGGCGACTCCCTTGCCGGTGATCGCACGGAACCCGTCCACCGTTGGCAACTCAAGTTCACGGTCCTCGGCGCTCCCGACGATGCCCCGGGCGATTGGATGTTCGGACTCCGCCTCAATCGCCGCCGCGATGCGGAGCGCTGCTTCCTCGGTGAGACCGTCCCCGACGGTGAGTTCCACAACCCGGAACGCACCGAGGGTGAGCGTGCCGGTCTTGTCGAAGATCACGATGCCGATGTTGCGCGCCTCCTCGAGGCCACGACGGTCGCGGACGAGGAGGCCCGCGCTGGCGCCCAGCGTCGTCGAGATCGCCACCACCAACGGCACGGCAAGCCCCAGCGCATGCGGGCAGGCGATCACGAGGACCGTCACCATCCGGATGATCGCGAAGTCGATCGGTTCGCCGAGCAGCTGCCATGCGACCACGGTAATGAGCGCCGAGACGATCGCCACGATGGTGAGCATGCGAGCGGCACGGTCGGCGAGATGCTGGGCGCGCGACTTCGATTGCTGGGCATCGGCCACCAGGCGCATGATGCCGGACAGCTTGGTGTCGTCACCGGTCCCCGTGACCTCGATCCGGAGCGAGCCCTCACCGTTGATCGTCGCCGCGATCACCGCGTCGCCCTCGTGCTTGGTGACCGGGCGTGACTCGCCGGTGATCATCGACTCGTTGACGGCGCTCTCGCCCTTCTGCACCACGCCGTCCGCCGGGATGCTCTCACCAGGGCGGACCAGCACGAGGTCACCCTTCGCCAGTGCCTCGACCGCCACCTGCTCCTCACCGGACTCAGTGATCCGGGTCGCGGTATCGGGCAACAGCTTGGCCAGTTCCTTGAGCGCACCCTGGGCCTGCGAGATCGACCGCATCTCGATCCAGTGCCCCAGCAACATGATCGTGACGAGGGTTGCCAGTTCCCACCAGAGGGCATTCGCCTCGATGAGGCCGAGTTCGACCACCCAGGAGAAGACGAACGCCACCAGGATCGCGAGCGAGATGAGGGTCATCATCCCCGGCAGGCGATCGGCCAACTCGCGCATGGCCCCCTTGAGGAACACCAGGCCGCCATAGAGGAACACCGCGGTGGCCAGCACCGGGCCGATCCACGCCGAGCCGGGGAACTCGGGTGCATGGTAGCCGAGCAGTTCCTGGACGTGGCCCGACCAGAACACCACTGGCAGTGTCAGGACCAGTGACAACCAGAACTTGTCGCGGAACATCGCCGGCGAGTGGCCGGCATGCTTGTCATGGTCGGCGTGGTTGTCGTGGCCCGCGTGCTTGTCGTGCGCGCCTTCGCTGTGATCATGCATCGGTGACTCCATT
Source organism: Gemmatimonadales bacterium (assembly GCA_035703525.1). Taxonomy (GTDB): domain Bacteria; phylum Gemmatimonadota; class Gemmatimonadetes; order Gemmatimonadales; family GWC2-71-9; genus Palsa-1233. The sequence continues at coordinate 15,905 of DASSYA010000002.1, read as the reverse complement.
GTCGTGCGTCGTTTCCGGTTCGAATCCTGCTTGTCGCCCGCGCCAGAGTGAGTAGAGCGCCGGGATCACCAGGAGCGTGAGCAGGGTGCTCGAGATCATGCCACCGACCATCGGTGCGGCGATTCGCTTCAGGACATCGGCGCCGGTGCCGTGTGACCAGAGGATCGGCAGCAGACCGGCCATGATGGCCACCACGGTCATGATCTTGGGACGGACCCGCTCCACCGCGCCGTGCTCGACGGCGGCGTCGACATCCCACCGAGTGAGCGGTCGACCATGCGCACGCTCCCCACGCCACGCCTGATCGAGGTAGATGAGCATTACCACGCCGGTCTCGGCGGCGACCCCGGCGAGGGCGATGAAACCGATCGCCACGGCCACGCTGAGGTTGAAGTCCATCGCCCAAAGCAACCACACCCCTCCCACCAGCGCGAACGGGAGGGACAGCATCACGAGCGCACTCTCGACGATTGATCCGAATTGCCAATAGAGCAAGAGGAAGATGATCAGGAGCGTGATCGGGACCACCAGCACCAGACGCGCCGTGGCCCGTTCGAGCGCCTCGAACTGACCGGACCATTCCACCCGGTAGCCGGCCGGCAGCGCCACATCGCGGGCGATCGCGTCACGTGCCTCCTTGACGTACCCACCGACATCCCGACCCTGGAGATCGACATACACGACGCTCATCGCCTGGGCATTCTCGCTCTTGAGCAGGAGGCCGCCCTCCCGGACACCGATATGTGCCACCTCGCCGAGTGCCACCTGGGCTCCGGTTGCCGTGGCGACCAGGACGCGCGCCAGATCGGTCGGGTCATCGCGCATGACTCGAGGGTAGCGCACCAGGATACCGTAGCGCTCTCGCCCCGTGATTATCTCACCAGCGGACATCCCGCCGATCGCCACCTGCATCGCCGATTGGACATCATCGACCGACAGCCCGTGGCGGGCGGCGGCCGCACGATCGACGTCGACCGTCAGGTAGCGGCCACCGATCACCGGCTCCGCGTAGACCGACGTCGTCCCGTCGATGCGAGCCAAGCGACGCTCGATATCGCGACCGATCCGATCCAGCACCACCGGGTCGGGACCGAACACCTTGGCGCCAACTGCGGTCTTGATGCCGGTGGCAAGCATGTCGAGCCGATTGCGGATCGGCATCGACCACATGTTCACCACGCCGGGTGTCTGCACGCTCGCCTGGATCTCCGATCGAATCGAGTCCCGATCGACACCGGCCCGCCACTCCTCACTCGGCTTCAGGATGACGGTGGTCTCGATCATCGACATCGGTGCCATGTCGGTGGCGGTCTCGGCGCGACCGATTTTGCCGAGCACCATGCGCACCTCCGGGATTTTCGCCATGGCGGCGTCGCGTTGGCGGAGGATCGCCTTGGCCTGTTCGGCGCCCAGGCCGGGATGCATTGAGGGCATGTCCATCACGCTGCCCTCGTCGAGCGGCGGCATGAACTCGCTGCCGAGTTGACGCCACGGCCAGACGGTGATGGCGAGCACCACGGTGGCGATCACCAGGGTCGCGGCACGATGGGCGAGGACCCAGCGGATCATCGGCCGATAGCCACGGAGCAGGGCGCGGTTGAGCGGATTGGCCGATTCGCGTGGGACCTTCCCCCGGATGAGCAGTCCCATCAGCACCGGGACCAGCGTGATCGAGAGGAGCGCCGCGGCGCCCATCGCGAGCGACTTGGTCCAGGCCAGCGGATGGAAGAGTCGGCCCTCCTGGGCCCCCAGCGCGAACACCGGGAGGAACGAGAGCGTGATGATCATCAGCGAGGTGAAGAGCGCGGGTCCTACCTCGCGGCTCGCCAGCGAGACCACCGCCCAGTGGTCGACCGGTTCGCCCGAAGCGTCGGCACGTTCGAGATGGCGATGGAAGTTCTCCACCATCACGATCGCGGCATCGATCATCGCACCGATCGCGATCGCGATCCCGCCGAGCGACATGATGTTGGCGCCGAGGCCGAGGAAGCGCATCGCGAGGAAGGCGATGAGGATGCCGACCGGCAGGGTGACGATCGCGACCAGCGCGCTCCGCGCATGCAGGAGGAAGAGGATCGTGACCAGGGCCACGATGATCGACTCCTCGATGAGCTTGAATCGGAGGGTGTCCACCGCCCGATCGATCAACCGCGAACGGTCGTAGCCGTCGACAAAGGTCACGCCGGGAGGGAGCGATGGCTCGAGGGCCGCCATCTGTTCGCGAACCCGCGTGATCACCGCGCGAGGATTCTCACCGTAGCGCATCACGACGAACCCCGACACCACCTCGCCCTTCCCGTTCACCTCGGCGATGCCGCGTCGCTGCCTGGGGCCCTCCTGCAGCGTGGCCACATCGGCCACGGTGATCGGTGTCCCCCCTGGCCCGGTCCCCACCACGGCGTGCATCAGGTCCGCGCCGCTCGCCGCACGACCAATGCCGCGCACCACGTACTCGGTGCCGCCGAGCTCGAGCACGCGGCCACCGACATCGCGATTGGTGGCGCGAATCGCGGCCACGACCTCCTGGGCCCCGATGCCGAAGCCGAGCAAGCGCACCGGGTCGATGACCACCTGGTATTCGCGTTCGAAGCCGCCCAGCGAGGCGATCTCCGCGACCCCGTGCACGGCGGTCAGCGCCGGCTTGACCACGAAGTCCTGCAGGCTCCGGAGCGCCGCCAGGTCGAGCGTCCCGGTGGTATCGGCCAGGATGTACTGCATCACCCACCCCACCCCGGTGGCATCGGGGCCCAGCACCGATGTGGCACCGTCGGGCAGTCGCTCGGATGCCGTCTGGAGATACTCCAGCACTCGGCTCCGGGCCCAGTACAGGTCGGTGCCGTCCTCGAACACCACGAACACGGCGGAGAGGCCGAATTGGCTCATGCCGCGCACCACGCGGGTGCGGGGGACCTTGAGCATCTCCGTGCTGAGCGGATAGGTCACCTGATCCTCGACCAGCTCCGGCGCCTGCCCCGGCCATTCGGTCATCACGATCACCTGGACGTCCGAGAGATCCGGGATCGCGTCGACCGGCGTGCGCCACATCGCCACACCGCCGGCCAGTGCCAGGCCGGCGACGGTGACCAGCACGGCGGTGCGGTGTTTGATCGACCAGTCGATGATGCGGGCGAGGATCATGGCGTGTCTCCCGGCATCGACATCCCCGGCATCCCCGGCATCCCCGGCATGGCGTGCGGTGCCGGTGCCGCGCTGTCCGCAGGCATCCCCGGCATCGGTGCCATCCCCCCCCCGCCCATCTGGCCCAGCATCGATCGCATGACCGCGCCGAGGTTGGATTCGGCCTCGAGCAGGTACTGGGCGCTGGTGACCACACGGTCGCCATCCGCCAACCCGGACCGGATTGGCGTGGCACCGCCGATCGTGGGACCCACCGTGACCTCGAGCGGCTCGAGCCGCCCGTCGCCCGCATCGCGGAACACGACGTGCCCGGTGCCGGTCGCGATCACCGCCGACGCGGGGACGCTGAGCTCGGTGCGCACCGGGGCCACGACCTCCGCCTGGGCGAACCGCCCGTCCTGCAGCACCGTCCCGGGATTGTCGAGCACGATGCGGGCGCGAATCGTGCGCGTCACGGGGTCGATGGTGGGATAGACAAACGAGACGCGCCCGGGTCGGGGCGTCGCGTCGGATCCGGTGAAGCTGACGAGGGCCGTCCGTCCGACGGCGAGCGCCGAGGCCTCGACCTCGCGGAACTCGACATCGACCCAGACCACCGACGGGTCGACGATTGTGTAGAGACGTTCGCCGACGCTGACTGCCTGGCCGAGTTGCACGGCCTTGTCGATCACGATGCCGGAGACCGGCGCCAGGAGCGGCACCGTGCGCGGCACGGCACCTCCCGCGACCACCCGGTCGATCACCTCGGTGGGTACGTCCCACCGGAGCAGGCGTTCCCTCGCCGACGCGACCAGATCGGTCCGCGACCCCGGGATCCCCGGGAGCCCCGCCCGTACCCGCCCCGCATCGAGCGCCTGGCCTGCCCGGAGCTCTTCGAGTGCGGCAACGACTTCGGGGGCATACAGGGCGAGGAGCGTATCGCCTCGCCTGACGCGCTGCCCCGTGGCGGCAACGGGCAGGCGCTCGATGTAGCCCATGACCCGACTGCTGACCTGACTCACGCGGGTTTCATCCCAGCGCACCTCGCCGACGGCGCGCACGGTATCGGTGAGTGTCCGCATGGCCACCGTTCCGAATGTGACGCCGAAGGTCCGGAGCATCTCGGCACTCAGCCGGACCGAGCCGTCGGCGGCCGGCATCGCCATCCCCTCCATCCCTTCCATGCCGGCCATCTCGGCATGGGGGGACGAGTCGGTCGCGGCCTCCGGACGTTGCCACCACCAGAGCACAGCCACCGCGACAACGATGACGGCGATACCGATTGGCAACCAACGGCGTGAACGACTGGATGTGGCGGTCATGGCAGGATCTCCCGGCCGACGACGGCCTCGATGTTGGCGATGGCGATGATGAAGTCGGCAAGTGATTCGGCGTGCATGGTTTCGTCGCGAAAGAGCGCATCCTCGGCATCGAGCACCGCAACGAACGACGTGCGACCCGCCGCAAGTCCGGCGCGCGACGCATCAAGCGCCGCTCGCCCCTCCGGCAGGATGACACGATCCAGGATCGCCAGCTTGGTCCGGGCGGCGACCGCGGCGGCGCGGTCGGCGGTCAGCCGCGCGGCGAAGTCATCGAGCATCTGCGCATGTTCGGCATGCCGGGCATCGAGTTCCAGGGACTCGGACTCGGCCCGCCGATCCTGCACGCGTCCGGCACGAATCGCGAGGGGAATCGCCACGCTCACTGAGATGAAGTCGGACCGGTTGTCACGCTGGTCGTACTGGAGCGAGACGTCGAGGTCCGGTTGTGATGCCTTCCCGGCCAGATCGACCCGCGCCGATTGCGACGCGATCCGTGCCACGTGCGCGGCGATCACCGGACTCGACTCCGCCGCCCACTCGAGCAGTGTGGCCACCGACGGCAGTGTGGTGTCGAGCAGGGCTGCACCAAGCGAATCCCCTGCGAACTGGAGCGTGTCCCGGTCGGCGAGTGCCGCGTGCAGCATGGCGGGCGGCATCGCGATCGGTCCGATCGCCATGTCGGCTGGTCGATCGCGCAGTGCGTTGAGTGCGGCGACCTCGGACTCGCGGCGCTGCATGAGTGCGGTCGCGTCCAGCGCGATGCGCGAGAGTTCCACGCGGCTCCGCCAGACGGCATCCTGTCCGACGGTGCCGTTGCCATAGCCACTCTCGATCACGTCGCGAATCGTGGCGAGCAGATCCCGGCGGCGCCGCAGGATCTCGAGTTGCGCATCGATCGACCCGAGCGATGCCCAGTGCTCGGTGGCCGCTCGCGTCACCTCCACACGGGCCCCTCTCATGGCTGCGGCCCCGGCCGTGGCCAGTTGCTCGGCCGCACGACGCGCAAGGCCGAGCTTGCCGGGGAACGGGATCTGCTGGGCGATGCCGACCTGCTTCATCGTCATCATGTCGCCGAACCCCGGGGCCGCCACCGGGACATTCATCACGCCCAGCATCAGGCGCGGGTCCGGAAGTGCGCCACTTGCCAGGGCATCGCTCCGGGTCGCGCTGGCGCGATGGGTCGCCGCCACGACACGCGCGTTTGCGGCCAACGCCTCGACGAGGAATGCGTCGAGCGTGAGTGTATCGGCAGGCGCCGCCTGGGCGGCAAGGGGGTGCCGTCCAGCCATGCACAGCAGTGCCACCGCCAGGCAGTGGGCCATGAAGTGTCTCGTCATGATCTCAGTCCCGCGGAGTGATCTCCGCGTTGCATCGCGTGAGGCCTTCCCGATCGACGGGAAGGCGGTTCAGTTGGGGTGCTGGAGTGAGTTCAGGCTTTCGGTGGGTGGAACGGTGGCGTGCGGAGGGATGTGGCGGGAATGGCAGTGGGAGCGAGCTGCTCGACCCGGAATTCGGTGCTCGCGATCGCGCCACCAGCCGTGGGAGGGAGGATGGCCGGCACGACGACCGAGCAGCTCATCATCGCGGCACAGTCGTGGCTGGCCGGCATGTCGTGGCTGGCAGGCGCGGTGGTGTGATGATGTTCCGCGGGATCGCCCATGCAGGAGCCGTGCATCGCGGCGTGGTGCTGCTCGCAGAGCAGCGCCGCCGCGAGCGGCTGGGCCTGGGAAAGGGCCATGACGAGGAGGAGCAGGACGCGGAGCATCGAACCGGGAATTCTATCGACCCCACGCCGCCGGGACAAGGCAGCCGACAGCGCGGAGGGCCGACCTATGCCGAAAATCGGCGTACGATCCACCGCCCCTCACGGCGGCCCACCCTCAGGTAGACCGCCCGGAACAGCTTCTCGGCGCCGAGCTTCTGCTTGAACCGGGCCGACGCATGGTTGCGGGTGAGGGTGATGCTGTAGCAGGTGTCGCGGCCGACCGCCCGCAGCATCTCGTAGCAGCGATGGCGCAGGATGACGGCCAGATTTTGCCCACGATACCCGGGCCGCACGTACATCATCCAGAGGTAGGCCTCGTTGGGCTTCATCGCCACCGGATGCATGGCATTCCGGGTTTCATCCAGCGAGCAGAGGGAGCAGGCCAGGATCTCCCCGGCACGCCTGATCCCCACACACACATCACCGCGTGCAAACGCCTGTCGCAACCGGTCACCATCCACTTCGTCCTGCGGGGCATCGAAGGCTGTGATGGCACTGATATCCTCGGCGTCGAGGAGGCAGAACGTCAGGCCGTCCGGGAGCGTGGTGAGGTGAGTGGGGATCTCGCCCGGGAGCCGTTCCCTCACCCAGTGAAAGTCCGCGACCCGGATTCCGTACCGGCGCATCACGCCGCGCAGGGTCACCCGGAGCCCGTGGGCCTGGAACCGGCGCCAGACACGCGCCGCACGCGCGAACGGGGTGCTCATGTGGGGAGCGCGAGCAGGGTGCGTGCCTCGGACAGGCTGTACGGCACGCATCCCAGTGCGCGGGCAATGGTCACGAGGCGCTCGACCAGCTCGCCGTTGGACGCGAGTCGTGTCCGCTCGGTGTCCCAGTAGATGTTGTCCTCGAGACCCACCCGCACGCCGCCGCCATCGGCGATCCCGATGATGTTCATCCGGAGCTGCGCGCCGCCGATGCCGCCGACCGACCAGTACGAGTCGGGCGGCAGTTCGCGGATCATCAGGCCCAGCGACAGGAGCGTGGCCTGGGCACAGGCGATGTTCCCCAGGATGAGGTTGAAGTAGTAGGGTGGCGTGATCAGGCCCTTGCTGATGAGATAGTGGGCATAGTTGATCATGCCGAGGTCGAAGGCCTCGAGCTCAGGCTTGATCCCGCGCTCCTGCATCCGTGCGGCAAGCGCCTTGATCATGTCGGGCGAGTTCATGCTCGCCTGATTGTTGAAGTTGAGGGAACTCAGTGTCAGGCTCGCCATGTCGGGCTTCAGGTCACCCGACAGGTCGAGACAGGCCGCCCGTTCCGCGAAACCGGGGAAATCCCGTCCGCTGGTCGAGAGGCAGATTACCAGGTCCGGGTGGTGCAGGCGCACCCCGGACACGATCTCCGCGTAGACCTCTGGTCGATAGGTCGGCCGGCCATCCACGGGGTCTCGTGCATGCAGATGCGCCATGTTGGCCCCGAGCGTCACCGCCTCGCGGACCTGGGCGACGATCTCGGCGGGATGGATCGGCACCTCGGGGGTCATCGCCTTGGTCGGGATCATCCCGGTGGGCGTGAAGTTGAGCAGGAACTTGCCGGGCATGGGGATTCTCGCCTTCTCGTGTTCAGATCCGCAGGACATCCTCCACCGATCCGGCATCGCCCTGCCCGAGCAGGCGGATCGCATCCTCGATCGTGCGGGCGAACCGGGGCCAGGTGCAGCAGCGCATCGCCATCTGGGGTGCCTGCCAGACCCACGTGTCGTGCTCGTCGGAGAGCACCGGATCACTTCCGTCGGCGACGAAAGCGACGAACACCGGGATCAGGGCAATCTCGTCCAGGTCGGCACGATAGAACATCTCGACGCGCGACAGGTTGTACCAGGCGGTCGGCGTGAGGCCGGTTTCCTCGCGCATCTCACGACGGGCTGCCTCGACCGGCGTTTCGCCGGGGTCGATCCTGCCATGCACCCCTTCCCAGGAACCCGACCGAATCGCATCCGGCGCACGGCGGAGCAACAACACTTCGAGGGACGCGCCCCGTCCCCGCAGCACGCAGACATCGACGAGGGTCACGGCCACCGTGCTCATCGGGGAGCGGTCAATGCCGATGCCGCTGGAGTGTCGCCTCGAGGCGGGCGGAGAGTGCCCGCGGGCGGAACGGCTTGGTGAGAAAGTCGGTGGCGCCGAGGCGGAGCACGCGGACCTCGTTGTCCTCGTCCCCGCGGGCAGAGAGCACCACCACCGGCAGGGTGCGCGTCGCGGGGCGCGAACGGAGCTGCGCCAGGACGGTGTAGCCGTCGACGTTCGGCAGATTGAGGTCGAGCAGTACCAGGTCCGGCGCATGCCGGTCGACCTGTTCCAGCGCCTCGGCGCCGTCGCTCGCCTCGCAGACGGCGTAGCCCTCCTGCTCCAGCAGGTCGCGCATCACGCGACGCAGCGTATCCTCGTCCTCGACCAGCAGGATCATCGCCTTCGGCTCACCGGGCAGCTTGTGTTCGCCACTGTTGCCGTCGTCGACCAGCTCGAGACCCTCGAGGAGCTGTTCGGGATGCGGAGGGATGAACCCCGACGTCGGCATGCTCAACGTGTTCGCCAGGCCAGGCGAGCTCGGGATGGCCGGCTCTCTCGGCTTGACCGAGCCGGCCGCCGGCACGTCGGTGACACGCAGCAACTCGTCCACCGACGAGTGGCCGTCGAGCACATGCCGCAGCCCACACTCGAACAAGGTCCGCATCCCCTCGTCACGCGCCGCCGCACCGAGCCGCTCGGCGGGCGAGTTTGCACCGACGAGCCGTTCGATTTCGGGCGTTACGCGCAGCACCTCGACAATCGAGAACCGACCGCGATAACCGGTATTGCTGCACTTGTTGCAGCCGGTGGCCTTCCAGAGCGGGACACCCGTCGGGATGAACGGTCGGATCCGGGTCGGCAGCTCGGCAAGATCCTGTTCGGTCCGGCAGTTCTGGCAAAGGTGTCGCATCAGGCGCTGGGCAATCACCCCACGGAGCGCCGCCCCGATCTTGAACGGTTCCATCCCCATGTCGACCAGACGCGTGACCGTGTTCGGGGCATCGTTCGTGTGCAACGTCGAGAGCACGAGGTGACCGGTGAGTGAGGCCTGCACGGCGATCTGGGCGGTCTCGATGTCGCGGATCTCGCCGATCAGCACGATGTCGGGGTCCTGGCGCAGGATCGAGCGCAGCGCGGTCGCGAAGGTGAGGCCCTGACGCTCGCTCACCTGCACCTGCACGATGTTCTTGCCCAGCCGGTACTCGACCGGATCCTCCACCGTGACGATGTTGATGCCCTCGGCCTGGATCTCCCGGATGCACGAGTAGAGCGTCGTCGTCTTGCCCGAGCCGGTCGGCCCGGTGCAGAGAATGACGCCCTCCTTGTTGTTGAGCATCTCGGTGATCGTGGCCTGATCGTCCTCGTACAATCCCAGCGCATCGAGCTTGAGGGTTGTCTGCTGCGTGTCGAGAATCCGGATGACGACCTTCTCCCCGTGCGAGGCCGGCAGGGTCGAGATCCGAAGGTCGACCGGCTTGCCGTTGACCGCCACGCGCGCGCGCCCATCCTGCGGCCGCAACCGATCGGCGATGTCGAGGCCCGAGATGATCTTGATTCGCGAGACGAGCGGGATGCCGGCCTTCCGGGGAATCGTCATCGCCTGACGCAGCACGCCATCGATCCGGTAGCGGACAATGACCGACGTCTCGCCCGACTCGATGTGGATGTCACTCGCCCGGGAGCTGATGCCATCGGCGAGCAGCACGTCCACCAACTTGATGATCGGTCGCGAGGCCGCTTCCTGGGCGAGGTCCTCGCCGAAGTCGACCTCCTCGTCCTCGAGGGCCTCGACCTCGAGGTTCTCCATCCCCTCGATCAGCTTCGAGACGCCATCGTTCACCGGGATCCCGTAGAGCTCGTCGAGACGATCACGGATCGCTCCGGGCGAGGCGAGCTGCATGCGCACCTCACGCCCCGTGGCGAAGGCCAACGACTGCTCGGCTCCGACATCGAACGGGTTGGCGGTCCCGACCTCGAGGTAGGTGTCGGTCGCCCGGATCGGGACCACGTTGTAGCGGCGGGCGAGCGACTCGGGCAAGGCGTCCCGCGCGATTGGTGAGACGGTGGTCAGATCGGCGATCGGCAACCGGCAACGCCCGGCAATCAACGACAGGAGCTCGGCCTCGGGCATCAACTCGTCGACCAGGATCCGCTCCCAAAGCGACGGCTCAGGCCGATCGGCGCTCTTGAGCGCGGCGACCGTCCCCTCAGGGAGGACGGGGGTGGCCAGTGCCACGAGCCATTCGTCGGTGATTCCGGTCATCAGTCAGGTACTCCGGATCGGGGGGCGCCGGTCAGATTCATCACTTGCAAAGTAGAGCAGTGCGGCGGCACGAGCCAGCCGGAGCACCTCAGAGGAGGGGCCACCAGAGCGGATGCGCGTCCACTGCAAGCAGTACGCCGCCGCTCGCCGGATGCCATCCCACCGTCACGCGCGCGATCGGGTCGCCGAGGCTCACCCTGAGCCCGAAGACGGTCCCGTGCCGCGGACTGTCCGGTCCCGAACGATCAGGCAATCGCCCGCTCACCCCACCGAACGCCACGAACGGCGTGATCTCGCTCACCGCCGACATCGGCAGGACCGCACGCGGCACCCCGGGGACCTGCACCGCGAGCGCGAGCGGACGACTCAGCTCCGTGAACCACATCCGGCGGCCCCAGAGGCTCCGGTCGTCGAGTCCCGGGAGTGATCCGATCCCGCCGAGCGCGAATGCCCTCCCGAGCGGCACCACCGAGCTCGCCATGCCGCCACGCACGCTCGCCTCAAGTCCCAGCGGCAACGAGGTCGCACCGGAGAAACTGACGCGGGTCCAGTCGGCATCCCCAGCACCGTGTTCGACCGTCCCGGACCATCTCCCGAGTGCAATAGTCGCGGTGACGAGGCCGACATCGCCATAGCCGAGTGCGGGATTCCCCTGTCGGGTCCCATCGAGCCCCCGGAACCGGCTCGTCAGTGAGTGGTGGCGCTCGGCGGCCACATCCAGGTCGATCCGCACTGGCCCCGTTCGGGCACTCGCCCCGAGCCGAATCCGATCGCGAAGCCGCCAGTCGCCGATATCGTTCCCGCTCACGATCGTGGCGATCGAGTTGGCAAGCCCGGACCTTCGCGGCGCGTCATCCAGGTCGATCACCCGCCGATCGACCTGGAGATGCCACCCGGTGCCGCCTGCCACCGGGTCAAGTGAGACACCGCCCGTGAACAAGCCGCCCGATGTCCCGAGGCCGCCATCGACGGCGAGTCGCTGGCGGACCGACCACCGCCACTCTGCTGCGGCGCCTATCCGAAGACCCTCGACTCGGTCTGCACGGAGGAGCCCGCTGATGCCGTCGACGCCGAGCACCCGGACCGCCGGGATACCACTGAGGGGTGCGTCACTCAGCAACTCCCGCGCATGCGAGGTGATCTCATCGAGATCAACCGCCCCACCCGTCGCCCCGAGCACGAACGGATGATCCCAGGTCCCGAACCCCGGCCGGGTCGGACCGACAATGGCCAGACCGATGAAGGTCGCCGCCGGCAGTCGCAACCCGAGCTCGTAGTCGCCAATCTCCCAATCGGCGCGGAGCGAGGAGCCGAGGGGCGACCCGAATACGGGGTCGGCCCGCCGAATCACGATCGACTGACGCCACGGCAGCCACGTGGCGCCATCGATCAAGGCGTTCTCCAGCTCGACCGCGATCCCGTCAACCGTGGCATCCCGGTAGCTGGGTGCCGTGAAGGTGAACCGGAAGCGCACCAACGTGGCGCGATCGGCATCGAGATAGAGGGTCCCGACGGTGCCGGCGCTGTCGGCATTCACCGGTCGCACGTCGACGGCCACCACACGAGTCGTTCCCCGCGGCCCGTGGACCGTAACGGTATCGCCGAGCGCGAATTGGTAGAATCGGAGTCCGTGGGCTGAGAGAGGATGGGGAACGTCGCGGACCTCGTCGCCATCGCCGAGGCGGATGATCGGGCCGAAGTCGCTGGCGACAATGCCGAGATGGTCACGGTGGTAGCGGAGGGCATTGGGGAACCGGACCGAATCGCGCCACGCCACGATCCGCTGCTTGCTCCGGTTCGGGGCCTCACCGTACACTTCCACCCTCAGTTCGTCTGTTCGCACCTCTCGCTCGATTGGCGTCCCGTCGTGATCGATGACCAGCGCAAACCGCACCGACCCATGGGCCACGGCCTTCCAGCCGGCAAGCCCGCTGGCGCTGTCGCGCGTGGCCCGGGCCTGCACAGCGGCCTCCAGGAGCGGGATGCCGCTGCCTGCCTGCCATTGCCCCGCCACCGGCGGTGTCGCAAGGGCCAGGGCACACAGGGGCAGACTCATGCGCATCGACATGGGTGGAAGATAGGGCTCGTCATGGTGATGCTGGCCACCAGCTGTGGCGGCCGCCAGCGGTTTGGCGCACCAGGGTCCGATCGAGCGGCCATGCTCCGGAACGGTCCGCCGATGGCGATGTCACAGGTCCTGGTGCTCGAACAGGCGGGGGTTGCGCCGACAGACACCAGCGTGACCTATGACACTCGGCTTGGACGCACCATCGTGATGCGTCACGTGCCGCCCGACAACGCCGTCTTCGCGACTCTCGTCATTCCCGCGGACTCCGCCGCGACCGGCGAGACCACCATCCACCTGACGCAGACGCCGGCGCGATACGGTGTCACGGCCACCGCGAGCCCGGCGTGGCCGAAGGGCGCTCGCCTCACCTTCAGCTATGCGATCCACTTCCAGGCTCCGGAGGGCATCTCCCAGCACTACCTCGGTCGCAGTTTCTACGAGGCGGCCCTGGGCATCGGGATCGTCACCGCCGACGGCAAGCTCGACTTCGAGCCGACGACCCGCCCGGCGGCCGACATGCTCCGTGCCGACGCGCCCGCCCCGGGCGAATACCTCGTGGCGGCGCCACGATGAGCGGCGCCCTGCTGGTGCGGTGCCGCGAGGCAATCGCGGCGGGACACGCGCGCGTGCCGATCACGCGAAGTGTGGTGCTCGATGGCGACACCCCGGTGAGTGCCTTCGCGAAGATCCATCGGGGAGAACATGGCTTCCTCCTCGAGTCGCTCGAGGGGGGGGAACGCTGGGCGCGGTTCACCTTCATGGCAACGGAGCCCACGACGGTGTTCCGGTACCGGGACCGTCGGGTCGAACGCCTGCGCAACGGGGCGTGGCAGGTCGAGGCCGACGACACCGATCCGCTTGCCCACCTCGGCGCCCTGCTCCGGGAGACGACGAGTGCGGCGCTCGAGGGGCTGCCACGCTTCACCGGCGGCGCGGTCGGCTTCTGGGGCTACGACGTGGTGCGGTCGATCGAGTCACTCCCGCATCCACCGGCCGATGACCGCGGCTATCCCGACGCCATCGCGATGGTGGTCGACACGCTCCTGGTGCTCGACCATCTCTTTCACCGGGCTACCGTGATCGCGAATGTCGTGGTCGACGACACGCTCGACGATGCCGCGCTGCTGGCCCGGATCGCCGACGCGGAGACACGCGCGGACGAGTGGATCGCGCGACTCCATGCCCCGCTGCAACTCACCCCGCTGGCACTCGACGACACCACCGATCGCCGTGCCGAGGCGACCTCGCCGTACGCCGACGATGATTTCCGGCGCGACGTCGCGGTGTGCCAGGAGCACATCGCCGCCGGCGATGCGTTCCAGATCGTGCTCTCGCGCCGACTCGATGTCGAGCCGGCACCCGACGCCTGGCTCACCTACCGCTGGCTGCGTGCGCTCAACCCGGCGCCGTACTGCTACTTCCTCAGGCTCGGACCGCTCACGTTGGTCGGCGCCTCACCGGAGGTGCTGGTGCGCGTCGAACAGGACGAGGTCACGGTCCGTCCGATCGCCGGCACGCGTCCGCGCGGCGCCACGCCCGAGGACGACCTGGCCCTCGAGGCGGAACTGCGTGTCGACCCGAAGGAACTCGCCGAGCACATGATGCTGGTCGATCTTGGCCGGAACGATGTCGGCCGAGTGAGCGAGTGGGGAACGGTCGAAGTGGTGGCGCAGATGGTCACCGAGCGCTACTCGCATGTGATGCACCTGGTGAGCGAGGTGCGTGGGCAGTTACGGAGCGGCCTCGACGCGCTCGATGCGCTGGCCGCAGCGTTCCCTGCGGGCACGCTGAGCGGTGCGCCCAAGGTCCGCGCGATGGAAATCATCGATAGCCTCGAGCCGACGCGGCGCGGGCCGTACGCCGGGGCGGTCGGGTACGTGGGCTATGGCGCGCGGACGCTCGACACCGCGATCGCGATCCGGACGGCAGTGTTCAGCGAGGGTCGGGCGTCGGTGCAGGCGGGTGCCGGCGTCGTCGCCGATTCGGTGCCCGAGCTGGAACTCCGGGAGACCACCGCGAAGGCGGGCGCAGTGCTGAGGGCGTTGGGGCTGGCGCGGAGTCATCCCGACTGAGGGCGCGCAGCGACCGAATGGAGGAGCCTGCCCCGTTCAACAGCCTCCAACTGCGTCCTGGCCGGGGTCCCCGGTACCCCCACCCTGCTTCTTGCTGGTCGCCTTCTCCTCGGCTCCACCGACGAGGGCGTCTCCGGTACAGACGGGAATGTCCTGGAAGTACTCGATACCGAACGTGGAGCCGTACTGCGGCCGCGCCCGGAACGCGATCGTGTATGAGCCTGCAGAAGCGAACACGTCCATCTGCAGCCCGTAGTTGTAGAGCGTGTCGGCAACCGTCGGCGTGCGGCTATCGATCACGATCCATCGGATCACGACGGGGTTGCCAGGCGGGCTCGCGACGCTTGCAAAGATGGTGTTCCATCCGGGCGTGGTGATCGGCGAGTTCGCTGACCAGATCGAGTCCACTTTGAATGGCGGTGGCGGCGGGGGCACCGGTGCCGTCACCGTCACCTTGACGCTATCACCCCGGTCCCGGAACGGTGTCCAGAATTGGTGGCCAGCCGGGAGTGAACCTGCCCGCCCGGTCAGCCGAACGGTGGTCGCGGGTTGGCCCACACCCGCCGACTCGCCCCTCAACACCCCATCGGAGACTTTGCTCACCCTCGTCGGGACAGTAGAAGTCCACTCCACGGAGCTGGCGGTCCGCACCTCGGACCCGCTCGGCTGCATGAACCAAGCTCCAACGGTGAACGACACGGTGCTCCCTGAATCAACTGACGTAGCTCTCGGAGTGACATCCGTACCAAAAGCCAGCTTGGAGGTGTAGAACGTTGGGTCGTAGACGTAGCCGCTGCCGTTTCTGGCGCGAATGATCGTCTCGACCTCGTGGTGGCAGACGTAGCCACCGAGGGAGACGTCGCCCGAACCTCCTGGGATGTACGAGGCACACGCGGTGCCGCCGGTCAACGGGGAGTTCCGCGCGTAAGTATCACCGTGGTCCGGATTGAGGCCAAGTACGTGTGCAAGTTCATGGACCAGTGCTTGTACTGAGGTGCCACGTTGAAAGTTGTTGCAATAGCTGCCCTTGAGGATGTCGATCTTTTCGATGATTCCCGTCAGGCTCCCTTTCGTGAGCCCGCAATAGCCCGTCCCGTTGGTGGAGGTCGGGAAGTACACCGGAATCCCGCCGGAAGAAGCCCTGACTAGTGTGCTGACCCATTAGTTGCCCGTAGAAGTCGGTGGAGTTTGGCGAGAATGGAATCGGCGGTGGCCGTCCACGCGAACGGCCGACTCGTCGCGTTGTAGCGTTCGACGAACGTGGTGATGCGCTGGATGAGTTCGCG
>DASSYA010000025.1:0-80141 GCA_035703525.1 Gemmatimonadales bacterium | reverse complement strand
CAGGCGGCGGAGCCGCCTGCGCTCGGGATGACGACCACTTTCTCGCGTTCTCGCGTTCTCGCGTTCTCTCGTTCTAGCGCGGGCTCGGGAGCGTCGGATAGGCGGCGTCAGGCGGGGCGTCGCCGTTGGGCCAGTCGTGCTCCTTGCCCGGGAAGTCGGGCCGAGGGCGCGAGACGAGATACGCAGCGACCGCGGCGGCGTCCTGGTCCGACAGTGTGCCGGGCCGATCGAAGGGCATGTTGTGCCGGATGAATCCCGCGGCGGTCCGGAGCCGAGCCATGCCCGCACCGATGTTGTACGAGTCGGGTCCCCACGTCGGCGGAGCGGCCGCGGTGCCCTCTCCGTTGGTGCCGTGGCACCGAGCGCATTCCTGTTGCCAGATGGCGGCACCATGGACGGTGTCGCCCGAGGTGATCGATGGCTTCGGGACGCCGCGACCGATCGTGGTGTCGCCGGGCGCGACCCCGATCGACAGGTAGGCCATGTACGCCACCATGTCGCGCATCCGGTCGTCATCCGCCGGGAGGCGCGAGCCATTCATGGAGCGCAGCAGGCATCCGTTGATCCGGTCCTCGATCGTCGCGACGCGCGCCTCGCGGCCACGATACTGCGGGAACCGGCTGTAGACCCCGATCCATGGCATCGCATCCGGGCGGCGCCCCTGGTCGAGGTGGCAGGAGGTGCAGTTGAGCGCATTGCCGACCTGGGCGGGGAGTGAATCGTGCGTGGCCGAGAGGATCGCGAGGCCGCGGCGGATGCTCGCGCCGAGCGGCCCGTCCGGGATCGGTGGCACGCCGGCGGCCATGGTGCCCCCCGGGTCGTCGGTTGCGGGGGGGGGAGCGGGCGCCGCGCAGCCGAGCCCCAGGATGGTCACGAACACGCCTGCCCACCGTCGCTGGCTCGTCATGCTGTGTCGGCCTCCGTTCACGTGCCGGCCTTCATCCACATCCGGACCGCGATGATCACGAGGAACGCCGCGAAGGCGCGCTGCATGGTCGCGCTGTTGAGGTGCTGGGCCCCGCGTGCGCCGAACCATGCACCCGTGGCGAGTCCGAGGGCAATCAGCAGGGACGCCCGGACGTCGATGTGCCCCTGACGATGGTACTCCACGGCGCCGAGAATGCCGACGGGGAGGAGCAGGGCGCCGAGCGACGTGCCGGTGGCGCGATGAATCGAGAACCCGCCGAGGCCCACCAGCGCGGGGACGATCACCACGCCCCCGCCGATCCCGAACAGACCCGAGAGGACGCCGGCCCCGAGGCCGATCACCAGGTACACGAATGTCAAAAGAGCAGCTCCATGCCGAATCGGATCTGGCGCGGAGGGCCATACACGAAGATCGGCTGGTTGAAGTCGCGGGCGGCGGCGAGATAGAGCGGATAGAGCTCGCTGCGCCCGCTGATGAGGCCATCGTTGTTCAGGTCTCCCGACCGGCGATAGCGCGGGGATTCGAACGGGATCGACTGCGGATTTGCCAGGTAGGCCTGCTCGGCCACGGCGGCGAGGTAGGCGTCGGATGGATCAGGATTGCCCGTCTCGCGACGGACCGCGAGGATGTTTCGGCGATCGGTGAGATTCCGGACGTCCAGATACAGGCCGCCGGCAAGGCCACCGATGCGAATCGGTCGGCGGAGGAGCAGGTCCATTGTCCATTGGGACGGGAGCCGGGAGCCGTTCGGTTCAGCGGCGAGCGAGTCACCGGTGATATCGGTCCGGCTGAACGGGAGCCCGGTGCCGTACCGGAAGACCAGCGACCCGACCACCGAGGCGAGTGGTCGCACGCCGAACAGCCGTGGTCCCCCGTCCGGATTGATCTCGCCATCGACCGTCGCGATCAGCGCGAGCCGTCGATCGAAGTCGAGCGGGAACTGGGCGCGAGCCGGTGCGGCCAGCGTGTCGCCGGTATTCGGATCGATCCGGATCAACCGCTGCAACTCGAAGGCATTGGTCACGGTGCCTTCGGCGCGCTGGATGACCCCGGCCAACCGCGCGCCCCAGCCGCCCACCCGCTCGCGCTCGAAGATGAACTCGCCCCCGATCACATTGCCGACATCGGCATTGACGAATCGACTCGAGTCGGGATTGACGCCGATCGGCGCGGTCGACACGAGGCCATCGAGGTTCTTCGTGTAGATGTTCACCTTGAACGAGGTCATCTCCCGGACCCTGATGCGGGCCGAGAGCTCGAACTGGGTGCCCTGCTCGAAGCCGAGGTTCGGGTTCCCCTGCCGGAACCGACCGGTACGGGTGCTGTCATCGAACGCCGCATCGATCAGGTATTGCAGGTCTGGCGGCTGCGAGAAGCGACCCACACTCCCGACAATGGTGGCGCCCTGCAGCACCGTCGATACCGCGGCGCGCGGGTTGATGGTCGAGCGCGCACCGACGGTGGCGTTGTGCAGATCACCACCCGGATCGAACCCGTCGTAGCGGACCCCGACGGTGAAGCCCAGATCACTGGCTCGAGCCTGTGCCTCGACATAGGCGCCGGTGATGGATGGCGAGAAGCTCGCGGCTGTCGGTGGCGGCACATCCTCGCCGGTCGGCCGCGAGGCATCGACCCGCTGGAAGGTCTTGACGTCCTGCTTGGCCAGCATGCCACCGAATCCGAGATCGGCGTTCTGGCCCAGGCCGAGCGTGAAGTCGGCCTGGCTCCGGAATTCCCGGAACCGGTTCCATGAGATCTCCCCGACGGACGCACCGCCGAGGAAGAACCCCGGGACTCCCCACGGCGTCTGGTCGCTGAAGGTCGGCGGCGTGAAGCCATCGACCGGACTCCGGGTCGTCACCGTGTCCTGGGCGCGTGCCAACTCTTCCCCGCGGATCCGGAGACGCTTGCCGGTGAAGGCCCCGAACGCGTAGTCGGGTTCGGGGACGGCTCCGCGTGTGAAGTCACGCGTGAACAGCCCGAACCGGAGGTCGCCCGCGAACGGCAGCCGCGCCCCATTGTCGGGACGCAATTGCAGGTGCGCCGAGAGCAGGGAGCCATCCGAGACGCGCCCGGGCCCGAGTGTCGGTTCGTACTTGTACCGTTGGTCGTAGAGATATTGCTGCTCGATGGTCTTGAGGCCGAACAGTCGACCCACCAGGCGGTCGCCCATCGGGATCGTGAGCTTGCCAGCGCCGGTCCATGTCTCGCCGCTGTTGTGCGGGAGGGGGCGAGGCGTCTCGAAGCGTGGATCGCGCGGGTCGGTGGCGGCCGGCGCGTTGACCGCATCGAAATCCAGTCGTGCCGCGAGATCGATCACGCCGACCGCCGTCACGCCTCCCGCGATCGGACCGTCGGCCGCGAGCACCAGCCGGTCGAGGCCGAGATCCGCGACCCCGCTCATGGGGCGATCGGTTTCGTACGCCACCCGCCCACGCCAGGTATCACCCCCATCACGCGTGGTCACGTTGACGAGACCCGAGAGGGCCTGCCCGTAGCGGGCGCTGAAGCCGTTGGTGATGAGTTGGGCCTCGGTGATCAGGTCGGGCGGGATCCGGAATCCGGCGCCGTTGGTCGAGGCGTCGAGCTGGTTCTTGACGCCGAGGCCGTCGAGCACGAACGATTGCTGTCCGACCCGCCCGCCACGGAACGATTCGCCCACCACCCCGGCCTGCAGCGCCAACGCATCCTCCAGGGAACTCACGGGCAATCGGCGGAGGTCCTCCCCCGTGATCCGTTGCTGGGTCTGGGTGGCGAGGGGATCGAGGACCGGATCCTGGACACCGACCGCCGTCAGCTCAGCGAGCTCCACCGCCATCGGGGCGAGACGCACATCGGCACGAACGATCTCGTCAGCGCGGATGATCACGGAATCCCGGCGTGCGGGTCGGTACCCTGGCCAGATCACCTCGAGCCGATGTCGTCCGGCCGACAGGCCGCGGAAGCGGTACTCGCCTCGACCATCGGTGCGAGTGGCGGTGGCACCGCCGTCGAGCCGGACATCAACCCCGACGATCGCAGCCCCGGTCGAGGCATCGGTGACCGTCCCGACGAGTCCGCCGGTCGACTGACCGGCCAGGGGACCAGCCACAAGCATCGCGAGGACGGGGAGCAGGCGTCGGACCATGCGATCGATCCCGGGTGTGAGAAGGGAACAGGTCGGCGACGTCATGGCGTCACCCCGATCCGGTAGAGGTCGCGCCCGGTCGACCGGATGCTCTCCGCGATCAGGGCGCTGCCATCCTGGGTGATCGCGAGACGCCCCCAGTGATCCGGAGTGGTGCCGATGCGACTCGCACGTGGCGCCGACGCGGTGCCGTTGGTGATCTCGACGATCCGGCTCGTGGTCTGCAGCAGTGGCGGGGCAGGCGGGACCGGCGGGAGGTACTCCGCCCATCGGTAGGCCACGAAGACGCGCCCCCCCCCAACGGCGAGTCCCTCGAGTCGGCCGGAGACCTGGTTCGGCATCTCCGGGCGGCCCCAGACCGGTGTCCCCCCCCCACCGCCGGCCTGGAAGACCGTGTCGGCGATCGGCCGGTAGAGGCTGTCCTCGGACGGCGGGACGTAGGTCGGCCGGGCATAGTAGAGGTGCCCGCTTCCCGCGTCACGCGCCCACGCGATGGCGTCGGGGGCCGGGGCGAGGACGGTGACGGTGGCCGGGACGGTGGTCAGGCTGATCCGGGCGATCTCCACGCCGCGGATGATCGTGTCGACCGGCCCGAACTTGATCGTGGGGCCGATGTACCACTGGGCGGCGAGGGCCGTGATCTCGTCCGGGCCGGTCTGGACCGGGTCCACCAGCACGTCCCATCGCGCCGAGGCGCCGGCCGGCTGGCGGAGCAGGGACAGGACGCGGACGGCGGTCCGCGGTGACCCGCGTGGGCCGAGGTACAGGCCCCCATCCTGGGGTGCCTGATTGCCGGTGCCGCTCTGGTGTCGCGTCCAGAGAAATCGTCCGTCGTCCAGCAGCACCGCCGCCCCGAACAGGTCGGAGCGACTCGCCTCGTCGGTCTCCCACGCGCACGCCTCGGCCATCCGGGGCCCGCCGCCATCAGGCATGACCCCAGCACAGATATCCCGATCGGGAGTGCCGCGCCGGAACTGGTAGGAGAGCCGACCCGGTCCGGAGATTGCCGGCCAGGCATCATCGCCGGGATTGTACGTCAGGCGGGTCGGGGTCTCACTCCCGAAGGCCCCGTCGGGGCGATCCGGGACGGTCGGAAAGCTGTCGGAATGGCTGCAGGCACCGGCCAGGATCACCCCAAGCAGCATGACGAGCGTCGGAGGTCGAGCGATCACGGAGGCTCCGCGTTGGAAGACGGGAAGGTGGCACGGCAGGTTGAACGGCTGGGACCGCCGAGACTGGTGTCATCCCGGCCACCCCGACGGGAACTGTGAGGGCACACCCGCTTGGACCCCCGGCGCCGCGATCAGGTCACATCGGGTGAGGCCTAGCGAACAAAGCTCGGGAACCGGACCACCGATTCACTACCATCTCGCCCGACGGCGGCGACCCCGAAGAGGTAGTCGTCGATGATGATACCCTCCAGGGTCAGCTTGTCGAGACCGGCCGGGACAAATCGGGACCAATGCCATTGGGGTTCGGTGGTGTCCCGCCAGTAGATCCGGTAGCCCGCGAGGTCGGGGGCATCGACGGCCTGCCATGCGACGTGCGTGTCGGCCGACACGGCGCCGGTGAGTCGGACCCGGTCAGGTGGCGGTGGGGCGGCCGCGAGATCCGCCAGCGTGACCACATTCACGCCGGTCAGCTTCGCGACGTACTCGAAATTCACGAACGCGATGACATCGCCATAGGCTCGACCGTTCTCGGTCCGGATGTCCTGATGTTGCCGATCGTAGTGTTCGTGCGCTTCCATCACCCGCACCGCCGGCATCCCCAGGTCATTGAATGGCCGATGATGGCCACCACGCCCGAACCGATCGAGCCGGTAGACCATGCGCGGTTCGAGCTCGGGCATGTAGCGGGTCGTGAGGGCCGCGATCTGGCGGGCGAGTTGGCGCGATGGGCCGTCCACCTCACCGCCGTAGATCCGCTGGGCCCGCCGGTCCGCGTCGGTCTGGTCGACCGGCACCGGTTCGCTGAAGATCCGGAACTCCCGACTGTCCACGACACCGTTGATGCCGGCGATGTTGCCGATCATGTCGTTGTTGAGGACACCAAGCACGGTCCAGCCGCTATCCACGAGCATCGCTGCCAGCGCGGCGCCGCCGTACAGGCCCTGCTCCTCGCCGGCCAGTCCGGCATAGATGATCGTGTTCGGGAATCGGCGGGTGCTGAGGACACGCGCCGCCTCGATCGCCCCCGCCATGCCGCTCGCGTTGTCGTTGGCGCCCGGCGCGTCGTCGGTCGCGTTCCGGGCGTCACTCACGCGCGAATCGATGTCGCCGGACATCAGGACGACGGTGCCGGGCCGGCGCGTCCCCCGCTGGATCGCGATGACGCTGACGATCTCGGTGTCGTCGGTCAGTCGTCCGCTGGGGGACCCCTGGACCATGCTTCGGACATACCGGACCTCCAGGCAGCCACCACACGCGGCGCTGATGCGCTCGAACTCCGCATGGATCCAGCGTCGCGCCGCCCCGATCCCGCGTGTGGTCGAGACGGTGTCACTGGCGGTGTGCCGCGTGCCGAAGCCCACCAGGGTGCGGATGTCGCGTTCGATCCGTGCGGACTGCGGGGCATGCGCCAGCGAATCCAGCCACGGTTGATGCACCGCTGGAGGTGCCTGGGCGGTGAGTGGGACGGCAAGCAGCAGGGCGGTGGGAAGGGGCAGCCAGTGGCTCAAGCGCATGCGGTTCTCCGGATCGGTGACGCCGAACGATAACGCCTATCCGAAGAGTCCGAGCCGCGGTCCGGCCCGATGGCCGGGGAAGATCGTGGTGAGGTCGATCGACCCGAGATGCGAGGTGAGCACCTCGCCGAAGAGGTCGCGATAGTCGGAAGTGACCGCAAGATCGCGTCCCTCGTGGCGTGCCTCCGGCGCGAGACCGGGCCAGCGGCCCGCGACCGTTCCCCCACGGACCGAATCCCCGACGACGAACATGGCGGTCCCGTGACCGTGATCGGTGCCGCCGTTCCCGTTCTCGCGAACGGTCCGCCCGAACTCGCTCATCGTGAGGATCACCACATCGCGCATTTTCGGACCAAGGTCGGTGACGAACGCGCCGATGCCGTCGCCGAACTCCTGCAGGCGGCGCCCGAGTGCTCCATCGCTCGCCCCTTGATTGACATGCGTATCCCATCCATCGATGTCGGCGAAGGCGATCTCGAGGCCGACCTCAGCCCTGATCAGTTGCGCGATCTGCCGCAGCGAGGTGCCGAACCGTCCCCCGGGATAGCGCGCGCCGTTGGCTGGGGCGAGGCGGCCGGGATCGATATCGCGCAGCATCCGGATCGCCTCGAAACCCTCGCTCGCCGAGGCCGCCACCACGCCGGTATCCTGGCCGGCATAGAGCGATTCGAAGGCGCTGGCCATCGACGTATCACCGCGGGCGCGAGCCGTCCGGACGCCGAAGGTGGTGAGGTCGTCGATCACCAGCGAGGGCGCACGGCCGGCGAGCGTGCGCGGCAGGCGTGGACCGAAGGCCACGGAGCGGAAGGGGG
Source organism: Gemmatimonadales bacterium (assembly GCA_035703525.1). Taxonomy (GTDB): domain Bacteria; phylum Gemmatimonadota; class Gemmatimonadetes; order Gemmatimonadales; family GWC2-71-9; genus Palsa-1233. The sequence goes on along the minus strand of DASSYA010000025.1, from coordinate 72,588 downwards.
TGTCGCGGTGCTCGCGGTCATGGAGCTGGAGATAGCGGTTGGCCCAGCCCTCGCGCGTCGAGGGTCGGTCCGGCACTCCCGATTCCATGGCGTCTTGCGCCTCGAAGTGCGAGCGGGTGGGGGCCGGTGATCCGACCGCGTGAATGGCACTGAGGAGCTTCCGGTCCCAGAGCGTCTTCAGGGCCCCGAGCCGCGGATGCAGGGCGAACTGGTCATCGAGGGTGAGCAGGTCCCCGCGCGGCAGCGCGATGCGCTCGCGTTCGCGCCAGTACCAGGCGTCACCTGCCGGGACCACCATCGAGAGCCCGTCGACGGCACCCCGCTGGAACAGCAGGACCAGGGTCCGGCCGCTTCCCCCCCCCTCACGACGCGCCGCGAGCGCCGTGCGTCCGAGGAAGAGGGGGTCGGCACCAAGGGAGAGGAGCCCGAGGGTGCCGGCCCGCATGAACGCGCGTCGGGAGATGGACATCATTGCCTCTGGAATTCCGGGCTGCCAAGCACCAGGCCGACGGCGGTCTGGCGGGCTGCGGCGGGATCGGTCGCGGCCAGCAGTCGTTCATGGATCGTGCGGCGGGTGGTCGGGCTCATGGTGCCGCCAAGGATCTCCTGATCGAGCCGGTCGACGAGCGCAGCCGGCTCGTCCGGGAGGTCGGCGGTGGACAACAGGGTCGGCCGGACGCCGCGGACCGTGCCCCCGACCAGCGCGAGTGCACAGTTCATGCGCGCGAGCAACGCGGAGCTGCTCACCCAGTCGGTGGCGCGTTCGGGCCAGCCGGTCGGGGCACTTTGCTGGAACAGGGGCTGCCCGAGGTCGCCGAGCATCGCGACCAGTCGAGGCGCATGCGCGGGGTCGGCATCGAGTGCCCGCAGGGCGCTCACCAGAAACTCGTGCGGCGACTTCACCTTCGTGGAGTGCACGGCTTCTGCCCAGAAGGCGTCGCTCCGGACGATCGCACGGAGCACCTCGCGGATCTCGCCACCGGAGGCCTGCCACGCCCGGGTGGCCGCCGCGACGCAGCCTGGTGCCGGATCATCGGAGACGAATCGGGCGCAAAGCTTCGTGCTGATGTGCCGGATCGTGCTCGGATGGGTAGCCAGCACGTGCAGGAGTCGGTGCCCTTCGGCCTCCCCCCCGCCCGCCGGGAAGCTGACGCCGAGGACGGTCTTGGCCCCCCGGTCGTGGGCGGCAGCGGTGAACCGGAAGCGTCCGGTGCGTGGATCGATGCCCCAGCCGGTCAGGACGCGGGCCACGGCGATCACGTCGGCCTGGGAATATCCGCCATCGACGCCGAGCGTGTGCAGCTCGAGCAGTTCGCGAGCATAGTTTTCGTTGATTCCTCGAGCCTGACGGGCGCCTCGTGCCGGTCGGGCTGCCACGCTGTGCGCATTGTCGAGGTAGAACAGCATCGCGGGACTGGTGGCGGTCGCCACCAGCAGGTCCTCGAAGCGGTCCATCGCATGCGGACGGATCGCCTGCTCGATGTGATCGCGGAGCAGCACCCGGTCCTGTCCCTTGTTCAGGAAGACGTTGAAATGATTGCTCCAGAAATCGGCCAGGACTTCGGCGAGCTGATGCTCGGACATCGCCTGCCGGTCGAGGGTGAGCGACGCATAGTCGATCAGGACCTCCCGCAGGTCGGTCGGCCGGTCCGGGGCACCCGCGCGGAGTGCGGCACGTGCGGTATCGCCCTTGGCCGCAGCGCGGCGGCGGGCGGCATAGATGTCCAGCAAGTCGGCAGTCGGGATGGTGAGCGAGACCCGGCGCTCGTCGACCTGGCGACGGTTCGGGTCGTCAACCGTGGACACCGCAAGTTGGGCGGCGATCCATCGATCGACTCCCTCGCTCGCCACGCGGTCGATTTCCCCCGGCCTCGGTCCCCAGGCCAATCGTTGCAGGACGTGACGTGCCGAGTCGCGTGGCGTGACGACGGCTGCGGTGGCTGGGTCCTCGGGAGGGCGTGATGCCACCCCCGGATTGAGGGAAAGCGCGAGTCCGAGGAGGCCGAGGCTGAGCTTCATGGTCGGGTGGACGCAGGGGACGCCGCAATGTTAGTTCCGTCCCTCAACCTCTCCGCCTATTATGGCGTATCAGCTGTTTGGCCTGGCTTCTCCCCCGCTCCCGCATTGCCGAAGGATCGACCGCTGCGCACCTCATCCCTCATCAGCCTTGGCGCCACTCTGCTCCTCGCGTCGTGCTCCGCAGTGGGGTGGGAGCTGCAGAACTATTCGTTCTACGGCTCGGTGCCGACCGCAGACGGTCGGCGTCTCAAGCCGCTGAAGGCCTCCGAGAAGACCCTCCGCCTCGAAGGCACCGACAGCGTCCTGGTGGCCGAAGCGGAATTCGAGATCGATACCGTTCGGGTGAAGGGTGAGCGCTACTGGGTCGCGACCAAGGTCGTCACGGATTCGGCCCATCGTCAGGTGATCGATTCGATCTGGCTCGAGCGGTACGAACTGCGCTCGGTCCGTTCGTTCCATCAGGCCGCCGACGGCAGTCAGATCCGCCAGGTCTTCGATCGGCGTGTGGTCAAGACCGAAACGCGCGATCCCGACGGGCGGGTCAAGAAGCAGTCGCTGATGCACACGGCCGTGCCATACTCCCGCACCGGGGTCGATCTGGTGCTCGGCGCACTCCGCTGGGGACCGGGGGTCAAGGGAGCGCTGCCGGTCGTCTCGCGCGATGGGCGCGACCTGGCCTGGTTGGAATACGAGGTCGTGGGACAGACCAGCGAAGCCAAGCCGGCGATCGGCGGGCTGACATTCGGGAATGTCTGGATCGTGAAGACGCGTCTGGATGGCAGGGAGGGACGGATCTGGATCGATGATGTTGATCACACCGTGATTCGCCGCTCGGAGGTACGCCCCGACGGGAGCCGGCTCGTGATGGCCATGGGCGCTGCGGTCCCCCGGGTCTCGCTCTTTGCCGTCGAGCCACTTCAACGAGATCGTGCGCCGTCGCTGGGCGGCGCACCGCTCGGGGGTCGTGTCCTCGGCGGAGGGAAGACGCTTGGCTCCACCGGGCCGACCGCCGCCACCACCGGCCCCTGATCACTCATCCGGTCAGGGTACCACGGACGGTGGTCCATGCCCGGCCCCGCAGTTCCACTCGATCTCCCGAAACGCGACACGCCACGCGGCCCCCACGGCGCGAGAGCTGCACCCCGACCAGGTCCGACTTGCCGAGCCGAGCGGCCCACCAGGGGGCCAGCGCGCAGTGGGCGCTCCCGGTGACGGGATCCTCCGGCACGCCGAGCGCCGGGAAGAAGCACCGCGAGACAAAGTCGACCTCGCGATTCGAACCCGCGGCCGTGACGAGCACGCCCCGCACCGGCCATGTGGCGATCCGAGCAAGATCGGGTGCAAGCCGCTGGACGGCGTCGGCATCCGGCAGCACGCAGAGCAGGTCGAACGCGCCCATCAGGACCTCGGTGGGTTCGATACCGAGCACCTCTCCACACGCCGGCGGGGCATCGGTCCGCGATGATGCGATGGCCGGGAAATCCAAGGCGATCATCCCGGCGGACTCTCGACTCGCCGTGAGGCGGCCGCTTCGCGTGTCGAACGCGATCGTCGGCGCATCGACCGCACCCGATTCCCAGAGTGCGTGAGCCGTGGCCAGCGTCGCATGGCCACACAAGTCCACCTCGGCCAACGGGGTGAACCAGCGGAGCAACCAGCGCGCGTCGCTCCCGCGACGCACGAACGCGGTCTCGGCCTGATTCATCTCCATCGCCACCGCCTGCATCCACTCCGCTGGGGCCTCGCGCGCGAGCACAACCACCGCCGCAGGATTGCCCGTGAATGGTCCACTCGCGAAGGCATCGACCAGGGTGATCGGTACCTGGCCGTCATCGTGGGTCACCGGGCGTGGTGACATGCGACCTCCTGCGTGCCGAGCGGGCGAAGGACCGGGCGTTCCGACATGCAGCGTGCGTCCCGTTGGGGATGGCCGCAGCGAGCGGCGAAGGGGCATCCCGCCGCCGTCCCCGTCGGAGAGGATGGCTCGCCCTCGAGAACGATGCGCGTGCGCTGGCGATCGGGATCGGGGTCGGGAACGGCCGAGATCAGGGCCTGTGTATAGGGATGCCGCGGTTGACGGATCACGGCATCGGCCGTCCCGATCTCGACGATCGTGCCCAGATACATCACGGCAATGCGATGAGCCACATGTCGCACCACTGCCAGGTCGTGGGCGATGAACAGGTAGGCAAGTCCGCGTCGTTCCCGGAGCGTGACGAGCAGGTTCAGGACCTGGGCCTGGATCGAGACATCGAGGGCCGAGACCGGTTCGTCACAGACGATGAACTCCGGCTCCACCGCGAGGGCACGCGCGATGCCGATGCGTTGCCGCTGCCCACCCGAGAGTTCGTGCGGATATCGGGAGGCGAACGCGGGATCGAGGCCGACTTCGGTGAGCAAGGCGGCCACACGTTCGGGGATGCCCGCGCGAGGGAGCAGGTGGTGGATATGGAGGCCTTCGCTGATCGCATCACCGACGGTGCGCCGTGGGTTGAGGGCGCCCCCCGTATCCTGGAAGATCACCTGCATGCGACGGCGCATCCGACGCAGGTCAGCCGCCTTCAATGTCGCGAGGGCGACCCCGTCAAAGGTCACGCGCCCCGATGTCGGCGCGTCCAGATGCAGGATTGCGCGGCCAAGCGTGGACTTGCCGCTGCCGGATTCGCCGACCAGTCCGAGCGTCTCGCCTCGCGCGATCGCGAGGGAGACGCCATTCACTGCGCGGACGGTATGGTGTCCCGCTCGCAGCACCCCACCCGGGGTGTACTCCTTCACCAGCTCGGTGACGTCGAGGAGGGCACTCATGCGTGGCGTCCTTCGCCGGTGACCCAGCAGGCAACGTGGTGGCGACTCGCCCCGGGCTCCAGGGAGGGAGCTGCTTCGGCGCATCGCGCGATGCGAAGGGGACAGCGCGGGTGGAATCGGCATCCTGACGGCCATTGTTCGGGCGAGGGAACCGTGCCCTGGATCGGCATGAGTCGCTCGGTGCCCGCCTCGAGGCGAGGCAGCGAGCGGAGCAGGCCTCGGGTATACGGATGTCGCGGCGCCCGGAACAGGTCCCGGGTCGGGGCCGACTCGACGATGCGACCCGCGTACATCACGAGGACCCGATCGGCCCGGCCCGCGACGATCCCGAGATCATGAGTGATCAGGAGCACGGCCATGCCCCGGGTGGTACGGAGCGTGTCGAGCAGTTCCAGGATCTGGGCCTGGACCGTCACGTCGAGCGCGGTGGTGGGCTCGTCGGCGATGAGCAGCTCGGGTTCCCCGGCCAGGGCAATCGCGAGCATGACACGTTGCTGCATGCCACCGCTCAACTGATGCGGCCAGGCGTCAACCCGTCGGGCCGGATCGGCAATCCCGACCTCCGTGAGCAGGGCGATGGCCCGCTCGCGGACCTTCGCCGGTGGCAGCGATCGATGCGCCGTCAGCGCCTCGCCGATCTGGCTGCCGATGCGCATCACGGGGTTGAGGGACGCCGTCGGATCCTGGAACACCATCGCCATGCGCGCACCCCGGAATGGACGATAGGCGGCTTCGTCGAGGCCGGCGAGTTCCTCGCCCTGGAAGGTGATCGACGTGTCCGGCCCGAGGCGTGCGCTCCCCGGCAAGAGGCCGAGGAGACTGAGGGCGGTGAGGCTCTTGCCACAACCACTCTCGCCCACGAGGGCCACGAGCTCCCCTCGGTCAACGGAGAACGCGATGCCGTCGACGGCAATCACCGTCGGGTCCTCGGGGCGGGGAAACTCGACCCGCAGGTCACGCACAATGAGGGGGGGGGTCATTCCTGCGCCATCCGGAATCGGGACCGCAAGACATCCCCACCGATGGTCGCGGCGGCGGTCGCCGTGATCAGTGCGACGGCTGGCGCCAGCAGGAGCCACGGCGCGGAGGCAAGGTAGGGCTGTGCCTCGAGCAACATGCCTCCCCAGGTCGGTGTGGGTGGTCGGATCCCGATGCCGAGGAACGACAGGCCGGCTTCGAGCAGCAGGACGTCGGCGACCCCGAGGGTGGCGGCCACCATCACCGGCGGGAGCGTGCCCGGCAGGACCTCGCGCATGAGGCGGCGGAATGGGGTCGCTCCGAGTGCGCGCGCCGCGGTGACGTGAGGCGCATGTCGGATGGCCTGCGCCTCACCGCGAGTCAGCCGGGCGATGGTGGGCCAACCCGTGGCGCCGAGGATCAGCCCGAGACCGATCGGGCCGAGGGTACCGAGTACCGCCACCAGCACGAGCAGCACCACCACCCGCGGCAACGCGAGGGCCAGGTCGATCCCTCGTGAAAGGATGGCTGCGACGGGGCCGTGGGTTCCCCCTGCCACGACGCCGAGCAGCAGTCCGAGGCATGCCGCGATGCCGATGGCAATCGTGGCGATCCCGAGCGAAAGTCGCGCGCCGTGGCCGAGCCGAGCCAGCACGTCGCGACCGAACTGGTCGGTCCCGAGCAGATGCTGCCAGGACGGGGCGGACAGGCGGGCACCATCGAGCCCCGCCGCGTACGGATCGCCGGTGACCAATGGGCCGATCACGGCCAGCAGGGCGAGCATCGTGACGAGGCCGATGGCCAGGTGTCTGGTCCTCACACCGGCTCCCGCTGGACCGGATCGACGATGCGGTAGAGCACATCGGCCACCAGTGAACCCAGCTGGACCACCACCACGAGCACCACTCCCGCGCCGATCACGACCGGGATATCACGCTGGGCCGTCGCATTCGCGAGGAGTGCCCCGATGCCCGGATAGGCGAAGACCGTCTCGACGAAGACGGCGCCGGCGACGACCATCGGCAGCCACAGACCGAGGAGCGAGATGACCGGGGTGAGGGCGGGTCGCCAGAGGTGCTGCCAGATCACGCGCCTTGTGGCGACGCCTCGGGCACGCGCCGCCGTGACCCACGGTTGGCTCATGGTGCCCACAATCGCGCTCCGCTGCTGGCGGAGCGGCACGGCAATGGTGGCAAGCACCATCGTCGTGACCGGCAAGACGAGATGCTTGAGGCGATCGATCAGGACGGTCCAGGTACTCGCATCCGTCGGCAGCAGTGGATCGGCGATCAGGGCGGGAGGGAACCACTGCCAGTGTACCGCGAACCCCCAGATCAGCACCAGTCCGATGACGAACCCCGGTACCGTATAGGTCGCAAGCGTGAGCGAGTCGAGCAGGCGCGCGGCTCGGGTGCGTGGATGCAGCGCACTCCAGACGCCGAGGAGCACTCCGAGCGTGAAGTCGATAAGCAAGGTGAGCCCACCGAGCAGCATCGTCGGGCCGAGACGGTCGGCGAGAATCGCGGTCACGGGTCGGCGCTCGGCAAGCGAGTGCCCCAGGTCACCCTGGAGGGCGTCGCGGAAGAATGACATGAGCACCACCGGCAGGGGTCGTCCGATGCCGAGATCATGCTCCATCACCCGCCGACTCGCTGGATCAAGTGCTCGGTCGCCCACGATGGCCGTGAGTGGATCGCCGGGCAGGAGGTGGACAAGCGCCACCAGCACGGCGATTCCGATGATGCTCACGAGCACCGCACCAGCCAGGCGACGCACGACCCAACTGGCCATCCTAGCGGTCGCGGGGCAGCATGGCATCGGCCCTCACACGCCATTGCCAGAGGGAGGTCCATGCCTTGCTCGGCCGCACGATGACGTGCTCGAACCGTTGATGCACGGCGATCCGGTTGGCGGGTGCGGCGGCGACGATGGCGGGTTGCCATGCCGCCATCCGCGTGAACGCTGCCCGGAATCCGGAGATCGGATCCGGGAGGGTCGGGGCGCGGTCGCGCAGGCGATCGAACTCGGGGTCGCACCAATGTCCGACATTGCTCGACCCGGCGCGCTCGGCCGACGTGCATGACCAGCTCTGGGCCAGGGACGAGGGTGAAGGATCCTGATTGGCCCCGGCGATGTCGATGTCGAACCGGCCGGTCCGTCGGCGCTCGACCCAGACCGGACCATCGATCGGTTCGAGGTCGAGTTGCACGCCCATCATCCGCCACATCTGCTGCAGCTGGACTGCGATCGCACTGAACACGCTCGACTGGACCGGGTAGATGATCCCGAGACGAAGGGGAACTCCATCCCGGTCGAGGATCCCGTCGCCGTCGTGATCCACCCAGCCTGCAGCACGAAACGCGGCGCGCGCGCGCGCGGTGTCTGCGCGGCCGGCATCCATCGCCCCGCCGACCCAGAACCATGCCTGGGATCGCACGGCCCGTGGTGTCTGCACACCGGGGCCGAAGGCCTGGCGAGCGATGGCGGCGCGATCCACGCTCAACGCCAGGGCACGCCTGGTGAGGGAATCCGAGAGGATCGGGTGCGCCAGTCTCGGGTTGCCGGGACTTCGTGCATTGAAGAGGACGTAGGTGACGAAATTGCCCGGCGCTGTCACGAAGCGGTAGTTCCCCTGTTTCTCGATCCGCCCGAGTGCCGTGGCGGGGACATCGCTCATCACATCGGTCTGGCCCGCGAGCAACGCGTTCACCTGGGCATCCGTCGAGGGGATGTAGAGAAAGACGAGCCGCTTGAGGCCCGGCATTCCCAGGAAGAACGACGGATCCGCGCGGAGTTCGAGTGACTGGCCCGGCACCCGTCGTTCGAACCGGAAGGGGCCGTTGCCGATCGGACTCCGGGCGAAGTCGGAACTCGCGATGCCGCTGGCCGGCATCCGGGCCAGCAGATGCGCCGGGAGTGGTTGCAGCAGGAAGCCTGCGGTGTACACCTGTTCGCTCGAAGGCTCGGTGAACCGAACGCGGATCTCGCCAGTGCGAGTGGCAGTCACGGACCGGATCAAGGCGAGCGCCGTCAGATCGACACCCAGCTCCGGGCTGTGGATCAGGTTCCAGGTGAACACGACATCGTCGGCGGTCACCGGCGTGCCATCCTGCCAGTGTGCGCGCGGATCGAGGGTGAAGTCGACGGTCGTGGCATCTACACGTGACCAGCGGCTCGCCAGCTCCGGCACCATCGCGCGATCACCGGTGGTGCGAGCCGTGGGCCCCAGGGTCGCCAGTCGGAGGAAGAGCTGATCGGTGACGTCGGCGTTCCCGGTGGTCGGCGGGCCGAGGTAGGGGATCGGGGCGGTGGGTTCCTGGCGCAGACCCATCACGAGGGTCCCGGCCGGTGCTTGTGCGACCAGGGTGGGCACCGCGAGGAGGACGGTCACCACAGCAGGACGCAGGGATCGAACAGGATTCACGCGAGGCTCCGGGCGAGGGTGGCGATCAACGGCGCCAGGTCCACTCTTGATCTGCAAAAGTTTCGAGTTCTGCCACGCTGGCAGTCGCGATGGCGTCGGTCAACTCCTGCGGGGCACGCTCAGCGCCCCGCGCCAGCTCGTCCTGCTCGAGTGCCTCGGCGAGCGCCTCCGCACTCGGCCAGTTCTCCTGCGACGATCGTGCCGGGCGCGGCGGGGTACGCAGGTATCGGTTCTCCACCGGCCGATGATCATGCCGTGCGATGGCTCCATGCTGGAGCAGGCCTCCCGGGAAACAGCGTTGAGCGGCGCCGACCGCCTTTCGGTCCTCCACCATGATCTCGCCGCGGAGGCTGAGGTCGAAACAGGCGCCTGGGGTCAGGTCCGCTCGTCCGTCCGTGACCGGGCTCACGCGTGCCGCGAGGCCGTTCGCGCGCAGCACCGCTGCCATGGCCTCATGGAGTTCCTGGTAGCGATGCCGGGCCGATCCGCGGTCCGGGAGCGGCCCCGTCCAGGCGTACGTCAGGTCATCGGCAGCATGCCAGACCCCTCGGCCGCCGGTGGGTCGCCTGACCACGGCCACGCCGTCCGTTTCCAGTCGCTCGCGGTGCCAGGTTCGGGTCGCCGCTTCGTGAGCGCCGAGTGACAGGGTGTCGCGTTCCCACTGATACCAGCGCATGAGTGCAAGATCATGCCGGATCGCATATCGTGCCGCCGCGAGGTCGAGTGCCATCTGTTGCGCAGCCGAGCGTCGCTGTCGGTCGAGCCAGCAGAACCGCGTCACGGCGCCAGCTGTGCGAGGACATCCGCGGTCTGTTGTTCGAGTCGTGCCCACGTGCCGTCGTTGTCGATCACGAAGTCGGCACGCTCGCGCTTGGAGTCCGCGGGGAGTTGCAGGTCGATGAGGCGGTCGGCTTCCGCGGGCGGCATGCCACGATCCTCGACCAGGCGGCGCCACCGTTCGGCGCGAGGTGCATCCACGAGAATGACCGCGTCGTAGTGACGCGGATCATCAACTTCGTAGAGCAGCGGGACATCCACGACCACGAGCGACGTCCCGGTCTCGGTGGCCGCGCGCAGCAGCGCGCCGCGGTGTTCGAATACCGCCGGATGCACGATCGCCTCGAGGGCGAGGCGATCCTCGTCGCTGTCGAGGATCCGCTGCCGAAGCCGGCGTCGGTCGATGCTGCCGTCTGCGGTGAGGATCTCGTCGCCGAACCGCGCGATGATCGCCCGGAAGACCGCTGTTCCCGGGCGTTGCAGCTCGTGGACGATCGCATCGGCGTCGATCACCGGGATGCCGTGTCGTCGGAGTATCGCCGCGACACTCGACTTGCCGGAGGCGATGTTGCCGGTCAGGCCGACCACCCGGGTCATAGCAGGGTCACCTGGTCGGCATCGAGCCGTGGCACGACGAAGCAGCGGCGACACCGCGCCTCATAGCTCTCGGTCCCGCCGACCATGACCACCGGCATGTTCCACGCGGCCGGTGCCCCATCGACGATTCGCTGGTTGCGGCAGGCCAGGTCTCCGCAGACGACACAAATGGCCTGCAGCTTGGTGACCTCCTCGGCGATCGCCATCAGGTGTCCCATCATTCCGAAGGGCTCGCCACGAAAGTCGGTGTCCGTGCCGGCGCAGATCACGCGGACGCCGCGCTCGGCGAGGTGCGTGACGACCTCGACAATGCCGGCGTCCAGGAATTGCGCCTCGTCGATGGCGACGACATCCACCTCACCGGGGTCCTCGACCTGACGCAGGATCTCGTCGGCCCGATCGATCGCCACGGCCTCGATCGTGATGCCGGTGTGACTCGAGACACGCTGCAACCCCTCGTATCGTGCATCGAGATGCGACTTGAAGACGCGTGTCCGACGTCGTGCAATGAGGGCGCGGCGAACCCGGCGGATGAGCTCCTCGCTCTTGCCGCTGAACATCACTCCGGCGACGACTTCGAGACGGCCTGGGCGGTCTGGATTCATGGGGTCAGGGTCCGATCGAGGGGTCAATGACGGGATCACCGATGCCGACGGGGGTCCCGGGGAGCTGCCACCCGGAATCTGGCAGAACTTGCGGAGTTTCGCGCACGGTCCCCATATTCTCGCCCGTCCGGGCCAATCGGGTCCGGGTCGAGCACCAGTCCGAACTCATCCCATCCAGGAGCATCCCGTGAACAAGATGGAGCTCATCGAGGCGGTCGCGAAGTCCCTCGATACGTCGAAGGCGCAGGCAGGCGAGATCGTCGATCTCTTCTTCTCGACCGACGGCATCCTCGGCAAGGAACTCAAGAAGGGCGGCAGCATCAACATCACCGGCTTCGGCAGCTTCGAAGTCCGCAAGCGCGCCGCGCGCGATGGCCGCAACCCGCAGACCGGCGCCACCATCAAGATCAAGGCCTCGAAGGTTCCGGCGTTCCGCCCGGGCAAGGGTCTCAAGGATCTCGTCAACAAGGCCAAGTAACACCACGCCCCGTTGCCCACACGCGTTGACTCCGGTTCGCCGGATTTCGGGCCGCCCCGCTGGGCGGCCCGTTCGCGTTCCCGGTCCGGCCGGATTACCGCCGAGGCGGGCGGTTGCCGCCCCCTCGTGGGCCGCCGCTGCCGCCCGATCGGCCGCCCGACGGCCCGCCACCGCTCCGGCTGCCGGAGGGTCCACGATCGACGCGGGCCACCACCTTGCGCCGGCGGATCGTGATCCCGGTCAGGCGAACCGCCGCCTGATCGGCGGACGCGGCGGGAACCTCGACCAGGGCGAAGGTCTCGCGGAGCTCGATTCGACCGATCGACTCGCGGGGCAGGCCGACTTCCTTGACCAGGACGGCAACGAGATCACCGACGGTTGCCTCATCACGCCGTCCGACACCGACCCACAGTTTCGCGGTGGCGATGCCCCCGACTGCCGTTCTGGGCTCGGGGCCGACGTCGAGGATGGATGCCTCCGCCGGTGGGCCATCGACGGCCGGCGTCGTGCTGGTGCGCCGCCAAAGGGCGTAGCAGGCCGCGGCGACCGCCTGTGGGTCGTGGCGGTCGAGCAAGGGAGCGATGGCGTAGCTGGCCGCGGTGAGCTGGCCGCGTGCGATCGTGGCCTCGATCTCCGCCCGCAGTGTTGCATCATGGTCGCGCAAGCGGTCGACCAGGCCGGTGAGCCGCAGCGGCTTGGCGCTCGGCGCAAGCCGTTGGGCAAAGCCGGTGGTCCCGGGTGGGAGCATCAACACCACGTCGCGGCCGGAACCGAGCCGGGCCAGCTGGGCCGCGGTCGGCAGGTCCACGCAGATCACCATGGGGGCGGAGCCGATCTCTGCACCGCTCACGAATTCGAGTGACCGCAGCTCCGCGCCCTGTCCACGCAGCTCATCATGCAGGCCACGATCGGCTCCCCAGACTGTCGCTTCGCTGGGGTCGAGCAGCTCGAGGAGCGTGGTGATCGTCTCTGCCCGGTCGTGCCAGGTCGTGCTGATCGATCGGATCGAATGCGGCGCTGGCGGGGCCGGTTCGCCGACCGGCACAGCGGGCACCACCAAGGCTCGACGCACGTGGCGCTCGGCCAACGCGGTGATCCGATCAGGATCGCCCGTGAGGATGACGCGCTGGGCCTCCCGCGAGAGGTCGGCGAGCAGCAGGGTGATCGCCTCCTCATCGGCCCAGTCCTCGGGCCAGCAGAGCACCACCGACGTGAACCGGTCGGTGGCCAGCGCCGAGCGCGTCATCAGTCCGAGGGCCGTGGCCGGTGAAGCCACGAGGAGGTCGAGCGAACCGTTCGCGAGCCGTCGCGCCGCGCGGGCCGGACCGGTCGCGCTGACGATCTGGATGGCGGTATTGCACGTGAGCTCACCCAACTGGCGGCCGATCGGGCCCACCAACGCTGGGGCGGCGAGCACGAGGGCGCGACCCTGACTGGCCCGCACCGCAGCGATCACCCCGGCGAGTGCCGGTACAGCCTGCGCGGGTGAGGTCGGCACCGCGATCACCGCGTTGCCATGCCTGGCGATGGTCGGCACGACCTGTCGGAGTGCATCATCCTGCGCGGCCCACCCCAATGCCTCCAGCCTGCCGGACACCGCCGGCTCGACGCCCCACCACTCGTCGCTCATTGCTCCATCCTCGATTGTCAGGGACCACACCATCGTGATCGCGGCCGAATCGTACTCCCCCGGATCCGCTCGGCCAAGGTGTCGCACGTTGACACGATGGAGGGAGGGGCGGACCTTTGGGGATCGCGCAGTGCCACTTGCCTCAACCCGGGCCACCAATGTCGTTCACACCATCGCCGAATCTTGCCCATCTCGAGTCCTCCCAGACGGTCGCCATCAGCACCGAAGCGAAGCGTCGTCAGGCCGCCGGGGAGGATGTGATCGATCTCGGCGTGGGGGAACCCGATTTCGATACTCCCGCCCCGGTGTGCGAGAGCGGCATCGCGGCGATCCGCGCTGGTCACACGCGCTACGCCCCGAATGTCGGGATCGCGAGCCTGCGCGAGGCGATGGCTGGCGCACTCTCCGTCATGAGCGGGGGCCGAGCCGTCGATCCGGCTCGCCTGATCGTGAGCAACGGGAGCAAGCAGGCACTCTTCAACGCCTGCTTCACCCTGTTCGGACCTGGCGACGAGGTCCTGATCCCGTCGCCGGCCTGGGTCTCGTACCCGCAGATCGTGCATCTCGCACGCGCGACGCCGGTGCCCGTGCCCGGTGACCCCGAGTGGGGGCTCAAGGTGAGTGTCGAGGACCTCGAACGGCATCGGACCGCCCGCACGCGTGGCTTGATCCTCTGCACACCGAGCAACCCGACCGGAGCGGTGTACACCACGGCCGAGGTGCGTGCGATCGCGGAGTGGGCGGCCCGGCATGGCATCTGGCTGGTGTGTGACGAGATCTACCGTCGGATCCATTACGGGGCCGGGCCGGCACCGTCGCTCTTCGATCTCGAGGATGCGGCGCTGGAGCGGAGCGTGGTGATCTACGGCGCCTCGAAGGCCTACGCCATGACCGGCTGGCGGATCGGTGCCGCCTATGCGCCACCGGCGGTGCTGCAATCGATGGCGGCGCTCCAGAGCCACACCACCACGGGCGCCAACCATCCGGCGATGCACGCGGCCGTCACCGCCTTCCTGGACCCCGAGGTCGACCGCGAGGTCGATCGGATGGTGCAGGCGTTCCGGCGTCGGCGTGATTACCTCGTCGCGCGCTTCTCCGATCAGGCGCCCGGGATCGAATTCGTGGAGCCGCACGGGGCGTTCTACCTCTTCTTCCGGGTGGAGGGCGTCATGCACATGCGCGGCGCCGGCGGCATGGCCTTCGCGGAGCAGATGATGCGCGAGGAGGGTGTCGCCCTCGTGCCGGGAGGCGCGTTCGGTGACGATCGGTGGGTGCGCCTCTCCTACAGCGTGTCGGACCACGACCTCGAACGCGCGGCGGATCGCCTGTTCGCCTGTCTCGGTCGCCTCGGCGATTGATGCGACCCGGAGCAGGCATGCCCGCGCATGACTGATGTGGCCTTTGCCGCCCTGCGTCGTCGCCTGCAACTCGGGGGGGGGAGGCCGGCGCAGCAGGTGACGGATGCCGCGAGGGCGCGCGACGATACACCCCGCATCCGCGTGGCCGAGGTCATGGAACCGCCGCTGCGCGCCATCCGGTGCCCGGCGCCCACACCGTGGGGGGCGCCGGTGGCGTTCCTCGACGGCATCCAGCGCACCGAGCTGCTCGGGTCGGTCGGCACCGAGCCGCTGGTCGCTGCGCGCATCGCGGCGGGTGTCCGGTGCCGGACCGACCGCCTGCTCGAGGGCGCGGTGCATCGCGTGAGCCACGTCGTGGTCGGTCGCCCCGAGGCGCTGGACGTGCTCGGCACGCTCTCGCCCGGTTGGCAAGCCATTCCGCTCACCGAGGACCTCGAGCCGCATCCCTACGCCATCCGCGACGCGGCCCGGGCCGCCATCGATCGCGCCCGCATGGGGCTGGAGCTCGAGGTCGCACGTCGCTTCCGCGAAACAGACCGCGAGGCATGGCTGCTGGTCGACGGGACCCTCACCAGCTCCCCCGACTGGGCGACCGATCCGCGCATGATCGGCCTGGTCAAGAGTCACACGACCTTGCCGTTCACCGGCGATGACCTCGAGCGCTACCTGACCCTCCCGGTCGGTCATCGCTCATCGGCATACATGCCCCCGACCCGCTCGGTGACGCCGATTCATGCGTTCGGGCTTCGGCTCTGGCCCTTCGCGGGACGGGACCTGCTCCACGGCCTGCTGCGGGTCGAGCGAGCGCCGACAGCGTCTGCGCTCGTGGAGGCCGACCTGATCGCGGCCCGTCTGTTCGCGGAGCGAGCTCCCCTGGCGAATGACCCGCGGGCCGATCGGCTGCTCTACGGGATTCACGCAGTCGAGCGCTGGCTCGGGGCGATCGCATGAGCATGCCGATCATCGGACAGGTGCTCGCCACGGAGCTCCGACCGAGCACGCCACACGCCTTCCATTTCTGGACCGGTCGTGAGGCCGGTGCCGGGATCGGCACGATCGTTCGCGTCGAAGCCGAGGCACGGGTGATCTTCGGTGTCGTCACCGAGGCGTTCGCATGGTCGGACCTCGCCCGCCCGCTCGATGCCGTGATCGGTGCCGACGGCGATCCGGCCAGCACGGGCGACGCGCCCACCGAGCGGGTCGAGATGCGACTCTGGACCGCGGCGGTGCTCCGTCAACTCCCGGAACAACCGGTGCAACCGGTGCCACTCGGCCCGGTCACGCTGGCCACCGACGCCGATGTCCGTTTGGCGCTGCGGATGGAGAGCTACACCGAGGGGGACGATGCACGGGGGATCCCGATCGGGCTCTACGCCGCCGGTGGCACCGGGTCGCCGGTGCTGCTCGATGCCGACTTCCTGCTCGGCCCCGAGGCGGCGCACTTCAACATCACCGGCGTCTCGGGGCTCGCGACCAAGACCAGTGCGGTGACCTTCCTGCTCTCGAGCCTCTTCCAGCGGTTCCCGGCCAGCAAGGGCACCGTCGCGGCGGTGTGCTTCAACGTCAAGGGGCCCGACCTCTGCTTCCTCGACCAGCCGGCTCCGCTCGGCGAGGCGGACCTGGCCCTCTGGCATCGGCTCGGCCTCTCGCCGACGCCATTCACCGACTTCACCCTGCACGCCCCGTACAAGGCCGACGGCATCAATCTCAATACCCTGCGCTCGCACCCCGATCTCGCGGCGCAGGTCGAGCCACTGGTCTGGGGGCTGCGCGAGATCCTCGACTTCGCCGAAGTCGTCCTCAACCGGGATGATGTCGATGCCAAGGCGGGCGCGCTGCTCGACTTCCTCGCCGAACGCGTGGTGGGCAAGGAGTTCGTGGCGCCCGAATTGCGCGATCGTCCCTTCGTGGTGGAGAGCTTCGCGGATCTCGACGCCTTGTTCCGTGCGATCTTCGATTTCCTCGAGACCCAATCACGGGGGGGGGAAGTGTGGCGCACGCACCACGTCGCCACGATCCGGAAGGTCCGCAATCGGCTCGGCAACGTCGCCACGCGCAGCAAGGGACTCGTCACGGACGACGGGGCCGTCGGCGACCTGCCGTGGGGCCGCTTCCGTGACCGGTCGGTCACGGTGGTCGATGTGGCCGGCGTCGATCCGCTGGCCCAGGACCTGGTGTTCGCCCGGGTGATCTCCCGGCTGCGCGAGCACCTCGAGCGGCGTGATCTCGGGGTCGACCATGTGGTGGTCTTCGTGGACGAGCTCAACAAGTACGCGGCGACCGACGGCGCGGAGACCTATGTCAAGCGGATGCTGCTCGACCTGTCGGAGCGTGGACGCTACCTCGGGCTGGTGCTCTTCTCGGCGCAGCAGTTCCGGAGCCAGGTGCTCCGTCGCGTGGTCGGCAACGCCGGCACGACGGTCTACGGTCGCATGGACAGCGACGAACTCGCCCTGCCCGGTTATGCCACACTGCCTCCGGCCGTGAAGGCCCGCCTGGCGGCGCTTCCCAAGGGCGAGCTGCTGGTGCGGCATCCCCACTTCACCCATCCCGTCTTCGTCCGGTTCCCCCGTCCGCCGATGCTGTCGGGGCGGGAAGGCGTCGAACGCTTTCCGGCCGCCGCCGACCTGCCGTTCGCCGAGGCGGTGGTCCTGCGGCTGCGCCGCCATGATCCGACCATCTCCCGGGAGGCGGTGCAGGCGGCGATCTCGGGTCGCCCGGAAGACGAGGTCCGTCGGGCCATCGGGGCCGTGGCTCGGGAGCGGCCCGGCGAGGTGCTCGAATTCTTTCGCGCCTGTCTCCGCCGCGTGATCCCGGCGGAACCCACCGCGCCCCCGGCCGGCATCCGGCCGCTGGCACATGATGGCGACGACCCGTTCGCGCCGTACTGACCGATGCGCATCGCCCACCTCGCTGATCCGCATCTTGGCTACCGCAAGTATGCTCGCCTCACACCGCGAGGCATGAACCAACGCGAGGCGGACGTGGCCCAGGCGTTCGTGGCCGCGCTGGATGGCGTGATCGCGGCGCGACCGGATGCGGTGCTCATCGCCGGCGACCTGTTCCATCAGGTGCGCCCGACCAACTCGGCCATCCTGCTGGCGATGCGCCAGTTCACCCGGCTGCGACGCGAACTCCCGGACGCGCCGGTGATCGTGATCGCCGGCAACCATGACACCCCACGGTCGTCCGATACCGTCTCGATCTTCGGCGTGCTGCATGAACTGGGCGTGCAGGTTGCCACGGATGCGCCACGTCGATTCGCGTTCCCCGCGCTCGATCTCAGCGTGCTCGCGGTCCCGCATCAGGCCCTGTTCGAGACGCCACGGCCCGCGTTCGAGATCGAGGGACCCGAACGCTATCACGTCCTGATGCTGCACGGCGAGACCCCCGGACTCTTCGGTCCCGACCGAAGTGTGGCGGAGCCCGGCGGTGCCCTCCTGGGCGACTCGGAGCTTGCGGCCGCGAACTGGCACCATGTCGCCCTCGGGCACTATCACGTCCAGCACCAGGTCCGCGAGCGCGTCTGGTACAGCGGGGCCCTCGACTACGTGAGCCCGAACCCGTGGGGCGAGCTGCAGGTGGAGCGGACCGAGGGGTTGCGGGGGAAGGGATGGCTACTGGTCGACCTGGAGGCCGGCACCGTGGAACGGCGCGCGGTGGCGGCCCCTCGACGGGTGCTCGACCTGCCAGCACTCGATGGCCGGGACCTGTCGGCTCCGGAACTCGACCGCCTGCTGGCAGATGCGGTGGCCGCGGTCCCCGGCGGCATCACGGGCGCGGTCGTCCGCCAGGTCGTCCGCAACGTGCTTCGTCCGACCGCGCGGGAGATCGATCATGCCATGGTGCGCGCGTGGAAGGCGAGCGCCCTGGATTTCCAGCTCGACCTCCGGCGACCGACGACGGGGGGACAGGCCGGCGGATCCGGTGCACCAGGCGGTGGCGCACGACCCCTCGGCGAGACCGTGGCCGGATTCCTCGGCGCGCGATCGCTGCCGCCGGGCATGGACCGCGAGGCCTTCGTCCGGGAGGGCATCGCGACCTTCGCTGCCACGGTCGAGCACGGCGAGGACGGCTGAGATGCAACTCGAGTCGCTGCGCCTGCTGAACTTTCGTCAACACGAACGAACCGAGCTGGTCCTTGGCCCGGGTGTGACGGCCGTCCTGGGGCCGAATGGCAGCGGCAAGAGCACGTTGCTGGAGGCCATTGCCTGGGCCTTGTACGGGACCGCGGCCGCGCGGGGAACCCGCGACACGATCAAGCGGCGCGGGGCCCCCCCCCGAGCGCGGGTCGAGGTCGAAGTGGCCTTCGTGCTCGGGCCGCATCGGTATGTCCTCACGCGCACACTCACCAACGCCGAGTTGTCGCAGGATGGGCAGGTCATCGCCAACAGCACGGTCACCGTCACCGATCGGGTGACGGCGCTGCTCGGCATGTCACGCGACGAGTTCTTCAACACCTACTTCACCGGACAGAAGGAACTGGCCGTGATGGCCGCCATGACGCCCGCGGAGCGGGGTCGGTTCCTTGCGCGCGTGCTCGGTCACGAACGCCTGCGCCTCGCCCAGGATCGCCTGCGGGCCGAACGGTCGACACGCCGCGCCGAGCTGGCGGGACTCGAACAGGGATTGGCCGATCCCGACGAGCTGGAGGACGTCCTTCGGCAATCCTCGGCGGAACTCGACCAGGCTCGGGTGGCCCGCGATCGCGCGACGGCCGCCATGACGGCGGCCGAGGCGAGAGTGCAGTCGCTCGCGCCGGAGTGGGAGACGGCGCGCGCCACCCGGACGGCCTGGCAGGGACTCGACGGCGAACGGCGGGTCGCGGAGGGACGTGTCCTCGAGGCCCGGACCGCGTTCCAGGCGCTCGATCGGGAACTGGCCGCCGCGATCGACGCGGGGCGCCGACTCGAGGTCCTGGCCGCCGCACTCACGGAGTGGCCGATGCTGGTCGAGCAGCGCGAACTGCTGGACCGCCAGGCCGCCGAGGTCACCGCGCGAAGCCTCGTCGTCGGGCAACGGGACGCTGCACGTGCACGGCTCGAGACCGTCGAGGCCGAATTGCTCGACTTGCCTGATGAAGCCGCGCTTGTCGCGGCTCGCGCGGCGCGCACGCTCGCGGCGGCTCGCCGTGAGGAGCTCTCCGAACTGGCGAGTGCCGAGCTGACGCGCTGGAAGCAGGACGAACAGGAGGCACGGACCAAGCTCGAGCAGTACCGCGACCGATACCGCGAACTGCGGGAACAGCATGAGGCGATCAGCGCGGCCGGACCGGATGGAACGTGCCCGTTCTGCGCCCGCCCGCTCGGTGATGATCATGAGCACACGCTCGTGCTCCTGTCGGCTCAGATGGAGGAAGTCCAGGCCAGCGGGAACTACTATCGCCAACGGGTCGAACAACTCGGGCACGCGCCGGAGTCGGTCACGCAGGCGCAGGCCGCGCGGGACGCGGCGGATCTGCAGCTGCGTGTGACCACCGAGGGGCTCGCCGCGATCGAGAGTGGTTCCGTCCGGCGGACGACCTTGACGCGTGAGGCCGATCAGTTGCGCGCCCGACTCGAGGCGCTGGCAGCGGAGCTGACCGGGCCGGCCGCCACCTACGATGCGGAACATCACGAGCAGGTCCGGCGGCGGATCGCCGAACTCGAGCCAGAGCGGCGCCAGCACGATCAGGTGGCGGGGCTCGCGGCACGGGCGTCGGTCCTCGTGGCCGAGGCGGCCACGGCCGAGCAAGTGGCGACCCAGGCAGAGGCGGTGCTCGCGGACGTCGATCGTCGCGTGGCCGCACTCGGCTGGGATCCGGACGCGTTCGCCAGGCTCGAGCGGCAGGTGGAAACGGCGCGTGCTGCACAGGAGGAGGGCCGAGTGGCGCTGGCCACCTCGAGCGCTGCGGTCGAGTCTGCCCTCAAGCTGCGCGATGCGGCGCTGCAACGTCGGGCGGACCGGCGGGAAAAGGCCGAGACCGTCGCCCGACTCGGTGCCACGATCGAGCGCCTCTCGGAACTTGATCGAGCCTTCGGCGACCTCCGGGTCATTCTCAACCAGGAGATGCGCCCCGAACTCCAGGCACGTGGGGCCGAGTTTCTCCACGCCCTCACCGACGGTCGGTACGCCGACCTGGAGATCACCGAGGAATATCAGGTGGCCATCGTCGACGGGAGCGAGGTCAAGCCGGTGATCTCCGGTGGCGAGGAGGACGTGCTGAACCTCGCCCTCCGGCTTGCCATCTCCCAGATGATTGCCGAGCGGGCGGGCCAGCCGCTCTCCCTGCTGGTGCTCGACGAGATCTTCGGTTCCCTCGATGAAGATCGACGGCACGCCGTGGTCGACCTGCTCCGGGCTCTCGCGGACCGGTTCCCCCAGGTGATCGTCATCACCCATGTCGAGAGTCTCCGCGATGTCTTCGACCGGGTGCTTCGGGTCAGTCACGATGTCGAGCGCGGGGTGAGCACGGTGCATGACGATCAGCCGGAGTTGCTCGATGTGGCGAGCTGATCCTGGGCCCGCCGTGCGCGACCGCGCCACGGTGCGCGATATCCCGGCCATCAATCGCCTCTTCAGCGAGGCCTTCACCGAGCGCTATCGCCGCGATGGCATGACCGCGATCCGCGTGCCGTACCTCACGTCGAGGACCTGGCAGTTCGCGATCACGGCCGCGGCGGACGGGGCCTTCGTCTGGCGCGATCGGCAGGGGAATCTCGCCGCATTCAACATGGTCCACCGGAGCGGTACCGAGGGATGGATGGGGCCACTTGCCGTGCGACTCGATCAGCAGGGTCGGGGGCTCGGGCAGGAGGTCGTCTCGGCCGGCATTGCGCACCTCCAGGACGCCGGGGCCACCACCATCGGACTCGAGACGATGCCGCGCACCATCGAGAACATCGGGTTCTACTCGCGGCTCCGGTTCCGGCCCGGGCATCTCACGATCACGATGCAGGTCGAGTGCGGCCCCGCGACCGGCGTCACCCTCCCCGGCATCCAGGCGCTCGACATCGCCGCCCGCAGCGACGCGATCGCTGCATGTCGCCGGTTCAGCACGGCGCGCTGGTCGGGACGGGATTTCACGCGCGAGATGGCCTTGACCCTCGAGCTGGACCTGGGGGATGTCCTGCTCCACCATCGGGGGGGGGAACTCGCCGGGTTCGTGCTGTACCACACGGGGGCGCTGGCCGACGGGCGCGACGCGGAGGATCTCCGGATCCTCAAGCTCGTGGCGGTCGACCGGGCGGCCGCCCATCAGTTGCTCGGCGCCACGCGTACCGTGGCACGGCAACGTCGCCTCCCGGCCGTGGTCCTCCGGTGCCAGGGCACCGAGCGGGACCTCTACGCCGACCTGATCGCGGATGACTGGCGGGTGCAGTGGACCGACCTGCGCATGACGCTGGCCGGCTTCCCTGAAGCCGCCTGTGACGGCGTGGGGCTGAGCAACTGGGAGATCTGACGCCGGAAGGGTATGGGCGGAAGGAACATGGACCGAAAACCACGGAGTCATCCCGATCGGAGCGGCCCGGGCGGGCCGTGCAGTGGAGGGATCTGCACGGATCGTTCTGACCTGCAGATCCCTCGCCGGCGTGCGCGACGAGCGCTTCGCTCGGGATGACATGTCAGCGTCCGACATCAAGCATTGCATCCTTCACTCATGGAGTTCCGATGGTCGACGACAGCATCATCGTGGTGATTCGCTACACGGCACTCCCCGACCGGGTGGCCGACGCCACCGCGGCATTGGCGCGCCTGATCGACACCGTGGTCGCCACGGAGGAGGAGTGCATCGGCATCACGATGCACCGCTCCGAGGATGACCCGACCGCCATTCTCCTGTGGGAGGAGTGGACGGATCGGGAGGCATACCTGGGCGAGCACATGCAGACGCCGCATCTGCGCGCGTTCATCGATCGGGCGGCCGAGCTGCTGGCCGGTCCCCCGGAGATCACCTTCTGGCTGCGAACCCACGAGGCGATGCCGGACTGATCGACGCGGCTCGTGCTGTCAGGGCGACCTGTTCCCGATGCTTCGTGCCACGATCGTGATCGGCTCGGGATAGCTGAGCGGGCCGATGGGGGTCTCGATCACGGGCGTGGCCCGAAGCCGGACCATGGTGGGGTCGGCATTGGCGCCGGCGGTGGCCAGTGCGAGCCGGGCGAGTGACTCGGCCGAGCCACCGACCAGGTCGACCAGGTCCACCCGCATGCTGAGCGGGATCTCCACGGTCTCGCCTGCGGGGATCGTGATCATCGAGTCGAGTGAGCCACGCAGGGCCTCCCGGCCATCGAGATCGAGTGTCCACCCGAAGCGCACCATGCTCGCTGCCACACCATTCCCGGCAGGGTTGTGGGCCGATACGGGGACCGTGAATTCCAACGGGAGCGACCCACGGGCAATGCTTGCTGCGAACCGGGCCGCATCCGTTGGTGTGAGATCGCGGGAGTTGGTGATCCGCGAGATATCGATCCCCGCCAGGCGCCCGGCCCGGATGCCCTCGAGTGCGAAGGCCACGCGCGTGAGGGCGGCGGCCTGCTGGAGCACCGCGCACGAGGCGGTACCGAGCAGCAGGCCGACGAGGAGGGCACTGGTCCTTCGCGTCGTCTTGGTCATGAGGGACTATCGCCACCTCTCGCCATGACCGGAAGGGCGAGTCAGCCGTGCTACCTGGCCGGTGTGCCGATGATGCCACCCATCACCGCGCCATAGACCAGATGGCCGATCAGGCTGCCCATCGCCGGCGCTGCTCCACCGCCGAACAGCGGCATCCCCATCAAAGGCATCATGACCACCATCGCTATCAACCACGGTGCCACGGCGAAGATGGCCCCCCTGGCCGCAGGTGGCCCCGGCAGGCGTGACTCGGCGAGGAAGGCGTAGATCACGGCGAGGATCGCACCGATCGTGAAGTTATTGTCCCCTCGACCCGAGTCATTACACACCGTCGCCCGAACAGGTGAGCATGGCCGAAACTCCCGAGCGCACCGCGGTGATCCGGCGAGGAGATCGTGAGGTGCTGGGTCTGGTGGTCCGCGAGGCCTTGCCCGGCCTGCTCCGGGCGGCCAGAGCCGCTGGGCTCGCCCAGGACGCCGCCGAGGACGCGATCCAGGACGCCGCGCTGGTCGTCGTGCGCCGGTCCTCGGAATTCGACGGTCGTGCCCGGGCCGGCACGTGGCTCCATGGGATCCTCGCCCACAAGATCCGCGAGTCACGGCGGGAGGCTGGTCGGCACCGGGATCACGACGACATCGACGCCATCGTCGAGGCGCGATTCCGGCCAGATGGACGGTGGGCCACGCCGCCGCTTCCGCCGGAACCTGGCGCTCCGGCGCTCGGGGATCGAGGTGCGTGATCAGGGGGGGGGGAGTTGCGGCCCGAACCGGACCGCCGCCTCCCGATCACCGAGACGGTCATAGGCCTCCGCCAGATCCTTCCTGGCCGCCTTGACGAATCCCTCCGGGGCTTGCTCTCGCGCCATGAGCAGGTCGTAGCCGGTGCGCGATTCCTGCGCCGCCTCATGGAAGCGTCCCTGCCGGAGGAGTGCCCGACCGAGCTTGACATGAGCGATGGCCGTATTGAGGTGCTCGGGGCCCTGTCCCTCGAGGAATTGCGCCAGGGCCTCGCGGTACCCCCGCTCCGCGGCCACGTTGTCGCCTCGCGCCAGGGCCACACTGGCCAGGTTCCCTTCGGCGATGCCGAGGAGCCAGTGCCGCGGACCATAGATGTGCCGATAGATCGTGGCGTTCTGGCGGAAGTACCGTTCGGCCTCGTCGTAGCGTTCCTCCTGCAGGGCGAGCGTGCCGAGTTCATTGCTTGCCGATGCCACCCGCGGGTGGTCCGGGCCCAGGGTGCGTTCGAGGATCTGCAGTGCCTCACGGAGGACACTGTCGGCTTCCGCGCTGCGGGACTGGAAGACGAGGGCGCGCCCGAGCAAGGTCAGCGCCGACGCCGTCTCGGGATGCTGGGTGCCGTACCAGCTCCGGATCCGATCGAGCGCCTCGCGATCGAATCGCTCCGCCTCGCCGTACTTTCCTCGTTCGAACGCCGAGGCCCCGAGGTTGATCAGGACGTCCGCGACGAGCGGATGCCGGTCCCCGCGGCGCGATCGATAGATCGCGAGGGCACGCTGGTTGAGCGAGTCGGATCGATCCAGTGCCCCGGCATAGAACGCCGTGTTCGCCAGGTCGACCAGCGCGCCGGCGGTCGCCTCGGACGTCGGATCGCTGGCTGCCAATCGGTTGGCCACGATCAGCTGGTCTCGCTCGGCATCCTCGAGGCGGCCGTCATCCTGCGCCAGCCGTCCCCGGGTCGCGATTGCATCGAGGCGCACGGGATGATCCGGCGGCAGGGTCGTGGTGGCGATCCGGACGGCCTCGGTGATCAGGGAGTCCGCGGCGGGGATCCGGGCCTGGTCCATTCGCAACCTGGCCAGGGCCAGGAGCGACCGCGCCACATCAGGATGATCGTGGCCCCGCAGGCGCCGTCGCGCCACCAGTGCCGCCGTGAGGAGCGTGTCACTGCCCGCGACGTCGCCCAGCTGGCGACGCAATTCGCCGAGGGTCTCACGGACTTCAGCCTGCAGGAGCGGGTCGCCGTCGAGCGCATCGGCCTCACGTGCCCCGCGTTCGATCAAGGTCCGGACATGGAGGGTGTCGGCCGGACCGGCTTCGGCTTCCCCCCCCTGGAACAATCCCATCATGAAGGCCTGGATGCGAGCCGTGCGGTCGGCCTCGACCCGCGCCTCGTCCCGTGCGCTGGCGAGCCCGCGGGCATAGCCGAGCGACAGCGCGAGGATGGTGCCGACCACGAGGGCCGCCGTCGTGAGCGCCCGCCACTGGCGCCGAATCAATCGACCGGTGCGATAGCGCAGGGTGTCCGGGCGCGCCTCGAGCGGCTCGTTGGCGAGATAGTGGTCGATATCACGACCGAGAGCCTCGACACTCGCGTAGCGCCGGGCGGGGTCCTGATGGATGGCGGTCTGGACGAGCACATCCAGTTCGCGCCAGTTGGCCCGGCCAGGCGCGACGGGTCCGTGCTTCGCGGTGGTGACGAGGTCCGGGATGCCACGGCGCTGTTCGGCCAGCGGCACCTGTGGCGTCAGGCGGGATGAGGCCCAGGGGAGGCGAAGGGCCAGCAGCTCGTAGAGCATCACCCCGATCGCATGCACGTCGGTCTGCACCCCGATCGGGTCACCACTGAACTGCTCGGGCGCGGCGTAGTCCGGGGTGAGCATCCGATAGCCGGTCTGGGTCCGGTCGTCGTCCGGTGCATCGGCGCCGACCTGCTTGGCGATCCCGAAGTCGAGCAGTTTGACGTCACCGGCCGTGGTCACCATGACGTTGGATGGCTTGATGTCACGGTGAATCACGGCGTGCGCATGCGCATGCTGCACCGCACTGCAGATGGCGCGCACCAGCGCGAGGCGATCCCGAACCGTCGCCCCACGGATCGCAACACTGTCCACCAACGGCAAACCCTCGACCAGTTCCATCGCGAACCATGGTGTGCCATCGGGGAGGGCACCCACCTCGAACAGCTGGGCTATCCCGGGATGGCTGAGTCGGGCGAGGGTCTCCTGCTCGCGGGCGAAGCGCTGTCGTCGCTCGGGTGAGGCCCACGCGTCACGCAAGACCTTGAGCGCGGCGTGGCCGCCGACCGCGTCGCGCTCGACCAGATAGACGCGACCCATCCCCCCCTCGCCAATCTGCCGGAGGATCCGGTATCGGCCGACACGGCTCGGGAGTCGTTCCATCGGACGCTCCGGCACCAGTGCTGCCACAGCCTGATCGAGCCGATCGAGGATCGGGAGGGCATCGTGATCGTGCCCCAGCATGCCGGTCAGCACATGGGCCATCTCGGGATCCCGCGTTGCCAGCTCGCGCAGGTAGCGCGCCTGCGCATCGGCGTCCAGGCACCGCGCCTGTTCATGCGCTGCGCTCAGGCGATCCCACCGCTCGTCGGTGCTCACGCCGGCCCGTCGTCAAGCGCGCTGGCGAGCCAGGCTCGGGCGGCCCGCCAATCCCGGAGCACCGTGGCCTCGGAGATCTCCAGCACCGCAGCGATCTCGGGTGTCGAGAGCCCACCGAAGAATCGAGCCTCGACCACCGCGGCCGGTCGGGGATGTACCTCCGCCAGTCGGGTGAGCGCGGTGTCGAGCGACAGGACATCGGTCGCCACCCCGACCGGGTCGACAAGGTTCTCGTCGAGTGTGATGGTGATCCGGGTCGAACCGCCGCGCTTCTCGGCATGGCGCCGCCGCGCCGACTCGATCAGGACCTGCCGCATCGCCCGCGCCGCGATGCGACGGAAATGGAGCGGACTGGTACGCGCGATCTCGGGGGTCCGTGAGAGCTTGAGCCACGCCTCGTTCACGAGGCCTGTCGGATCGAGGGTGGCGCCGGGGTCCCGGCGATGCAGATGGGCGGCCAGCCGACGCAGCTCATCATAGGCCGCGCTGAACGTGGCGGCGAGGTGCTCTGAATCGGGATCCATGACGGGATTCTCCTGCAACGTGCGCAATGCCGGTAAGACCTGCTCTGCCCTGCGGTGATCGCTCCAAGTTACTCCAATCCCGGGATGTCCTCTCATGTCGAGCCTTCGCGCCTCCGCCCTGACCCTCGCGCTCCTCGCTGCCTGCGGGGGCAAGACCGGAACCGGCCCCAGTGTGCCGCCCCCGCCCCCGCCCGGTGGCGGCGCCGTGACGGCCACCGTGGACGGCAAGGCGTTCGGGGCTGTCAGCTTCGCCCAGGCGACCCATGCCCTGAGTGGTGGGTATCTCATCAGCGCCCAGAGTGTCGCAGGCGTCAACTCGAAGGCCATCACGATCTCGCTCTCGAACATTGCCGAACCCGGGACCTACCCGCTGGGGATGGGGGCCGGAGTCGAGGGCGGATTCGCGACCTATGTCGAGAACGGGGCAGGGTGGGGCACCGACCTGAGTGGGGAGGCGGGGAGCATCACGCTCACGACCCTCTCCGATACCCGCATCGTGGGCACCTTCACGTTCACCGGGACGGAACTCACTGGCGGTGCCACGGGAACACGCACGCTGACGAATGGCAGCTTCGACCTTCCGGTGAACACGACCGGCACGTTTGCGCCGGTTCCCGACAGCAAGCGCAGCACCCTGCATGCGACCGTGGGCGGGCAGTCGTATGTGGCCTCGACGGTGGCCTCGGCCAGCACCGCTGGCGGGATCTACGTGGTCTCCGTGATCAACACCAAGTACAGCCTGTCGTTTGCGTTCAACGGGCTCACCGCTCCAGGCACCTATCCGGTCTCCTCCGTCCCGGGCGTGCTGTCGTCAGTCAACGTTGGCCCGCCACCGGGCGCCTCGACCACCGGCCCGCTCTGCTGCTGGTCGTCGGCGCTGGGAGGCTCGGGCTCGGTCGTGGTGACCTCCGTGACGCCGACGCGGGTGATGGGCACGTTCGCCTTCACGATCAATCCGAGCAGTGGCGGCGCCACGGCCCCGATCGCGGTGACGGGGGGCACGTTCAGCTTCGGCCGCGAGCCTGCCCCTTGACGACCGTGCCTGGGCGCGGGTATGCTGGACCCATGAAGACCCGCGCCTATCGATTTGCGTTTGCCTTTGCGGCCTTTCTCGACGAGAGGGCCGGGAGTCGACGTACGCGATAGCTGAGCATCACATCGCATCGATCATCCCGCGGCCCTCTCGAGACTCTCGAGGGGGCCTTTCTCGTATTCGTGACCTTGTTCCCATCATCTGGAGCCGTTCCATGAAGGTCCTCTATCAAGGCATTGCCGGAGCCTACAGCCACCTCGCGGTCCTCGCGCACCAACCCGGCGCGCGCACGGAGGGGGTGCGCGACTTTGCCTCGATCATCCGGGGTGTCGCGAGCGGCCAGGCAGATCGTGGTCTGGTGCCGATCAGCAATACGATCGTGGGCGCGGTGCCGGGTGCATCGGAGGCCATCAGCCTGTCGCCAGAGGTCGAGATCCTTGCCACCTTCGACGAGCGGATCACCCACTGTCTGGCCGCGCTTCCCTCGGCCGACCTCGCCTCGATCCGGTGGGTGGAATCGCACCCGGTAGCGCTGGCCCAGTGCGCACGATGGCTCTCAGGCCGGCGACTGGTGCCGCACGCGGTCGAAGACACAGCGGGCGCTGCCCGCGCCATTGCCGCGGATCGAGACTGGACCCGCGCCGCGATCTGCAACGCCGAGGCGGCGGAGCGATACGGACTGGTGGTGCTGGCCCGGGACATCGCCGATTGCCCTGACAACTACACCACGTTCGCCCTGGTCGGGCGACGTGCCGTGCCGACGGTGCGGGCGGCATGAGGCTCCGGGCACTGCTGCATCGGGTCCTCGGCCTCCCGTCGACTCGCGCCATTCGTGGTGCCACGACCGTGATGATCGACGATCCCCTCGACATCGATGAGGCCGTCGCCGAATTGGTCGACGCCATCACGGTGCGCAACGGCCTCTCACGCGGGGAGATCATCTCGGCCATCTTCACCGTCACAGCCGATCTCTCGAGTACCTTCCCGGCCGGCGCCGCCCGGGCAGCAGGCTGGCACGAGGTGCCGCTGCTCTGCACGACCGAGATCCCCGTCCCCGATGGCATGCCGCGTTGTATCCGGGTCCTCGTGCACGTCGAGCGGGTCTGGGGGCAACAGGGCCCCCGCCACGTCTACCTCCGAGAGGCGGTGGCCCTGCGGCCGGACCTGCACCTGCACATCGGACCCGCACCGGTCGGTGCGTTCCGGGACTTGATCGAGCAGGCGGCAGAGCGCTGAGCTTGCTTGTGGCACGGGAGGTGGCGAAGATCCGTCAACCCATTGCCGGAGCGTTGCCCGTGCCGTCGCCGACCCGAATCCTCCAGGGCATCCAGCCCTACGTCTTCACCACGCTCATCGCGAAGAAGCGCACGGTCGAGGCGGAGGGCCATCGCGTGCTCGACCTCTCCCTCGGGTCACCGGATCAGCCGATGCCCGACGAACTCATCGCTGCCGTGCAGGACGCCGTGCTTGACCGGCGGGCGCATGGCTACCCGGTGATGTCGGGCGAAGCGTCCATCCACAACGCCTTCCAGGCATACATGCAGCGACGCTTCGGGGTGCGGCTCGACGTCCCGGCCGAGATGACGCCGACCGCCGGGGCCAAGGAGGGGCTCGCGCACCTGGTCTCCGCCTACTGTGAACCGGGTGACTCGATGCTGATCACCGATGTCGCCTATCCGGTCTATGAGCGAGCCGTCGCGGCTGCCGGTGCCGACCTCGTCCGCCTGCCCGTCACGGCGGCAACGGACTTCTGGCCCGATCTCGGGGCGGTCGACCCGGTCGAGGCCGGGCGCGCCAAGTTCCTGTTGCTCAACTTCCCGAACAACCCGACCGGCGCGGTGACCACCCGTGCCAAGTGGGCCGACGCCGTGGCGTTCTGTCGACAGCATGACATCATCCTCATCAGCGATATCGCGTACAGCGAACTGGTGTTCGAGGGCGAGCCCGCGCCGAGTGTCTTCGAGATCGATGGCGCAAAGGATGTCGCCGTCGAGATTCATTCCGGCTCGAAGAATTTCTCGATGGCCGGGATGCGCCTCGGGATCGTGTGTGGTCGTCGCGATGCGATTGCCGCGCTCAACAACTATCGGACACTGGTGGGGTATGGCGTGCCGACCATCGTCCAGCGCGCCGGCGCGTATGCGTTCGGACATGCCGAGCAGTTGAGTGCGGTGCTCCGCGACGGGTACCGCGCGCGATTCGCGGCGGCGGTCGAGGGATTCAAGGAGGGAGGCCTGACGGTCACGCCGCCCAGGGCCGGGATGTATCTCTGGATCCCGGTGCCGGAGGGTCGGACCGACTGGGAAGTCACCGAGCAGCTACTGGCGGAGGAGCGAATCGTGGTGACGCCGGGGAGTGGGTTCGGACCCGGTGGCGCCCCCTACATCCGGATCTCGATGGTGGCCCCTCCCGAGGTACTCCGGGACGCCTGCCGCCGAGCAGCCGGCGCGTGGGCCGGGGTTACCCGCTAGGGATCCCGGGCCTCATCGAGGGTCACGATGCCGCGAATCACCAGCAGGACGCCCCCGATCAGCCCGACATGGATCCAGCCGGTGCCGGGGTGAACCACGAAGGTGACCACGCCCCAGACCCCGAGAATCAGCAATCCCACTGCGAGTTGTATCATGCCGGCGCTCCGGTGGAGGTGGGGTCCCGGTTTGACTGGCCCGGAACCTGCACGTAACTTACACGAGCCATACGATGTCGGGATTCAACGTTCCTTGAGCCAATGAATCCGAGGATGGGCCCACATTCCTCGTCCCACGTCAGGCCCCCGTTGCGGGGAAGACGGAAGTCAGGGAAAGGGCGCCGAACATGTCTCCCCGGGCTTCAAGAACACCCCCCGGCATCGTATCGGCTCTCGCGGCGTCGCCACCCTTAGATTCGGGAGGCGACGCCGTTTCGCGTCTGGCACTCATCTCTGACCTCGAGTCGACATGCCCCGTGCCCTGGTGGTTCGACGGACCCATTTCAATGCCGCTCACCGGCTCCACAATCCCGCGGAATCGGACGCGTGGAACCGTGAGACGTTCGGGCCGTGCAACAACCCGAACTACCACGGCCACAACTACGAGGTCGAGCTGCAGGTCGAGGGGGAGATCGATCCGCGCACCGGCTACGTCGTCGATGTCGGGATCCTCAAGCACCTGTTCGATCGTCACGTGCACACGGTCCTCGATCATCGCAACCTGAATCTCGATGTGCCCTGGTTCGCCAAACACCTGCCCTCGGCCGAGAACATCGCGGTGTTCATCTGGCAGGAACTGGTGGACCGGATTCCCTCGGGCCGCCTGGCGCGGGTCCGGCTCTGGGAGACCCCTCGCAACTATGTCGAGTACACCGGTGAGTGACGCACTCGATGGTCGTGTCGCGCTGGTCACCGGGGCATCCCGGGGCATCGGCCATGCCGTGGCCGAGCGGATGCTCGGTGCGGGTGCGCTGGTGATCCGTGCTGCGCGGAGCCGGATGGAACCGATCGAGCATGCCGAGGACCATCAGGTCGATCTCGCCGACCCACGGGCGCGTACCGCTTTCATGCAACTGGTCAAGGCGCGGCATGGCGTGCCGCACATTGTGGTCAACAACGCCGGCGCCTTCCTGCTGGCACCGGTCGAGGAGACCGGCGACGACCTGCTGCGCGAGCAGTTGGCGATCAATCTCGAGGCGCCATTCGCCATCGCCCGGGCCCTGCTGCCGGGGATGCGTCGACGCGGCAGTGGCCATCATGTGCTGGTGGGCTCGGTCGCCGACCTGCATGCCTTTCCGGAGAACGCCGCATATGCCGCCTCCAAGTTCGGGGCGCGTGGCCTGCACGAGGTCCTGCTGGAGGAGTACCGCGGCAGCGGCGTGCGTTGCACGCTGGTCTCACCTGGACCCACCGACACCACGGTATGGGATCCGTTCGATCCCGACGCGCGTGAAGGATTCCCGAATCGCGCCAGTATGCTCCGACCCGACGATGTCGCCGATGCGGTGCTGTGGGCGGTGACACGCCGGGCCGGCTGCCATGTCGAGTCGATCCGGCTGGGGCCGGCGTGACGAGAAGTGAGAAGTGAGACCTGAGACGTGAGACGTGAGAAGCGAGAAACCGAAACGAGAAACGAGCCTGATGATGCACCGATCCCTCCTCGCCATCGTGGTCCTCAGCACCGCTCCCGTCGCCGCGCAACAGTTCCCGCGTGCGCTCGACGGTTGGCCAGTGGTCGAACTCACGCGGGTCACGCGGCCCAATGGCGAGATCTGGGTCGGCACCTACGGCCACGGCATCCTGGTGCGTTCCGCGGGCGATGGACGCCAGCCGTGGCGCAGGATCCGGAGTGACACCAGCAAGAGCTCGCTCTCGTGGGACTTCGTGCATGCGATCGCGTTCGGGCCGAATGATCAGGTCTGGGTCGGCACGATCGGCAACGGGTGGGGGCTGTCGCGTGACGATGGCCGCACCTGGAGGAACTGGACCTTCAGTGAACTTGGGCCGGAGTGGCAGTATGTGGCACCCGGCGGAATACTCACGCTGGGCGACACCACGGTGATTGCGACGGCCGACGGACTGCAGGTGACGGTTGACGACGGCAGGCACTGGACTGCAGGGATCGACGGGATTGGACCAGCCGCAAAGGGGCCAGCCGACACCGCACTCGTGGTGCTCAGCAACGAATACCTGCTCGGCGTGGGGTGGGTCCCGGGCGGGGCATTCATGGTCCAGCAATCCAACGCGATCAACCCCATCCTCGAAGTGGTCGACCTCGGAGGCCTTGTCGGTCGCCGCCCTGTCCTCGAGCACAAGCAGTTCGGCAGTACCACCGTGTCACTGCCGGTCAGGCGGTCGGCCTCGATTCACAGCGCGAGTCCGACCACGCGGCCATGGGCGCCTTCCTTCGGCCGCCCGATCGGCCCGGAGGCCAACCAGTACATCGACCAGACCTATCGCTGGGGCTCGACGATGGGCGGCAACTTCCAGCCGCACCAGGGCGTCGAGTTCAACAACGCCGACGGGACCGCGGTACACGCGATCGGCGACGGGGTCGTCGTCTGGAGTGGTCCAGCCGAGCAGGGCGCCCTCACGGTCGGGATCCGTCATGCCCCGATGATGATCCATGACACGCTCCGTTACATCTTCTCGGTCTACTACCACAACTCCGCGCTCAAGGTCGCGGTCGGTGAGACCGTGGCTCGCGGCGACGTGATCGCCGCAGTGGGTCACACCGGCCGCGCCACCAACGACCACCTCCACCTCGAGGTGCATGTGGCTCCGGTCGACTCGGTGGGGTTGATCGTCAATCCGGATCAGCGATTCCCACCCTTCGCCACCAATCCCGAGCTCTGGATAGAGCCGCTGCCCGGCGCGGGACTCGTGGCTGGCCGCGTCCACGATGCGGCCGGCACCCTCGTCGCGCAGACGCGCATCTACGGCCTGCACAAGCCGCTGCCACGCGAGACGCCATTTGCCTTCGTCGAGACCTATGGGCCGCGCAATCATCCGTCGCCAATGTACGGCGAGAACTTCGCGGTCAGCGACGTCCCCGCCGGTCGTCACATCCTGCGCGCGAAGATCGGCGATCAGTGGGTCGAGCGCACCATCGAGGTGGCACCCAACGTCATGACCTGGGTCGAGTTCCGCCCCTGATGCACATCGAGCTGACCGACCTGCTGCGTTGCCCCGCCGACCACGAGGAGTCGTTCCTGGTACTGCTCCCCGACCGGATGGAGGGGCGCCGCGTCCTCGCCGGTCACCTCGGCTGCCCCGTCTGCAACTGGAGTACGGCATGGGATGACGGCATCCCCGTGTTCGGGGAGGTCGAGCCGTCTGACGGACGCCCGCCTGTCGATGCCGACGATGTCCTCACGATGCTCGGGATCGAGGGACCCGGAGGCTGGCTGGTGTTCGAGGGACACACGGGTGTGCTGGCCGAGGAATTGCGCACGCGGTTGCCGGATGTCAGGTGTGTCGTGGTCAATCCCCCCCCCGGAGTCACGACGTCCGACACCGTGAGCGTGCTCCGGTCGCCCGTCTGGCCGATCAAGCGGCATTCGGCACGAGGCGTCGTGCTCGGGCCGCCATCGAGCATCGATCGGACCGCGGCGCTCCGCAGTGCGCTCCCGGGACTCCGGATCGTCGGCGAGGGCATGCCCCCCGCCCTCGACGCCACACAGGAGCTCCTCGCGACCATCGACGATCTCTGGGTCGTGCTGCAGCACTGAGTTGCGCAGTGTCGTGGGTGCACACACGACGGCCGCCGGAAGCAGTTCCGGCGGCCGTCGTGCCATCACGACCCGGGGAAGTGGGGGTCGTTCAGCTGTCCTGGGCCTTCTTGCGCCGGCGGAGCGAGGAGCCCGCCAGGCCCGCGAGACCGGTGGCCAGCAATGTCATCGTGGCCGGTTCCGGGACGGTCTCGGTCGGGATGCCCGCCTGGTCCCAGGCCAGCCACATGCCGTCGGTCTGGCCATCGCCCCACACCGAGAAATCGAGGTAGGTGGCGCCACTGGCCACGGGCACCACAAAACGGGCGGTGCAATCGGCATCACCGCTGTTGTGCATCGCGTCGCCATTCCGACAGAAGCCGAAGTGATCGTTGACACCACGCTCGGGCGCCGGACCGGCGAGATAGCTGCTGGGTGGGCTCAGCAGGCTGCCATTGCTCGCCTGGAAGCCCTTCAGGATGTTGTCCCATCCCATTGCAAACCCGAGCGACCCGCCACCGATCGGCTGACCGAAGGTGTACCGGTAGGTGTAGTGGTACCGCGCATTCGCGTCGGTGTTGTGATTGTAGTCACCGGCACCGGGATTGGTGCTGAAATTGGACCATGCCGAGATCCACTCCGTCCCGCCGGCGCTCGGCTGCCAGACACCGGGCTCCCCACCCGCTGGATTGAGTGCGCTGTAGAACCCTGACCAGCTGTTGGACGAGACGGTGTAGACATTCACCGACCAGCCAGCCCCCCCCGTGTTGTTCGCCTGTGCGGCGAGCGGTGATGCCAGAACGACGGCCAGGGCCGGGATCATGTTACGAAGTCGCACGTGCACTCCAGGAAAACGGTTATGCCCTCCTAGAGGCACGGCCTGTGCCAGCGATGGCGTAGCCACAAGTCGTTGTGGTGCAAAGACTTGTGGTTTGCTGGTCGATGGACGCTTCAGGCGTGTTGCATGGATGCCTCAGGCGAAGTGTGGCACGACCACCACGATGCTACTCCTCGTACAGCGCCTCGATCTGGTCCCGCCAGTTGGCTTCGACCACCTTTCGCTTGATCGACAGCTTCGGTGTGAGCTCGCCGGACTCGATCGTGAAGTCGCGTGGCAGGAAGAGAAACTTCTTCGGGGTCTCGTAGTGGGCGAGTTCGCGGAAGGACTTCCGCGCCTCGCGTTCGATCTTTTCCTGGACATCGGGTCGCGCCACCAGCGCTTCGGGGGTGTCGTCGGGGATGCCCTTCGACTTCCGCCAGGTCTCGAGTGCGGCGAAGTTCGGGACGAGGAGCATGATCGGGAATCGGCGCTTGTCGCCGAGCATCACCGCGCTGGCAATGAACGGATTCTGCTTGAGGAGCGACTCGATCGGCTGGGGGGCGATGTTCTTGCCACCCGCCGTGACAATGATGTCCTTCTTGCGGTCGGTGATCTTGAGGTAGTGGTCGGCATCGAGTTCACCGATGTCGCCGGTATGGAACCATCCGTCGGCATCGATCGCGTCGGCGGTTGCCGCGGGGTTCTGGTAGTACCCCTTCATGATGTGCGGGCCACGCGTGAGGATCTCGCCGTCCTCGGCGATGCGCACCTCGACGCCGGGGAGGGGCGGGCCGACCGTGCCGGGCTTGATCCGATCCAGCGGATTCACGGTGATCACCGGCGACGTCTCGGTGAGTCCGTACCCCTCGAGGATCGGCAAACCGGCAGCGAGGAAGAACTTGGAGATCTCCGCGTTGAGTGGAGCGCCACCTGAAACGAAATAGCGGAGGTGGCCGCCCGTCCGTTCGCGGAGCTTCGCAAACACCAGACGGTCAGCGATGCGGTCCCTGAGGTCGCGTCGCCCCGGCGCCTGGGTGCCCTGCAACTCGCGCTCGATGCGGGCGAGTCCGGTGCGCCTGGCCCACTCGAAGATCGCCTTCTTGACCAGTCCCCCGTTCTCGGCGGCCTCGACGACCCGGGCGTAGATCTTCTCGTACAAGCGCGGCACGCTGGCCATGAAGGTGGGTCGGACTTCGGGCATTTCAGCGGCGACCGTGTCCGGGCTGGTGGCGTAATTGATGATCACGCCGCCCTGCAGCATCGTGTAGTGGCCAACCATCCGTTCGAAGATGTGTGACAGCGGCAGGAAGGACAGGCAATCACCACCGTGAAGCGAGAGGACATCGAGTGCCGCGACCACATTGCTGGCGATGTTGCCATGCGTGAGCATGACCCCTTTCGGGTCGCCGGTGGTCCCGGAGGTGTAGATCAGGGTCGCGAGGTCATCGGGTTCGGTGGCGAGTGCCGTCGCTTCCCATTCCGGCCAATCATTCTCCGGTCGTGCGCCGATGCGTTCCAGCTCACTCAGGGGGATGACCCCCTCGGGCGCCGGCACCGGGTCAAAGAGCACGATGTGTTCAATACAGGGGACCTCGGACCTGATCTCGAGCACCTTGCGCAACTGTTCCAGGGTCGAGCAGCAGACCACCCGCGACCCTGAATTCCGGAGGATGAAGCCGACCTGATGTGCGGGGAGCGTCGCGTAGACCGGCACGTCGATGCACCGGGCGGCGAGACAGGCATAGTCGGTGATCGCCCACTCGGGGCGATTCTCCGAGAGGATCGCGATGCGATCGCCCTTGACGATGCCCAGCGCCCGGAAGCCGGCCGAGAGATGCCGCACCCGCTCGAGGAGCTGGGCGTGGCTGATCGGATGCCAGGTGCCAGCAGACTTGAAGCGGAGTGCGGCGGGACGCTCGGCATGTCGGCGGACCGCACCGAAGAACAGCGCGGTCAGCGTTGCTGGTCGGAGCGGATCAAATGTCGGGGTCACGGCGCGGCCGTGGCGGGAGGGACGAGCGTGAAGACGATCAGGTTCGACCGCAGCGTGCCCGTCGAGGCCTGGACCCGACCAGTGCCGCTCGCGGTCAGCCCCGTCACGACACCGGTCACGGGGTCGACGCTCACGGTGGTGTCGGGCGTCTCCCACACGATCGTGGTTGACACCTCGGCGCCGGTCCGATCGAACGCCCGCGCCGTGAGTGTCCGGGTCGCACCGGACTCGAGCTTCAGGTCGGCCGGTATCTCGACCCGCAATTCGACGACCCCGTCGCCGGTGGTCGGCAGGCTGCTGCACCCCGACAGGAGCGCCACGAAGATGCCCAGACGCCCGGCTGTGCTCACACCAGTTCTCCCTGTGGATCGGCCTCGAGTCGTTCGAGGGCGGCCTTGGCATGTTCGACCCAGCGTGCCATCTCGGGGTCGCGCGGTGGTCGGGCGAGGAACTGGCGAAGGTGCCAGATCGCGCGCTCGGTGTCCCCGCGCCTGATCAACAGGAATGCGAGCCCATAGTGGGCACCCACGAGGGTCTCGTCGAGTTCGAGGGCACGGCGATAGTGACGGATCGCCTCCTCGATGCGTCCGGTCTTCGACAGCGCGATGGCGATGAACTGGAGGATCTTGGTGTTGTGAGGCTCGTCGCGGAGTGCCAGCTGGTACGAGGTGACGGCCGCCTCGAGATCGCCTTGCCGCTCGAGGGCGAGGCCCTCGTTCAGGTAGTCGAGACGACGGGGCGCGAGCGCCTCGCCGTCACCCGTGAGGATGCGCTTCCACCAATTCATGCGCGGGCCAGGCCGTGAGTGCGGAACATCCCGGTAAGGTAGGTTGCGCCGAGTGCCGCGGCAACGCGGGGCTTCCGGCACATGGCCGCGACCCCGGGACGGCGGTACCTTGCAGGAGCAGTCCCCACCATCAGATCCGGGAGGCCCCCATGCCGCGCCAGAAGCCCACCACCACGCGCGAGGCCCTCGAAGTCGACTGGGCGTTCTTCGGCGAGCTCTGCCGCGCCCTCGCGGTGCATGTCGCCCGTGGCTACAGCCCCGACCTCGTCATCGGGATCGCCAAGGCCGGTGTCATCCCCGCCGCGATCGTGGCCTCGATGCTCCAGCAGGAGCTCGCCACGATGGTCATCTCGCGCCTCGACGACGCGGGGATGCCGCAATTGGTGGCTGGTCCGCCGCCGATCGTCACCGGCCGGCATGTGCTCCTGGTCGATGAGACCTGCGATTCGGGCGACACGCTGAAGCTCGCGCTCAACACGATCCTCGCGGCCCGACCGGCCGATGTCCGCACGGCGGTGTCGTTCAAGACCGGCGCATATCAACCGGACTTCCATGCCTTCGAGACGGACAAGGCGATCGTCCTGCCGTGGGACCGTGAGGTGGTGGTCGACGGGATGCTGGTGGTGCGTCCGGACTTGCGGGAGTGGCTGAGCAGTTGAGCTAGTGCCGGAGGCTGCTCGCGAACAACTCCCGCCAATCACCCCCGGCGGCGCGCAAATCCTCGGCGGCCGCGATCATCTCCGGCGACCCGACCAGGAAGTGACACGCCGGCGCGCCGACCGATCGACACTCCAGTTCGAGCACACCCAATGGGGCGTCGGCCAATCCACCAAGGAAGGCAGCCAAGGCACCGGCCGTGAAGTGACACGCCGGTGCAGGCGACGTGTCCGGGACCGCCTCGAGCGCATCCTGTGCAATCAGGACGAGTCCATCACCACCCGGCTGATCCACCACGAACCGGCCCCAACCCATCTCGACCAGCACCTCGGCCAGCAATGTCCCGAACCACCGCTGGTCGACGAGTCCCGGATCGTCCGGGCCTCCCCGGCCCGCCACCCGATCATGCCACGCCGACAGCAGCATCTGGCCACTCGCGGCACCGGCCTCGTTGAGCACACCGTCTGGATCGACGCCGAGCTCCTCCAGGCGCCGACGAATGGCGGTGAGCGATGCGGGGTCGATCCGGAAGGAGGTCATGGGTCGCGAACCTACTGTGCGAGACCGAGACGCCGCAAGAGCTCGGCCTCGTCGATGACCTCGATCCCCAGCGATTCGGCCTTCACGAGCTTCTCACCGGCATCCTCACCGGCCACGACCATGCTGGTCTTCCTGGACACCGATGACTTGACCACACCGCCTGCCGCCTCGATGTGCGCCGTGGCCTCGGCACGCGAGAGCGTCGGCAGGCTGCCAGTCAACACCACGATCTGGCCTGCGAGCGGGCGGGGTCCGTTCGACACGCCAACCGACTCGGTCGTTGCGACACCACTGGCCTCGAGTCGGTCGATCATCGCCGCCGTCGTGGGATCCGCGAAGTACTCCTGCAGCGCGGTGCTGATCGCCGGCCCCACGCCGTCGAGTGCCTCAAGCGCATCGCTGCTCGCGGAGCGGACCTGCTTGAGCGTACCAAAGCGGCGGGCGAGTGCCTTCGCCGCGACCTGTCCGACGTGACGGATCCCGAGCGCCCGGAGCAGTGCGTGCAAGGGTCGACCCTTCGCAGTCTCGAGCGCCTGCATCAGCAGATCGGCCGACTGCTCGGCGAACCCCTCGAGTTCGAGCAGTCGCTCCTTGTTCACGCGCGTGGTGTCGAAGAGATGACTGGCATCGGCGATCAGCCCCGCATCGAGGAACAACCGGATCCCCTCCGGTCCGAGTCCATCGATGTCGAGGCCACTCTTCGAGACGAAATGCACCAGCGCCTCGTAGGACCGCCCCGGGCAGGCGCGGTTCGGGCAATAGCGATTCGCCTCGCCGTCGAGGCGCACCAACGGGGTGTCGCAGAAGGGGCAGGTCGTTGGAGGTTCCCACGGCAGCTCGTTCCCGGTCCGCGCCTCACGGTCCGGCCCGATCACCTTCGGGATGACATCGCCGCTCCGGATCACTTCGACCAGGTCACCGACCCGGACATCGCGACTCGCGATGATGTCCTCGTTGTGGAGGGTCGCTCGCGTGACGGTGACGCCGCCGAGCCGAACCGGCTCCAGGATTGCGGTGGGGGCGAGCGCTCCGGTCCGGCCGATGTTCACCTCGATCGCGAGCAATCGCGTGAAGGCGCCTTCCGCGGGGAACTTCCGTGCAATCGCCCACCTTGGCGTGCGCCCGCCAATCACGCCGAGCTCGTCCTGCAGGGCCAGATCGTCGACCTTGATCACCAGACCATCGGCATCGAACGGGAGGCCACGGATCCTGTCCTGCCACCTGTCGGTCACGGTGATCGCGGCCTCGATGTCCTCGACCAGTTGATGATGCGGTTCGACCGGGAATCCCCATGTCGCAAGCAGCTCCAGCTGCTCGTGATGGGTCGACCGCGGGGTCACGCCCTCGACCACGACGATCTGATACGCGAAGAACGCCAGTCGGCGTCGGCGGGCTTCCTTCGGGTCAAGCGCGCGGAGCGCACCGGCACCCGCGTTGCGCGGATTCTGGAGCAGGTCGAGCCCGGCCGCCTCGCGGTCCTGGTTCACACGCGCAAACGCCTCGCGCGGGATGTACACCTCGCCGCGCACCTCCATCAGCGCGGGCCACCCCGAGCCGGAGAGCGTGAGCGGCACATCCTGGATCGCCGCGACGTTGCCGGTGATCTCCTCGCCCTCGGTGCCGTTCCCACGCGTCACACCGCGCACGAGCGCGCCG
This sequence comes from Gemmatimonadales bacterium, assembly GCA_035703525.1. GTDB lineage: Bacteria > Gemmatimonadota > Gemmatimonadetes > Gemmatimonadales > GWC2-71-9 > Palsa-1233. The sequence continues at coordinate 31,801 of DASSYA010000025.1, read as the reverse complement.
TCCCGGTACGTGAGTGCGAGTGCCGCGCCATCGATCTTGACCTCGATCGAGAGCGGTGCCGTGGCGGCGCTGGCATCGGTGCGCACCATCCGTTCGTGCCATTCACGGAGCTCGTCGGCATCGAAGGCATTGGCGAGGGAGAGCATCGGCCGCGCATGCCGGGCCTTCGGCAGCGTACTCGCCGGCGCACCCCCGACCCGTCGCGTCGGGGTGTCGGCTGGAACGAGTGCGGGATGCGCGGCCTCGAGCGCCACGAGCCGACGAAAGAGTCGATCGTATTCGTCGTCGCTCAGTTGCGGCGCGTCGAGTTCGTAGTAGGCGCGATTCGCGGCCGTCAGTTCGGCGCGGAGCGCGGCCATGTCGCGAGCAATCTCGTCGGTCGAATTCACGGAGCGCCTTTCGGTCCCGCGAGGCGTGTCGGTGCCCGATGCTGGCCTGGAGCGAGTGAGACTCGACCCGGGTTCGCTGCCATGGCCTGGCACGCGTACCTTTCGGTAGCGGTCTGGAGCGGCTCGATCGAACCCGAAAGTGTCGGCAATCTGCGCACGAGACGTTGACTCCCCTTTGACTTGGTGCCGGGCACCACGAGTACGAATGGTCATTGCACGCTTGATCGAACGCAAGCGCGATGGTGGGACGCTCACCGACGCGGAGTGGCGCGAGCTGATGCTCCGCTACGCCACCGGCGACGTGCCCGACTACCAGATGGCCGCCCTCGCCATGGCGATCGTCTTCCGCGGGCTCGATGCCGCCGAACTGGTGGCACTCACCGACGCCATGCTGCAGTCGGGGGCCGCCCTCGAGCGGCCGGCCTCCGGACCGCCACGGATCGACAAGCATTCGACCGGTGGCGTGGGCGATCTCACTTCGCTCCTGCTCGCCCCGATGCTGGCCGCGCTCGGCGTCCACGTCCCGATGATGTCGGGGCGTGGCCTCGGTCACACCGGCGGCACCCTCGACAAGCTGGAGAGCATCCCCGGCTTCCGGACGGCGATACCCCTCGACGAGGCCAGCCGGCAGCTCGAGGCGATCGGCGTGGTGATGTTCGGGCAGACCGACCAGATCGCGCCCGCCGACCGCCGCCTCTACGCCCTGCGTGACGTCACCGGTACCGTCGAATCGATCCCGCTCATCGCCGCCAGCATCATGTCGAAGAAGCTGGCCGAGGGGCTCGATGGCCTGGTGCTCGACGTGAAGGTCGGCAGTGGTGCCTTCCTGCCGGGTATCGATCGCGCGCGGCAACTCGCCCGGACGATGGTGGCACTCGGTGCCCGATCGGGATGTCGGACGGTCGCCCGACTCACCGCAATGGATCGGCCTCTCGCGCTCGCCGCCGGGAACGCGCTCGAGGTCCGCGAGGCGATCGCCGGCCTGCGCGGTGAGCGGGACGACGCCATGATGCAGGTGACCTATGCGCTGGGTGCCGAGATGGTCCGCCTCGCAGGACTCGCTGCCGAGGAAGGTCAGGCCATCGAGATGCTCCGCGGCGTGATCACCGATGGACGCGCGCTCGAGCGATTCCGGGCGGTGATCGAGCACCAGGGCGGAGATCCCCACGTGGTCGACGATCCCGACCTGCTGCCCACCGCGCCGGTGCGTCGCCAGGTTCTGGCCGGACAGCGCGGCGCGATGCCGCCCCTGCCGCCCCGCACGCTGGGTGAGCAGGTCCTGGTGCTCGGTGGTGGCCGACGGGTGAGCAGCGACACGATCGACCCTGCTGTGGGGCTCATCCTGTTGGTGCCACCGGGCACCGCAGTCGACCCCCGGGATCCCGTGCTCGAGATTCATGCCCGGAACGACGCAACCGCCGATGCCGTGGCATCGGCCCTCACCGGCGTGCTTGAGGCGGCCTGGAGCGGTGCCGAGGCGATGCTACCACTCCTGCTCGAACGGATCGAGCAGGGCGACCCACCTTCGTCGGGAGTCATCACATGATGGGGATGATCGGTTTGGCGGCCGTGATCGGCCTCTTCCTCTGGCTGATCGGCTTCGGCCGCCGCGAACGATTCGTTGCGCCGGAAGACGACATCGACACACCGCTCGAGCTCGATGAACTCGAACTCGCCGAACGTGAGCTCGCCGACGACGCGGGCGCGAAGCCGATTCACGAGGCGTTCGAGGACGATGATGACGACTGGGGACCGGGGTCGGGCGGCAGTGTGTTGCCGGGGATCATCTAGTCAGACGTCGGAAGTCAGAAGTCGGAAGTCAGAAGTCGGAAGTCAGTGGGTTCCGTGGCTGGGCGATGTACCGTGCCAACCTGGAGACCTCCGACTTCCGACGTCCGACTGCTGCTATACGTCCAGCACACTCACATACTTCGCATTCGCCTCGATGAATTCCCGGCGCGGTTCCACGTCATCGCCCATCAGTTCATCGAACAGCTTCGAGGCTTCGACCGCATCGTCGAGCGTGACCCGCAGGATGGTGCGCGTCTCGGGGTCCATCGTGGTCTTCCAGAGCTGGTCGGGGTTCATCTCGCCGAGGCCCTTGTAGCGCTGCAGCGAGACATTGCCGCGGCCGCTCTTCTCTTCCAGCCGCTGCGTGAAGGCCTTCCGCTCGTCCTCGTCGTAGGCATAGTACTCCTCGCGCCCCTTTGCGACACGGTAGAGCGGCGGCTGCGCGATGTAGATGTAGCCGTTCTCGATCAACTCCATCATCTGCCGGAAGAAGAAGGTCAGCAGCAGCGTCCGGATGTGGGCCCCATCGACATCGGCGTCGGTCATGATGATGATCTTGTGGTACCGCGCGTCCTCGATCTTGAAGTCGTCGCGGATGCCGGTCCCGATGGCGGTGATGATCGCCCGGATCTCGGCGTTGCCGAGGATGCGGTCGATGCGGGCGCGCTCGACGTTGAGGATCTTGCCGCGAAGCGGCAGGATCGCCTGGAACTGCCGGTTGCGCCCCTGCTTGGCCGAACCGCCGGCCGAGTCACCCTCCACGAGGTAGAGCTCGGAGAGGGCCGGGTCATCGACCGAGCAGTCGGCCAGCTTGCCCGGCAGCACCGCGTTCTCGAGGCCCGACTTCTTGCGCACCAGCTCGCGCGCCTTCCGTGCGGCCTCCCGGGCACGCGCGGCACTCACGGCCTTCTCGATGATGGCGCGGGCGACAGACGGATTCTCGTCGAGGAACTGACCCAGCTGCTCGTTGACGAGTGCCCGGACGATGCCCTCGACCTCGCCGTTGCCGAGCTTGGTCTTGGTCTGCCCCTCGAACTGCGGCTCGCGCACCTTCACGTGGAGCACGCAGGTCATTCCCTCGCGCGCGTCATCGCCGCTCAGGGTGAAGTCCGCCTTCTTGAGATAGTTCCCCTTCTTGGCGATCTCGTTCACCGTGCGCGTGAGTGCCGACTTGAACCCGGTCAGGTGCGTGCCACCCTCGTGGGTGTTGATGTTGTTCACGAAGGTGAACGTGTTCTCGTTGTAGCCGTCCTCCCACTGGATCGCGACATCGACATCGACGTCATCGCGCGTCGCGGAGAAATGCACCGGCTTCGGATGCAGCGGCTTCTTGTTGCGAGTGAGATACTGGACGAACTCGACCAGGCCACCGGCATACAGGAAGGTCTCGCTCCTCGGGGTCTCGGGCCGCTCATCGGTGAGGATGATCGTGATGCCGCCATTGAGGAACGCGAGCTGTCGCAGTCGGTCGGCCAGCGTGTTCCACTGGAACTCGAGCACCGTGAAGATCTCGGGGTCCGGCTTGAACGTCACCGTGGTCCCGGTGCTTGCGGCCATGCCGATCACCTCGAGCTTGTGCTTCGTGATGCCGCGGACGAAGCTCATCTGGTGACGTGCCCCGGCACGGTCGACCGTCACGACCAGTCGCTCGGACAAGGCGTTGACCACCGAGACGCCGACACCGTGGAGGCCGCCGGACACCTTGTACGAGTTCTTGTCGAACTTGCCGCCGGCGTGCAGCACGGTGAGGGCGAGCTCGACGCCCGGGATGCCCTCGACCGGATGAATGTCGACCGGGATGCCGCGGCCGTTGTCGGCGACGGTGATGCTCCCGTCCCGGTGCATCGTGACCTCGATGCGGTCGCAGTGCCCGGCGAGCGCCTCGTCGATCGAGTTGTCGACGACCTCGTAGATCAGGTGGTGCAGGCCGTTCTCGCCGGTCGAGCCGATGTACATGCCCGGCCGCTTGCGCACCGCCTCGAGTCCCTTGAGGACCGTGATCGATTGTGCGCCGTAATCGTTCGGGTCGGCTGCTGCAGTGTCCTTCGACATCATCCCTCGCATCTCATTCGAGTCAACGCTGATCGAGTGGTCCGACCAGCCAGCGAATCCCACGTACCCGTCCCTTGCGTGACCCGTTGATGCGGGTCAGGATCGACGGGGCCATCAGTCCCAGCTCGGTGGCCCACGCCGAGGTGGTCACCCGCACCATCAGGGTGTTGTCGGGTGTCACCGCCAGCGCCTGGGTCACGGCCCCGATCTGCGGGCCGACCAGCGTGGGCCAGCGCTCCACCACGTCGGCGAGGTCGAGCCGCTTCCGCAGCCCGCTCCGGCCGATCCAGTGCTCGACCACCTCACCGATCGGACTCGGTGCCGCGGTCGTCACGCCGATCGGATATGGCCTGCGTCGACGTGCCATCTCGGAATCTCCAGGACCTCCGGTATATCGGCCTCGCGCGGGGCAGTGACCACCAGCTGCGCCCCGAGCGTGCCGAGCCGGCGCGCCAGTCGGTGCTGCCGATCGGCGTCAAGCTCGGCGAAGACATCGTCCACCAGCAGTGCCGGTGTCACTCCCCTGACGCGAGCGAGCGTCGCATGCTCGAGCAGCCGCAACCCGATCGCCGCCGTGCGGTGCTGCCCGGTCGAACCGTACTTCCGGAGCGAGCGACCGCCGAGCTCGAGCACCAGATCGTCACGGTGCGGCCCGACATGTGTCTGTCCCCGTGCCAGGTCGCGATGGTGACACTCCGCGAGTTGCGCGTGCCACGCGTCGCGGTCGCTCAATCCTTCATCGCCCCGATAGCGCAGGTCGACATCGAGCCGCTCACCGAGCGCTGCCAGCTCGGCACGCCACGACCCACCTGCCCGTTCCACCCATTCGAGGCGACGCGTCGTGAGCCGCGCACCCATCTCGGCGAGTGTCGGATCGAACGCCCTGGCGCTCGCCGAATCGCCGTGGCGGAGCGCCGCGCCCCGCTGTGCCAGTGCCGCCCGGTACCGGAGCAGCGCACCAAGATACGCTGCATCGGCCAGCGACAGCAGCCGATCGAGCCATCGCCGGCGCTCGGCCGCCCCGCCATCGACCAGGCTCGGGTCGCTGGGCAGGAAGGCCACGGCCAGCCAGGCGCCGAGGGCATCCGTCACGCGTGGGGACTCGACCCCGCTGATGCTCACCCGCTTCCGGGCTCCAGCCGCCTCCCAGGTGCATTCGACGAGTGGCCCGTCCGCGAGCTGCAGCCCGACATGGAATCCCTCGCCGCCAAACCGACCGATCTCCCGATCCCTCGCACCGCGCAACGACCGGAAGAGCACTGGGTACGCCAACGCCTCGAGCAGATTGGTCTTGCCGTGGCCATTGGGGCCGAGCAGGGCGATCCCCTCGGGTGGCAGCGTCAGTGCATTGTCGGCGAGGTTCCGGAACTGCCGAACCACCACCGAGGCGGCTCGCACCCGGTCAGCGTCCCGGGAACTGCGGCGCGCGCTTGGCCAGGAATGCTGCCGTGCCCTCGGCCTTGTCCTCACTCGCCGATGCCACACCGAACGCCTCGGCCTCGATCGTCATCGCCTCGTCGAGCGTTGCGTCGATCGCTCGGTCGATGGTGTGGAGGCAGAGATCGACCGCGACCGGACTCATCTCGAGAATGCTCGCGGCCATGGTGCGGGCCGCCTCGAGCAGCGCCTCGGATTCGACCACATGGTTGACGAGGCCGATCCGTTCGGCCTCCTCGGCCGTGATCATCCGGCCGGTGAGCAGCAGTTCCGTGGCGCGGCCGCGGCCCACCAGGCGCGGCAGCCGGACGGTGCCGCCGAAGCCGGGGATCAGGCCGAGCTTGACCTCGGGTTGGCCGAACTTGGCGTGGGGCGCGGCGAGGCGAATGTGACAGGCCATGGCGAGCTCAGAGCCGCCACCGAGCGCGAAACCGTTCACGGCGGCAATCACCGGCTTGCCGAGCCGCTCGAGGGCCCGGAATGCCGCCTGCCCGCGGGCGGCGACGGTGCGGCCTCCCGGACCATCGAGCTCGGCGAGCTCCCGGATATCCGCGCCGGCAACAAATGCCTTGGGGCCGCTCCCGGTGAGGATCAGGGCGCGCGTCTCGGCATCGTTGGCGACGTCGTGGGCGAGCTGACCCAGATCCGCGATCACGGCGGCATTGAGGGCATTGAGGGAGTCGGGACGGTTGATGGTTGCGACGGCGATGCCATCCTCGCCACGCTCGAACAGCAGGGTTGTATAGGCCATCCTGAAAGATAATGTCGCGCCGAGCACACCGGACGCCATCCGGCGACCGGAGGGGGCCTAGATTCCCCGGATGCCGACCATCCTCGCCCTCGACGAGGGCACGACCGGGACCACCGCACTGGTCTTCGACACACGCGGCCAGGTGGTGGGTCGTGGCTACCGCGAAATCACCCAGCATTACCCGGCCCCGGACCAGATCGAGCACGACGCCGCCGAGATCTTCGATGCCACGGTCGCCGCCGCCAGGGAGGCGCTCGCCATGGCGGATTGCCCGGTCGAGGCGATCGGGATCACCAATCAACGCGAGACCGTGGTCGCCTGGGACACCGAGACGCTGACGCCGCTCGGGCGTGCGATCGTCTGGCAGGACCGCCGGACGGCACCACGATGCGCGGAGCTCCGGGCCGCCGGGCACGAATCCGAGATTCGGGAACGCACCGGCCTGCTGCTCGATCCCTACTTCAGCGCCACCAAGATCGAAGTGCTGCTCAGACGAGTCGATGTCGCCGCCGCACTGGCACGAGGTCGGCTCGCCGTCGGCACGATCGATAGCTGGCTGGTCGCCAAGTTGACGGGCGGGGTGCACGTCACTGATCGCACCAATGCCTCGCGCACCATGCTGGCCAACCTCGGCACCGGTGCGTGGGACCCGTGGCTCCTCGACCTCTTCGGCGTCCCGGAGTCGATCCTGCCGCGCATCGTCGGCTCCACCGAACTGGTCGGCATGGCCGATCCCGCATGGTTCGGCGCGCCACTCCCGATCACCGGCATCGCGGGCGACCAGCAGGCCGCCCTCTTCGGACAGGGCGCGGATCGCCCCGGACTCGCCAAGGTCACCTTCGGCACCGGCGCCTTCCTGCTCCGATACGGCGGGGAGGGCGTTCATGCGCAACCGACCGACGGGATCCTCGCGACCGCGGCGGTTGGCCAGTCGGGGATTCCGGGGTGGGCGATGGAGGGGAGCACCTTTATCGCGGGGGCCGCGGTGCAGTGGCTGCGCGACGGCCTCGGCCTGCTGGAGCACGCGTCCGAGAGCGCGGCGCTCGCGGCATCGGTTGCCTCGACCGATGGGGTGATGTTCGTCCCCGCCTTCACCGGACTCGGTGCACCGTACTGGAATCCCGATGCCCGCGGGACCATCGTCGGCCTGACGCGCGGGACCACCAGGGCCCACCTGGTCCGAGCGACCCTCGAGGCGATTGCCCACGGCACGGCCGATCTGCTCGATGCGATGGGTGGGGCAACGGAGCTCCGGGTCGACGGCGGCGCGGCCGCGAACGACTGGTTGATGCAGTCCCTGGCCGACTTGCTCGGGGTATCGGTCGTACGACCGGCCCTGGTGGAGCTCACGGCCTACGGCGCGGCCCGGCTGGCCGCGATCGGGATTGGCCGATCTCTCCCCGCCGCCGCCGAACTTGGCGTGGCCCAGCGGTTCGAACCATCGCGCCCTGCCGCGTGGCAGGCACACCAGCGCGGCGAATGGCGCCGTGCGGTCGACGCCGCACTCGGTTGGGCGGAGAGTCGGGTATATTCCCCGGCTCAGGAGGAGTATTCAGGATGAAGCCCAGTACCAAATTCGCCATCGGCGCCGTGGTCATCCTCGGCAGCGTCACCTTGCTGATCACCGAAGGTGTCAAGCAGACCGGCACCTATTTCCTCACGCCGACCCAGTTGGTCGAGCGCACGGAACGCGATCCCTCCTTTCACGATGTCGGCCTCAAGGTCGCGGCCAAGGTGGTCAAGGGATCGATCCAGCGTGACCAGGTCGCGCAGCGCGTGGATTTCCGGATCAGCGACGGGACACAGACCTTTCCGGTCACCTTTGTCGGTCATGTGCCGGACACCTTCACCGACGAGAACGACATCGACGTCGTGGTGGAGGGCAAGCTCGATCGCAACAACGTGTTCCAGGCCACCGACGTGATCGCCAAGTGCGGCTCGCGGTACGAAGCCGTCTGGGACAAGCAGCAGACCGCCTCGACCTGAGGCGGGCATGACACTCCTCGGTCAGTTTGCCCTGTGGACGGGGTTCATCCTCGCCGCGTGGGGCGGCGTGCTCGCATTCGTGGCCCGCTGGCAGGAACGCCCCGAAGTCGCCCTCACGATTCGTCGGACCACGTACGCCGTGCTGGTCACGATGCTGGTCGCCGCCGCGTCGCTGTGGCAAGGGCTGCTCAGTCACGATTTCAACATCGAGTATGTCGCCGGCTATACGTCCCGCAACCTGCCGACCTACTACCTGATCACCACCTTCTGGGCCGGCCAGAAGGGTTCGCTGCTCTTCTGGGCCGTGGTGCTTTCGATCTTCGGGGCACTGGCGCAGTGGCTCACCGCGCAGCGCTTTCGCGACCTGCTGCCCTATGTGGCCGGGATCACCAATATCGTCGCCGCCTTCTTCATCGCGGTGATGCTCTTCGGCGATCACACCAATCCGTTCGAGCGGCTGGGCTTCACCCCGCCCGATGGCCGCGGCCTCAATCCGCAGCTGCAGAACCCGGGCATGATCGCCCATCCGCCGATGCTCTACCTCGGCTACATCTCGCTGACGATACCGTTCGCCTTCGCGATCGCCGCGCTCCTCGCCCGGCGGCTCGATGCGGGCTGGATCATCGCGATGCGGAAGTGGGCGATCGTCTCGTGGCTCTTCCTCTCGGTCGGCATCACGATCGGGATGTGGTGGGCCTACCTCGAGCTCGGCTGGGGTGGCGTGTGGGCCTGGGATCCGGTCGAGAATGCTTCGTTCCATCCGTGGCTCACCCTCACCGCGTTCCTCCACTCGGTGATGATCCAGGAAAAGCGCGGCATGCTCAAGCGCTGGAACATGTCCCTGATCATCGGGACGTTCCTGCTCAGCATCTTCGGGACGTTCATCACCCGAAGCGGCGTGATTGCCTCGGTGCACTCGTTCACCCAGTCGAGCGTGGGCTACTTCTTCCTGGCCTTCCTGCTGGTGACGGGCGTGCTCTCGTTCACGCTGCTCTACACCCGGTGGGGATCGCTCGAGCCCGAGGCACACCTCGAAGCCGTCGCGTCGCGCGAGGCCGCGTTCCTCTTCAATAACCTGGCGCTGGTCGGCATCGCCTTCAGCGTGCTCTGGGGCACGCTCTTCCCGATCATCTCCGAGGCCGTCCGCGGCGTGAAGATCAGCGTCGGGCCGGCCTTCTTCGAGCGGGTCAACATCCCGCTCGGACTCTTCCTGCTCTTCCTCACCGGTGTCGGGCCCTTGATCGCGTGGCGGAAGGCCTCGGCGCGCAACCTGCAACGGCAGTTCATCCTCCCCGGCCTCGCCTTCGTGGTCGGACTGGTCGGGGCACTCCTGGTCGGTCTCCGCGGCTACTCGCTGATGACCATCGCACTCGGCACGTTCGTGATCGGCACCGTGCTGCAGGAGTTCACGCGCGGCGTCCGCGCCCGGATGCGGATGCACGACGAGAATCTGGTGCTGGCACTCGGACGCTTGATGTCGCGGAACCGTCGTCGCTACGGCGGGTACATCGTCCATGTCGGCATCGTCTGCTACTTCGTCGGTGGCCTCGGACAGTCGCTCCGGGTGAAGGAGAGCCACCAGCTCGTGCCGGGCGAACGCGTCACCCTCGCCTCGCCGTTCGGGCATCCGGTGACGTTCACCTTCCTCGGTGTCTCGCAGTACGAGGAACTCAATCGGCAGGTAAGTGCCGCCACGATCGAGGTGACACGCCCGGGCAAGGCCGCAGCCACGCTGGTGGCCGAGAAGCGCCAGCACTTCAACGCACTGGGCGAGAAGTCGTTCGAACCGAGCACCGAGGTCGGCCTGATCTCGAACCTGCAGGAAGATCTGTACGTCTACTACCACGGGACCCCGGACGGCACCGAACGATCCCAGTTCGAGTTCATCATCAATCCGCTGGTGATGTGGTTCTGGATCGGCGGCGCCCTGCTGGTGATCGGCGGTGTGCTGGCGATGTGGCCGGGTGGCCCGCAGATCCGGGCCCGTCGGACCGAGGCGATGCAGGCCGGCTATGCGGTGCCGCTCACCGAATCGGCGGTGACGTCATGATGACGCGTCGCGCGCTGCTCGGCGTCGGCATCGCTGCGATCGTGCCCGGCCGGCTCCGCGGTCAGGACACGACGATCGCAGGGGGGGGGGGCGACACTACCACCGCGCTCGCCGATCCGCTCCGGAACCCGTTCTCCGTGGGTCGGCTCCGTGACTCGCTCACGGCGGCCGACAGCGACCCGATCCTGATCGCCACCGAGAAGCGGCTTCGCTGCACCTGCGGCTGCACCCTCGATGTCTACACCTGTCGCACCACCGACTTCACCTGCACCTATTCGCCGGCGATGCACACGGAGATCAAGGCGCTGTTCGCCGACGGCAAGACCCCGGAGCAGGTGATCGGGGTCTTCGTGGCGCGCGAGGGCGAGGCGATCCTGATGGCGCCGCCGGCCCGCGGGTTCAACCTCGCCGGCTATCTGGTGCCTGGGCTGGTGATGGCCGCCGGCCTGCTCGGCCTGGTCGCCTGGATCGGGCGTCGACGGGGCGCGGTCGCGGCCGCCGAGGGCACCACGCCCGTGATGACAACCGCGGCAATCACCGAGCCGGACGCGGGTGCGCGCGCTGCGCTCCGCCGTGCCCTCGAGGACATCGAATCGTGATTCTCGAGGCCCTGGCAGCCGGATTGGTCGCAGTGGCACTCCTCTACCTCGTGCTGCAGCCGTTGCTCGTGCCTGGGGCGGTCGTGACGGCCCCGTGGGAACCGCCCGCGGCCGAGGAAACGGCTCGGGGCCGGGCCTTGCTCGCGCTCAAGGAGATCGAGTTCGACCAGGCCACTGGCAAGCTCTCCGACGAGGACTACCACACGCTCCAGGCCCGCTACGAGCGGGTGGCAATCGAGAATCTCTCCGGCTGCCAGCGCTGCGGTCACGCGCTCGCCGACGCCGATCGGTTCTGCGGCGCCTGCGGGGCGCGGAGATAGAAAGAGAGAAGGAGAGAAGGAGAGAAGTCGCGCGCTTTCTCTCCTTCTCTCTTTCTCTCTTTCAGTCCCGGTACACCGTCTCGAACCATCCCGTGGTCCGTGCACCGTCACCCTTGAGCAGGAAGTTGGCGCTCCCCGGCGCGAAGCCGGCCACCGATGTCTCGACCGCATGTCCGATCACGTCATCGCTGGTGAGGATGAAGTTGCGCACCGACTTGGCGAGGCCATAGGCGGCGACGGCGGCCTCGAGCCCCTTGCCGACATTCGCCTTGATCCGGGCACCGGTCCACTTCTTGTAGAAGGCATCGAGTTGGTTGACCATGTCGATGAAGCTGTTGCCGTTGGTGACCGGAACACAGGCGGTGTCATCGTCCTCCCAGGCCACGATCCGGATCACGCCGTTCGGGCTCCGGGCCCGGTACGCGTCGATGTCCGCCTTGGTCAGCAGCGCCGCCGAGCCCTGCCAGTCGAGGTCGTTGGTATCCCAGTGGTATGCTCCGCGGGCCCGTTCGCCGGTGCACCCCAGCTGCTCACTCTCGCCATCGACCTCGCCATAGACATGGAACTCGAACTCGGGGCTCCCCTTGAGCCAGCCTTCGTGGCTCTCGTCGAAGTGGCTGCTCACCAGGTAGAGACCGCTCGGTGGGGTGGCCATGCCACCGCCGTCATCCCCGCCTCCATCGCTGCAGAGATCCCAGCAGATCATCGCATGCGCCGGATTCCCCCCGGTGAAGTCGAACTCCTGCGGGACGAGGGCGATCACGGGGATGTCCGGTGGTTGGTTGGCATCGAGCACGAGGCGTCGACCCGCGGCATCGAATGCGACGGGACGGTCCCCGTCGTGTTCGAGGGTGCCGACCAGATAGGCGTCGCTCCCCTGCCATGCGGCCCGCTGGGCCGGGACCGGGAGGTAGAGCTCGAGTCCGCGAGCGGCGTCGAGGTCCGCCAGCAGGGTGGCCATGCTTCCGTCACCGGCCGCGGCCAATCGTGCCAGCAGGAGGCGATCCCCGGTGCGCGCCAGGGCCTGGAACTGGAGCTTGCCCTCGGGGGCGTGTGAGGCATCGAACCGGGTGGCGAGATCGGCCCGGAGCACCGGGTCGGCGAGCGCCACCGCCAGTCGGGCCGCGAGGCGCTCCCGGGCGGGGGGGGGCGCATCGGCCGGTGCGGCCGGAGCAGTGGGCGGGGGCGTGGGGTGCTCACTGCACGCCACGATGGTGGTGAGCAGCAGGATGGGAACAACGATGCGATGCAGCATGGCAACCTCCCGAAATGCCGATGGACCGCAACGGACAGGGTGTCCGTCGCGATCCAAGCATTCCATGGGAGAACCCGCGGCCGAGGTACCAACGAATGCGAGAGGGGGCAGGAAAGAGAGGAAGAGAGAAGGAGAGAAGGAAAGAAAGCGCGCGCCTTCTCTCCTTCTCGCTTCCGCTCTTCCCTAGGCTTCCAATCGCTCGAGTTGCTGCACGGCCTTCCGCATCGGGATCCACGCCATGAGGATCATGACCACCGCGGCGAGTGTCAGGGCCACGATCCCGCTCGCATGGAGCGTCGCGCTGCCGGTCTCGCTGGTCTCGCGGAGGAAGTCCACCACCGGCATCGCCTCGAGCACGATCACGGCGCCGAGGAGTGCCACCGCGAGCAGCATGAAGACGAGTCCACCGAACGAGGTCGGGATCTGTGCGGCATTCTCGCTGCCGTACTGCGGGTAGAGCGTGCCGATCCCGAGCGCGAGGGCGCTCACCGCCATCGTGTACCCCGCCACCGTCACCACGCTCACGATCATCATGAACGTCGAGGCGCGGAGCAGGGTATTGGTGGTGATCGTGAGGGCGAGTGAGAGGATCAGGAGTGGCAGCATCCCGACGAGGTACTTGCTCCGCAGCATCGCGCGGGGATCGAGGGGCGAGGACCGGAGCAGCCAGAGCAGGCGCCCCTCGAGCGACACCGAGGGGAAGATGAACCGTGCGGCGATGGCGGCGATCACGAAGCCGGCCAGCCCCTGGTTCAGGAAGACGATCAGCGTGACCAGGAAGATCGGCACTTCCTCGCCCGTGAACAGCGGCAGTGCCCGGATGTTGATCAGATAGACCGCGATCAGCACCCCCAGCAGGATGAGCTGGCTCCACTGCGTCGAGTCCCGGAAGAAGACGCGCAGGTCCTTCAGGAGGAACTCGCGGCGCATCGGGGGAACCCCGGGCATCAGGTGACGGAGGCGACGGCTCCAGTTCTTGCCCCGGAGGGAGCTGTTGGCCCCCTCCTGCGCGCGCGAGAAGCCGCTGGCATAGAGGCGTCGGTGGAGGGAGGCCCCGATGATCACGAACCCGCCCGCCGTGGTCCACAGCAGCGCCACCGGGAGCGGGTCCCGGACGTGGGTCAGCCAGTTCATGATCATCGCGGCGGCCCACTCGGTGGGCATCAGCGGGTGCGTCGGGGTCCGCAGGATGGCGATGAAGTCGACCAGCGACTGGAACCCCTCCGGCCGGGCGAGTTGTTCGGGACGGAGCAGGCGCAAGCCGAGCACGAGCGCGCCGGCGGCCGCGATCGTCACGAGCCCGAGGATGTCGCGCGTGCGCCGGGCCGGGAAGATGTTGACGAGCAGCAGCGTCACCGCGGCGCCGACCACCCCCGGGATGATGACGAACGGGATGAAGGCCGCCAGCGCCACGAGGGGGAAGAGCAGGCCCCCCCCCCAAACGACCCCGTAGGCCACCAGCAGCGGCGCGGCGAGCAGGGCGACCATCCACGAGGAGTGGACGATCGTCTCCGCCAGCTTTGCGAGGTAGAACCGACCCCAGTCGACCGGGGAGCCGACCAGCATGTCGAGGTCACGCGCCAGGAAGAACGTCGAGAGGGCGCTCACGAGGTTGGAGAGCAGGAGGATCGAGCCGAACGCGAGGAACGCCATGCTGAGCAGCTTCCCCGCGAGCAGCGGGCCGATTTCCGGGACGCCCTTGAAGTAGGTGACGGTCCGCCACGAGATGGCGAAGGCGGCAAAGAGGAAGCCCGCGCCCGCAAGGCCGAGAAGCACGCCGCGGCCCCCCTGCGTGTCGTCGGTCGGACGACGAAACCGGGCGATCGCGCTGCGCCACTTGGGGCTGGTGAGCTCGAGGAAGCCGGGTTGCCGGAAGCCTGGGTGATCAGCCAAGGATCGCATCCAGGTTGGGCTCGACATGCTCCCCCGTCAATCGGAGGAAGAGGTCCTCGAGGCGTGCCCCATCGCTCACGGCCTGATGCCGGAGTTCGTCGAGGGTGCCGACCGCAGCCATCTCCCCTTGCGCGATGATGCCGATCCGGTCGCAGAAGCCCTCCACGATGTCCAGCGAGTGGGTGCTCATGAGAATCGTCCCGCCCTTCGCGACGAACGCCCGGAACAGGGTGCGCAGCAACCGGGCACTCTTCGGGTCGAGTCCGACCGTCGGCTCGTCGACCACGATCACCTCGGGTCGATGCACGAACGCGCTCGAGATGATCAGCTTCTGCCGCATGCCGTGGGAATAGGACTCGGTGAGCTCGTCCTTCCATCGCGTCAGCTCGAAGAGCTCGAGCAACTCGTCAATGCGTCCCTCGATCTCCGGCCCATCCTGTCCGAACAACGCCGCGGTGAACCGCAGGAACTCCGCCCCCGTCAGCTTGTCGTACACAAAGGGTCGATCCGGGATGTACCCCAGCTTCGACTTGGCGCTGATCGGATCCTTGAGCAGGTTGATCCCGCCGATCTCGATGCGACCGCTGGTCGGGGCCAGGATCCCGGCGATCATCCGGAGCGTCGTGGTCTTGCCGGCGCCGTTCGGGCCGAGAAATCCGAACAATTCGCCACGGCCGATCTCGAGATCGAGCGATCGGACGGCCTCGAACTTTCCGTAGGTCTTGCGGACATTCTGCAGGCGAATCACTGGGGCGTCCCTTCGAGGGCGGGCAGGGTATCGGTGAGCGTCCGGGCGAAGCGTACGTCGGCGACCATCGGGAGCATGTCCGCCGGGTGGCTCGAGCCAGCCGTCGCAAGCCGGATCATCCCGGCCGGTGTCGGCTCGAGCGTCGAGGGCTCGATGCCGACCCACTGCCGATCGCCGGGCGACCACTGCTCGACCCACGCGTGCGAGAACAAGGTATCGGCTATGGGGGCGATTCCTATGACATACCGGGCGCGCCAGCCATGCAGGTGGAGGACTGCCACGAGGAGCCGAGCGAGGCCATCGGGTCGGCCGTGTCCCGCCATCAGGGTGCCCGCTGCATCGATCGGGGCGGTGGCTGCGGTGTCCACCCGGATTCGCCGGAGGCGGGCGGAAAGCCGGACGAAATCAGTCCCTGTCGTCGTCCGGAAGGAGTCGGCAAAGGCCACGACCGAGGGATCCGATTCCTGGATCAACGGATCCTGGGGAGGAGGCGTGCTGGGGGCCCGCTCCTGCCTGAACGGCCCGAGCACCAGCATGTCGCCCGACGGGGCCCCATCGATCGCCGCTCGCCGGTACTCGATCCCTTCTCCGGCAAACAGCTCCAATCGCTCCGCACCGATCCTGCTGCCATCGCGCCGCGTCACCAGGAAGGCGGCGACGGTGTCGGCGGGGTCCGCACGGTGCCCGGATCCCGTCCAGGGCCGGACTACCGGGAGGTCGGGGACCAGGGTCGTCAGATTCGTCGCCATCGTGCCTGGCCCGGCTGCGCGGACGATCAGGTCAAAGTCGGTTCGGACCCATCGAATCCCGAGCGGATATTCCAGGCCCACCAGCGAGCCGCGCAGGCTCACCTGCATGATCAGTGGGCCACCCGCGCTTCGGACCAGGACCGTGCGTGCCGCCGCGGAATCGAAATGCGCCGCGGCCCAGACCGAACCTGTCCCGACCTGCATCGCACTGTCGGCGAAGACCACCATGGTGTCGCGAGCCACGCGATAGCTGCCCTCCCCGGCCACGACCGGCCATCCGGAGACGGTGGTGAGGTCCCGCTCGGCATCGTCCGCAAGCGATCCGGTCAGGGCCAGTCGGTAGGGGGCCAGCGCCAGGCTGGTCGGCACCGAGCCAGCGAGCGTGCCCCGGGCCACCACGCGGCCGTTGCGACTCAGGGTTGTGGTCCAGCCCGTGCCATCGGTCTCCACCAGGAGGTGACGGCGGAAGCCGACGATCCCGTCCTGGCTCTCGATCCGCTCGAGGGTCAGGTCGGGCCCCATCAGGAATTCCGTCGTGCGGTTCGCCCGATCGACCCCGGAGATGCCCGGCAAGTCGAGGGTGAGCGTCTCCCGAACCCGGTATCCGGATCCGAGCGTGTCGAGCGTGACTCCGGCGATCCCGAGTGGCGCATGGCCGGCCATCACCTGGAACCACGCATCGCCCGGGCTCAACCGGAGTGACGCCTCGGAGCGGAGCAGGGCCGATTCGGTCCGCGTCCCCGACCGGACGGCCAACCACGCCACCGAGGCGCCCCACGCGAGCAGGACGCCGATTGCGGCGATATTCCGGGCGGATGGGCGCATGACGGCAGACATTGCAAGCCTCGGGCCGGGGAGCTGACGGGTCCGTGCGTTGCTCGGGGTTCGGTGCCCCCGGTACTGTTCCGGGCTATGGCCGAAGAGTTCCTGCAGGTTCGTGGTGCCCGAGAGCACAATCTCAAGAATATCTCCGTCCGGATCCCCCGCGACCGCCTGACGGTCATCACGGGGCTCTCGGGCTCGGGGAAGTCGTCGCTGGCATTCGACACCATCTACGCCGAGGGACAGCGGCGCTACGTGGAGTCGCTGTCGGCGTATGCCCGTCAATTCCTCGGGCTGATGGAGAAGCCGGACGTCGATGCCATCGAGGGCCTCTCACCCGCGATCTCGATCGAGCAGAAGACCACCGGACACAATCCGCGGTCCACGGTCGGCACCGTCACCGAGATCTACGATTACATGCGCCTGCTCTGGGCGCGTGCCGGGATTCCCCACTGCCCCAACGATGGCGCACCGATCACCAGGTCGAGTGCCGGTCAGATCGCCGACACGATTCTCGCCTGGCCCGAGGGCACGCGAATCGAGGTCCTCGGCCCGATGGTCCGCGGTCGCAAGGGGGAGTTCCGCGACCTGTTCGATGACTTGCAGCAGCAGGGATTCGTGCGCGTCCGGGTCGACGGTGCGACGCACGACCTCGGCGCCGTCCCCAAACTCGGTCGTCGCCAGAACCATGACATCGCCGTCGTGGTCGATCGACTGGTCGTCCGCGAGAGTGATCGTGGCCGCCTGGTCGACTCGATCGAGACCGCACTCCGCGTCGCCGACGGCGTGGTCGAAGTGATCCGCCACCGCACCCGCCCGAAGGGCGAGGAATCGCGCCTGTTCAGTGAGCGATTCGCATGCCCGGAATGCGGACTCTCCCTGGCCGAACTGGAGCCGCGCCAGTTCTCGTTCAATTCGCCGTTCGGTGCCTGCCCGGAATGCCACGGCGTAGGCACCTCACGGATCCCGAGCCTCGATCTTGTGCTGGGTGACAGCCGGATCTCGATCCTCGAGGGCGTGGTGCTGCCATGGGGTGAACCGAGTGGCTACTTGCGGAAGGTGGTGCTGCCCACGCTGGCCCGGGCCTTCACCTTCGAACTCAACGCCCCCTGGCAGGAGATTCCCGAGCGGGTGCGCGAGATCCTGCTCCACGGGGCACCGGGCCGCACGCTCTCCTATGTCGCCGAGGGGGGCAAGGGGCGGGTGGTCGAGGGCGAATGGGAGGGCATCCTCGCGCACGTTGCGAATCGCTGGCGCGAGTCATCGAGTGATGCGGTGCGCAACGACCTCGAGGCCTACATGGTCGAGCAGCCATGTCCCGTCTGTCATGGCGATCGCCTCAGGCCCGAATCGCTCGCGGTCCTGATCCATGGTGCCAGCATCGGTCAGGTGGTGGCACTTCCCGTGGACGAAGCCGTCGCCTTCTTCGAGTCGATCCCGACCGGACGTGGCAAGGCGGGCGCGATCGATCCGGAGATCGCCGGTCCGATCCTCAAGGAAGTGGTCGAGCGACTCCGCTTCCTCTCCGATGTCGGACTCGAATACCTGACCCTCGGTCGCGGGGCCGGCACGCTGTCGGGCGGTGAGACGCAACGGATCCGCCTCGCCACGCAGATCGGTTCACGCCTGGTCGGGGTGCTCTACATCCTCGACGAGCCGAGCATCGGGCTGCACCAGCGCGACAACGAGCGATTGCTCGACACATTGCGCGAGCTGCGGGATCTCGGCAATACCGTCATCGTGGTCGAGCACGACGAGGACACGATCCGTGCCGCCGACCACATCATCGACCTCGGCCCGCGCGCCGGACGATTCGGGGGCGAGGTCATCGCCGAGGGCACCCTCGATGACATCCTCGCGAGTCGCGATTCCCTCACCGCGAGGTACCTGCGCGGCGAGCTCCGAGTGCCGATCCCCACCCAGCGACGCGTCCCGGAGCCGATGCGACGGCTCCGGGTGGTGGGTGCGCGCGCCAACAATCTCCGCGACCTGACCATCGACATTCCGCTCGGACTCTTCGTCGCCGTCACCGGTGTCTCGGGGTCGGGGAAGTCGACCCTCGTCACCGATATCCTGTACCAATCGCTGGCGCGCCACCTCTACCGGGCCCGTGTGCTCCCGGGCGAGCACGATCGGGTCGAGGGGATGGATCTGCTCGACAAGGTCATCGAGATCGACCAGTCACCGATCGGACGGACGCCCCGCTCCAATCCCGCGACCTATACCGGGCTGTTCACGCCGATTCGCGAACTCTTCACCCAGCTTCCCGAGGCGAAGATCCGGGGCTACGGCCCCGGGCGGTTCTCGTTCAACGTGAAGGGCGGCCGTTGCGAGTCATGCCAGGGGGATGGTCTCGTCAAGATCGAGATGCATTTCCTGCCCGATGTCTACGTGCCGTGCGAGGTCTGCAAGGGTCGCCGCTACAACCGGGAAACCCTCGAGGTGCGCTACAAGGGGAAGAGCATTGCCGACGTGCTCGAGCTCACGGTCGCCGATGCGCTCGACTTCTTCCAGGCCCAGTCCCGCATCGCCGATCGGCTGGAGCTGCTCAACGATGTCGGGCTCGGCTACCTGCACCTCGGGCAGGCGGCGACCACGCTGTCCGGTGGCGAGGCGCAACGGGTCAAGCTCGCCACGGAGCTCGCCAAACGCGACACCGGCCGCACGTTGTACATTCTGGATGAGCCGACCACCGGGCTGCACTTCGAGGATGTGCGCCTGCTGCTCGAAGTCCTGCACCGACTCGTCGCGAAGGGAAACAGTGTGGTGGTGATCGAGCACAACCTCGACGTGATCAAGACGGCCGACTGGGTGATCGATCTCGGCCCCGATGGCGGTGTGCGGGGGGGGGCGGTGGTCGCCGAGGGCTCCCCGGAGGCGCTCACCACCATCCCGGCGAGCCATACCGGTCGCTTCCTGGCCCGGGTGCTCGCGTGACGGCTGTCACACTGGAGGCGCTTCGACCGGCGTTCGCCTCCCAGTACCGCCTCGAGCGCGAACTCGGCCGCGGCGGCATGGGCGTGGTGCTCCTGGCGCGGGAACTGATGCTCGACCGCCTGGTGGCGATCAAGGTCCTGCCGCCGACCCAGGCCGACGCTGCCGACACGCGCGAACGCTTCCTGCGCGAGGCCCGCACCGCGGCCCAACTGTCCCATCCCAACATCGTGCCGATCTTCCGGGCCGATGAACTGGGTGGTGTGGCCTTCTTCGCGATGGGGTACATCGACGGCGAGACTGCGGCCGATCGGCTGGCCGCCCGTGGCGCACTCCCGCCCGCCGACGTGGTGCGGATCGTGCGCGAGGTGGCGTGGGCCCTGGCCTACGCCCATGCACGCGGGGTGACGCATCGGGACATCAAGCCCGAGAACATCATGATCGAGCGCGGCAGCGGCCGCGTCATGGTGACCGACTTCGGGATCGCTCGCGACAGCCGTGCGACCGGCATGACGGCTGACGGGATGATCCTCGGCTCCGTCCACTACATGGCGCCGGAACGCGTCGCGGGCGGCGAGTGCGACGGGCGAGCCGATCTCTACTCGCTCGGTGTCGTGGCCTATCAACTCCTCGCGGGTCAGTTGCCGTTTGATGCACCGCAGGCGTCGGCGGTGCTCGTGATGCAGGCGACCCGCCCTGCACCACCGCTCGCGGAGCGTGCCGCCACCGTGCCTGCGGCGCTCGCTGCCGTGGTGGATCGCTGTCTCCGGAAGGATCCCGCCGAGCGGTATGCGAGTGGCGAGCTGCTGGCCGAGGCGCTGGACGCGGCGCTCCGGGAAGTCGAGAGTGGTCCGCAGGCGGTGCCCGAGCGCATCCTCGACGAGCCGGTCGCCAAGGCCGTCTGGTTGCGTGCCGCCCAATTGCAAGCGGACGCGTCCCGACGAGTGCGCGAACGGACCGCCCAGGCGGAGGAGTTCGCGACCGGACTCAATGCCGCGGTGCCCACCTCGGGCTACCGGATCGGCGATGTCGAGGCTGCCGCGGTGGAGGCCGGCATCGGTGAGGAGTTCGTGCAACTCGCGCTCGCCGAGCTCCCCGATGACGAGTCGGCGCTCCCCGCCGCCCACGAGGACGGCGGGTCACGGCTCGATCGGTTCGTGCTCGGCAACGTCGAACAGTCACTCCGGGTCTCGCGCATCATCGAGGCCTCGCCGCGAGCGGTCCTGGAGTCGGTCGGACATGTCCTGCCGGCACATCCGTACGCCTTGCTCTTTCGCGATACGGTGGGCGGACATCCCCTCGATGGTGGCGTGCTCACGTTCACCAGCAAGGAGATGACGATGGGGGACTACATGAACACGGCCGGCGGCACCAACATGCTCCGCTACCATCTGTCGAATGTCGGTGCCTCGCTGTTGCGCGTGACACTCCACTCGGTCGCGGGCCATCCGGACCGTACCGAGATTGTCGTCACCACCGACCTCCGAGCCGGCATCGGCAAGAACGCCAAGCTCGGCTTCGGGATCGGACTCGGGACCGGAAGCCTCGGCGCTGCCCTGGGTTCCGGCGCCGCCATCGCCGGCGGGGCGCCCCTGCTGGCCGTCCCGCTCTTTGTCGGGATCATGGGGGCGCTCGGCATGGGGGCGATCGGGATCATGCGGCTGGCCTACCCGCATGGTGTGCGGAAGGCCCGTCGCGAGCTCGAGAACCTCATCGATGCCGTGCACGCCGACGCCCGTTCCCAGGACGTCTTCGGGACGCCCTGGAACGGACAGCGGCCACCTGGTGCCCTGCCGCGCGGTAGCTGACGCGCAGATCGGGTAGATTGCAGCTCGACTTCTACATGGGGAGGGCGCCATGCAACTCGACGCGATCATCGAGGTCCTCAGCTTCGCCAGCGGCAACGAGCGGGCCGTGCGCCTCAAGCTGGCCGACGGCTCCGAAGTCGTCGGCGTGCCGTCCAGCGTGGACCTCCATCCGACGGCACACGAGGTCTTCCTGATGCCCTCCGGCAACGACGAGACCGAGATCGGCGTCTCGATCGGTGCCATCACCCTGGCCGAACTGCTCTAGCACATGGTTTCACTCCTTGACATCATCGGGCCGGTCATGGTCGGGCCCTCGTCCTCGCACACGGCGGGGGCCTGCCGGCTCGGCTTGATCGCCCGCGCCCTGGTCGGCGGGACGCCGGAGCGCGCCAAGGTCGAGTTGCACGGGTCGTTTGCCCGCACCGGCGTCGGGCATGGCACCGATCGCGCGATCGCCGGCGGATTGCTCGGCTACCAACCCGATGATGAACGCCTGCGCGAGTCGCTCGCCGCGGCCGACGCCGAGGGACTGGCGATCGCGTTCGAGAATATCAAGCTGCGCGGCGAGGTGCACCCCAACACCACCCGGATCACCGTCTGGCGAGGAGGCAAGCAGGCGGTGCTCACCGGCTCGTCGATCGGCGCCGGCCGGATCCTCGTCACGGCCATTGACGGGTTCCCGGTCGACGTCACCGGGAACTACACGACACTCGTGCTCGTGGCGCACGACGAGCCGGGCATCGTGGCCCAGGTCGCCACCGCGCTCGCGGCGGAGCATGTGAACCTCGCGACCATGCGCGTCTCGCGCCGACAGAAGGGCGGCGACGCGATTCACATCTACGAGCTCGATTCCCCCCCTCAGGAGGGGGCGATCGCGCGCATCCTCGCGCTCAAGGCCGTCAAGACCGCGCGCGTGATCGAGCGGGTGGCCTGATGGTGGAATCGCTCCTGGAGGCCGTCGAGGCCGCCGAAGCCGCAGGCATCTCCATCGGCGAGTACGCCCTCCGCACCGAGGCCGCCGAAGGGCTCCGGACTCGCGAAGAGGTCGAGGCAGGGCTGCTCCGTGCCCTCGAAGTGATGCGCTCCGCCGTGGAACGCGGCCTCAAGGGTGATGTCCACTCCGTCTCCGGGCTCGTCGGTGGCGATGCAGCCAGAATGGCCGCCAGTGACGGCCCACTCCGAGACACACCATTCACCGCGGCGATCGCGGCCGCACTCGCCGTCCAGGAAGTCAACGCTGCGATGGGCGTCATCGTCGCGGCACCCACGGCCGGCGGAGCCGGAGTCCTCCCGGGCACCCTCCTTGGGATCGCCAAGTACCATGGCAGTTCCGATGGCGATCTGGTGCGCGCCCTCGCCACGGCAGGCCTCGTCGGCGGGGTCGTGGCCGTCCGTGCCTCCCTCTCCGGGGCGGAGGGGGGCTGCCAGGCCGAAACGGGTGCCGCCGCGGGCATGGCCGCCGCGGCTGGTGTCGAGATGCTCGGCGGCACGCCCCGTCAGGCGATGCAGGCCGTTGCCCTCACCATGCAGGGCACCCTCGGTCTGGTCTGCGACCCGCTCGGCGGGCTGGTCGAGGTGCCCTGTGTCTACCGCAATGCCACCGGCGCCGCCATGGCACTGGCAGGGATCGAGATGGCGCTGGCGGGCGTCGGCTTCCCGATTCCGGTCGACGAGGTGATCGATACCATGGGGCAGATCGGCCGGGAAATGGACGTCCGATATCGGGAGACCGCCGGCGGTGGGCTGGCCGCGACCCCGACCGGACGGAAGCTCGCCAAGGAGCGACTGGTCCAACTGAAGCCACGGTCCAAGTAGCCGCCGTTCCCGACTGAAACATCTCGAACCAAGGCGCCGTACAGTAGGCCAATCCGCATCCTTGGAGCGCTTCCGTGGAAGACATCCTGGCCATCACGTTCATTTTCGGCGGCGGCTCCCTCTTTCTCCTCGCGATCTCACCAGTCGGCAAGGCGATCGCCGATCGAATCCGGTTCGGCCGCCAGGCGCTGCCGACGCCCCCGATCGATGAGGGCGTCTACGACGAGCTGGACCGGCTCCGGGCGGAGATGAACGAAGTGCACGAGCGCCTCGACTTCACGGAGCGGCTCCTCGCTGCGAGCGACCAAGGGAAGACGGCATCATCCGAGGAGCGCACCTGATGGGATCGAAGTCCTCGAAGATCATCGCCATGCTCATGGTGATCACCCTGCTGGCGATGGGGATCGGCTTCATGATCTTCCTCCTCGATGAGGTGATTCGTGACGGCCTCGAGGGCGTGATCCTTGGCATGGCCGGCCTCGGTGGAATGTCGTGGGTGCTGTTCCGTGGCCCCGTCGGCAAGGCGTTGGCCAACATGCTCGAGGGTGCCAGCAGCGGGGCCGACGATCCGATGCTGGGCATGCGCGTCGCCGACATCGAGGACCGGTTGCAGGAGATCTCGCTCGAGACGCAGCGGATGACCGAGCTCGAGGACCGCCTGGACTTTGCCGAACGCCTGCTCACGCGTCAGTCCGAAGGCGTCAGGCAGGGGGGGGAGTGATGGAGGCGCTGCGCAAGCTGGCCGGATTCGCGCTCAGCATGGCCCTCGTGGGGAGCGCGTTGCTCTTCATGGTGTTCACCCTCGACCAGATGGACGGTTACGCGGCCCTGGTCTCGTTGGTGGCGGGCACGGCGGCGTTCGGGTGGCTGGCCGTCGGGCCCTTCGGCCAGGCCATCAAGCGGATGCTCGCCGATGATCCGCGGCGGACCCCCGTGGAGCCGTCGGCCGAGTTCTACGACCTGCACGACCAGGTCCAGGCCCTGAGTCTGGAAATGCAACGGATGCGTGAACTGGAGGATCGGCTGGACTTTGCGGAGCGGGTGCTGACCCGGCAGGCGGAGGCAACGAGGGGGAGCGACGGATGAGCCAGGTCGACCCCGTCATCATCACCCAGGGCCCGACGCCGCCCCTGCCACCCTGGGAAGTCATGCCGCCCCAGGCGATCGTCATGATCGTGGTCGCGGTGGCGGCGGCGGGTGTGCTGATCCTCTGGCCGCTGGTCCGCGCCATCGCGCGCCGGATCGAGGGACGCGGCAACCCGAAGCTTCTGCAGGAGATCGAGTCGCTCCGCGACAGGATCGAGGCGATGGAGCAGCATGCGTTGACCAGTGGTGAGTACGAACGGTCCGAGCAGCGCACCTACGAACTCGAGGAGCGCGTCGAGTTCGTCGAACGGATGCTCTCGCGCGGCAAGGACACCACACCATGACCATGGGGCATCACATGAAGTCACGGCGCGACGCCAGCGATGAGTCACCGACCAGGTCGGTGAGCAGGATGCTCGGCATCTCGGTCCTGGCCATCGTGGCCGGTTTGCTGGCCGTCACGGGCATGATCGGCCCGGCCGCGATCCCGATCTGGGGGGCGGTCGCCGTCTTCGGGTGGCTCACGTCACGTGGTCCCGTCGGGCAGGCGATCGCGGACCGGTTGCGCGGCGGACCACCGCATGCCGAATTCGGCGAGGTCCCCGAGGAGATCTACGCCGAGCTCGACGATCTCCGGACCCGGATGCTGGAGATGGAGGAGCGACAGGAGTTCTCGGAGCGACTGCTGGCACAGAAGCAGCCGGCCTCTGGAGCAGAGGGAGGGGTGCCCGATGACGGATCGTGACAAGGACGAATGGATCACCGGAGCCTTCATCGGCCTGGGGCTCGCCGGCCTGGGGCTCGGAGGTGGTCTGGCTGCCGCGTCGGCCACGATGGGCCCACCCGCCATCGCGGTGTGGGGCATCGCCATGGCGATGGTGGCCGTGGTGGTGAAGTCGCCGGTCGCCTCGGCGTTCGCGAAGCGGTTGACCGAGCGGGGGGCGCCGGCGGCCGACGTGCCGGATGAGGTCTACGGGGAACTCGACGAACTCCGGGCGAGGGTCCTCGAACTCGAGGAGCGGCAGGATTTCTCCGAACGGATGCTCACCGCCAAGGCGCGCGAGACCGATCAGGCCTGACATTTTGGACGCCCCGTCGGGGGCACTACGTTTCCCGTCGCAACCCCGGGTCATCCGGGTTTCCAAGGAGTGGCAATGACCACGAAGGAAGACATCGAAGCCTGGCTCGACCGGATGGAGTTGTCGGTCGAGTCACTGGCCGACGACCTCTGGCTGCTGCGGACCGAGAGTGGCACCGAGTTGGCCGTCAATTTCGCGCCACCTCTCGTGGTGCTCCGGACGCAGGTGCTCCAGCTGCCGAGCGATCCGCTCCGGGCCGGGGCGCTCTGCCGGATGTTGCTGGAGTTCAACGCGCGTGACCTGATCCACGGCTCCTACGGCGTGGAGGGGGACCATGTGGTGCTCACCGATGCGCACGACCTGGCCGATCTTGATTTCTCGGAGTTCGAGGCGAGCGTCGATTCGCTCACCCTCGCACTCGCTTCCCATGCCAGCAGTCTGGCGCCGTACGGAGAGGGGTGAGCATCCATGGGCATTTTT
This sequence comes from Gemmatimonadales bacterium, assembly GCA_035703525.1. Classification (GTDB taxonomy): domain Bacteria; phylum Gemmatimonadota; class Gemmatimonadetes; order Gemmatimonadales; family GWC2-71-9; genus Palsa-1233. The sequence continues at coordinate 5,757 of DASSYA010000025.1, read as the reverse complement.
GATCGCTTCGCGACGATGCTGAAGTCCAACATCAACGACCTCATCTCCCGGGCCGAGAATCCCGAGAAGATGCTCAATCAGCTCATCACCGACATGCGCGGCCAGCTCGACAAGGCCCGCCAGCAGGTGGCCCAGGCCATCGCCGACGAGAAGAAGCTCGAGGCCGATGCCGCGGCGATGAAGAAGCAGGCCGAAGATTGGGAGCGTCGGGCGATGCTGGCGGTGCAGGAGGGTCGGGATGACCTCGCCAAGCAGGCGTTGATGCGTTACAACGAGGCACTCCAGGGCGCACAGGCTCTCCACGAGACGTGGGTCAAGAGCAAGCAGGAGACCGAGGCGCTCAAGCACTCGCTTCGCCAGCTCAACGACAAGATCGAGGAGGCGAAGCGCAAGAAGAACATCCTCATCGCCCGGGCGCGTCGTGCCGAGGCACAGCAGCGCATCCAGGACACGCTGTCGGGGATGGGCGACAAGAGTGCCTTCGAGTCGTTCGAGCGGATGCAGGAGCGGATCGAGGCCAACGAGCGCAAGGCGATCGCCGCGGCCGAGCTCCAGGAGGAGTTCACCGGCGACAAGCTGTCCCGCGAGTTCGAGCAGCTGGAGTACCACGGCAGCTCGGACCAGCAGTTGCTCGACCTCAAGCAGAAGATGGGGCTCCTCTCGGGGGGAACCACCGAGCAGAAGCAGCTCAAGGGTGGCGCCGACGACGCCGAGGTCGTGGAGGAGAGCGACCAGGCGTGAGCGCACCACGACATCTGATCCTCGCCGACGGCGACTTCTCGCCGCTCCTCTCCAAGACTGCGAACTCCGTGATCCGGTACCAACCGGATCGCGTGGTGGCAGTACTCGACCGCACCAAGGCCGGCCAGACGGTCCAGCAGGTGCTCGGCTATGGCGGCGACACGCCGGTCGTCGCCACCATGCAGGAGGGCCTTGCCCTCGGCGCCAATTCGGTCCTGATCGGGATCGCGCCTGTGGGGGGGGGACTCCCCGAGACGTGGCGCGACTGGATCCGGGAGGCGATCGAAGGCGGCTGTGATGTCGTGAGCGGCCTGCACACCTTCTTCGCCGATGATCCGGTGTTCGCCGCCGCCGCCAGGGAGGCGGGGACGCGCATCCACGACATCCGGAAGCCGCCCGCCAACCTGCCCGTGGCCAGTGGACTGGCGCGCGACCTCGACGCCCTCGTGGTCCTCACGGTCGGCACCGACTGCAACGTCGGCAAGATGACCGCACAGCTCCAACTGGTCGACGGCCTCAACGCACGCGGCTTGCGCACCCATTTCGTCGCGACCGGGCAGACCGGGATCATGATCGAGGGATGGGGGATCGCTGTCGACGCGGTGGTGGCCGACTTCATCGCCGGCGCCGCGGAGCAGATCACGGTCCAGGGGGCCCAGGGCGCCGACATCGTGCTGGTCGAGGGGCAGGGGAGCATCAATCACCCGGGCTACAGCGGCGTGACCCTCGGGCTGCTGCACGGCTCGACACCCGATGTGATGATCCTTTGCCACCAGGCGAGTCGGAAATACATCGGAGACTATCGGAAGGCGGCATGGCTGGCGTTGCCACCGCTCAGCGAGTACGTGCGGCAGTACGAGGCGATGGCGAATCTGGTGCACCCGTCGAAGGTGATCGGCATCGCGCTCAACACATACGACCTGTCGGAGGACGAGGCGCGGGCGGCGTGTGAGCGGGCGACCGCGGAGACCGGGTTGCCGGCCACCGACCCCGTGCGGTTCGATGCCGCGCCGCTGCTCGATGCGCTGGAGGCGGCGTACCGCAGGAAGGCGTGAGGATCTGATCCTTCCTCCGGCTACAGCCCGAATCGTCCCGACACGAACAGGTCCACGGCGTGGACCCGCTCCGGGCCGTACGTCCCGTCGGCGAGTCGGACGCAGCAGTCATCGTAACGATTGCTGAGCAGTCCGATCATCACCCCCGGCCGATGCCTTGCGCGCCAGGTCGCGCCGATGCCAAGCGCCCAGAGCGACTGGTTCTGCTCCGTGTAGCGGGTTGCCGACCCGCCGTCGCCGCTCGGACCCGCGCCGAAGAGTCGCGTGAGCGAGAGTTGCGGCTCCCAGCTCCCGAGATCTCGCCCGTAATGGACGCCGAGATTCGCCGGGAAGAACAGCGCGCTGGTCTGGAATGAGATCGCGAGGTGGTCACGTCCGTCGGGCGGCAGGATGCCGACCTTGGCGTAGGGCATGAACACCAGACCAGGTTCGTCGTGCATGACGTCCGTGGAGAGCAGTCCGAGCGCCATGCCGAACTCGACCGAGGAACTCACGCCGATGGCAGGGTTCACGTAGGCCAGCACTTCCATGCCACCCTCGCCGGTCTCGCGGTCCTGGTCGTGAATCGCCACCACGCCGAGGTCGCCGTGCCACCCCGGCTCGATTCGGGGCGACTGGAAGGTCGGGAAGCAGGCCCCCACGAGGAGTGCGAGGGTCGCGGTGGCCCAGCGTATCGCATTCGGTGTCATATTGCGAAGGATACTGTCGGCTGGCCCGATCCGGCCGCTGTGCAGCTGCAGGACCGTCCGGCGTCCCCATGCCATCGGACACCGTCCGATCCCTTCCGATGGTTCACCGCCCGTAGCCTGGTTTCTCCCACCCCCCGGTGGAGGTCTGGTGCGCGTCGTCCGAATGTTGCTCGCGCTGTTCCTGCCCGCCGCGCTCACCGCGCAGACGGTCCGTGGACGAGTGGTCAGCGACGCCGAATCTCCGACACCGATCGCCCGCGCCATCGTGGAGCTCACCCAGGGCAGCTGGTCGAGGCGGACGCTGACCACTGCGTCCGGGAGCTTCTCCCTCGAGGGCAACGGGCCAGGGGCCTACAACCTCCGCGTTGCCGCGATCGGCTTCACACCCACCACCCGAACCCGCCTCGTCCTCGGGAGCGATCCCCTCGAACTCGGTGACTTCCGACTCGCCCCTCGCGTCATCACCCTCGAGGAAATCGATGTCCAGGGGAATTCGTCCTGCAAGGCGGGGCCCAACTCCACATCGGTGCTCGGACGACTCCTCGATGGCGCACGCACCTCGCTCGAGGTGATGGAGGCCACCCTCCCCACGATGCAGGGCGGCTTCAAGGTCGAGCGTGTCACCCGTCGCGCCGTCGCCGCGCGACGCGATTCGTTCGTCACGGCCGACACCCTCATCTCGACCTTTTCCGCCTGGCCGATCGCAAGTGTCGGCCTCGACTCGCTCGAACGCTTCGGCTTCTCGATGGATGGCCTGAGCGACGGATCAGCCGGCCGGACCTGGTTCGGACCCGATGTGGCGGTGCTCTTCTCCGACTGGTTCCTCGCCGGGCACTGCTTCATGGTGATGGCGCCGAAGGCGAAGGACCAACCGATCGTCATCACCTACGAACCGGCCACGAAGCGTGGCATGGTCGATATCGGCGGCGAGCTCACGCTCGACCCCGCGACGCTGGCACTCACCGCACTGACGTTCGAGCATCGCAACCTCCCGAATCGGATGCGGAACGGCGTGGCCGGCGGCGAACTCGAGTTCGCGCAACTGCCCTCCGGGCTCTGGCTGCCGATGCGCTGGTCGATCCGTGCCCCGATCCAGACCACGCGCGGCGAAGTCGCCGGCTCGTCGAGCCAATCGGGTGCCGTCGTCGGCTACGAGGGCAAGCTCCCCGACGCGCCGCTCATCCGGCGACGGACCGCCCGCATCGAACCGTTCTCGGTGCCACGCCGCGTGCTCGGCCCGCCGGATTCACTTGGCGATGTATCACACTACCAGGCCGCAATCGACTTCGCATGTCCGAGTGCGCCCGCCACACGCGACGAGCTGTTCCGGGGGGAGGCGATCGCGGCAGAACGCGCGGGACGATCTCCCACCGACGCCGACGCCTGGCACGCACTCGCGTGTGTCCGCGCGCACCTCGATGTCGACGGTGCCATCGGGCGCGAATCGATCGAGATGCCGCTCGGGACATCGTGGCAGGAGGGTGCGATCAACGCCGAGCTGAAGGCGCTGGGTGTGCAGCGGGATCGTCGCGAGAGCGCCGAGCTGCTGGCGGTGCTGATGTCGGACCAGCCGGAGCCGAAGCCGGCCTCGGACATCCGGGCGGCGTTGGCGCGTGCGGTCACGGCCGGCGTGGCGGCGCCTGCCGCGGTCCGCGGGTGTGCCTCGCTCTCGCTCCGGCTCGGTGATCTCGCGGCGAGCAATCGCTGCCTCGAGATCGGGTTGGAGGGCGGCACCGATTCGACCTGGCAACTGCTGATGCTGGCGCGCCTCGCCTCGCGGACACCCGACACCGCCTTCGTGGCGACACTGCTCGACGGTGCGCTCGGCTCGGCGCATGACGCTGCCGCATGGTCGGAGGTCGGCTGGCATCTGCGTTGGTTCCTGGAGCCCGACGAATGGGATGAGTGGCTGGCGCTGGATGACGCGCGTCGTGGCGGCTGGGTGCGTGATCGGCTCGCCGCGCGTGACATCCGCGACGGCAAGCGCGCCGGCGCACGACTGGTCGAACACTTCCATCGACTGGACTATGCGGAAGAGCACTTCCGGCGAATTCTTCCGAGGATCTTGCGCGGCTTCAGCCAGAACGCGGCGAATCCCGAAGGTGGAACGGATTGGGATGGAGTGAGATTCACGTTCATCCCGGAGAAGGTGTCGGCTCAACCGTTCCGATTCTATCGGCCGTGGCAAGAAGAGTTGGACGACCGTGGGGCGATCTGGATTCGATTCGGCAAACCCGACAACCTGTATCGGTTCGTGGGTGGCCTGCGTCGCGAGTCATGGCTGTACACCATCGACGGAACACGGTTGTTGCTCCACTTCGAGAGCGAGCAATACGACGGCAGCAATGACCCGACGCGACTGGTCGCGGGTGTGGTGGGACTCTACCTCTGCGGGATGGACCTGCCGGCCTGTGCCGTTGCACAGCGGCTCGCGTGCTGGGAGCTGCCCAATGGGTGCCCCGGCGGGCAGAGCCCCGTCACCCTGGAGGCGATGGAACAGGTGCGCACCGAGAATCGGCACGACATCGCCGAGGCGACCACCAAGGACGACAACTCCCTCCGGGTCGCGCATCACATCGCCACCGTCGCGACCCACAGTCGGGTCTGGGACCCCGCCAGCGGCACGACACTCGCCGTGGTGCCATACGCACTGCGAGTGGGTGACCTGGCCGTCGATCCCGACTCCAGCACGGCAACCATCGATCTCACAGTCCGGCAGTGGAACCCGATCCGGACCGCGTGGCAGGAGACGGCGATCACCCAACGGCTCCGGCTGCCATCGTCTCGCGACAAGGACGCGTACGTCACCGGCTATCTGGTGGTGCCGAGCACCGAGGGCGTCTCGGCATGGTCGCTCGTGGCGGGGCAGGGGACCGATCGACTCGGACGACCCTTCGCCGATCGTGTCCCCCCCCTTGGCCTCGGCCCGCTCGCAATCTCCGACATCATTCTCGGTGCGGCGTCGCAGGGAGAGAGCTGGCTGACCACCGGCGGACGCAGCGTGCCGCTCGGCCCGCTCGGTGCCTACGACCGCACGCGGCCGGTGGCGGTCTACTGGCAGACCGATTCCGAACGTGCACGCGTCAAGGTGCGCACCACGATCCGGCTGCTCCGCACCGACCGGAAGGGAATCGACAATGTGGCGCTTGAGGTCGCCACCGAGGGCGAACTCGCCAAGGGGCTCACCGAAGTACAGCGCGAAGTCGGCGTGGCCCAACTCGATCCGGGTGCGTACCGGTTGGAAGTGGAGCTGACCGATCTGGGTGACCATA
>DASSYA010000020.1:0-83736 GCA_035703525.1 Gemmatimonadales bacterium | reverse complement strand
GTGTCAACCGGTGGCGGCGTGGTGGTGTCGACCGGCGGCGGCGTGGTGGTGTCGACCGGGGGCGGCGTGGTGGTGTCGACCGGCGGCGGCGTGGTGGTGTCGACCGGTGGCGGCGTGGTGGTGTCAACCGGCGGTGGCGTGGTGGTGTCGACCGGTGGCGGCGTGGTGGTGTCGATCGGTGGGGTCGAGGTGCCCGTGAGGTCGACCGGCCCATCGGCCGCGCAACTGACGAGGACGAGGCAGGCGAGCAGCGGGCGAATGCGGTGCATGGTCATCATGTCCCTCAAGTGTCGGTCGAACCCTCCTCTCGTCGTAGCGCGGCCCACTGCCGCTTGCCTCTCCGGAGGAAGATCACATCGTGGTCGCCGAAGCGGCCACCGGTGATCCGGTCGGACCCTTCGACCACGGCATCCCCGATCCGGAGACTGCCGGTGCTGGCGAACTGGCGGGCCTGCTTTTTCGAGTCCGCGAGCCCTGCCCGAGTGAACGCCTCGAGGACCGGCAGTCCCTCCCGCAGCTCGGCCGCGGTCACCACCGCTTCGGGTACCTCGGCGAGCACCATCCGCCGGGTCTCGGCATCGGCTTGATCGAGGTCGCCGGTCCCGAACAGGATGGCACCGGCGAGAGTGGCTCGCCGGAGCGCGTCGATTCCATGGATGCGTTGGGTCACGTCATCGGCCAAGGCCCGCTGCGCCGTCCGGGATGACGGGTCGCGACCGTGGCGGTCCATCAGGTCGGCGATGTCTGCGAGCGGCAGGAAGGTGAAGAACCTGAGCAGTCGCTCGACGTCGACATCGTCCTGGCGGAGCCAGAACTGATGGAACTGGTAGGGCGAGGTGCGATCGGCATCGAGCCACACGTTGCCGGCCTCGCTCTTCCCGAACTTGGCACCGGCGGCGGTGGTGAGCAAGGGGAGCACCAGCCCATGCACCTTCCGGTTGTCGCGACGACCCGCCAGTTCGATCCCCGCGGTGATGTTGCCCCACTGATCCGAGCCACCCATCTGCAGCTCGGCCCCGTGACTCCCGGCCAGGTGCGCGAAATCGTACGCCTGGATCAGCATGTAGCTGAACTCGGTGAACGAGATCCCCGAATCGAGCCGTGACTTGACAGTGTCCTTCTGCAACATGTAGCTGACGGTGAAGTGCTTGCCCGCATCGCGGAGGAAGGCGAGCAGCCCGAGGTCACCGAGCCAATCGGTATTGTCGACCATGACGGCTCCGGCCGGCCCGTCGGTGAAGTCGAGGAACCGGCCGAGTTGGGCGCGGAGTGCATCGGCATTGGCGCGAACCGTCTCCGCGCTCAGCATGGGGCGTTCGCTGCGCTTGCCGGAGGGATCGCCGACCAGGCCCGTGCCGCCGCCGATCAAGGCGATCGGCTTGCCACCGAGCCGCTGGAGCCATGCCAGAGCCATCACCGGAACGAGGTTGCCGACGTGGAGCGAGCTGGCCGTGGGGTCGAAGCCGATGTACGCCGTGATGGGTCCCGCGGCGAGTCGATCGGCGAGGGCCGGCGTGACATCGTGGACCATGCCACGGGCGCGGAGTGTGTCGAGCAGATGTGCCATAGGCCGCGCAAGATGCCGCCTTCGGCGCCAGACGTGCAAGGCGACACCGGTTCGGGTAGCTTTCCCGCTTCATGACACCGTCTTCCCGCCCTCATCGCGGGCGCCCGAGCCGGGCCCGACGACCCTCCGGGCTCACGCGCTTCCGCCAGTCGATCCGTCGCCCCTGGGTCATGCGCCTCCTCCTTGGCACGGCGGCGCTCGGCGTCTTCGGCGCCGTGGTCCTCGTCGGCGCCTGGTTCCGGGTCTGCTCCAGCGAGGGCGCCTGCCCCTCGATCACCGGACTCACGAGCTACGACCCGCTCCAGGCCTCGAAGGTGTATGCGGCCGATGGCCGATTGATCACCGATTTCGGGACCGAGCGACGGACCGTCATCACCCTCGACACGATGGCGCCCTCGCTGCCGGCCGCGTTCCTCGCGGTCGAGGACAAGCGATTCTACCAGCACCATGGTGTCGACTGGCTGGGGGTGTTTGCGGCGGTGAAGGATCGCCTGCTGCTCCGCAGCACGCGGGGCGCGTCGACCATCACGATGCAGCTGGCCGGCAACCTCTGGCCCGACGAGATCGATCGGCGCCAGCGCGGGGGGCTCTCGGGGATCACCCGGAAGATCCGTGAGGCGAAGATCGCGCGCGAGATCGAGTCCCGCTACGACAAGTCGAAGATTCTCGAGCTCTATCTCAACAAGATCTACCTCGGCAACGGGGCCTACGGAGTCGAGTCCGCGGCACAGCGCTACTTCGGCAAGCATGCCAGCGAGCTGAACGTGGCGGAATCGGCGATGCTGGTGGCGCTGGCCAAGGGCCCCGGACGCTACGATCCCCGGCTGCACCCCGACAACGCGGTCGCCCGACGGAATCTGGTGCTGGGCCTGATGCGCGACGCTGGTGTGCTGACCAACGAGGAGACCGAGACCTGGCGAGCCTACCCGATCGCGCTGGCCTCCCGCGCGGACTTCCAGGGCGTCGGTCGGTACTTCGTCGAGTACGTGCGCCAGCAACTCGAGGCACGACTCGGGAGCGCGTTGTACAAGGAAGGGTACCGCATCTACACCACCCTCGACCTCAACGCGCAGGCCTCGGCCGAGCGCGCACTCGCCGCCCAGCTCGACCGGATCGAGGCGGGCGAGGTCGGGGCGTACAAGCACACGACCTATCGCGAGTACATCGAGAGCCGTGGGGGGGGGATTGGCGAGCGGTCCGACTCGCCCTACCTGCAAGGGGCCATTGTCGTCCTCGAGGCGAGCACCGGCAACATCCTGGCGATGGTGGGTGGTCGGGATTTCGATGACTCGAAGTTCAACCGTGCGGTGCAGGCCGAGCGGCAGCCGGGATCGACCTTCAAGCCGATCCTCTACACCGCCGGGCTCGAGGCGGGGATCTCGCTCGACCAGGTCGCCATGGACACCTCGGTGTCGATCCGGATCCCCGACCAGCCGAACTGGGAACCGTCCAACTACAATGGCCGATTCAGCAACGCACCGATGACGCTCCGGCAGGCCATCTGGGAGTCGACCAACACGATCGCGGTGCAGGTCGGCATGCGCGTCGGGATTCCGGCCCTCATCGAGGAGGCCCGGAAGTTCGGGCTGACCGGGCGCATCCCGTCCGTGCCGTCGCTCACGCTCGGCGCCCTCGACGTGCGGCCGATCGAGATGGTTGCGGCATACACCACCTTCGCCAACCTCGGTGTGCGGACGGAGCCGAACGCGATCCTGCGCGTCGAGGACGAGACCGGCAAGACGGTCTACGAGTCGAAGCCGGTCCGCCGTCGCGTGATCGACGAAGGGCTCGCCTGGACGATGACCGATGCCCTCAAGGGAGTGGTCCAGCACGGCTCGGGCAATGCCGTCTGGAAGGCCGGCTTCCGGATGCCGACCGGCGGGAAGACCGGCACGACCAACGACTACAACAACGTCTGGTTCATCGGGTTCACCAACGATCTGGTCGCCGGCGTCTGGATGGGCTTCGACCAGCTGAGGCCGATCATGCGGAACGCCCAGGGTGGTCGGCTCGCAGCACCGGCCTGGGCCGCGATGATGCTGGATATCTATCAGCGACGTCCGACGCCGCCGGATTGGCGCCAGCCGGCGAGTGTGATGCAGATGATCGAGATCGATCGCACCACCGGGTTCCGCGCGACCCCGTTCTGCCCGAAGGAGTATGTCGAATTGCGGGCCTTTCCACCGGGTGGCGAACCGAAGGAGTACTGTCCGATCCACACGCCGTTCGGGCCGGGCCAGACCGACTGATGCTTCGGCTCGCGGCCGATTGGGTGCTACCGGTCGTGACGCCGCCCATCGCGGCGGGTGCCGTCCTGCTCGACGATGGCGGACGCATCACGATGGTCGGACGCGACGCCGACGTCCCCTGGCCGGAGTCGGCGCGGACCGAGCGACTCGCGCCCGGCGTGGCCCTGCTGCCCGGCCTGGTCAACACGCACACGCATCTCGAGCTCACCGGGTTCGCGGGGATGGTGAACGAGCCACGTTTCGATCAATGGATCGCCAGCCTCATCCGCGTCAAGGCCGCCCGAAGCGAGGAGGCGTTCTTCGATGCGGCGTGCCGCGGCATCGAGTCGATGTGGTCGGCGGGTGTCACCACGATCTGCGACACGGGCAGCACCGGGGCGGTGATCGCGGCGCTCGATCATCTCCACGCGAGCGGAACCGCGCATCACGAGGTGTTCGGGGCACATCCCGAGCAGGTCGACCGGGCGATGTCACAGTTCGAACGCGACCTGGATCGCCTGGCGTGCCATGCGACGGGCCGTGTCGGACTCGGCGTCTCGCCCCACGCTCCCTACACGGTGAGCGGGGCGCTCTATCGAGCCTCGTGCGACCTGGCGCGTGCGCATGGGGTGCCGATCGCGGTCCATACGGCGGAACCCGCCGACGAGAGTGCCCTGCTGCGTGACTTCACGGGTGTCTTTGCCGAGTGGTTCCGCGCCCAGGGCGTCGAGCGCCCGACCAGGTCTGCCACCTCACCCGTGGCCTACATGGATGCGCATGGCGTGCTCGGCACCCGGACCCTGTGCATCCACGCGATTCATGTGGACGCCGAGGACACGCGCCGGCTCAGCCAGCACGGGGTCGCGATGGCGCACTGCCCGAGGAGCAATCGGTTCCATCACCAGGCCGACGCACCGATCCGCCGCTACATCGAGGCCGGTCTCCGGGTCGGCATCGGGACCGACTCCGAGGTGAGTGTCGATCCGCCGGACCTCCTGCGCGAGGCGGCGGCGGCGAGCCGCCTTGCCGGTTGGACGCCCGCCGAGGCGCTCCGCGCATTGACACTGGGTGGGGCGGAGGCAATCGAGTGCGCCGGTCAGGCCGGCTCGATCGAAGTGGGGAAGTGGGGCGATTTCGCGGCGATCCGTGTCGGCGACACGCTCGCACCGGAGGCGGCGATTCTTGCTGCGACGCGGGCCGAGGTGGTCGGGACCTGGCTGGCCGGCCGCGAGGTCTACCGCCAGGCCGGTTGAGGACGGGCTTGTCTGTCGCACCGCGCCTGTGTATCCGTACATGACTTCCGCCGGAGATATCGGTGCGCTGCCTGGCTCTCAATGCGTCGTTCGAACCACTGACCATGGTCCCCACGCGTCGTGCCCTCCGTCTCGTGATCGAGGGGAAGGCGGAGCTCGTGGAGGCCGATGGCCACGAGCCGATACGAAGTATGCGGCTCGAAATGCCGCGCCCGGCGATCATTCGACTCGTCCGGTTCGTGCACGTCCCGCGCCGCTTCCGGCGCCAGGTCACCAACACCTTCCTGTTTGCTCGCGACCACTATACCTGCCAGTACTGCGCACGCCCGAGCCTCGCGCTCAAGCCACGCGAGTGCCTCACCCGGGATCACGTGATCCCGCAGTCTCGCGGTGGCACCAATGTCTGGGAGAACGTCGTCGCGGCCTGCTCGAGCTGCAACACCAGGAAGGGCAACCATCTCCCCGACGAGATCAACATGCACCCGCGGACGGCACCGACCGAACCGCACTTCGTGCATCTCTCGTGGGCGATCCGTCGCCTGACGCCGACCCAGCAGAAGTACATCCTGCTGTTCTACGGCGACGCGGCGCTGTCGGCGATCGGGCCGAAAACGCTTTAGCCGCGAGCGTCAGCTCGCGGTCGAGATGGTGGCGGAAATCTCGACGACAAGCTGACGCTCGCCGCTGATTACGGCACCCGGACCGGCACGCGCGCCGTCACCTTCTGCGATGGCGTCCCGAACAGCTTGAGCAGTGCTCCGGAGAGCGCGCCGGTGACCGAGCTGCGCTCGCCCGCGCCGATGAACCGCTCGAGCTCGGCGAACTCCGCGTCGGTGAGTGCCGTGATGTTCAGGTCGACGGCATAATACCAGTTGCCCTCGGTCTTCGGGCCGATACCGGGGAAACGGACCGGGATCTCGACCGCAGCTGCGAACTGGACCCGCGACGTGAAGGTGAGTTCGTTGAACGGGGTGCCGGCCTCATCGTAGTAGGTGATGAAGTACTGGCCGAGCAACGGTTCGCGACGGACCACCATGCTGAAGCGCCGGGTCAGGACATTCGCATCGATGAGCCGACTCTTCCACAGCTCGACCTTCCACTCGAGCGAGATCCGGAAGGCATCATCGAGGGCATTCTGCCAGCGCGGATCGCCGAACAGGTTCCGGACCTGCACCCTCGGGTCCTTGGTGAACTGGTCAACCGACACCTCCACCCGCACGTCGCCCTGCGCCGCGATCGCAGGCGCGATGGCGGCGAGGAGCAGGGTGGCGAGCAGCAGGATGCGGCGCACCGGTGTCCTAGAAACGCTGTTGCAGTCGGACGACGAGGCGCACCGGACGATCGTCGGTGAACGAGCGGGCGGCGTAGAGGCCGAGCCAGCCACCATCGAGTCCCAGCCCGAGGTCACCGCGCCATTCCGCCAGCGACTGGATGCGGCCACTCGGGACCTGACCCGGGCCATCGCCGGCGAGCCAGGCGGACCCGAAGTCGCCGAACAGGACGATCGCCGGCCGATCGATCCCCAGTGCGTACGGTCCGAAGCTGGTGCCCAGGCGCAGGCCGGTGGTGTGCCGCAGCTCGACTTGCGCCAGCATGCGACGGTCGCAGAGCGCCGGTTCCGCGGCGATCACCTGGCGCCGCGGATCACAGCGGACCTCGCGAAAGGTGTACCCCGGGAGTCCGTCCCCCCCCTGCAGCGCCACGCGTTGCTGGACAGTGAGCGGGTCGCCACCGACCCAGCCGCTCCCGGTCAATTGGGCATGCACGGTGGTCGACGGGTTGAGGCGCTGCTCGCGGCGCACCAGGAAGGAGGCCTCCCAGGAGCGGTAGCCGGTGGCCGGCAACGGGTCACGGACCTGGGCTGGAAGCTGGATTGGCGTGAGCTCATTGCTCGATGTCCGGCGGAGCATGCCGCGGACGGTCCAGCCATCCGATGGCCGCGACCGATCGGTGCGGGTGTCCCATGCCGCGCCGAGCTCGAGGGTCAGGAATCGGCCATCATCGATCAGCGGATTCGGTCGCCAGGTTTCCGAGTTGCGCAGCAGCGAGAAGGCATCGACCGAGGCCACACTTCGCTGGCGGCTCACCCCGACCCGACCGAGGACCATCAGCCGATCGGTCGGGGACCACGCGCCGGTGGCTCCCACATCCTGGCTCTGGTACCAGTCGCGATAGTCGCGCCGGAGGAATGCCGCACTGAGCGCCGATTCGGTGTCGGAGAACGGTCGATCGGCCGTGGCCACCATGCGCTGACCAGCCTCGATCCCGAACACGAATCCGTGCGGATCCGGCAGCGACATCGAGAGCCGGCCACGCCACCCGAGTGGATCCCGGATCCCCGACGGATCCCGCGCGGTCCGGACGATGGCATCTCCCTCGAGACGGAGGGCGATGTCATGCGGATCGTTCATGCTGAGGGCGCCGCCGATCGCGAGGGGCAATCCCTCGACCCGGTTGTAGACCCCGAGTCCGAAATGCGGCGTGAGGAGTGCGGGGCCGACGCGGAGCGCGGCGTTGCCGGCCAGTTGTCGGAGGGAGGGTGTCGGTTCGGCGGGAACGAGGGTGCCATCGGGATTCCGACGCACCGAGGCGGTTCGGCGGAACTCGGTCACCGTGCCGTGAATCCTCGCACCGGCATCCGCCGAGTAGCGCCCACCCAGCACGATCACCTCGCCCGTGACTTCGCCCTCGCCGGTGATGCGGAGGTCGCCGTTGATCACGACCACGTTCCCCTCGATGGTCGTCCGTACCAGCAGGTCGCCGCTGTACATCGCATAGCTGCCGGCATGGCGTGCGCCGATCTGCGTCGTCCCACCGTAGCTGCGGGTCGTCGCGGGGGCCGGGGCGTTGAAGATCGCGAGCGCACGGGCCAGCACGCTGTCGGGGATCTCGACCTGGGAGGGCGGCTGGCCCTGGACGCCACCGAAATCGATCACCACACCGCCGGTCTGGGCGCGGAGTGCGGGGCTCAGCGTGAGGAGGCCGATTCCGACCGCCCCGAGGACGGTCAATGGTCGAGCGAGGATGGTCCGGATCATTCGTTGCCCCCTCGAATGCCCAGTCGGCGCATTCGGCGGTAGAGGTTGCCACGGTCGGTCTGCAGGAGGCGCGCCGCCTCCGCGATGTTACCGGTCGCCTGGGTCATGGCGCCGTTGATCTGATCGCGCTCGAAGTCATCGAGCCGATCGGTGAGCGGGCGCGCGTCGTGTTCCGTCTGATGGCTGCCGGGCGAGGACGATGCGCCGCCGAGGCCCTGCGCTGGACTCGCGGCCATTCCCGGCATCTGTGACAGGACCCGCGGCACGAGGTCCGCCGACACCTGATCGCCACCGATGATGGTGAGGCGCTCGACGATATTGGCGAGCTCGCGCACATTGCCGGGCCAGGCGTGGCGCGCCAGAGCCGCGAGGGCGTCCTCGGTGAACTGCGGGGGCCGAGCCGGACGAAGTCGAGCCGCGAGATGGTGTACCAGACTCGGCAGATCCTCGATCCGCTCCCGCAACAGCGGGACCGTGATCGGGAAGACATTCAGGCGGAAATAGAGATCCTCACGGAACTGGCCATTGGCGACCGCATCCTCGAGGCGCCGATTGGTCGCAGCCAGCACCCGGATGTCGACGCGACGGCTCCGTTCGGCCCCGATGCGCTGGATCTCTCCGGTCTCGAGGACGCGGAGCAGCTTCGCCTGTGCTTCGAGCTGCAAGTCGCCGACCTCATCCAGGAAGAGCGTTCCCGCATCGGCGAGCTCGAATCGTCCGATCCGACGATCGGTCGCGCCGGTGAACGCTCCTCGCTCATGGCCGAACATCTCGCTCTCGACCAGGTCGCGCGGGATCGCCGCACAGTTGACCGACACGAACGGTCCGCCACGACGGCTGCTGGCCCGGTGGATCGCGGTCGCCACCAGCTCCTTCCCGGTCCCTGAATCGCCGAGAATCAGTACGCGCGCATCGGTGGGCGCGACCTGTGCGATCAATTCGCGGACATGCCCCATCACCGCGCTCGCACCGATCAGCGACGGCTCCGGGCCCAGCTTGGCGCGAAGCGCTCGGTTCTCGGCCTGGGTCCGGACCAATGTCTCGGCGGAGCGGACCGCCACCAGCAAGGATTCCGGAGCCAACGGCTTCTCCAGGAACTGGAACGCTCCCATCTGCACCGCACGCACGGCATCGGCGAGCTGGGCCTTGCCACTCATCATGATCACCGGGATGTCGGCATCCGCCTTCCGGAGCGTCTCGAGGGTCGCGAGCCCGTCGGGTCCCGGCGGCATCATCAAGTCGAGCAGGATCAGGTCCGGTTGCACCTCCGGCATCGCCAGCAATCCGGCATTGCCATTGGCTGCCTCGGCCACCTCGAACCCTTCGGCCTTGAGCAGCGCGCCCACCATGCGGCGGATGTTCGCCTCGTCGTCGATGATCAGGATCCTGGTGGTCATGCGGGCACCCGGATGATGAAGGTGGCTCCGCCGCCCGGGGTGTCGGTGACGGAAATTGTGCCGCCGTGCTGCTCGACGGTCTGGCGGACGATGGCGAGGCCGAGGCCGGTGCCGTCCCGCTTGTCCGTGAAGTACGGCTGAAAGACCAGCTCACGCTTCTCGAGCGGGATGCCCGCACCGCGATCGGCGATCCGGATCTCGATCGCCCCGGGCTCCTCCACGATGCTGACACCGATATGGCCGGTTGGTCCGGAGGCCTCGACCGCATTCCGGAGCACGTTGCTGAAGGCGCGCCGAAGCGGATCGTACTGTGCCTCGACGACGATCGCGGGCGAAGTCGCACTGAACGAGAAGGTGAGCGGCTCGGGCACCGCCGCGCGCAACATCTCCTCCAGCATCTCGCACAGATCGACCGGCGACGGCACCGTCTCGGGGAGACGGCCGAGTTCGGAGAACTCCCGAGCCATCGCCTCGAGTCGCGCCGACTCGGCCGCGATGATCTCGAGGACCTCGGCGGTCTCGGGCGTGGCCGTTCGGCGAAGCTGCAGGACCGCGAGCCGGATCGGCGTGAGCGGGTTCTTCATCTCATGGGCCACCCGACGTGCCACCTCGCCAAAGGTGCGCAGACGCTCCGCCTCGAGCTCCGCCTGTCGGCCCTGCTCGAGCGAACTCTCGAGGTCGCGGAGGGCGGCCCGAAGCGTCGCGAACTCGGGGATGCTGCGACTCTCGGTCCGATCATCGGGCAACGGGTCACGCCGCTTGATCCGGCCGGTCCAGTCGACCACCTCGTCAAGTGGTGACGCCAACTGCCGCGAGAGCGCCGTGCCGGCCACCGTGATCGTGAACAACAACACGATCGCCGCCACGCTGAGCACACCACCGAGTCGAGTCGGCAAGCCCCGACGCATGCCGTCGGCGTTCCGGAACTTGGTGCCGAAGTCCTGCAACGCACGCTCGTGCTCGGTCAACGCCGCTTCGGCCGCAGGGGCGAGTGGGGTGCCGGTCAGGGAGAGATCGAGCGTCTGATAGCTCGACTCGATCCGTTCGAGTTCGGTCCGACCATCGATGCCGAACCCGACCGTGCGCAACGTCACGTAACCGGCATAGGCCATC
The DNA here is from genome assembly GCA_035703525.1 of Gemmatimonadales bacterium. Taxonomy (GTDB): domain Bacteria; phylum Gemmatimonadota; class Gemmatimonadetes; order Gemmatimonadales; family GWC2-71-9; genus Palsa-1233. Next base: position 73,140 of record DASSYA010000020.1, on the reverse strand, counting down.
AGGCCCACCGGCACTGCGCTCACCACGAGAAGGGCGACGAAGAGGCGACCGCGGAAGGAGAAGCGGGACACGACGGAAAGTAGCCGGAAACAGCGCCGGAGGGATCGGTGTTGCGTCATCGCCACAGTTCCATGAGGTTCCCGGCCAGGGTCGGCGTTGCGGGACCGCGGCATCTTGCTCCCGAGGGCATGCCGCCGTGTGGCACTCGTCCTGCACCAGTTGAGGCCGAACGATTGACTGGAACCTCCTCATGGGAATCCGATGCGGATGACTCGCGCCACCCTGCGGCATGCTGCCGCGTTTCTCCTCGCGACAGGACTCGCCGGTCTGCCGTGCAGTGCGGCACTGGTCGCGCAGGCCGGCACCACGGGCAGCCTCAGCGGCCAGCTCATCGACGAGCGCGGTGTCCCGGTGCCCGATGCCGGGTTGACCCTCTCCCACGATGGCGTGGTGATCCGCATCGCACGCGGGCAATTGAACGGCCGGTTCAGCATGGCCGGCCTTGTCCCGGGCTCCTACGCCTTGCTGGCGGAGCAGGTCGGCTATCAGCCGGTCCGCATGACAGCGATCCCGGTCGCGGCCGGCGAGGCCACCACGATCACCTTCAAGCTCGAGAGGCGCCCACCCCCGGTCTCGGCGCCGATCGAACGTCGATTCGATGGGCTCGGACCGGCCTCGAGTGGCTCTCGGTTCGAGGGGCGCTCGCTCGAGGCGTTTGATCGCTTTCGGAGCGCCACCGACCTGGCCAGCAACAGCTCCGGTATCATTGGTGGCTTCGAGGGTGGCTCGGTGTTCGGGCTCGGTGCCAGCGGGATGACGCCCGGGTATTCCCAACTGCTGGTCGACGGCCTCCAGGAGTCGCTGCTCCGCCATCCCGGGCTGCCGGCCGACGCTGGCTCCGCGCCGATCTTCGCTCGCGATGGCGTGGGGCAGGTCGACGTCTTCGGGTGGGGATCGTCGAGCAGTCTGCCGACGACGTCCGGCCACACCATCGCCATGATCAGTCGGTATGGCAGCAGCCGCTCGCTGTTCCGTCCGTGGGTCAGCTACAGCGGATCGAGCCTCGGTGGTGCCGCGGTCGACAACCCGGCCGACTCGGCGGCGAGCTCGTTCCGCGCCGGCATCGCGCTCGGCGGCCCGATCAAGGGAGACACCGCGAGCTGGTTCCTCAGGTTCGACTACCAGCAGCTGCAGCAGCCGAGTGCCCAGCCGTTCGAGCGGCTCGACGGGGCGCTCGTCAGCGGGATCTCCGACGCCGCCAACCCGACGACCGTGTCCGGTCTCCTGAGTCCGGTCCTGCGCACGTGGAAGGGCTTCACGGGGCAGGGCGGGATCGCCTACCGTATCGGACGGGACATGCGGGTCACCGGCCGACTCGGCATGGCATCGTGGGACGAGGATGCCCCCACGCTTGGCGTCGCCCTCACCAACGGGAGCGGCAACCGCGTGGAGTCGAGTGATGTCTCGGGTGCCGTGGGCGTCGAGTACGCCAATGAGGTGGTCACCAGCACAACCACCGCGGGATACAACACCAGCTCGCGCACATGGACCAGTGGATCGGTCCCCTACACCACGCTGGGCACCGAGTCGGTCGCCTTCGGTGCCGAACCGTCGTTGCCGGGCAGCTTCGACGAATCGATGCTCCAGCTCGGACAGCTCTTCGTGCTCCCCTTCGGCAAGCACGAGCTGCGGGTCGGCGGCGTGGTGGGTCGACGCGCGTTCACCTACGACTGGCTGACGGATGCGGCGGGTGATGCCAGTTACGGCTCGGTCGACGATTTCGCGGCCGGACTCGGTCGATTCACGCGCAGCACCGCGAGCAGCCCGGCCGACCAGGTCGCGTTGATCGAGTACGCGGCCTTTGCTGACGGCATCTTCCGGCTCACGCCCCAGCTCGACATCGAACTGGGGGCGCGATTCCAGGTCGAGAAATTGCCCACGGACCTGACCACGCCGTCTCTCGAACTGGCCCAGGCCTTCGGGATCTCGAACGCGGTGGTACCGACCTCCAGGAGCTCGTCGGTCGGGCCGCGTGTCGGCCTGACCTTTCGCCCCGGGACGGGTGGGCGGACGGCACTGCATCTGGGGGGGGGGCTGGTCCCCGGACGCTGGGACCGCGCCGTGCTCGCGGAGGTGGCGCGCGGGGCCGGCGAGGTGAGTGTGGCGCGAGGGCTCGGCCAGATCGGCTGGCCGACACCGACCAACCTGACCTCGGCCGACGCCTACACGCTCTTCGGCGACGGGGTGAAGGCGCCGCGCACCTTCGTGCTCGATGGCATGCTGCGGCATGCGTTCCGCCAGGGGATGGTGGTCGCGGTGGGCGGCGGCTATCGCCACACCGATTACCTGCTCCGGCGGGGCGACCTCAATCGCCCGGCGGCACCGCTGGCGACCAGCAACGACCTCCGACCGATCTGGGGATCGCTCGAACAGGTCGGCGCGCTCATCGCTGCCACGCCCGGGAGCAACACACGCCTCCGGGAGTTCGACCATGTCTATGGGCTGGCGAGCACCGGCTTCAGCGATACCTACGAGGTACGGGTGGATGTCTCGCGGGCGCTGGGCGCCGGCGTCGAGCTGCTGGCGAACTACACCTGGTCGAAGACCCGCGACAACATGGTCGGCGCCCGCAGCGCAGATCCGGCTGACCGGCTGCTCCCGCTCGACGGCTCGGCCGCTGCGCCGACCTGGGATGCAGGACGCTCGGATCTCGACGTGCCGCATCGCCTGGCCGCCATGCTCCGCTGGACGGCGCCCGGCGACAACCTCGCCTTCGGGGCACGATTCCGGATGCGGAGCGGCTTGCCCTTCACGGCGGGATTCCCGCTCGGGACCGACGTCAATGGCGATGGCTCGAGTGGCAACGACCCCGTCGCCACGAGCAGTGTCTCCGGGCTCGGCAATCTGCTCAACGCCGCGGGATGCACGCCGGGGACCTCGGCGTTCGCCCTCCGGAACGGCTGCCGCGAGGCGATGGCCCAGGCCCTCGATCTGCAGGCCTCGCTGCGATTGCCGGTATCGGGGGGGGGAGTCCGGCTGACCATCGACGCCTTCAACCTCGCCGCGAGTGCCACCGGTCGAGTCGACCAGGCCGCCGTGCTGATCGATCCGTCCGGCAGCATCTCGCACGACGCACAGGGCCGCGTCGTCCTGCCGCTCGTCCTCAACAGCAACTTCGGGCATCTGCTCGTGCGACGAAATGATCCGCGCACGATCCGCATCGGCCTCCGGGTGGAGAAGTGAACATGCGCGCATCGATCCTGCTCACCCTTGCCCTGCTGACCGCCACGAGTGGCTGTGACAATGCCGGCCAGGACCTCGCACTCCCCGGGCTGGTGACCGGCGCCGTCGGGGTGGGGGTGATCCTCGACCGGGACGGCACCGGGACCGCGACGCCGTTCGACACGATCGTCACGGGCGTCCGGGTGGCCCTCTTCGCAGAGGGTGGCGTCGACACGGTGCAGGTTGCCGTCACCGACACCGTCGGACTGGCGCTCTTCCGTGACGTGCCGATCGGCCGCTACCGCTTCGCCGTGGTGCCGGGGTCGATCGGCGACTCGCTGCCGAGCCGCACGATCGTCGGTGACTCGGTCTTCCGGATCTCTGCCACCCGCGAGGGGGCCGTGGCTGCCTCGAACGTGCTCGTGGGGTATCCGACCCTGACCCTGACCGAGGCGCGCGCGGCCCAGGTCGATCGGCCCGTCTTCGTGCGCGGCCTGGTCACCTCGGCCCTCCAGTATTTCCCCGACTCGGCGACCTACCTGACGGATGGGGCAGCGTACCTCCGGGTCATCCCCTCGGCGCACCGCCCGGGGCGCAGCGGCAACAATCGGGGCGACTCGGTGATCGTCTTCGGCCGGACGGCCCGTGTGGCGGGTCAGCCGGTGCTGGCCGATGGGCGGATCCTGACCGTGTCCGAACGTCCCGTGCCCCCGACCGTCGCCATCACGGTGGCCGAGGCGAGGAACGCGCGGGGGGGGGAACTCGATGCCGCACTCGTGAGCATCGATTCCGCCGTGATCGCCGACACGACGCGCGATGGCAACGTCTTCGTGGCCCATCTGGCGCGCGACACCGACACGGCGCTGGTGCGGATCGACTCGGTCCTGCAGGTGCCGACCCAGGCGTTCGCCCCGGGCCGTTCCCTCCGGGTCACCGGGATGCTGGTGCCACTGGGGGACGGGACCTGGTACCTGCGTCCCCGTCCGGTCGCCGGTGAGCTGCTGCTGCTGAACTGAGCCACAGCCCGATCAGCCAGGCAACAACCAGGGCGGCACCCTCGTCGATTCCGATGAGGGTGCCGCTCCACATGGTGGCGGCAACAAGTGCCACCACGGCCACCACGGCCCACGGCCAGCGCACGCGCATCGGTGCGGCGGACAGGCCGAGCAACAGGCCCCATCCCGCGAGCCAGGCGAGTGTCCAGCGATGCCACACCGTCGGGTTACCGTGCGCGGGCGTGAACGGATTGATCAGCGACCAGCCGTGCTGTGCACCGACCGGGAACAGGTGCTGCACGGTGATGCCGTGGACCGTGGTCCGGACCAGGACTCGACCCGGTGACGCGACGTAGCGCACCGTCACGGTGTCGCGCGGCGCGATGCGTGGGGGTACCGGGGCGAGCCAGGTCGGGGTCCGGAAGCGGAGGACACCTCCGAGGGTTCGCACCTCGACTCCCACCGCGCGGTGCCGCAGATCGAGCGCGAAGAGTGGCCAATCATGCGCATCATCGAGACGAACAAGGGGGGTGAGGGTGCCCGCGTCGGTGTCCTGCCACGTGAAGCCGGCGGTCCATGTCATGTGGGTTTGGGCATCGCCCTGTGCATCGGCATCGGATGCGTTTAGGATTGCGCGTCCATTGCGGCCCAGTGCCATGAAGGTGCCGCGATAGACCGGTTTGCCGATTCCTTCGGGCGCCAGACGCAATTGCGCTGGTTGACCGCCCCGGAGTGATGGTGCAACCAGGCTCGATGTCGCGAGCAATTGCGCGACGAAGAGGCCGAGCATCAGGGCCGCCCATCGCCAGCCATGGCGAGCGCCGCGCACCGGCAGGCGGGCCCGAACCCCGAACCAGAACCCGAGCACACCACCGCTGCCGTTGGCGAGCACATCGCCAAGCGTCGCATCGCGGCCAGTGATCCAGAGCGCCTGTGCGACCTCGATCCCGACTGGCAGGAGCAGCAGGAGGGGGAGCGCCCGACGTCGGCTGATGCCCATGCGGGCGAGCGCAAAGCCGAGCGGGATGAGCAGGAGCAGGTTCTGGAACAGGTCGGCGCTGCCGGATGCACCACAGCTGATGCACCACCACGGGGTCGCCCGGATCGCCACCAGCGATCCCGGGGCGGGGACGAGGGTGAGCAGACAGACGCCGAGGAATGCCAGCCCGGCGAAGACGGTCCAGCCCAGTCGGATGGCGCGGCCCACGGGTCACCTCAAAGTGTCAAGCTATTGGACAGTGCTCCAGCAGATCTGGCGCACTCACCACCATTACATCGAACCTAAAGCGTTGTCATACATGCATTTGGATGCCAGGGATGGCACGGGGTACAGACCGGACGGAATCTGGTCGATGCTATACGCCATGACTTACACGTACAAGCTCTCGAGGCGGCTCGCCGTGGCGCACCGCAGTTCTCGTCTGGTACCCATTCTCTCCCTCCTCATGCTGCTCGTCGCTTGCGGCGCGAGTTCGCCTGCCGGCCCTGACACCGGCGAGCAGCCGGCCACTCCCGGGTGGCTCACCGTGCAGCTCACCACACCGTACGCCGACGATGGCGCGCTCCAGATGCGGGTCACCGGACCGTCCATCGACAGTATCGCCCCGGAAGCGAGTTACGATGGCTTCGGGACGGTAGCGTCCGGCATTGGGGATGTCGTGGTCACCGGTACCCTGACCAACGGCAATGTCGCCAGATTCCGGGTCAGCGACGTCACCCGCGCCAGCCAGTACAACGTCTTGGTGGTCGCCGCAGCCCAGCAGACGACCTACGCCCTCCGGCCCAACAACTCCGTCTATCAGGCGGTCATTGTTCGCTGACCGTCAGGCGTCGGCGTAGTTCGACGATCAGGGGGCGGTGATCCGATCCCAGATCGGGACCGACACGCGCGCTCCGAACCGTCCACGAGTCATCGGTCAGGACGTGGTCGATCCGCAGTCCGTACCAGCTCGAGTTCCAGGTGTGGCCATACCCGAAGCCCGCCGCCCCGAACGCGTCGCGCCACCTGCCCCAGTCTCGACGGAAGACGGCGGATTCACGGATCAGGTTGAAGTCTCCCACGACCAGCGTCGGTCGGCCTTCCTCGGTGCCTTCGAACCAGCGCGAGGCGAACGTCGAGCCGCCGATCCGCTTCTGTTGACGCGCCGCCATGGAGTCGGTCTGACCGATGAGTTCTGACAGATCCAGGAATTCGCTCAGCTCATTCCGCACGCTGCGAAGATGGACCACGCCGAGCGGCCCGCCGACTCCCTCGATTCCCCGGACCATGCCGATAGTCCCGGACCAGCCGATCTCGCGCACGGGCTTTTCGGCGAGCTCGATCTCGACGGGCGCGTGGCTCGGCTGCCAGACACAGATCTCGCCCGCACGCTCCACGCCCATCTCCCGATACCGCGCGATCGCTTCGCCGCGGAACGGTGGGCACTCGACCACCACGAGGACGTCGACTGCCTGCTCCGTGGCGAGCGCGATGGCCTTGGGGAGCGCCTCGCCGCGCACCGCGGCATTGAACGTGATCAGGCGGAGGGTGCCCCCGGTCGTATCAGCCCCTGGCGCCAGTCGTCCGATCGGGAGCTGGAATCCCTGCAGCCCGAAGAGCACGACCCCGCCGGTGAGTGCTGCCGAGGCGACACGTTCCGTGCGCCGACACCGCGCCAGGAGTGGTACCACCACGAGTGGCCACCACACCCAGCGCGGGCCATACCCGAAGAGCAGCGTCCACCACAGTCGATCGACCGCCAGCCAAAGGATGGCCATCCCGATGAGTGCGACGAGCAATGGTCCCCAGCAGAGCGGCCGTGCGAGGAGTCCTCGCGGTGACTCAGATCGTCGCCGCATCGCGGGGCCGGAGCGGCCAATAGGTCCAACCGGCCAGGAAGCCGGTGCCCCAACTCAGGTGGATCGCGAGGAAGATCACCGGCAGGAGGGGGAGATGCCGCCAGCTCGTGGCGCGCGCGGTGAGCACGCTCGCCGTGAGATTGGCACACGCATAGAGCGCGAGGTGGCTCCAGCCGAGCGGACCGAACAGCGCCACGAGGATCGGGGTGGCGAGGATCGAGGCCACGAAGGCCGGCGCCACGAGCTGGCGGAGCCGCACCGAGCCGGGGTGGGTGCGGAGGGTGCGCACCTTCCAGAAGCCGTAGCGGGTGTATTGCCGGATGAGCTTGGGGAGCGAGGCGCGGACGGCATAGCTCGACTTGATGGTCGGCGAGAGATGGATCCGGCCGCCGGTGGCGCGGAGCCGGATGTTCATCTCGTAGTCCTCGTTGACCGCCCAGCCCGGGCGCATGCCACCGATCTTCCGGAGGGTGTCGGTCCGCCAGGCACCGAGATAGACGGTGTCGACCCAGGCGGGCTCGGTGGCATGGCGGTACTTGGCGTCGCCGGCGGCGAACCGGCTCGACACCGCCGCGGCGATCGCCGAGCTCATGGCATCGGTTCCGGTGGCGCGCTGGACGCCGCCGACATTCTCCGCGCCCGTCTCCTCGAGCAATCGGACGCACTCGGCACAGTAGGCGGGGTCGTAGCGGGTGTGGGCGTCCATCCGGACCAGGTAGCGGCCGCGGGCCTCTCGGAGTCCGATGTTGAAGGCGTCGGCCTGCAGCCGGGCCGGGTTCGCGATCAGCCGGACCCGGGGGTCGCGCTCGGCGAGGGCCTGGACGAGGGCCGGGCTCGCGTCGGTCGACTCGCCGTCGAGCACCAGCAGTTCGAGGGTGGCGTTGTCCGGGAGGGTGTTGGCGAGGATCGATTCGAGGCAGGCGATGATGCCGGCGGCCTCGTTCCGCATCGGCACGACCACGGTGACCAGGGGATCGGCATGCGGGCTGGCGGCGGAGGGGCTCGACATCGGTCCGGTGGTGTGGGGTGAAAGCGGAAGGGCGGGCCGACCGTGGTCGACCCGCCCCTCAAGCTAGTGGAACCCGAGGGTTCCGAGCCAGTTCAGCTCTTCTTGTTGCGACGGCGCTTGGCCGCTGCCATGCCGGCGAGGCCGGTGGCGAGGAGCGTCATCGTGGCCGGCTCCGGGACGGTCTCCTGCGGACGATCCGGATCGAACGTGATGAACTCCTGGTAATCCTTGCCAGCGTCGGTGATCACGAGCCACTGGTTCGGGTGAACCACGATGGCGGCCGCGGAGGCGCGGATCGCGGCGGTGGTGGCGTTCTGGTAGGCCGCGAAGCCCATCGCAGCCCAGATCGCGTGCTGGTAGTCCAGAACCGCGGCGTTGGAGAGCCCAGACCCAACCACGGGGTTCGCGAACATGAACGTGGCGATCCGGGCGGCCTCGAGGTACTGGGCGTTCCACGTGTTCGAGTAGTTCTGGGTGTGACTGGAATTGCCCGACGAGAGCGGCGTGACCCAGGCGTTGGTGTAGGTCTGGTTCTGGCCGACATTCTTGCCCGGGTCGACGCAGAAGACCTGGAAGACGCTGTTGGCAGCGTTGTAGCTCGAGCTCCACTGGCCGGCATACTGGTCGTATTCAGTATTGGAGCCGAAATAGTGGAACGTGAAGGTCTGCTGGAACGGAGCCTGGGCGACTGCCGGGGCTGCCAGCACCGCGGTCAGGGCCAGGGCAGAGATTGCGCGACGGATCATGGGACTAACTCCTGAGCTTCAGGGAGAAGAACGGTTGAGACAGCACGGTATTCGGTTCGACGTGAGGTACTTGAGCATGGCGCGTGCCACTCCATGCCTTGCCAGGACAGGGGCCGATGCACCGCTGCCACATGTCATGTAAAGCATTGTCATGTAACGACTTGTGTGTGGTCGTGAGATCGAGCAGCCTGCCGTGGATCGAAGCCGTACCCCTTGGCATCGCGACCACGACCTGTTGCATTGTCGCAACAATGCAACAGTTGTGTTGATCCCATCCCATGACCATCTTGCCACCCGCAGGGAATCCGTAGCCTGGCGAGATTTCCTGGCCGGTTGACTCCCCATTGCCATGACCCCGGGCAAGCTGGGCTCCACTTCACCGTGATCCGTCCGATAAGACGTTGAAGACCAACGTGTTACGGAAGTACGTCCGCCCCGAACCATGTCGGGGCGGCCGCTCCAGTTGTGCCCCATGTCGGACGATACTCGGGGCATCAACCCTTTCCGGTGAGTTCATGAGCCGCTTGTCCCGCAGTCACAGCCGCCAGTTGGTACTGGCGATCGTCACCCTCATCACCCTCCCGCTCGCTGCATCGGCGCAGGGACGGCTCTCGACGGCGACCCGGGCCGAGTTCGAGGCTGCGCTCGCGGCCAACGGCGGCCGGGTCATCGTCACGCTCAAGCCGACGGGTGGGAACCCGGGACTCCGCGCCGAGGGGACACCGGCGGTCAGTCGATCCGAGGTGGATCGGATCGAGGCACGGCTCAGGGCCGGTGCAAAGATCCGGACCGCCAAGCCCCTCTACCTGATCGGTGGCCTCGCCGGTCAGGCCACCGAGAGCCAGATCGACTCCCTGATCCGGGACCCGAATGTCGACCTGATCGAACCAGATCGCGTCATCTGGCTCCAGGATGAGCAGCCGGTTGGTGCGCTGAGGGAGCAGCCAGGCCTTCGCGCGACCGCGCAGACCGTTCCGTGGGGCGTCGATCGAGTTCAGGCCCAGGAGGCGTGGGCGGTGGTCGGGCAGGGCGCTGGGGTGAAGGTCGGGATCATGGACTCCGGCGGTGACCGCGACCACCCGGACCTCCTCTGGGCCGGTGGCTACAACGCGATGACCAACAGCACTGCCTCGTCGGCGTGGGACGACGATATCGCCGCGTGCAACGGCCACGGTACGCACGTCGCCGGGACGGTGGCGGCCCGTGACAACAACGAAGGAGTGGTCGGCGTCGCACCGGGAGTGTCGCTCTACGCGCTCAAGGTCTTCGAGCTGATCAACGGGAGCTGTGGTGCGTGGATCTCGAGTCAGGTCGCCGGACTCAACTGGGCGGTGACCAATGGCATTCGCGTGGTCAATGTGAGCATCGGTGGTGAGAGCGCTGCCGGGGCCTACATGGTCGCCCTGACAAACGCCGCTGCGGCCGGGACCTACATGGTCGCGGCGGCAGGCAACACGGGCGGGGCGATGCTCTATCCGGCCGCGTACAACGAATCGATCGCGGTCGCGAACCTGGACAGCGGGAACAATCGCTCAGGCAGTTCGTCCTATGGCCCCCTGATGGACGTGGGTGCCCCTGGCAGCAGCATCTACAGCACGATGCCCGGGGGGGGGTACGGCACCAAGAGCGGTACCTCGATGGCAGCGCCACACGTGACCGGCGTGGTGGCGCTGCTGCTGGCCCAGAACCCGAGCCTCACCCTTGCACAGATCCGGGCCAAGCTGCAATCCGGGTCGCTCGACGTCGGCGCCGCCGGGTGGGATGAACAGACCGGCTGGGGGCTGATCCAGGCCTACAACATGGTCTCCGGTGGCGGGCCAGTGCCGGTGCCGCTCACCCTGGCGGTCTCACCCGGGTCGCGGAGCGCGTCGGCACAGCAGGGCACCGCGGCCCCGGGCAGCAGCGGCACCGTGACGCTCAGCGGCGACAACGCCGCGAGCACGGCATGGAGCGCCGCGAAGAAGAAGAGCTGGACCACGCTCACCAGCGCGAGTGGGACGGGCAGCGGCACGGTGGCATGGACCCGCAACACGAGTGGCCTCACCCCCGGCGTCTACGTCGACACGATCACGGTGACGGCGAGCGGTGCTGCCGGCTCACCCGGTCGGATCATCGACACGCTCACCATCACGGCGATCCCGGTGCCGCTGGCATTGGCGGTCACACCTGATTCCCGGAGCGCGAGCGCACAGCAGGGCACCGCGGCCCCCGGCAGCAGCGGCACGGTGACCCTCACCGGCGACAACGCGAGCACCAAGGCGTGGACGGCCGCCAAGAAGAAGAGCTGGACCACGCTCACCAGCGCGAGCGGGACCGGCAGCGGGACGGTCGCGTGGACGCGCAACACATCGGGCCTCGTGCCCGGCGTCTACGTCGACACGATCACGGTGACGGCGAGCGGTGCCGCCGGCTCGCCCGGTCGGATCATCGACACGCTCACGATCACGCAACCGCTGTCGATCGCGGCATCGAGCAGCCGTCGCTCGCGGACGATGGTCGAGGGGAGCCAGTCACGTTCGTACGATTCCGTCTACGTGACGCTCAGTGGCACTGGCGCGGCATCGGCCGAATGGCGGGCCACCAAGTCGCGTTGGCGGAACGTCCTGGTCAACTCGAACGGCCTCGGCTCCGGTTGGGTGCATTGGTACACGCAGACCGGCTCTTTTGCGGCCGGAGTACATGTCGACACCATCGTGATCTCGTTGGCAGCAAATCCTGCCACGTTCGTGGCTGTGATCGATTCCCTGGAGGTGACTCCTGCCCCGATCCCGCTCGCGGCGAGCCTGACCCCGACGTCACGCCGGACCACGGTGCAGAGCGGCACCGTGGCCGCTGCCGACTCGGCGGTATTGACGCTGACCGGTGATGGTGCCGCGTCGGCATCGTGGGCTGCGAGTCACACGGCCCCATGGAGTACGCTCACCACCGGTGCCGGCACGGGATCCGGCAGGATCCGGTGGGTCCGGAACATTGCCGGGCTCGCCACGGGGCTGTACGTCGACACTATCACGGTCGCGATCCCCGGGGCGACGGGATCTCCTGTCCGGTTGCTGGATTCGTTGACGGTATCGGCGGCGCCGGCACCCCTGGTGCTCGCCCTCGCTCCGGCATCGCGTCGGGTGGTGACCGGGGAGGGCAGTAGTGATGTCCTCCGGGACAGCGCCGAAGTGCGGCTGAGCGGGACCGGAGCCAGTACGGCCGCATGGTCGGTCACCAGACGGCGAGGCTCGACGTCGCTGGTGACGGCGAACGGGGTTGGCAGCGGCATGCTTCGGTGGCAGCGGACCGCCACGGGACTGGCCGCTGGCACGTACGTTGACACCCTGCAGGTGACCGTCCCGAACGCGACCGGATCACCCGCGCTGGTGATCGATACGCTCGTCGTGACAGCGGCGCCGCAGCCGCTCGTGGTGGCGCTCTCGCCGAGCTCGCGGTGGACCTCCGTGACCCAGGGTCAGAATGCCGCGAGTGCGAGTGCCGTGCTCCAGCTCACTGGTGACGGTGCGGCCAGCGCCACCTGGTCGGCCAGCAGCGCCCAGGCGTGGACCCAGCTCACGACCACGAGCGGGATCGGCAGCGGCACCGTCACATGGAATCGCAACACCGCGACGCTCCTGCCGGGGACGCACGTCGACACCATCACGGTGCTGGCCAATGGCCTGGTGGCTCGACTCATCGATTCCACCGTGGTGATCGAACAGGTGGTGACCGCACCGGTGACCCAGGTCGTCCTCGCTCGCCGGGGCTTGAAGCGGCGCGATGTCCGGATGTCAGGTTCCCCATCGAACGGGGTGATGAGCGACTCGGTCCAGGTGACCTCGATCACCGGACTCGGCAGCACCGCGTGGACCGCGACCAAGGGCGCCAGCTGGCTCACCCTGACAACCACGGCCGGGCAGGCCCCTGGCTGGCTCCGGTGGACCCGGCAGGTGAGTGCCCTCGGGGTCGGTGTGCATGTCGATTCGATCGTGGTGACGGCGAGTGCCGATCCCGGTGTGCGCGCGGTCTATGTCGACACGCTCGAGGTGGTCAGCGTGAGCACGCCGACACCGTCGATCGCGGTGCGTGACCTGTTCCGCGGCGGAGGGCAACTCACCACCGACCAGCGCATGGCGTTCGATGCCGGCGGCAACCGGAATGGTCGCTTCGACCTCGGGGATTTCCTGGCATGGATCCGGCGAAACAACATCCGGTTGAACGCGAGCGAGATGGCCGAGGTGCAGGAGGCGATGCTCACGGATCCGACCGGTACGGCGGAGCGTGTCGCACGGGCGCGCCGCAAGTGAGGTGAACATCTGCCGAGGGGGGCGGCCCCGATCAATCACGACCGAGCTGCCGGCGGAGATGCTGCCAGCGCGGTCGGACATGCTGGTGACGATGCACCTGGGCGATCTCGGTCGCCCATTTGCGTTTGTACGGTTCATCGCCCGGCCCGAGTCGGAAGCAGCCGTCGCCTCGATCACTGCTCCAGCCGATCGCCTCCCGCATCAGCAACGCACCAATACCGAAGCGCGCCTCTGTCGGGTCCCAGGCCACGCGATGGCTAAGGGTCTCACCACCGCCATGAAACAGGACCGTCATGCCAAGTGTCCTGCCATTGAGGGACACCTTGACGACCCCGGCGTGGTGGGCGATCGGTCCCTCCGTGAGTGCCGGGCCCAGGCGCTCCGCCGAACCCGGGTTGTCGCGGAAGACTGACCACTGTTCCTGCATGTCCTTCAGGGCGGTGTGCAGACGGGCGAATTCCGGTCCGATGCCGCGCAGCGCCGATCCTGCGAGGCGCTCGATGCGGAGCACGCCACGCTCCTCGAGACGCCGGACGGTTCGCTCGATGTCGCGCAGGACGCGGGTCGAGATGCCGCCCGCTGCGAGGCCACCTCGCACGGTCAGATCGGCCGAGGACTTGACGGGTTCTGGCCAGTCCGGAAACGGGAGGCGGACCCGGTTCACATCGAGGCGGCGAACATCGCGGACCGCGCGGAGCGCTCGCACCAGCACGGGGATGGTCTCCCGCGCCGCGTCGGGTGGAACCACGGGATCGCCGTAGTACGTGTGCGGTCCATTGGCATGGGTGAGGGTGCGCACCGTGCCGAACCGCCCGCGGGTCGTGGTACAGGCCGCGGGAAAGACGCCCACGACGCGGCCTGCGTCATGCACAACAGCGAGCCGGTGCTCGTGCTCGGGCCGGAAGGTGTCCTCGATGAAGCGCCACCAGGCGGGCCCGCTGGTGACACTGATGCCGGGTGTCGCCTCGTGCAGACGTGTCCAGAGCTCCAGCATCTCCGGCGAACGTGATTCCGCGCCGCGCAGCCAATCGACCCGGAACGTCATCGCCGCCAGCCGGCGAAGGGGGCGCGCCCGAACAGCCGTCCGACCGATGCCGCCAGTCGCACGCGTGCGCTCGCGCTGACCGCGCGGACAATGACTTGCGGGACGCGGGTCGTGGTCCAGCTCTGCTTGTACTCGTCGTCACCTCGCCCGAGATGCATCAGCGATCGTCCGCGCGACGCCGACACTTCTGCGAGATGCTGCAGGAGCTGAAGTCCTGGGCTGATCGGTGCCAGCGCCACATCGTACGCGAGCCGCCACGCGTGGACGTGTGCACTGTCATCCCATGCCAGGACCACACCGCTGATGGCGCCGCCGGTCCGGAGGACCACCGCGAAGAGCCCCGCTGGCCCTCCCCGGCCACCAAGGACGCGGGAAAAGCGCTGACGCACATCGGGATCGGCAAGACTCGATGGGGTCGACGTGCCCTGCCACCGCGCGGTGTGCAACGCGGCGTAGGCCTGGATGATGTCGGGCCAGTCGGGCTCCGCCGGGGATGCCTCGGTGATGGTCCCGCCAGACACTGTCTCGTGCCGCCGGAGCAGTCGGCGCAGGTTGCGGCGACGCTTGGTGCTCATGATGGGGCCGCCATCGAGCGGGACCGCGTGCGCGTCATGATCCGTGACGATAGCGCAGTCCGTGGCGGAAAAGGCCCGTGCGAGGGCGCTGTCCGCGGCGACACCGCGGAACTCGAGCAGGTCCCAGCCGTCCGAGGCGAGGAGTGCCACGGCGGTCGCGTGATCGGATCGGGCGCCGCCCGACAGCGCGAAGTCGACTGCCGAGGCGTGGTAGCCGACCGGACCCTCGATCAGACGGAACGGGAGTGGGCCGACGCGTCGGCGGGTGAAGGAACATGGCAGGATGCTCATCGCGCCGGCGGCATCCCCCCCCCCTATGGCGAGGGTGAGGCGGCGATCGGGTGCGTGGATCGCCCGCAAGGCCATCAGCACATCGTGACGCTGGAAGGGCGGGTCGGATGGGGCCTCGCGCTGCCGATCGGCCCAGAGTGCCAGCGCGGGCGAGCTGAGCGGCGAATCGGCGTCGAGGACCCGACCGTTAACCATTCGAGACGTGGAGGGAGTGGCCGACTGATGGCGGCTCCTTCGACATCACCGTGGCGGGTTCCCGCGTGGAGCGGCGACGCAGCATCGACCGGAAGCGTCCACCGGTCAGGACGCGGTCGGCATCGCGAAGCAGTGTTCGCCAGTGGTAGCGCCGCGTCAGCGCCAGTAACTCACGGTACAGCTCCGGGTCGTGACGCTCGAGTCCTGGCAGCAGGATCTCTTGCCAATCGACGAGATCACCGTCGTGCTCGACGGTAGCCCTCCGAAGTAGTCGGGCGTCTTCCAGATGGGACAACGAACTCGATCGCATGCCGAGCGCTCGGAATCCGGCCGCGGTCTGGAGGCATTTCTGGCAGACACCGCAGTTGTAGGCGTTCCCCTGGAAACAGACCCGGATGTGTTCCAACAGATCCGGCACGCTGCCGAGGTGGCGGATCTTGTCAATGCGCCGGAGTTCGGCGCCGTGATGTCCGATTCGGACGTCGGCGCTCGACCAGAGTGGGTCGGTCAGCGGATGCGAGCCGTAGGGGCGCAGGTTCTCCCAGCTGTTGCTCGCAGCGATCTGGTAGCTGCTGAATCCGGCGACATGCACCGCGCTCGCAATGGCACCGCCGATGGCCTCGGCCCAGAATGCCCCGAGCGCACGCTGTGCGGCCTTGACGTTGGTGACAACCTGGACGAGGCGAACGCCTCGGCCGCTGAGGGCGGACTCCAACGCGTTGGTCACCCGTGCGGCGAGCTCCTCGTCGCGACTGGGGTATTCGATGCCGTCGATGAGCAGTGCGGCATCGAGCTCGCGGGCGAGGGCATCGACCGTGTAGCTCGAGTCGACACCCCCGGAATATCCGGTGGCGCGTTCGACAGTCGGGACATGTCGGGGAGCGGGTCGGGCCTGAATGCGGACCGGGGCGACGCCGAGAAACCAACGGCTGAAGATCGACTGGAGGCGGACCATGTTGGCGAGGAAGACGGGGTCGACCGGCAATTCGGGCGGCAGCACGATTGCGGTACCCGAACGCATGGCCGCCGGCAGGAGTGCGGCGACGAATGGCTCGCCGCGGGGCTCGAAAGCGCCACTCCCGGTGACCTGCCAGAACAGTGGGTGCCCGGCGATGTGGCCAGTCAGCCGCGCGGTGCCGTTTCCCTCTTCAATGGTAACCTGTTCGACCCGCATTGACGCTCCAACGCGCTAGCAACTAGCGCAAATGATCGATCGGCGCTTGTCCCGCCGCGACTGCTCGGACGGCCCGTGCCGACTCCCATGCCGTGGCATGGACAATCTGCCATCCACGCACCGCGGCCGCAGCCCGGGTGAGGGAGAACAATGCATCCAGATCGCGGCCCAACAGTGGTTCAGCATTCTTCTCTGGCGCTCCATGTGCATGCAACTTCAGGAATCTATGTGACCCGACTTGCGGGGCATGATCGAGCCAGGCGGCCACCCGGCCGGCGGTGACCGGATCGTGGCCAGCGAGCTCACCGACCTCCAATGCCGGGCGGGGCCATCGGTCCCTTGGCCAGCGGACGGCCAGCGGTCCCTGCACCATGAGGAGAGCTTCTGCAGGAGGCGTGCCGCCCGGCGTCACGGGGATCCCGTTATCGTGGGATTTGGGTGCTGCCGGGTCGTCGACGGCCCAGTAGATCGAGTTGACCCGGCTCGTCTGGCAGGGATCGGGGGCGGCCGGCAGCGTGAAATCGGCATAGCATCCGAGCTGCCGGAGCAGGGTGAGCTCGTTGTCGAGCCCGCACCAGCGACCGTCGGGCCGGGCATTGTCGAGGGCCCAGTTGCCGTGGATGAATCCGAACGACGGCCGACCGTCCTCGTCGCGGAGGAGTCCGTGGTCGTGGTGGAGCGCCCGGATGAACTCGGTCATCTTCGCGACGAAGGCGGCTTCGCCGTCACCGTCGTGATGGATGTGCACCTCGACATCGGCCACGCCATCTCGCGTCATCCGGGCGAGCGGTTCGATCAGTTCGGGGCGGTACTCCTCCTGCGGGTAGAAGAAGGTGTACTGTGCCGGTCGGCCGAGGTGGTCGCGGTGCCGTTCGGCGATGCGGGGCCACTGCTCGGCCCAGCGTTGGACACGGGCTTCTGCGGTGGCGTGGCCGGGCTGGTTCCAATACGGCTCGTAGTGGTCACCGATCATCACCCAGAGGTGACTGACCGGCTCCGGCGGGCGGAGTCGGCGTGCGACACGGCTCCGGATCAGGCCGGGAAGCCAGAGCTGGGCGTGCTTGGGGAGGGCGATCATGGGGGCAAGATGGGGCGGGGCGGTCGGAAAGTCGAACGCCAGCCCGGAGTAGGCTGGCGTTCTGCACCGAGAAGCTGGTGAGTGTCAGTTCGGGGCGTGGACGCCGGGAGCGTCGTGATTACTGCCGACTGAGGGGCCGGCGAAGGCGTACGGTGCGTGGGAGCCATGCCGGACGTGCTGTCGGACCGAACCAGCAAAAGGGGTGGCCGAAGCGTTCATGCCAAGTACATCGGTGTAAAAGACTTCGGGCCCACTCGGATGAGTCACCGAGAAGTCATTGAGGCGCAATCCACGATTGGTCCCTTTGAATGGACTCCTCGGGTCGTTCCAGTCGACTGGTTCGGTCGATTCACTGCGCAAGCCAACGCAGGGGTTGCTGATCGTCAGGAATGCTGTGCCGGACCGCCTGTAGCAGCTTTCGATCGTCCTGGTGGCCGTGCCTGCGGAGAAATAGCGACTTGGGTCGCTAACCGACCAGTACCAAGCGAACCTGGCCGCCTGCCTTCCGTCCACACCGGTGATGACATTCTGGGTCTTCCAGATCTCGAAATAGTTCGGCCGCGGCTTGTCCACGCATGCATCAGTCGGCAAGAAACGATCTCCCATCGATCCGCCAGGGCTCAACGGGTTACTCGAAGTCGGACTGTCCCCGGGGTTGGCCGGTCCAACGCTCAGTCGGCTGCCACCAACGCACTGCACCGCGAATCCGCCGGCCTGCCCGATCGCGGACAGCAGTTGCAGCTCGAATTCGAGGCCATTGTCACACGACACCCGCGTCACCTGCTCATGGAGATTGTTGCTGAACGCATCGGGTGAATGAGTGCCCTGATGCAGCTTCGCCACGACGTTGCAGACGGTGGATGAGCCTGCACCACCGCCAGACGGCGTGAACGTTACGGCATTCGCCACTTCCACCTTGTGCCCGACGTGGTCCTCGTGTCGGTGAAACTGTGGCCCATCGAGCGCCTGCTCGTTCACGTAGCCGAAGAGGATTGGTCCCAACGTGTCAAGCGGTGAAGTGGATGGATCCGTCCCATGCTCGTGCCCAAAGGTACAGCCGGTTACCGGGTCGACCGGTGGGTGCCAGATCGGGTACAGTTTTCCATCGGGTCCACTCGCCGTGTAGCGAAGGTGGTCCTGCTGGGTGCAGGTATCTCCGGGCCCTGGCGTCCATGCGAGTGCCGCGGCGCTATAGCCGCCCGCCCCCGGCGGCGGGGCCGGTGGGAGGGGGTTCTCCGGTGGAGTCGGAGGTGCAGGTGGTGGGGCAGGAGGTGGTAATGTCGGAGCACCGGGGAGCTCGGGCGTCGCTCCGCCCAGTGTGCCGATTTGTGGGTCCACACAACCACCGGCTGCAGCCGCAATCCCCAAACTCAGTGCCAGCACGACGGCTGATCGCGACCGGATTTGATCGAACACCACCATGATACCATCTCCTCCAAGGCTGACCCTTTGGCCAGCCAACGGCTCAGTCCAATAATCGGTTGGTGGTCGAGGGCGGGCAAGCCCGCTCCGCGATCACGTCTTTCAACACCTCGAGCAATCCCGAGGCAGTCTCGCGCCGGTCGGGGACCGGGCGAACGGCAATTGTCCCTGCTGTGAGACGTCTCACCAGCGTTTCGGCCAAGGCGATCGAGTCCCCGGGAGGCACGAGTTCCGAGGTCGATTCGCCTGCCAGCTCAGGAATCCCCCCCACAGCGCTCGCGACGAACCCCGTTCCGCATGCCATCGCCTCGAGGAGCACATTGGGGACGCCCTCCGAATGGCTGGGCAGAACCATGAGGTCGGCCGCCCGATACCAGTCCGGGAGTGCCCCGTGCGGAACCCTTCCCACGAATCGGACGGTGTCGCTGGGGAGGGAGGTCTGTGCGGTCGCCTCGAGGCTGCTCCGCCTGGGTCCTTCGCCCAACAACACGACCAGCGGGCGGAGTCGAAGGAGTGCGGGGTCCTGCAGCGCCGACAGGAGCACGTCAATACCCTTGACGTCAACAAGTCGGCCTGCCCAAGCAAGTATCGGTCGATCAGACGGCAGCCCAAGTCGTTCTCGGGCTTCGGCCTGCGGCGCTGGGAAGAATATGGTGCGATCGACACCACGTTGAAAGACGGAGATCTTCCCGGTGTCCAGGCCCCAATCTTCGAGCGTGTCCCGCAGCCCCGGGCCGATAGTCAGGATGCGATCGGCGACGCGTAGGGTCCGGATCATCCTCTCACGCCTGGCGGGGTGGGTTCCCAGGACCAAAGCGTCGGAGCCACCGACCATCTGCACGAACGGGACGCCGATAGTTGCGGCCCATCGTGAAGCGACTGTTCCGTCCGGGTCAGTCCAGTAGGACAGCACGACATCCGGCCTCCAAAGCCGCTTTCGGGTGACCCGGGTGCACAGCTGCATCTGATCTGCCAGGCGCAGCGGTGCAATGCGCGGAAGGTACAACCAAAGTGGGTAGTATGCCTCGTAGCCAGGTTCGAGTCGTGCGGCCGGCCCGCGGCGCTCGGTCCATGGTACTGGCACCACTGCCGCAACCCTCGCACCGGCTCCGCTCAAGCTGGTGAGCAATCCCTGGTTGAAGACCCCCTTGGTCGGTGCCCAGGGGTGGGGGTGCACAGTCGAGAGGAAACCGATCCTCGTCGGGTCGGTCACCGCGAGCCACCATACAGCGACTTTAGCCAGATATACCAGGCCTCCAGGCTCCAAGGGGCGAGGCGAAGGCGGTCGCTCGCGGCAGCATGTGCAGCAGGAAATCTACCTGCAGCGAGGTGGACCGCCGCCCTTCTCCTCAGTAGCTCGAGCCGCCATGCTCTCCGCTCGGACGGGGTCAGATCATCCCCGTGCAGTCCCACGACCTTGAGCATGTTAGCGCAGTCGTCGTCGATGTCGGTCGTCGACAGCGAGCCCGAGGTGACGTGCTGAACTGCCAACACCTCGTCCAACGCAAGGACCCGCGTCCGAATACTGATCCGGTACCAAAATTCCCGATCTTCCGCCGTGCGCAAATCAGTTCGAAAGCGTTCCTCGCCTACCACGTCGCGTCGAACGAGGACCGTCCCTGTCCAGCAGGCCGCGGCGAATCGCAAGGCGCGATCGCCGCGCAGCTCCAACGGAGTAGCGGTCGGAATGTTGGACCAGCCACTCGTGGTCCCGGAAGGCAGGCCCGCGGGTCGCACCTCGAACCGACCCATGATCAGCCCAACGTCGGGGTACCGTTCAATCGCCTCGAACTGACTTGCGAGCCGGGAAGGAAGCCATTCATCGTCGGCATCGAGGAACGCGATCCAATCCCCCGACGCCGCGTCAATCCCAGTGTTGCGCGCCGATCCAGCCCCGCCATTTGGCTGGCGGATCACACGCACCCTCGGATCCGTCCCAATGAGTGCCGCCGCAATCCCATCCGGCGACCCATCGTCCACCACGATCACCTCGAGCACGTGCATCGTCTGCCGCAGGACACTGTCCACCGCGCGGCGGACCGTGCCAGCCGCACAATAGGCTGGGATGATGACGCTGGTGTGGGTCATCAATCAGCCCACTCAAAGTTGATGGTGGCGCGGCTCACCGCTTCGGAGATCGGGAGAGATGCGACAGTACCGGGAAGCGCACTACTCACCCGATCAACATCTGTCACGTCCAGAGCCGGCGCATCGACCACAAGCTCCGGCCGGTGCCCGATCATTCTCGCCCACGCATGACATTTCTCCTCGTATGGCACGATGAGAACTGGCCGATTGGTACAATACCCGAACACGGCAGCGTGCAATCGCATCGCCAGGATGCAGTCGAGACGCCCGATACGATACCACATGGCACGTGGGTCACCAGTGTAACGATAGAACTCGACCTCCCCGACGCCACGCAGCTCCCTCCCAAGCCGCTCGTGGATCGCGAGATCACCCTTCCGTGGGTGGGTATTGAACGGCAGGAGAACCACGCTCCGGTCAGGTCTTCCATGCAACCAGTGCCACAGCGACTTGTGTATTGCCTGGTAGCCTTGCTCAGACAAGGCTGGACCACAGAGCGCCACTCCCAGCGCTCCGGTCTGCGCTGGCACTTCGGTCTCGGGCTGCGCTAGCCACCGTGAGAGGAGCGGCGCCAGATCAAAGGTGAGCCGCAGATTCGCACCGGGTGCGATCTCGCGGGCTCGTGCCAGGCTCACCTCATCACGAACCCCGATTGAGTCCAGGCGCTCAAGAACCTCTCGGCAATGCTGAACGGCCTGCCTGTCTCGGAACGGGCCAACGGAAACTCCGAGGGCGTGGTGTCCAGCCCGCGGTGACCTGTCCAGGAGTCGGCCGAGTTGGATCAACGAGGTTGAACTTCGAAAGAGCGAGCCCCCACCGATCACGATCTGTGCACCCCGCGCGAGCCAATGATTGATCCGCGCGTGCTCGATTCTGGTCGACAATCCGCGGAATCGTCGACGAAAGTAGAGGGCGCGAGCCGGCAAGTGCGTCACTCGTGGCAGCTCGGAGCCGAGTACGCCAATTTGTCGATGACCACGTCGCACAAGTTCGTTCGCGCAGATAGTCGTGAACGCATCGTCGCCGGCGTTTCGCTCTCCGTAGTACCCGTAGAGCAGGATCATGTCATCCACGGCGGCGAGTAAGGAGACGGCTGAATCGCTGGCGCAAGGCCTCTGGAATCATACCGAGACGCCAGACCAGTGTAAGCCAAAGTGCGGTGCCCGTTGTCCCTGCGAGGAGCATGAGCGGAATACCGTCACCAACTGACCTGGCAACGGCTGCAGGGACAGCCACCGCTGCTGTCAGGAGAGACAATCGTACCGTGTCTGGCCACAGCAAGAGGCGTCCATAGTCACGGATTGCTGCCGGAGCCCTCGTCGTGGCCAGCAAGGCTCGCCCGATCAACCGCGCGATCGGGGCACCGATCAATCCTAGGCTGAAAGTTGCCGGGATCAACATTGCCGTGGTGGCCACGGTAGATCCCATGCTGGTCGTCACGACGAGTCGATTCCGGTGTGTCACGAAGAGGCCATGACCCAGCACGACGGCGGCCGCGGTGAGTGGAAGCGTGAAGATCGCGATCGCGAGCACTGGCGCGCCATCCAGGTACTTCGTGCCGTAGATCAAGTGCATGATCTCTGGTGCGGCGATCGCCACACCGACGGCAAGTGGCAAGCTGATCGCCAGCAACCAGAGGAGCATGGTACGCATCAGCGGCGTTGCCTGTCCAGGGCTTCTAGCGCGCAAGCGCGCCAGCGAAGGTAGCAGAGCGGTGGCCGAGCCATCGACCACGATGGCTGCGCGGCCGAGTAGGCCAGTCGCCGCCGTGTACCCACCAAGATTCGCTTCGCCGAGGGTGCGTGCGAGCAGGAAAAGATCGATCCGCCCACTGAAAGACTCAAGCAGGCCCTGACCGAAGAATGGTAGCGCTTCGGCGAGCAATCTTCGGAATTCCCGGGGATTCCACGTCAACCGCGGCCGAATCCCGAGTGTACCAGCAAAATGCCAGAGGAGGATGGCGTTGACCACAGGTCCCAGCAGGTAGGTGAGCGCCAAGATGGTCGGGCCGCCGCCCACCGCCACGGCCAACACACTTGCTACCGTGAGCACCAGTCCGCCGACCATCGCTGCGCGCGCGGGCCTTCCCATATCCTCTCGCGCATGAAATCCATCGCTCAGGACCCCAACTACCGTGTTGAGCAACAGGATGAAAGCTGCGACAAATGCGACATCGCGGGTGGCCTGACTGTCACTGCCAAGGGGGGCAGCGAGCATCACGATCCCGAAAGCGAATGTCGCGAGGATCAGGCGCAGGGCGAGGACAGTCCCGAGATAGGTAGTCGCACCATCACGGTTCTGTGCCAAGTGGCGGACGGTGAGCGCTCGAAGCCCCATGTTCGTCAACGGTGCGAACATCAGCGCGAACGCAAGTCCAATATTGAATGTCGCAAAGCCGGTCGGTCCAAGTGCTCGCGCGATGTAGCCAGTCGAGGCAATTGAGATGACGTTGAGCGCGACCGGTTGGCCGATGAGCCACGCCGAATTCCGAGCCACTCGGTGGCCGGAATCAGCCCCATCCGGGACTTCATGAGATGAACCGGTCATCGCCGTCGTGCTGGCGGACGGCTGCCTCGTAACACGGGGGCACTCGGCGACGAAGTCGGGGCACTGAGTCCGGCCTCTTGCTCATTCGCGAGGAGGTCGCGAAGCGGCGAACCGAGCAGGGCGGCGGCTGCAATGCCCAATGACATGTATGTCAATGGATAGTAGGCATTCGAGAGGAAACTTCCGGTCACGAGCGTCCCTGTCAACATGGCCATGACATGCCCGAAGAGGATGGCCTCCTTGTCCATCACATCTCCCGCGAGACGGCGCCTGGCCAACGCCGCTTTCCGCCACTGCCGAAGCCGACGGAACAGGAACCAGCAGAGAGTGATGATCGTCACCAGGCCCAGGACGCCCAGTTCCACTCCATACTGCACCCACATCGAATGGGCTGCCCGGTCAGGTCCGTTCAACCAACCGAAGTAGGTGGGGAAGTTGTCGATTCCGTATCCCCACGGACGTTTGATCATCCAAACCATACCCTGCCGCCAGAAATAGAAGCGGCCCTCGTTACCGGACACGTTGTAGTCGTCCGTGCCGAAATCAAAAAATCTTCCCAATTCTCCTTGAGTTGCGATGGCTGAGAACACCAAGCCGGATCCTGCGACGAGCAGGAGCATCAGCATTCGTCGCCAACCTGTCGCACCAACTGAAACCAGAACCAGACCGGCGGCGATCAAGCCGAGCAACGAGCCTCGAGAGG
Organism: Gemmatimonadales bacterium; assembly: GCA_035703525.1. Taxonomy (GTDB): domain Bacteria; phylum Gemmatimonadota; class Gemmatimonadetes; order Gemmatimonadales; family GWC2-71-9; genus Palsa-1233. The sequence goes on along the minus strand of DASSYA010000020.1, from coordinate 48,926 downwards.
AGGTGGGCACTACGCCGGCAATCAACAGGAGCGCGATCGCTCCCCAAAAGAGGCGTCGCCAAATAGATCCGGCAGAGAGCCAAACGGCCAGCGGTGTGCTGGTTGCGAGGATTGCCCCCCAGTCGTTCGAGTCAAGCGAGAGACTAACCTGGACCCGGCGCTGTTCGATGCTCACCAGACTGGGATCAACAAGATTGCCATACTGATCGTAAATATCGGCGGTCGGGTCGTAATGCATCAGCGTGTAGATGGCGATCGCTGCCACACACAGGATGAAGATCACGACCGCCGTGCGCAACGCCTTCCGATCCCTCAGGAAAATCAAACAGGCCAGAAAGATCACGACGGCGATCACATACCGATTTCGGAGAAACCAGAATGACCCACCAAACCAGATGCCGAGCGGTGCTGTGATTACCGAGAGAACGGCGAGGGTTGCCACAAGTTTGAGCGGGTGGGATTCATGCCAGACTCGCTCCCACGCGTCCGGTGGGATGGCCACGGCTAGAATGACCATGAAAACTATGAGGAGAACCATTGGCAGCTTCGGAATCGCGACGGCAGGGAAAACTTCCGGAATTCGCGCCACCGCCCAGCCGAGGTAAAGCCCGAGGAATGGAGCGATCCAGCGCTCCGCTGCCCCGCCCTCCGACAGCGAAAACGCGTTGCTCCCTCTCGACCGCCCCTTCCCAGGTGCGGCGGCTGCCTCCCGCACCAGCTCGGCTGTGCCCATCGCCGCCGGCGCCGCCGGCATCGCCGGCCTGCGATTCGGTACCCGACTCACGTGGCCCCCGCCGCGGCATCGGCCCGACCCGCGCGCTCCGCCAGCCGGTTCACCACCACCTTGAGCTTGCCGGCCCCTGTCAGCGGAATGACGTCAACCGTCTCGACCCGGACCCGAAGTCGGCCCCCCGCCACGGCGCCGACCTCACGCGCCAACCGCGCGCCATCCTCGGCCGACCACGCTGGCGCCACGATCCGCACGATCACTTCGTCGGCCACCTCCTGGATCACCTGAAAACGCTGCACCGACGCGAACTCCTTCATGATGTGCGGGAAGAACTCGCCCGGCAGTCGTTGCCCGTCGGGTGTGGTCAACACGTCCAGCCGTCGGCCGGTGACCCGTGCCAGGCGTGGCAGCCCGCGACCACAGGCACACTGCCCCGCCGCCATCACCCCTCGGTCACCATTGCGATACCGGATGAATGGCATGCCAAGATTGGTCAGGTCGGTGATCACCACGTCGCCCTCGATCCCCTCGGCCACCGGCTGTCCAGTCGCATCGACGATCTCGACCACGTGATGCTCCGACGTCAGGTGAAGCCCCGCATGCTCGGGACACTCCGCCCCGATCAGCATGAACTCCCGCGAGCCGTAGGTCTCGAACACCGGCGCCCGAAAGACCCGCTCGATCATCTCGCGCTGGAAGTCGTGCAACGCCTCGGCACCGACCACCAACGACCCCGGCTGATACGGCACGATGTCACGTGCCTCGAGCAGCCGGGCGAAGGCGTAGAGCGCACCGGTGTACGCCACGATCGCATCGGGACGGGTGGCGGCCAGCGAGGCCACGAACCGTGGCAGCGTCGCCTCGCCCAACTCGAAGCAACTCATGGTGGTCCGACGATAGAGTCGGTCGTAGAGCCGCACCTTCTGCTTCCGCCACCCGGCCGTGGTGTCGGGCGGCACCCCCCACAGGTACCACTGCCGCGTGCCCGGACCGGCTCCGGCCCAACCGTAGCCACGGTGCCACGCCGCCATCCGGCGCTCGTTACTGTCGTGGTCGAGGTCGAACTGCAACGGGACACCGCTCGATCCACCGGTCGCCTTCGCAATCAACTTCATCCCGGGCGCGGTCGAGCGCATCTCGTGTCGATGCGCCACGATCACCTCCCGGTCGATCACCGGGAACCGGGCCAGATCGGCGAGCGTGGTGAGCGCAGTGGCGTCGAGCCCAGATCCAGCCCAGCGGTCACGGTACCATGGCACGGTCGCGGCGGCATGTGCGACCAACGCGCGGAGTCGTCCCAGCCGGAGCGCTTCGAGCCGCTCGGTGTCCCACCATTGGCTCGCCTCGAGCTCCGACCAGTAGCCGAACACGGGGCGCCGCTTGAGGCCACCCTCGAATGCCCGGATCAGGTCGCGCCGGAGCGTGACGTCGAACCGCGCCATCAGGCCGGCACCGCCACGGGCGCGACGACCGGGCGTCCGAGGACCTCAAGATAGGCCGCCTCGTAGGCACGCACCGTCCCGGCAATGTTGAAATCGGTCTCGACTCGCTGCCGACCCGCTGCGCCCCAGGATCGAGCTCGCGCCGGATCTGCGAGCAACTGATCCACAGCATCCGCGAGGGAAGTGGGGTCGCCCGCGGGTACCAGCAAGCCGGTCTCACCCTGGACGACCACTTCGCGATTGCCACCCACGTCGGTGGCGACCACCGGCAGGCCGCTCCCCATCGCCTCGAGCATCGTGATCGCGATTCCCTCGGAGAGCGAGGGGAGCAAAAACAGGTCGGCGTTCGCGAGATACGGTGTCACGTCGTCCTGCATGCCGTGGAACGTGACCGCGGAGTCGAGCCCGAGCGCGGTGGCGAGCGCCCGGAGTTCCGCCCCCATCGGACCATCGCCGACAATGTCGAGATGAAAGCCCGGATGCCGATCGACCAGCAGCCGGGTCGACGCCAGCAGCGAACGCTGATCCTTGACCCGATTGAGTCGGGCCACATGCACTGCCCGAGGAGCCCGACCGGAAGGCAGCACCTCCGCCATGCCCAGTGCCGTGAGATCGATTCCGTTGTGGATCACCCGGATCTTGCGAGCGGGTACCCGATCGACCGTCCGGGCCACCTCGGCCGCATCCTCCGAGACCGGGACGACCAGGTCGGTCACGCGTCCGGCCATTTGCTCGGCCCAGCGCCGGGTCCGCGTCGGAAAGTTGTTCCGACCATGCTTGGTGTGGATCAGCGCCGGGACGCGCGCCAAGACATGCGCCACGGCACCGAGCTGGTGCGGGGCAGGGTTGTGGGTATGCAGGATGTCGGGGCAGTGGGTGCGGAGCCGCGCCGCCAGGCGGCGGATCAGCGTGACGGTCCCCGCTTCGCCCCCCCCCAGCACCTCGACCGGTACGCCGAGCGACGCAATGCGGTCGGCCACCGGCCCCCCGTCATGCAGCGCCAGCACGATGGGGCGGAACCGACGCAGGTCGGCGTGCGAGACGAGAGAATGGATCACCATTTCCTGGCCGCCGATGCCGAGTGTCGACACGAGGTGCACCACGGTGACCCGTTGCATCGCGGGAATCGGGATGCCTGCCTGACTCAGACCGTGGTGGGCTGAGTCTCGAGCGACTCGAAGGCTCGCACCGACTCGTTGGTCGGATCGTGCCGCAGGTGGGCCGGAATCGGCGCCCGGAAAAGCTTGACCATGACCCGGGAGAGCAGGTCGGCCAGCTTGTGGGGCACGAAGCAGAACCGCGCCACCGAGAAGACCCGACGCCGGAATGCCCACTGCTTCATGAACTGCTCGTTGAAGAACCGCCAGCCGTGTCGCTGCTCGAAGAGCGCATGGCTCTTGTCGATGAACGGGTCCGACCACCGATAGAAGAAGAACCTGAGGTCTTCATAGGTCGGCCGGGAGTGGATGTTGTCGAAGATCACCTCCGCCCGCGGCTCGCACCAGATCGGTACGCCCAGCTTGTGGAGCTGGATCCCGATGTCGACATGCTCGCGCACCACCATCGACGGGTAGTCGATCTGCCGGAGCAGGTCGGTCTCCGCGAAGAAGGTGTGCAGCTCGAAGAAGTCGATGGTCCACGGACCGGGCGGCACCTCCTCCTTGCTGGCCCGACGATACGGCTTGTAGTCGAAGACATATTCCTTGCCCTCGACAGTCACCTTGCGGAGCTCCGAGTGCGAGATATGCACCCGCTTCTCGAGCCGACGGGCATCGACATCGAGTCCCTCGCGTTCGAAGGTGAGCGGCAGGATGGCGCGCATGCCGTCTTCCTCGGCGCTCTGCACGAGCCGAGCGATGCAGCCCTCGGTCACGAAGGTGTCGTTGTCGACCCAGCAGGTGTACTTCGTGGTGACGCGGGGCAGGTAATCGCGGAAGCCGTCCATCGGGATGCTCCGGCCGCAATCGACGATCTCCATCGGCACACCCGCGCAGATGGCCGTCAGGGCACGCTTCGTCGCGGCGGCATAGCCGAAATCGAGGAACGCGATCCTGAAGCTGACCTCCGGCGTGTTCTCGATGATCGAACGGGTGCATGCCTCGACGCTGCTGAAGCGATCGCGGGGCACCACGACGATCGTCACGGTGGGCTCTGACATCTGGACAATCTCCGGCAACTGGAATCAGGCGGACCAGCCCGCTGGCGGTCCGGAACGGTGCTCAGGTCAGCAAGGAGCAGGCCAGTGCCGAGTCCTCGCCTCACGGCCAGAGGGTGTCGTAGAGCTCCCGGTGGCGTCGGGCGAACGTGGCCGCACCATACTCCGCATGGGCTCGCTGAACCGCGGCCGCCGCCATGGCACGCCGGCGGCCGGGATCGGCAAGGAGGGCGTCGAGCTGCTCCGCGGTTGCGCGTGGATCGCCGGCGGGGACCAGGTCCCCCACCCCGGCGGCGACGATCTCCGGGATGCCCCCGACCGATGAGGCCACGACGGGCAGCCCGACGGCCATGGCCTGGACCAGGACCAGGCCAAACGCTTCGAGGCGCGGGGTGTGAAGCAACAGATCTGCAGCGGCAAGGATTCGTTCCGGATCGGGACGCTGGCCAATCAAGGTGGTGGCATCGCCTGCCTCCTCGACCCGTGCCTTCATCCAGGCGATGCGGTCGGGGTCGCCGGTCCCCATGTGGAGATGCCTGACGACGAACCCGCGTTGGGACAGGGTATCGCGGCTGAGCCCGACGGCAGTGACCGCAATATCCAGCCCCTTCTCGGGGCCGTAATGGCCGGCCGAAACGATCAGCAGCTCGTCGGGTCCGACCCCGAATTCCGCCCGAACCTGCGCCCGGGCCAGCGCGTCAGGCCGGAACCGTTCCAGGTCGATGCCCAGCGGGATCGTGGTCACCTTGCGACCGGGAATCCGGTTCTCGGCGATGAAGTGTTCCCGGCGTTCCCCGGATGCCGTGAGCACTCTGTCGACCAACGTGAGCGTGGCGGCATTCCGCAGGCGGTTGCGCCAGCCAGCCGACTCGAAGCCGAGTGAGCGGTGGAAGGTCATGACCACATGTAGCGACGGTGCAACAATCCGTAGCATCGATGCCACGAACTGGGATGAAGCGTCGTGCGCGTGCACTATGCGAATTCCTTGGGCGACGCAATGACGCCGCAGGTCGAGGAGTTGTCGCAACGATGGGCGTCCCTCGATCTCGAGGGACTGGTCGCTGTCGAAGTTGTGCCGAAACGGGGTGGAGTCGGCCGGATCCCCACGCAGGGTGGCCAGATGGGGTCGGATGCCGAATGGGCGGGATGCTGCCGCAAGCGTTACAATTGCATCGCGACGCCCGCCAGGGGCGAAGCTGATGGTCAGGTGGAGCACCCCAACCGATGGGTATGGCAGGACGTCGTCAGTGGTGGTATGCATTCTGCCATTCCCTGTGGAGATTCCAGACCATGGTTCCAGACCGCACCCTCAACATCAGGCGGCAGTGATGGCCGAGTTCACCAATCGTCAACGTACGCTTCTCGGGGCGCTCTATCCCCTGATCGCCGTGCTGGTGGTCAATCAGCTCCTGGATCTCGCGATCTCGATCACCCCGATGGACTTCGGGGCGATGACATGGAAGTATGGTGCCGCAGGCTTCCTGATCGGCGCCATGCCGATGGTGGCCATGGGGACGATGCTTGCGTTGGCCCTCAACGCGCTGCTGGACCACAAGTTGTCGGCCAGGCTGCTCGGGATCTGGGCGATCGTCTTCGCGGTGATCATCGGGCTGGCCGTGCTCTCCTTCGGGCTCGACGCGCTCCAGGTGCGTCGCCTTGTGCGCGAAGACCAGAAGCCGGCGTTCGATGATGCCTCGTTCAAATCGATCGTGATTGCGGCGCTCTACGTCCCCGCGATGCTCTGGACCGGCTGGGCGGCACTCAGGTTCTCGAAGGGTGCGATGGCCAAGCGCGACGACGGTGGCCCGCCGATCATGGTGGGCAACTAGCGCACGATCACGATCCGGGCTCGGCCGGCGGCCTCGTGCCGTCGGCCAGCTTGAGGATTCGCGCCGGGATCCCTCCCACGGTCACGCCGGGCGGGACATCGCGCACCACCACGGCATTCGCCCCGATCCGGGCGCCATCGCCGATGGTCACCGCTCCAATGATCTTCGCTCCCGCACCCACGAAGATCTCATCCCCGAGTCGGGGGCTCTGGTCCTTCTCGGCGCCGATCGTCACCTGATGTTCGATCCGGATATTCCGGCCGCCGCGCACCGAGCCGTTGATGACCACGCCCTGGCTGTGGATCAGCACGAAACCCGGGCCGAAATCGGCCCCGCGGCCGATGATGCATTGTCCGAAGACCGCATTGATCTTGCCGAAGACCATGGCGAGCGGTGCCAGATGACGTCGATCGGCCCACCACATCAGGCGATAGCATCCCATCGCGAAAGTGCCATCCGTCAGCAGGGTCTTGAGCAGGGTTCGCGGTCGACGATCCCCGTAGTTCCACTCGGCCTTGGCGCGGAGGTCGGCCAGGAAGATCATGGCGCGTCCTTCCTGGTGACGGTGTCGAGCACGCCCGCCATCTCTCCGGCCAGCGCGTGGCGTGTGAACCGCGCCGCGTAGTCGGGTGGGGTCCCGGTGGTACTCCCCCCCCCGATATTCGGATCGAGCCGGGTGCGAAACCATGCCACGATGCCGGGGATGTCCCGCGGGCTCCGCCACGCATCCGGCTGGGCGGCGCGCACGAGGTCGGCGGTCTCGCCCGCGGGGGTCACCGCCAGCATCGGTTGACCGAGCGCGAGGTACTCGAACAGCTTGGCTGGCGCCACCCGCTCGGCGCCGGGCACATCACTCAGGAGCAGCAGCAGGGTGTCGGCCGAACGCATGGTGGCAAGTGCCACGGCGTGCGGTACGTAGGCCGGGGTGTGCAGCGTCACGGCAGTGCCTGCGAGACGCGCCAGCTCCTGTTCCTGCTCCGGTGTCTTCCGGCCGAGCACGACGAGTTCGAGCCGCTCGACGAGGCGAGGGGTTTCGCGCGCAAGCGCGAGGAGTGCCTCGACGACGGGGGCGATCGATGTGAGGGCCCAGAGCGTGCCCGCATACACGATCCGATGTCGTGTGGGATCCCGGGGGACCGCCGGGGCCACTCCGTCGACCTGCTGGATATCCGAGGGATCCCAGCCATTGTAAATGCAGCGCGCCAGCGGGAACACGCCGGCATCGGCGGCGCGCGCCGCGATCCGAGCGGTGCTCGCGGCCGTCGTCGCGACGATCGCGCGGCTGGCGCGGAGGACGCGGCGCTGCATCCACTGCTGGACCCGAGGCGAGATCGGGTCACGGGGCGCGTTCTCCCAGTAGGCGCTGCTGATGTCCCACTCGTCGCGGTAGTCGAGGACAAGAGGCAAACCAGTCCGTCGGGCCAGCATCCCGCCGAGCACGAGGTTGGTGTAGGTCGGTGCGGTAGCGAGGATGGCATCATGCGGCTGACGCGCGAGCAGGTCGAGGCCGGCACGACGTGCCGCCGGCAGCCAGAGTACCTGAGCGTCCGGTTGCAGGGCCATGGTGGCAAGGCTGCGGACGATCCGTTTCAGGCGGGAGGACGACGATCCACCCGGTGGCCCTGCCGTCGCCGATTTGGCCGCGTACCCCGGCTCGAGTGTCCGGGCCTTCACGATGACCAGGTCGTCGGGCAGGTCCTCGAGCAGCGAGGGATCGAGTAATGGTACGGAGGGATTCGCGGCCTGGAGCACGGAGACGTCCCACCCGAATCGGGGAAGATACTTGGCGAGCTTGGCCGGTCGCTGCACGCCCGCGCCACCGACAGGCGGGAAGTGATACGACACGAGCAGCACGCGCCGACGGATCACGCCGCCCGCTCCGCCGGCAACCAGGCATCGAGCCCCACGAAGATGATGCCGTGACGCGCGCGCCAGCCGGCAAGCTCGGGCAGTGCCCTGACAGCGTGCGGATGCACATCGTGCAGCAGCACGATGTCACCGGGAACCGGGGCGGTCGCATGAGCCCATGCCATCAAGGCAGCGGTGTCGCGCATGGCGTAGTCACGCGGGTCGAGTGACCAGAGTGCGATGCGTTGCCCGGCCCGCATCAGGGCGACGAGTTTGCGAGCACTCAGTTGCCCCTTGGGAGGCCGGAAGCGATCCGAGACGCGACCCGTGATCGAGGCGAGCAGCGCGACCGTGCGCTCCACCTCGCCCAGCAAGGTGGCGCTCGAGGTCAGGCGCGGTTCAGAGTGGGTCCAGGAGTGGTGGCCCAGCGTGTGCCCCTCGTCGCTGATCCGCCGCACGAGCGCCGGGTGTCGTTCGGCTTCCCGGCCCACCACGAAGAACGTCGCCGTGATCCCGTGGCGTGCCAGTGAGTCAAGCAGGGGGGGGGTGTGCTCGGGATGGGGGCCGTCGTCGAAGGTCAGCGCGACCTCGGTGCCCGAGGTCACGCCCCGGGTCAGGAAGCGGTCGCGTGGCAGGACGGCGGTCAGTGTGTGCCGGAGCCCCTGCCGGAGCCAGGACATCCCGGCGCTCAGAAGGTCGGCAGGACGCGCTCGACGTCGTCGATGAGCGGCCCGGCGAGTTCACGACCGATCCGGTCAGCCGAGTCGACGTCATCACCGATCACCGGCACGACGATTCGGACGATCGCCTCCTCGGTCCGGCCACGCAGCGCCGCATCACGGAGCAACTGGTACTTGACCAGGTATTCGTTGCTGGCCACTCGGCCGCGACCCTGGTACCAGTAGAAGACGATTGCCCGCTCCTGCTCACGGACCAGCTCGTAGCGATTGATCCCCACGCTGCCGAAGCGCGTGGAGGGGACATCGACCACCCGCCGACTGATCGGCTCCCAGCCGTTGCCGGGCAGGCAATTGCGTGGCGAGTGGATCGTCTTGCCCTGGCGTTGCTCGTCGTAATACCCGACATAGATGTTGAGCGTCCGTCCGTCGGGAATCTTGAACTCATGCACGATGTAGTCCGAATAGCCCGCGACACGTTCCTCGTCGGGGGGGACCCGGATGTCGGTGGCCGGGATGCCCATGATCGTGTCGGCCACCGTCTGGAGATTCCCGGCGATCGGGGTGATACCCGAGCGCCGCGACACCAGCGTGCCGTTCAGCAGGACACCCACCGTGAGCAGGCTGCCCGGCAACCATGCTTGCCACTTACGCATCGGCCACTCCTCGCCACCGCAGGAAGCGCGTCTCGGCGAACCGGATCACCATCGCGATCGCGCCGATCACGCCGAATGCCAGGACGAACATCGCCCACCCCTCGGACTTGTGCATGAAGCCGGTGCCGAGTTCGGGGGAGACGAAGTGCATCAGGAACGCCGTCAGGAAGATCCGGAACCCGTTCACGATGATCGCGATCGGGATCGCGAGTGCCAGGATGAGCAACCGCGCCGGTACGGTCCGGAGCCAGATCCCGCCGATCATCACGCCGAGCGCGATCAGCGCCGTGAGCGACCGGAGCCCGCTGCACGCCTCGGCGACGAAGAGCGTCTGATCCGGAATCTGGATGACATTGCCGAAGGTCCGGACCGGGATACCGCGCCACTCGATCAGCGCGGTGCCCAGCTTGCTGGCCTGGAACTGGAGCGGCACCGCAAGCGAGTTCGTGATCGTCGCCGGCAGCGGAATCGAAAGCAACAACAGCGAGATCGGCAGCCACCAATGCAGGACCTGCCGGAAGCCCCAGAGGAATGTGACGATCCCGACCACGGTGAGCCAGATGGCGAACCGCTGGGTGAAGAACTCGGCGGCAAGGCCACCGATGGCGCGGAGCAGCACGGCGCCGATGATGAGCGTGGCACCAAGCACGACGTTGGGTCGCGCCGCGACCCGGAGCCCGGCCGACCACGCGAGCCAGAGCGAAACCGGGAAGAGCAGCAGGCCGTGGCCGGCATCCGGATTGGTCCACCACTCGCCCGCGAGTACCCGGATCGGGCCGGCATAGAGCACGACGAACGCGATGACCGCGAGCACGATCGGAGCGATCCGCGCCACGGGCCACGGCGGACCGAGTTCGTCGCGCCAGGGCTTGAGCTCGAGCGGCACCGGCACCACCGGCGCTACCATCCGCCCTTCCGGAACAGCATCACCGGAATGGTCTTCAGCATGATCTTGAAGTCTTCCCAGGCACTCCGCTTGGCGATGTACTCGAGATCGTGCTGCACCTTCTTCTTGACATCCTCGACCGAGGTGTCGTATTGCAGGTGGACCTGGGCGTGGCCGGTGATTCCCGGCGGCACGCGCTGGCGCTGGGCGTAATGCGGGATCTGGGCCCGGAGTTCCGCGAAGAGCTGGGGCCGCTCTGGCCGGGGGCCGACGATGTTCATCTCGCCACGCAGCACATTGAGCAATTGCGGCAGCTCATCGAGGCGGCAACTCCGGAGGAATCCGCCGAACGCGGTCACGCGCTGGTCATTGGCGCTGGCCCAGACGGCCTGCCCCTCGCGCTCGGCACCCACGGTCATCGTCCGGAACTTGAAGATCGTGAACGGCCGGCCGCCGATATCGTGCGAGCGGCGCGAGTCGGGGCGCCGACCATCGTCACGCCTCGAGTCGAGCCCGACCCGCGTCTGGCTGTAGAAGACCGGACCGCGCGACGTCAGCTTGATCACGATGGCAATCAGGAGCCAGACCGGCAGCGTGAGCACAAGGCCGACGAAGGCGACGATCACGTTGAGAACCCGGATCAGCCCGTTACCCCCAACCGCGGCCTGTGCCACACCCCCCACACGAGTTGGTGCGGTGTCACGAGGTCGCTCGGAGGTTGACTCATCGGTCTTGGCCATGGTGGTGTGCATGCTCCCGTACCTCAGAAGATACGGAGGATGATGAACGTCAGCGAGGACGCGGCCCCGATGTAGGCCAGGATCGGTGTACGACCGCTCCGCTTCTGGCCGATGCGGATCTCGTCGCCGGCCTGCAAGTTGAGCTGGTCGAGCGACTTCGCCTCGCGAATCGCCAGTTTGAATCCCTCCTGATCGAGGATCACGACGTCGCCGCGGAGGATCTGGCTGTCCTCGATCTTCTGGTTACCGCTCGGCCCCGCGCCTGCTTGTGGCGACATGATCACGTCGGTGAGGAGCGCCGAGGCGGGAACGATGAAGTAACCCTGCCGATTGATCCCCCCGAACATCGCGATCCGGATGTTGGCCTCGGCGCGGACCAGCGGATCACGGATGTACTTCTGCATCTCCTTCCGGAGGTAATCCTCGACCTCGCTCCGAAGGAGGCCCGCCACGGAGATGGGCCCCGCGTCGGCCGGCACAATCGTGCGGTCGGTGGTGACGGTGAACTGCCCGCTCAGGCCCTCGGACCCGGCGACCGCCAGCGTGATGACATCACCTGGCCGGATGTCGCCCTCCGCAAGTCGGCGACGAATGGTGGCCGCCTCCCGCGCCTTCTGTTCCTTGATCACCGGGCTGTAGCCGTCCGAGGCCAGCACGACCTCGAGTTCCTTGAGCGACTGCTGCAGTTCCGCCCGGGTCACCATGGCGCGCTGTGATGAGGAGAGCCGGATGAAGAGCGAGTCGGGGTCGTTTACCTGTGCCCCGAGCGGGCCCACGAGGGCCAGCAGGGTGCCAAGGGTCAGGAACTTTGAGAAGCGCGGCACAGGCAGTCCATCCTTGCAGGTCAATCCGGAAGTGTGGTGATCGTGGTCGTCTCGGCCCTCTAGCACGGCAAGCCCCGTGCTCCCGGGCCCCGGAGGTGCAACTGTCGGGCCAAGCTGTAGCGGGACAACGGTTTCCGTGGTGTCGGCACGGTTTGGCGCTGCGGGTCTCTGACGGCTTTCCGCCACAGAGTGCCGCATGGCCGCTACTATCGTTGCTCTGACGCAACAAGCGACCGGTTGTCGGGTACGGCCCTGCGGTCCGCCGCTCGTGCGGCAGACCGCTTGCATCATGGTGGGCGTTGCGGTACCCAGGTTCGGGTGCCCCACTGGTGTGGATGCGTACCTAAACCATTCACCTGCAATCTGTTAGGCCGTGACTCATGCGACCGCGGTCATTCGGATCACCCGAACCACCTGCGACCCATTGTGACAGTTCTGTTGCGTTAACGCATCAGTTGGGCCGCTGACATTGACTTGGAGCCGGATGGTGACTCTTAGCAGCACATCGAGTGGACCGGACTTCCCGGGCGGCCTCGTTCTCGTCGCAAACGATCACGAATGGACCGCGCGCTCGGTGGAAACGATCCTCGTTGCTGCTGGCTACCGGGTTGTCCGGACGTTCACGGCGGCGGAGACGATGGATGTGGCGCGCCGTCGCCTTCCGGATGCCTTCATTCTCGACCACCAACTCCCTGACTTCAGTGGCCTCGAGCTCTGTCGCCAGATTCGTGAGGATCCCAGGTTTGGTGCCTCGACACCGGTGATCATCACCACCGCCGGGCCCTCTGGTCGGACCCAGCGGTTGGCCGCCTACGAGGCGGGAGCCTGGGAGTTTTACGGTCAACCGCTTGACGGCCAGGCCTTGCTGCACAAGGTGCGCGCCTATCTGGCCGCCCGTCGCGAAGTCATCCGGCTCACCATGGCTGGCCTCATCGATCCCGAGACCATGCTCTACAGTCGGCTTGGTCTGGCGCGGCGCACCGCGGAACTCGCCGCAGATGCCCAGCGCCGCGGCGAAGGAATCGCCTGCGTGGCGATGACGGTGGGCGATGGCCCCGCCGATCGGGAGCTCACCCAGCGGATCGGCGAGATGCTCACCCGGACGGCCCGGACGGCCGACGCCAAGGGTCGATTGGGGCCGAACAGCTTCGCGGTGATCGGGACGACCGATGCGACAGGGGCGGCAATCCTCGCGACCCGATTGGAGCAGGCGATGGTCGCTGTCCATCCGACTCTCCGTCTGGTCGTGAGCGTCCCGGAGCTGGTGACGCTGAAGGATCTCGATGTCGCCTCGCTGCTCGAGCGGACGTCGTCGGAGTTGGCGGCGTAAGGCGAGAAGCGAGAAGCATGCGGGCAGGCGTACGGGCGCAACATGTTGCGCCCGTACATGTTGCGCTTCTCGCCTCTCGCCTCTCGCCTCTCGCCTCTCGCTTCTCGCTTCTCGCTTCTCGCCTCAGGTGATCGTCGCCGGCAGCTGCACCAGCTCCTCGTCCTCTTCGGTCGTGCCGTACGAGTAGTTGTAAGCGTAGTACTTGTACTCGTCCATCGAGGTATTCACATCGTTGAGCACGGCGCCGACCAGACGGATCGGCAGGCGATCGATGATCTGCAGCTTCGCCTCCGCCAGATCGCGCTCGGTCGAACCGGCGCGGACCACCAGCATCAGGTTGCCGCTGACGGTGCCGAGCACGAAGGGGTCGATGCCGGCCGCGAGCGGCGGCGAGTCGATGATGATGACCTCGAACTTCTGTCGAAGTGTGGCGTGCAATTCGTGCATCTTGCGCGAGCCCATCAGCTCCGGTGCATTGCGGTGTCGGCTGCCGGCCGGCAGGAGCGTGAGCTTCGGGTGCGAGGTCGCGCGGGTGGCATCGGTCCACTCGAGGTCACCGGCGAGGTGGTCGAGCAGGCCGGGGCGACGCTGGGTGCCGAAGGTCCGGTGCAACTCGCCACGCCGTGTGTCGCCATCGATCAGGAGCGTCTTGTAGCCGGCCTCGGCAAACGAGAGCGCGAGGTTCGATGACACCAGCGACTTGCCGTCACCCGGCATCGGTGAGGTCACCGTGAGCGAGATGCTGCCGCTCTCGGGGAAGACATGACTCAGGTTGAGCCGAATGGTGCGGAATGCCTCCACGACCTGGGCGGCCTCCTCGGCCGAGGCACCCTTCCCCTTGGCCCGGCGGATCTCCGGGACCACGCCGAGGATGCTGAGCCCCAGACCCTTGGTGACCTGGTCGGCATAGCGGAATCGGCCGTCGAGCATGTCGAGCAGGAACGCCAGGCCGAGGCCGGCACCCAAGCCGCCGAGGACACCAAGAATGATGATGACCAGCTTCCGGTTCTTCGACGCCTCGAGCGGCGCCACGGCGTAGTTGAGGACACTCACATCCGCGAGCGAACTGGCTCGCTGCAAACGTGCCAGCTCGGCGCGTTCACGGACCTGTGCATGTGTCTTCCGCGCGAGGTCGAGGTCGTTCTGGAGACTCGACTCGGTGAGTGAGCGCTGGGGAATGTCTCGCATCTCCCGAGCGGTCGTGGCAATCCGCTGGTCGAGGCTCTCGAGCTCGCCATCGACACGTGTGATCACGGCACGCCCGAGCTGCTGCAGCGTCGAGTCGCGCAACATCGCGATCGCGGCCCGCTGATTCTTCACCTGATTGTTGGCATCGAGCAACGCACCAGGGCCCATCAGCTCCCGGAGCTTCGCCTCTTCACTGCCCAGTTGGTTGATCGCCGCCATCAATTGGGGCGAGGAGCGCACGATGCCGATCGCCGTGAGCTGGTCGGTCACGAGGCCGCCGGTCATGGCGCGACCCAGAAGGTCGGCGAGTTGGCGCCGCTCGCGGCGGAGCGAGTCGCTCACGGTCCGGAGCTGCATGTACGACCCGTAGGTGTAGTTGGTCGTCATCTGCAGGCCGCCAGCGATCGGCGCATCCTCGCGCGGAGCGGTGACGGTATTGATCTTGAAATTCTGGAGCGCCAGGTCGGCGTCGCGCATCCGCTGTTCAGCCGCGAGGAGCTGCGAATCGAGGACGGAGGTGGTCGCGACCAGCGAGGCGCTCTTGAGCGTCGCAGCCTGCTCGACGAACCGATCGAGAATCGCATTGAGCGTCCGGGCCGTCCGCAGGGCGTCGGTCCCATCGTACTGGACCTTCACGAAGCGTGAGCCACGGGTCCGCCCCATGTCGGTCGACAGGGCCCCCGCGACACTGTTCGACACCTCGCGCGGGGTCAGCAGCGTGAAGGTGTAGTCCTTTCCAAACATCCGCTGCCGTGGGCGCGGGACCCACAGCATCCCGAGGGCGCGACCGGCCGAATCGCCGACAAGCCCCTTGTCGGTGAGATTGGGGCGGGTCAGGTGTTTGAGCGACCAGGACTTGCCATCCGCTGCAAAATTGAGCTCGTATCGCCCCGGCACGAACCTGGAAGTGTCGATGGCAAATTCATCGAAGAGCGTGGCGTCGGGTCCGGACGGTCCCTCGCGGGTCGGTGTGCCCGGCCCAGGATTGGGGCCGACGATATAAAGCCGCTGGTTCTGGACGACCCAGTCGAGGACCCGCGGGTTCTTGATGAGCTCGAGCCATTGCGCGCCCTCAAGGAACGGATCTGCCTCGACCGGCCCTGTCTTGCCACCACGATCCTCGAGGAAGATGCTCCCCTGAACCACATACTTCGGCAGCATGAAGCGGGTCATGCCCCAGCCGGCAGCCGCGCCCACCGCCGTCAGCAGGATGATCAGCCACGCAAAGCGCTTGAACGCCGACAACATCCGGTGCAATGGATGGGTCGCCCCCACGCCGCTCCCCGCCGACGCATCGTGGCCGAAGGGCAGGGGGGAGGCGGGGAGATTCCCGGTCATGGGTGCGATTTCGGTGCTCATGCGGTCTCGATATGTCTGGGCGCCTGACTGGACCTCAGGATGTGTCCGGCAGGTCCGGAACACGGGTTCTCCTCCGCTGCTACGCAACAGTGGTGCCGCCACACTGGAGCGGTCACGATGCCACAGAAATGCGGCTAATGTTGCGCAAGCGCAACAGAATGATAGTATCCACGCACCGGGTGACGTGGCTTCGCAACGGAAATGATCGATCCTGAGCCAAGTCGTGGCCCGGGTCCAACAGTTCCGGCACGCTTTTCGCCTCGCTGGTCCGTTGCGTGAATGCGCTGGCCCACCTCCGGGCTTCGGTCGTGTTCAGGAATTTTCCCGAGGAGCACTGGATGGCGTTGGCCGGGAGCGGCGGGTCGGGCGGGGAACAGTCGGCGGGGCGCGATGCGCTGACCCTTCCGGCCGACGTCCGGGCTACGATCAGGATCCTGATCGTCGATGACGAGCGGACGTTGCGTGAGAGCTGCGCCTCGGTGCTCCGAAGCGAGGGCTACAATGTGACCCTCGCCGCCCGGGGTGAGGAGGCACTCGACCTGATCCGTCGCCGGCCGTTCGATCTGGTCCTGGTCGACCTGCTCCTGCCGCAGGTCTCGGGGCTCGAGGTCCTCAATGGGGTCCTCGAGGTCAATCGCGAGACCCTGGTCGTGGTCATGACCGGCAATCCGAGCGTGACGTCGAGCATCGAGGCGCTCCGGATGGGTGCCTGGGACTATCTCCCCAAGCCGTTCTCGGCGACCCACCTGCAGGTCCTGATCGGCCGGGCCTCGCACGCGATCCTCAAGGTGCGCGAGGCCGCCGACCTCCGCGAGCAGGTCAACCGCCACAACGCTCAGCCCGAATCGAACGCCCTGATCGGGATCTCCCCCTCGTTTCGCCGGGCGGTTGAACTGGCCCGGAAGGTGGCCCCGACCGATGCCTCGGTGTTCATCAGCGGGGAGAGCGGCACCGGCAAGGAAGTGATCGCCCAGTTCATCCATCAGCACTCGCGGCGCGCGAGGAAGGTGATGGTGCCGATCAACTGCGCGGCACTGCCGGAGCCGCTGCTCGAGTCGGAGATGTTCGGTCACCGGAAGGGTGCCTTCACCGGGGCCGATCGCGACAAGCCCGGACTGCTCGAGACGGCGGATGGCGGGACGCTCTTCCTCGACGAGTTGACCGAGATGTCGATGCCGCTGCAGGCGAAGCTGCTGCGGGTCGTGCAGGATGGCGTCATTCGACGGGTCGGCGCCGAGACCTCGGGTGCCCCGGTCGACGTCCGGTTCATCAGTGCGACCAACCGGGACCCGCAGGAGGCGGTCGAGCGCGGCATCCTGCGGGGTGACCTCTTCTATCGTCTCCGGGTGGTCCCGATCGTGTTGCCGCCGCTTCGGCAGCGCCCCGAGGACATCCAGATCCTGGCCAACCATTTCCTCGGGGTGTTCTGGCAGCGGCATCGCCAGATGCCCGACCGGATGCCGCGTCTCACCGAGGAGTCGATCGCCTTCCTCCGGACGCGGGCATGGCGCGGCAATGTGCGCGAGTTGCAGAACGTGATCGAGCATGTGGCGGTCCTCACCGAGCCGGATCATGACATCGAGCCGGGCGATATCCCCACCTACGACGATGTCGAGGCACCCGAAGAACGCTCCGGCGCCGCGCCCGTGCTCGAGGGGCCGTTCCACGAGGTCAAGGAGCAGGTGATTGGGGAGTTCGAGCGGGAATACCTGACGCGGCTGGTCGGCCGTGCGGGTGGCAACATGTCGAAGGCGGCTCGCCAGGCCAACATCGACCGGACCACCCTCTACCGCCTCATGGAGAAGCACGGCCTCCAGCGCGACGACGCCGGCGAGTAGCCGATGGTCGACGCCCAGGAAGCCCGCCGGCGCCTCGACGCCGCCGCCGACACGATCGTCGAGGACTGGCAGGCCTATCGGACCGACGCGGTATCGCAAGCCGAACTCGCGGCGGTGATGGCCTCGGTCACCAACGAGGTCGGCGCCACCCTCGCCGGTCGGGGGGGGGGCGCACGCCCCGAGACGAGCACACCGCTCGAGCGCAAGCTGCTCGTGGGGCTCCGCCGCGAGGTGCTCGCCCAGTGCATGAGCGCCGACCGCACGGCCGCGGCCGACACGATCCGGATCCTCTCGGCGATCGAGACGGTCTCGGAGCAGTTCGACCCGGGGTGGTCCGACCATTTCCAGGATCGATTGACCGGACCGAGCGGTCTCGACCTCGTGGTCGAGGTCGCCCATGATCTCCGGTCGCCGCTCACCTCGATCCTCTTTCTCGCCGAGACGATGCTCCGGGGTCGAAGCGGGCCGCTCACGCTGTTGCAGGAACGGCAGCTCGGGCTGGTCTATTCCGCGGCCTTCGGGCTCAACGCGGTCGCGTCGGACGTGATCGAGCTGGTGCGCGGGGGCGATCGCCTCGTCGGCCGGGATGCGATCCCCTTCAGCGTGCTCGAGGTGCTCGAGGCGGTGAATGACATCGTGCTGCCGATTGCCGAGGAGAAGGAACTCAAGTTGACGATGACCGGGCCGGCCCATGACCTCCGGGTGGGTCACCCGGGAGCGCTCAATCGCGTGCTGCTCAACCTGACGACCAATGCGCTCAAGTTCACCGGTGAGGGGGGGGTCGACGTCTCCCTGGTCGAGTTCCCGGAGGACCCGACCCGGCTTCGGTGCACGGTCCGGGATTCCGGGCGGGGGATCCCCGAAGCCGCGATGCCGATGCTCTTCGAGCCGTTCCGTCGGCGGCAGCAGGCCGGTGACTATGCCTTCAGCGGCAGCGGACTCGGACTCTCGATCTGTCGGAAGCTGGTCGAGGCGATGGGGAGCACCCTCACCGTCGAGACCGTGCTGGGTCAGGGTACCACCTTCGCCTTCGAGCTGCCGCTCGAGATCGCCCGGACCGGTGAGGACCTCGCCTGACGCCGACGGATCCCGATACGCGCCCTGTGGTGCATTGACCCCACCGCGCTTAGCTTTGGAACTGTCCAGTGCACCAATGGGGTGCGTCCGGACCCACGCGCCGTCTCGATCTTCGGCGCCCTCGTTCGGAGCAGGCGCGATGGCCGCGCCCCCGCAACGGGGACGCCGAGATCGGGGACGGCCCAGACAACAGGATCGTCGTGAACGCCTTTCCAGCCCATCGCGCTGGCCGGATGCCGTCCGTGCCCAGCCTTCCCGCGTCGAACGCGGCCCTCCTCATCGACTTCGACAACGTGACCCTCGGGGTCCGCTCCGACCTCACCAAGGAACTCCGGCACCTCCTCGACAGCGACATCATCAAGGGCAAGGTCTCCGTCCAGCGGGCCTATGCCGACTGGCGTCGCTACCCGCAGTACATCGTGCCGCTGTCCGAATCGTCGATCGACCTGATCTTCGCTCCCGCCTTCGGGACCAACAAGAAGAACGCCACCGACATCCGCCTCGCGATCGATGCGACCGAGCTGGTGTTCACCCGCCCGGAGATCGGCACCTTCATCCTGCTGTCCGGCGACAGCGACTTCTCGTCGCTGGTGATCAAGCTCAAGGAGTACGGCAAGTACGTGATCGGTGTCGGCATCCGGGAGTCGGCGTCCGACATCCTGATCCAGAACTGCGATGAGTACTACTCGTACACCGAGCTGGCCGGCCTCACCAAGGAGACCGACACCCCGTCGACCCAGCGTGATCCGTGG
Organism: Gemmatimonadales bacterium; assembly: GCA_035703525.1. Lineage (GTDB taxonomy): Bacteria > Gemmatimonadota > Gemmatimonadetes > Gemmatimonadales > GWC2-71-9 > Palsa-1233. The sequence continues at coordinate 29,595 of DASSYA010000020.1, read as the reverse complement.
GAGCTGGTGGTCGAGGCGGTCGACAAGATGGTGGCGAACCGCGACGTGATGCGGGCCGATCGCCTCAAGCAGGTGATGCAGCAGCTCGATCCCAACTTCGACGAGGGCAACGCCGGCTTCAACCGGTTCTCGAAGTTCGTGCAGGAGGCGGGGTCGCGAGGCCTGATCAAGCTCGAGAAGATGGAGAACGGCCAGTTCGAGGTGACGCCCATCAAGGGGGGGGGCGCCGCTGCGGACCGCAGCAAGCCGGCCCGCGAGGCGTCGGCCCGTGGGGGTCGCAATCGCCGCGGTGGTCGTGGGGGGGGGGATGCCGTCCGCACCCGGGCCGAGGCCGCCGCCGAGGCGCCGGCCGCGGCGGCACCCGCCGCGCCCGCCCCACCGGTCGAGGCGCCGATCGCACCCGATGCGGAGAAGGAGCGGGGCCGGCGTCGCCGGCGTGGTGGTCGGGGCCGGGGCCGGGGTGGGGAGGAGCGTGGTGCGGTCGAGTCCACCGAGTCGGCGGTGCCGACCCCCCCGACGCGGACACCGGTCGCCTCACCGGCCCGGACCGAGTTGACCCTCGCCGAGGCGTTCCATCTGCTCACCAGGGCGCTCGGCGAACTGCCGACCCCGGTGGCACATGAGCTGCTGCGGGGGCGGATGGCGGCGTTGCTCGGACGCGAGGACGCCCTGCTGGCGGAGAAGCAGTTCCCGAAGTTGCTCCGTCAGGCCAACGACGCCGAAGTTGCCGAGGTGCGGATGCTCGACGAGACGCACTTCGAAGTGTCGCCGCACAAGAGTGATCTGGCACTCCACCGGCGGCCGACAGCCGAGAACGGAAATGCGAACGGTGAGACCGTGCCGACTGCCACCGTGGCGGCGCCCGCGGGACGCTTCCGGTCACGCTCGGGCTCTCCGAAGCGGAACGGCGAAGTGCCGCTGGTCGGGGTGGTGAAACTCGATGATGCCAAGGGTGCCGAGAAGCCGACGGCCTCACCGACGGTGGAGACCCCTGCGACGGCTGCCCCGAAGTCGGCGAAGAAGCGGAGCCGGAAGCGCGGTGGCGCGAGCAAGAAGGCCGCGTCCAGCAGTGCGAAGGAGTCGAGTGCCACGTCGCCGACCGCCAGCCAGACCGCGTCCACGAAACCGGCGGTCAGGAAGGTCGCGAAGAAGGCGACCAGGAAGGCCGCGGCGAAGTCGACCAAGGCCACCGGCAAGTCGACCGCGAAGAAGTCCACGGCGAAGAAGGCAACGCGAAGCCGGAAGAAGACGGCGCCGACGGCGAAATCAGCAGACAAGGGCTGAACGCGAGCTCACCCGCTACCATGCGACACCGCCCCGCGCGACCGAGAGGTCGCGCGGGGCGGTGTCACATCCGTGCCGTGCCTCAGTACCCGCCGGCCCGCACCCCTTCGCGTGACGAACCGAGTGCGACGCGCACGCCGCCGTGGATCGAGTGCATCGCCCCACGGAGCAGCTTGTCGTTGTCGGGCGCGGTATGAATCTGGTACTGCCCGAAGACGGTCAGCCGTCCCCACCGCCCCTGCACACCGGCCAGGAATGAGGCATACGCCGAGGTGCTGGCATCCTTCGCCGCCGCGAGCAGGGAGGCCTGCTCGAAGGGATCGGTGATGGCCGGGTCGATCCGCGGCGAGACGACCTGAACCACACCACCGCCGACGCCGAAGTACGGCTCGAGCGGCAGGGCAACCGGGAATGCCATCAGCATTGCCTGGTACCGCCGGATGTCATTGAAGAGGACCGCCCCCGAACGCTGGTCGGAGCCGAAGCCCTCGTCGACACCGACCATCAGCCCCGAACGGCGGGCCATGATCATGAAGTGGGCGCCCGCGGACGGGATCACTTCGCTGTCCTGGGTCTTGGTCTGGAAGATGAACGACCCGCCCTGGATGCCGAGCTTCCAGGAAAACGAGTCACCCCGCTGTGCGGTCGCGGTGCCGGGAAGCATGACCAGGGCGGTCACGAGTGCCGACAGCGCGAAGGCCCGCCGGTAGAGCATCATCGAATGGCCTCCTGAAGGGAAAACAGCGTCACATCGCCGCAAGGAACAGGCCGGAGCCGACTCAGATCAGCCCCAACGTCTTCCCCACGCGTGAAAATGCATCCAGCGCCTCGTCCAGATCCTGCCGGCGATGGCTGGTCGAGACCTGACAACGGACTCGTGCCTCGCCCTCCGGGACCACCGGGAACCCGAAGCCGGTGACGAACACCCCCTCCTGGAGGAGCAGCTCGCTCATCCGGATGGCGTCGGCCGTCTCCCCGAGGATCACCGGCACGATGGGAGTATCGCCCGGCAGGGGTCGAAACCCGAGGGTGACCAGCGCATTCCGGAAATATCGGGCATTCTCCCGGAGCCTGGTCACCCGCTCGGGCTCGGCCTCGAGGACCTCGATCGCGCGCATCGCCGAGGCCGCCACCGTCGTCGGAATCGCGTTGCTGAAGAGCTGGGGCCGGGCGCGTTGCGTCAGGTAGTCGCACAGCGCGGCGGACCCCGCGACGAACCCACCAGCCGCCCCCCCCAGCGCCTTGCCGAGTGTGGAGGTGATGATGTCGACCTCGCCCACGAGGTCGAAGTGCTCGGCCGTCCCCCGACCGGTGGCACCGAGGACCCCGGTGGCATGCGAATCGTCGAGCCAGAGGATCGCGTCGTGCTTCCGGCAGACCTCGAGGAGGCCGGGCAAGTCGCAGATCGATCCCTCCATCGAGAAGACCCCGTCGCTCACCACCATCTTGAGCTCGCGGTCGGTTGCCCGGGCGAGCTTGGCATCGAGATCGGCGAGGTCGTTGTGCCTGTAGACGCCGGTCTGGCACTTGGTGATCGACTTGGCGAGTCGGAGCCCGTCGATGATCGAAGCATGATTGAGCTGGTCGGAGAGGATCAGGTCGCGATCGGTCAGCACACTCCCCGGCAATGCCTCGTTGGCGTTCCAGCAACTCACGAACGAGAGCGAGGCCGGGGTCCCGACCAGTCGGGCACAGGCGGCTTCGAGCTGGCGGTGCACGGTAAAGGTGCCGCAGATGAATCGCACCGAGGCGGTGCCGGCACCGAATTCGTCGAGCGAGGCCTTGCCGGCCGCGACCACACGCGAGTCGTCGGAGAGCCCGAGATAGTTGTTCGACGAGAGGATGATCACTTCGCCGCGCCCCTCCATCCGGACGCGGGCCGACTGGGGCGACTCGATGTGCATCAGGGTCTTGTAGACGCCATCCCGGCGGAAGCCATCGAGGGCGGTGGTCAGGCGGTCGTCGAGCACACTCATGAATTGATCTCCAGGATCACCTTGCCGGCGGTGCCATCCTTGATGACCCCGATGGCCTGGGCGATCTCCTCGAGCGGGAAACGGTGGGTGACGATCGGGGTCGGGTCGAACGCCCCCGACGCGATCAGGCGGCGCATGGTGATCCAGGTCTGGTACATCCGGCGGCCCGTGACGCCGTAGAGCGTCAGCCCCTTGAAGATCACGTCGAGCGCGAAGTCCACCTCGGTCGTCCGGCTCGGCGTGCCCAGCAGGTTGACCCGCCCCCCGGGTCGGGCGGCCGCGAACGCGGTGGCATGCCCGCTCGGATGACCGCTCATCTCGCAGACCAGGTCGACACCAAGTCCCCAGGTGAGCGAACGCGCCACCTCGATGACATCGACCTCCCCGGGATCGAGCACATGGTGCGCCCCGATGGTCCGGGCAAGTTCGCGACGCATCGGATTGAAGTCCGAGGCGATCACCAGCGACGCCCCGGCCGCGCGGAGCACGCCAGCGGCAAAGCAACCGATCGGACCGCAGCCGATCACCAGCGCCGTGGCCCCCGTCACGTCGCCCCCCTCCAGCGCCGTGTGCACCCCGTTCCCGATCGGGTCCATGATCGCACCGATGTCGGTCGGGATCCCGTCGAGCTTCATGACGTTGGTCGCCGGCATCACGATCAGGTCCGCGAACGCCCCGTCACGGTCGACACCGATGATCTGGGTGCGCACGCAGAGGTGCGCATTCCCGGTCCGGCACGGGACACAATCACCACAGACGATGTGCCCCTCGGCGGTCACGAGGTCGCCGACCGCGAAGATCCCCTCCGCATCAACTTCCGCTCCGAGGCCCACAATCGCTCCCGCGAACTCATGTCCGACCACGACCGGCGGACGCAGTCGACCGGCCGCCCAGGCGTCCCATTCCCAGATGTGCAGGTCGGTTCCGCACACGCCCGCGGCGTGCACACGGATCAGGACATCACGTGCACCCGGTCGTGGCTCGGGGACGTCCATCACCTGCAATCCCGCTGTTGGCGCGGCTTTGACGACGGCTCGCATACTTGGTCCGGTTGGAGTGTGGCTCGGAATATCACCTCGCGGTCGACCTCTGCCAACTGCCGACTCAGCTTCTCCGGACCGCTGCCGATGATGTGGAAGACCGGCTCAACCCGATGCCCCGCCTAGGGTTCGGTCCCGCGGGGGTATTGCGCGGCGCGGGAAAACTTTGATCTTGTATATGCCGACGCTACTCCGTGCCGGACACGGGCGTCGTCTCGGCTCTCGCGCGTACGACGAGATCCGATGAACATCTCACTCCCCAGGGAGGCTCCATGGCTACGAAGAAGGCTGCGAAGAAGCGGACCGCCAAGAAGCGGACTGCGAAGAAGGGCGCCGCGAAGAAGCGGACCGCCAAGAAGTCCACGCGCAAGAAGGCGGCGAAGAAGTCGACCCGCAAGAAGGCGGCGAAGAAGACGACCCGCCGCAAGGCCGCCAAGAAGACCACCCGCAAGAAGGCGGCGAAGAAGACGACCCGCCGCAAGGCTGCCAAGAAGTCCACGCGCAAGAAGGCAACCCGCAAGAAGGCGGCGAAGAAGACCACCCGCCGCAAGGCTGCCAAGAAGTCCACGCGCAAGAAGGCAGCGAAGAAGACCACCCGCAAGAAGGCCGCGAAGAAGGCGGCTCCCAAGAAGGCCCGTCGCAAGACGAGCCGTCGCAAGAAGGCCGCTCCGGCGGCTGCGGCGGCCCCGACCATGTAGTCGGGCGCTCGCGGCTTCGGCCGCGAGGGTGGTATACGCACAGGGCCGGCGAGTGATCGCCGGCCCTGTTGCGTTCCGATACCCCGACCGACTCCGCCTCAGGCGATTCCGCCTCAGGCGCATCCGCCTCAGGCCGAGGCGTCGTGTGAGTCCTCCACCGCCACCGCGTCGCGGATCGGTCGCATGAAGATCGCCCCCCGGGACGCGGCACCCCGCGGTCGCCGTCCGGCCGGAGGCAGTGGTTCGCGTTGCCACGCAGCATAGTGCCCGGCGAATCCCTCCGACCCGGTGCCGAGCCCGTCGGGAATCAGGGCATGCATGCCACCCGGTTGGGTGATCCCCTGCAGCTCGGCCAACAGGAAGCGTCGATCACCTGGCGACAGCGACGCGATCGTGCCGGTGTCGAGCACCACGAGGTCGAAGTCGCCGTCGAGTGGTGGGAGCCAGACGCCGAGCTGCACGAAGATCGCGTCGAAGGTCGACGAGAGCGCCTCGGACGCCACCGTCTGTTCGGCCCGCTCGATCACCCCGAAGTCCTGGCCCAGGAAGGTGACGTCGGCATCGTGCGCTGCGAAGAGGTACGCCGACGCCATCGCCCCGGAGCCGACCAGCAGGACCTTGTCGTCGGGCTCGATCCTGGGCGCCAGCCCGGCGGAGAGATGCGCCGGGTCGATTCCCCAGTGGACCGGGTCACGCTGGGTCGCGCGCAACTTCGGGAACTGCTTCCGCCAGGTGTCGTAGGACCGGATGCCGAGTCGCTTCCGGATCAGGTCGTCGACGGCACCCTGCATGAGCACGTCGGTGAGGAGGTATTGCTGGCTTTCCTCTCCCAGCCCGGCGAAGGCGTCGTCGCCGATCCGGAGAAGTTCCTCCCGGCTCAGCGAGTTCTTGTAGTGCTCGATCCGGTCCATCACGTAGAGGTCGTACTGCTGCCGCAGGGAACGGAGCGACTGCCGCCTGGGGGCGGTCGAGAGGAGGTCCTGCGCGGTCAGCATGTATCGAAGGTCACAAGTGGGACGCGGCGCGTCAATCCACCCGGAGGATTGCGGCCTTGAGATAGCCGGTTTCGGGGATGGTGATGACCTCCGGATGGTCTGCCGGCTGGCCGAGGATCGCCTCGATCCGGAAGCGACGTCCACTGTCGCCGGCCGCATCCCGGAGCATCGCCATGAAGTCGGGACGGCCGAGATGGAAGGAGCAGCTGGCCGTCAGGAGCGCTCCGCCGGGCGCCACCAGCTGCATGGCGCGGCGGTTGATCTCCCGGTAGCCACGCAGCGCGGCCGGGAGGTGCCCCTTGGCCTTGGCGAATGCCGGCGGATCGACCACCACCACATCGAACTGGCGACCAGCGCGCCGCCACTGCGGCAACAGCTCGAAGGCATCGCCCGCCACGAACTCGATCTGTTCCACTCCATTGAGCGCGGCGTGCGCCTTGCCGCGCTCGAGGGCCTCGGCGCTTGCGTCGAGGGCCACGACCGCTCGTGCCCGACCCGCCAGATGCAGGGCAAACGAACCGTGATAGCTGAAGCAGTCGAGCGCGGTGCCGCCGATCGGCACCAGGGTGCCGGCCTGGAGCCGATTCGCGCGCTGGTCGAGGAATGCGCCGGTCTTCTGTCCCGTGTGGGGCGCGGCGTACCAGCGGACGCTTCCCTCCCGAACCTCGATCTCCTCGGGGACCTCTCCCAGCACGGTCTCGATGCCCTCAGGGAGGCCTTCGAGTCGGCGGGTGGTGACATCGTGACGAAGCAGGATACCGAGCGGCCGATAGACCTCAGTGAGCGCCTCGAGGATCTCGGCGCGGCGCGTCTCGAGTGCCGCCGACAGGAGCTGCACCACGAGATGGTCGCCGTAGCGGTCGACGACGAGGGCAGGGAGGTCGTCCCCCTCGCCATGGACCTCGCGCCACGCGGTGGCATCGATGCCGGTGCGGCGCACCTGGGCGTCGCGGAACCGGGCGGTCCACCAGCCACCATCGATGGCCGTGCGGGTCCGCTCGAGCAGCCGGAGCCGAATCTCGGATCGGGGCGAGCAGAGTGCCTGCCCGAGAAACTTCCCGCGACCATCGGACACGGCTACGATCCCCGGGGACGCCGGATGCGAGATCACGTCGCTACGATAGATCCAGGGATGACCCACGCTCCAGCGCTCGGCACCGCGCTTGTTCACCACGGCGGGGGGCATCGCGACGTCGGGGTTGGAGTTCACCACGGGAGACGAGAGAGGATCATGCGCGAGAATCTAGCGGAACAGCTCCGGCTGCTGCTGGTCACCGACGATCGCCTGGTCGACCTTCGCACGCTGGTGGAGGTCTGCCAGGCGGCCGTCCGGGGTGGTGTCACGGCGGTGCAATTGCGGCTCAAGTCGGTGCCGGACGCGGAGCTGGTCGAGGCGACCCGACGGTTGGTCGCGGCGCTCCCGGTGCCGGTCCTGGTCAATGACCGACTCGATGTCGCCCTGGCCGCTGGGGCGGCCGGCGTCCATCTCGGCGCCGACGACCTCCCGCCCGAACGCGTGCGCCGGATCGTGCCGACGGCATTCATCATCGGTGCCTCGGTCGGCGATGCGGGGGAGGCGGCTCGGGGTCGAATGGCCGATTACTGGGGGATCGGTCCGCTGCACGGCAGCTCGACCAAGGCGGATGCCGGCACGGCGCTGGGGATCACCGGCGCCCGGGCCCTGCTCGAATTGGGGGGGGGACGACCGGCGGTGCTGATCGGCGGGGTGCAGCCGCTCGATGTCGCCCCGGCGCGTGCGGCCGGCTTCGCCGGGGTGGCGGTGGCCAGCGGGATCCTGGGCCAGCCGGATGTGGCGGCGGCGGCGGGGGGGTACCGCATTCAGGCGTGAGCGTCATTCAGGCGCGAGCGTCATTCAGGCGCGAGCGTCAACTCGCGCTCTGGATCTCCGCGCGAGCTGACGCTCGCGCCTGAAGGACGCTAGCGTCGCACCCGGCGGATGTTCCGCAGATGTTCCGCGTAGCTGCTCGCGAACAGGTGGCCGCCATCGCCACGCGCCACGAAATAGAGGTAGGGGACCTGGGCCGGCGAGAGGACGGCCTCGATCGCTGCGGTACTCGGATTGCCGATCGGGGTCGGCGGGAGGCCCGGATGGAGGTAGCTGTTGTAGGGTGACGCGTAGGCGTAGTCACGATTGAAGAGGCGCGACTTGCGGGTGCCGCTGTCGACGAGGAAGGCGTACTGGATCGTGGGATCTGCCTGGAGCGGCATGCCGAGTCGGAGGCGGTTGCGGTAGACTGCCGCGATGATCGGCAATTCCTCGGGGAGTTGTGCCTCGGCCTCGACGATCGAGGCGAGCGCGAGGACCTCGACCTGATCGAGATCCTCCCGATCGGCTCGCGCCTTCCAGTCGGGGGGCCATGCGTCGTGCCGCGCTCCGATGAAGCGCCGCACCACATCCCGAGCCGTTGCGTATCGCCCGAAGGAGAAGGTCTCGGGCAGCAGCCATCCCTCGGCGCTGGTGCCGGGGATCTGATAGCTCGCCAGCAGGGCGGGATCGCGGAGCGCGGCCCAGAGGGAGTCCGGGCGCAATTCGAGGCGCTGGGTTGCGCGGCGGACGAAGTCCCAGAGTGTGGCGCCCTCGGGGAGGGTGAGCGAGGTGACGATCGCGTCACCGCGAGCGAGCCGGTCGAGGATCGACTGGTGCGACGCACCGGGGTCGAAACGATAGCGGCCGGGTTGCAGGTGTCGGTCGGTGCCGGCCAGTCGTCCGCGGAGGCGGAACCAGGTGGCGCCGGCGATCACGTGGTGGGCGCTCAGCGAATCGGTGATCGAGCTGAGCGAACTGCCTGGCGGGACGTCGATCTCGACCGGAGGGCCCGGTGGCACGGACGTGCACGCGCCGAGGGTGAGCACGAGGAGCGCGCCAGCGGTTCGCCTCACGACTCGCCCCGTCGTGCAGCGACCCATCGTTCGAGCAGGATGGCGGCGGCCATCGCGTCGATGGTGCTGCGTCGCCGGCGTGGGGCGATCCCGCGAAGCGTGAGTCGCTCCACCGTCTCGGAGGTCGAGAACGATTCATCCAGCCAGTCGATCGGCAGGCCACTCCTGGTCGCGAAGAGGTCGCCCATCTCGCGCGCGGCGACGGCCGAAGGGCCAAGGTGGCCTTCATCGTCGAGCGGCAGCCCGACCACGAGGCCGACCGGTTCGTGGAGCTCGACGAGGTCGAGAAACGTCCCGAGTGGGAGGCGCTTGCCGGCGCGACGCTGGATCACGTCGAGTGGGGTCGCAATGATCTGGGTCTCGTCGGTGATGGCGACGCCGATCCGGTTGGCGCCCCAATCGAGGCCCAGGACGCGGCCCGTCGTGGGGATGGCGGAGGAGGGGCGCAACATGTTGCGCCCCTATTGCGCCATGGCGGCGAAGAACTCCTTGTTGGTCTTGGTGCGCTTCATCCGCTCGAGCAGGAATTCCATCGCCTCGACCGACGGCATGTCGGCCAGGAAGTTGCGCAGCAGGTAGACCCGATTGAGCTCGTCCTTCTCCAGCAGCAGTTCCTCCTTCCGCGTCCCCGACCGGTTGATGTCGATGGCGGGATAGATGCGGCGATCCGCGAGGCGTCGATCGAGGACCAGTTCCATGTTGCCGGTCCCCTTGAACTCCTCGAAGATCACCTCGTCCATGCGTGAGCCGGTCTCGATCAGCGCGGTCGCGATGATGGTGAGCGACCCGCCGCCGTCGATGTTGCGTGCCGCGCCGAAGAATCGCTTCGGCTTCTGGAGCGCGTTGGCATCGACACCGCCGGAGAGGATCTTGCCCGAGTGGGGCACGACGACATTGTGAGCCCGGGCCAGGCGGGTGATCGAGTCGAGCAGGATCACCACATCACGGCCATGCTCGACCAGGCGCCGGGCCTTCTCGATCACCATGTCGGCGACCTGCACATGCCGATCCGCCGGCTCGTCGAAGGTCGAGGCAATCACCTCCGCATTGACATGCTCCTGCATGTCGGTGACTTCCTCGGGGCGCTCGTCGATGAGGAGCACGATGAGGTAGCACTCGGGATGATTGGCCGCGATGGCGTTGGCGAGCTTCTGGAGCAGGATCGTCTTGCCGGCCTTGGGAGGGGCCACGATCAGGCCACGTTGCCCCTTGCCGATGGGCGAGAGCAGATCGATCACCCGGGTGGAGATATCGTTCCTGGCATCCTCGAGTCGGATCCGCTGATCGGGGTACCGCGGCCGGAGGTTGTCGAATGCGACGCGGTCCTTGGTGCTCTCGGGTTCCTCGTAGTTGATGCTCTCGACCTTGAGGAGCGCCAGGTACCGCTCCCCCTCCTTGGGGGGGCGCACCTGCCCGAGGACGGTGTCGCCGGTCCGCAGGTCGAACCGCTTGATCTGGCTGGGACTGACATAGATGTCGTCGGGGCCATAGAGGTAGTTCCAGTCCTGTGACCGGAGGAAGCCGTACCCCTCGGGGAGGATCTCCAGGACCCCCTCTCCGCGAATCACGGTCTCCTTCTCGAGCAGGGATTGCTCGATGCGGAAGATCAGGTCCTGCTTGCGGAGGCCCGAATAGTTGGTGATGTTGAGTTCCGCCGCCAGTTCGTGCAGTTGGGCGACAGTTCTCTGCTTGAGTTCGGCGATGTCCACGGGTTTCTCCGGCGGGCGACCGTGTCGGGCTCGTGCCCCACGGCAAGTAATTCGATCGGAAACGGACGGGTAGATGTCACGCAGATGCCCCGGCCTTGTCGTATCCCGGGCCCTGGACAGTTGGAGGGAGTTCGAGGATGAGGATATGACCCACAGCCCGTGCCGTCAAGGCTCGGTGTGAACGAGGCCCACCGGTTCTTCGCCACCTGGCGATCGCAAAACCTTGCGGGCTCCCGTGATGTGGTCGATGGTGTGCTGCTTCCGGAGCACCGCGGACCATCGCTCGACCTCGCGGCGTTCCTCGCGACCTGGCCCGGCGCCTGGTACTGGGGCGACGATGCCCGGACCCGGCTGGTCCTGGTCCGTGGCAGCGCGACCCCCCGTCCCGAGCGCTGGCTCTGGCACGGCGCCCTGCTCTTTCTCACGATCATCTGCACCCTCGCCGCCGGTGCGGTCCTCACGCATTCGTGGACCCCACCGACCGGCCGTGGGCTGAGCGGCATGGTTGCGGCCACGCTCCAGTTCGCCGAGTTCGTGGTCTCCGGCGGCTGGCGCCAGCTGCTCCCCGGCTGGGAGTTCGCCGCGCCCCTGCTCGGGATCCTGCTGGTCCACGAGATGGGGCACTACTTCGCCGCCCGGCGATATGCGCTCGATGTTTCGCCGCCCTACTTCCTCCCCGTGCCCCCGAACATCTCCCTGATCGGCAACCTCGGCGCCTTCCTCCGGATCCGCTCGCCCGTCTACGATCGACGGCAACTGCTCGATGTCGGCGCGGCCGGCCCGCTGGCGGGGTTCGTGGTCGCGCTGGCCGTCCTCTATTGGGGCTACCTCGGCTCGACCCGGGTCCCGACCGCCTTCGATGGCCCCTCGCTGATTGCCCTCTCGGGTTCGCCGATCGTGCTCGGCGAGTCGGTCCTGACCCACTACCTGCGCGACTGGGTGATCCCCGGCACCGGGCCGGTGATGCTCTCGCCGATGGCATTCGCCGGCTGGGTCGGGATGTTCGTGACGGCACTGAACCTGCTGCCGCTCTCGCAGCTCGATGGCGGCCACGTCATGTTCGGGTTGCTGGGGCGCCGCCAGGCCGTGGTGTCCTTCCTCGCCGCGCTCGGCCTGATCTGGCTCGGCCAGTTCGCACCGATGTGGTGGCTCTGGGCTGCGCTGACCTTCGCAATCGGGGGGGGGAAGTGGTCGCACCCGTCGGTGGTACTGCCCGATCGACCGGTGCTGGCCCGGGGGCGCCTCACCGGAATCGCCTGCATCGTGGTGTTCGTCCTCACCTTCGTGCCCGTCCCATTCCGGAGTTGATCATGGCCAACCCACCGAACGAGAAATCGGCATTGCGCCACGAGCTGTCGAACCCGCTCGGCGCCATCCTCGGCGAAGCCCAGCTCGCGCTGCTCGACCGGGAGACGCTGCCGGCCCATGCCGTCGAGAGCTTCGAGCGCATCGAGCGGCTCGCGCTCCGGATCCGCGCGATGCTGCGCGAGCCGACGCAGGATGAAGGATGAAGGCTGCAGGATGAACGCTCGACGCCACTGACCTCTCACGTCTCATCTCCGATTTCCGACTTCCGACTTCCGGTTTCGCATGCCCCAACCCGACTGGCTGACCCGAACGCTTGCGCCGAGCGGCTTGCCGTCGCGGCTTGGCCGACTGTTTGCGCGCCACGAGGAGTTGGCGTGGGCGGCGGCGGCGGGGCTGCTCCTGCTGACGTCGTGGCTGCTCGAGATCGGCGGACGGTTGCCGTGGGAGGTGGCCCGCGGGGGCTACCTGCTGGTGGCGATCATCGGTGGGCGTCAGCCGGTTCGCCATCTGGTCCGGGGGCTGATGCGCGGTCGGCTGTTCCTCGATATCGACTTCCTGATGGTCGTCGCCGCGATCGGGGCTGCGGTGGTCGGCGCGTGGGCGGAAGGCGCGTTCCTGCTCTTCCTGTTTGCCCTGGCGAATGCCCTCGAGCGGTATGCACTTGATCGCGCCCGGGATGCGATCCGGGCCCTCACGGCGCTGGTGCCCGACACGGCACGCGTGCTCGCGGCCGGCCGGGAGACGGTGCTGCCGATCGCGCAGGTGCGCCCCGGCGACGTGGTGGTGCTCCGGCCCGGCGAGCGCGTCCCGGTGGATGGCACGATCCGGTCGGGCGCGTCATCGCTCGACCAGGCGCCGATCACCGGCGAATCCATCCCGGTCGACAAGCAGGTCGGCGATGAGGTCTATGCGGGGACGCTGAATGGTGAGGGCGCACTCGAGGTGCTGGTCACGCGCGCGGTGGGTGACCGCACCCTCGATCGCGTCATCCGCCTGGTCGAGGAGTCCGAGAGTGCCAAGGCGCGCACCGAACAATTCACCGAACGCTTCGAGCGGGTCTTCGTGCCGATCGTGGTGGTGCTCGACATCCTGCTGATCGTGGTGCCGCCCCTGCTGGGCGTGCTCGACTGGTCGACGGCGCTCTATCGGGGGATGACCGTGCTGGTGGCGGCCTCCCCGTGTGCGCTGGCCCTCGGGCCACCGGCCGCCATGCTGGCCGGCATTGCTCAGGCGGCGCGGCGCGGTGTGTTGATCAAGGGTGGCATCCATCTCGAGTCGCTCGCCCTGGTCCGGGCGATTGCCTTCGACAAGACCGGCACCCTCACCCGCGGTCGACCCGAGGTCACAGCCCTGATCCCCGCGAGCGGGTGTGATCTCGCCGAGTTGATGCTGGTCGCCGGCTCGGTCGAGCGGCGCTCCGAGCATCCTCTTGCCCAGGCGGTGGTCCGACGAGCCGAGGCGGATGGCGTCCCCCTCGAGCCCGCGGGGGACCTCACGGCGATCACCGGTCGCGGGGTGACGTGCACCTTTCGTGACGAACCGGTCTGGATCGGATCGATGCAGATGTGGCGACGTGAGGGCGACCTGCCACCGGTCGAGATCCTCGAGGCCGCGGCAACCGTCGGCGCGGCGGGGCAGAGCGTCATGGCGGTGCGACACGGCACGCGTTGGCTCGGTGTGATCGGACTCTCCGATCAACCGCGTGACTCGGTCCCGACCACCCTCGCCACGCTCCGATCGATGGGACTCGGCCCCCTGGTGATGCTGACCGGAGATCACGCCGGTGTGGGTCACGCGGTCGCGCGGTCGATCGGCCTCGACGATGTCCGGGCCGACCTGATGCCGGCCGACAAGGTGACTGCGATTGGCGAGTTGCTCGCGGCGCACGGCAGCGTCGCGATGGTGGGCGATGGCGTGAACGATGCGCCGGCCCTGGCGGCGGCGACGGTGGGCATCGCGATGGGGGGGGCCGGGAGTGCTGCGGCCCTCGAGACGGCCGATGTCGCCCTGATCGGTGACGATCTCTCGCGCCTGCCCTTCGCGATCGGCCTGGCGCGACGGAGTCGCACCATCCTGAGACAGAACCTCGTGATCGCGGCCGGCATGATGCTGCTGCTGCTGATCGCCGCAGCGCTCGGCGTCCTCGACATCGGACCGGCGGTCATCGGCCACGAGGGGAGCACGCTGATCGTGATCGGAAATGCGCTCCGGATCCTGCGGTACGAGGGATAGCCGAGAAGCGAGAAGCGAGAAGCGAGAAGCGAGAAACGACCATCGATGTCATTGCGAGGCGCGGAGCGCCGAAGCAATCTGGTACCGGATACCGTGGAAGGCCGCGGGATTGCTTCGCCCTTTCAGGGCTCGCAATGACAGGTGTACCTCACGTCTCACCATTCTCGTTTCTCGCTTCTCGCTTCTCGCTTCAGTCGCCGTCGATCCCCTCCGGCACCGGCACGCCGAGATGCTCGAGCAGGCGTGGGAAGACATCGACGGTCCGGAAGGCGCGATCGGGGAGCGGGCGATTCGACCAGAGGGGGGTGAGCATGTGCGCGGCGATCAGGGAGCCATGCCCTGACTTGTGTTCGGGTCGCTCCCAGGCCTCCCGGAAGTCGTGCCCCTCGCTGGCGGCGATCACGAGGTCCCCGGTGCGCGCGGAACGGAACTGGTCGATCAGGTTGACGGCGGCATCCGGGAAGGGGGTGTCGAGGCTCGCGTCGAGCCACTCGGCCGGCGAGAGCGACCGGGCGCCACCGAGCTGGAGCGGGTCGCCGGTCACCGGCTGATAGTCGATGGTCGAGGGTCGGCGATGCAGGGTGGCCTCCCCCCCCCTTGAGGCGACGTGCACGATGCCATCGGCGGCCTCGCCGGCCACGAGCGCCACTGCCGGTTCCTCGAGCAGCATGCCCACCACATCGCCGGCGATGCCGAAGGCCCCGGGTAGTCGAGCCGCCGGCCAGGGCAGTCGGGTGGTCCGCGTCGAGCCGGGTGCGGCGTAGAGCGCAGCCTGGGCGTTGCCGGCGACCATCACCGCGACCTGGGGGTCCCGGGTCCAGAGGACCGGGTGCGCGAGGGTCCGTGCGCCGCGTGCCCGGAACCAGGTCGCGAGGTCGAGATGGGTGGTGACGGGTGCCGCGCCGTGGTCGCTCACCACCAGGAGCAGGGTGTCGTCGTCGAGGCGTCGCATCACCTCACCGATCGTGCGATCGGCCTGATGGAGCGAGGCGAGCACCCGTGGGGCGGTCGGATGCGCGGCATGGGTGTGCCCATCGACCGCGGGGAATTGCGCGAAGCCGAAGCGCCAGTCGGTGCGGGTCAACCGAAGCAGCTCCCTCGCCACGGCATCGTCGCCCGGTTGGTGATTCTCGGTGTAGTGTGAGACCGTGCCCCAGAACTTGCGCGCGCCCTGGATCCGGTCGGCGTCGGGACGGAGGCCGCGCGTGATCATCGAGAAGATTGCGACACTCTCGGGCACCAGGTCGAAGATCGTCGGGATCTCGGGGGCGATGTCGGTGTCGAGGCGCCCGGCCTGGTAGCCGCAGTAGCTCCGCACCGCCTCGCGGTCCTGCCACCATCGGCCCCGATACTGCGTCCGATCGAGCCAGCGAATCGACGGCACGTTGCAGCGGCCCGGGAGGCAACCCGTCAGGAACGGGAGGTAGGCCACCGAGGTGGTCGAGGGGAACACGGTGGCGGCCCGACGCCGGGCACCGTGCGTGGTGAGTGCCTGGAGGTGCGGCAGGCGGCCGGCCGCCAGTTCCGACTCCGCGACATCGGCGCGGAGCCCATCGATCAGGAGCAGGAGCGCGCGCGTCACGCGGTGCGCGCGCGGCGTCGGAGCTGCAGGTACTTCACCGCGAAGAAGCCGAGCATCAGTGCGCCGACCACGAAGTAGGCAATCGGGGGAATCGGCAGGATCAGGCCGGCACCCGCCAGCGCCGCGTAGCGCACGGACCGACCAACCACGACTGCCGCCTGATACCGCCACATCGGGTAGCGCGCGAGTGTGGCGAGGAAGCGGCATGGATAGAACGGAATCACCGGCGCGAAGCCGGCGATGACGAGGGTCCACCACGGCGCCTTCCGATACCACCCGAGCAGACGGGTGGTGACCGTATGACCGCGGAAGGCAGCGGTCCCCTCGCGCGACAACAGCCGTGCCAGGACATCCATGTTCCAGAATTCGATCAGGACGGTCGCGGTGGTCGCCACGGCCACGGCCATCGCCGCCGGTTGATGCTGGACGATCGCCGGCAGGTACCAGTCGTACGGGATCATCGCGAGTGAATTGCCGAGCATGGTGTAGGGGACGAGTCCCCAGAGGAGCGGCGCCTGCTGTGTCAGGACCCAGCCAAGGCCGCAGGCCACCGTCACGGCCCCGAGCACCGCCGACCAGAACCATGCCGGCACGGTCGGGGGCGAGGGTCGCGGAGGCGTCGGCATCCCCTCGGTCACACTGAGGGTCGAGGTGCTCGAATCTGGGTGCACGCGTGCTCGGGTACGGGTGATGGCTCGTCTCTCGGTCCGTCAGGACGAATCTAGCCGGAGCCGTGTCCCGATCGACGTATCTTCCAAGGTACGGACGGTCCCTCGTGTCATCTCCAGAAGGAGTGTTTCATGCGTGCAACGCACCTCATCCTCGCCCTCGGCATCCTCGTGGCCACGCCACCGCTGGTCGCCGCGCAGGACCACGACCCCACTACCAGCGTCAAGGGCAGCGGGCTCCCCGACGGCTGGATGCTGCGATTCGACCCGCCGCGTCGTGGCCCGGTACCGCCGACGACCGCCGTCAACTTCCGGGCGATGGGGCCAGGCTGGCACCTGACGTCCGGGCCGGCGGCGCTCTACTATCGGACGGCGGACCGCGCCAGCGGCAACTACACCGTCAGCGCCACGATCAGCCAGGCGAAGAGCAGTGGCCACGAAGCCTACGGTCTCTTCATCGGCGGCAACGATCTGCAGGGGGCCAAGCAGAATTACGTCTACATGGTGGTCCACGCGCAGGGCGGCAAGTTCCTGATCAACCATCGCACCAGCGATGCGCCGCCGACCTCGCTCGTGGCCTACACCGAGAGCTCCGCCGTCCACAAGGAGGATGCATCCACCGGTGCCGCGAGCAACACGCTGGCGATCCGGGTCCAGGGTGACATGCTCCACTTCCTGATCAACGGCACCGAGGTCAAGACCCTCAAGGCGAGCGAGATCCCGGACTTCTCCACCACAGGCATCGCCGGGCTTCGGCTCAACCACAACCTCGACGTGCACATCGCCGATTTCGGGGTGAAGAAGTAGGAAAGAGAGACAGCGAGAAAGAGGGAAGGAGAGAAGGTCGCTGGTGTCGGTGCCCCACGTCGGCCAGTGGGGTGCGGGCCCGCCTTCGAGGCGGAGGCGGGGGTCGATCCGGCAATCGCGGTGGGGATCGGCCGGGCGCAATAGCGGCTGGGGTAGCGCGCGGGCAGACGCCTGGCAGTCGTCCGCTCGCGCGCTCGCTTTCGGGGTGCGGCGCGAGAGTTGCATTCGGATACGGACGGAGCCTCCTGATCCTGCGCACCGTGAGCGGCCAATGAGTGATCACTGCACCGTGGAGACGCACGAGACGATGAGCCCTGCCCTCCGGGCAGAGTGGCTCGGGCTGCTCACGCGCCGGGGCTGGTCGACTCCCTTCGAGCACCCGGACTTCGTCGCGGCATCGGTTGCGATGTCGGCGGGCGAATCGTGTCCCATGATCCTGACCGCCCGTGCCGCAGGTGATGGCGCTCTCCGAGGAATCCTCGCGCTCGGTCAGATGAAGCAGCGGTTCGGGCCCTTGCGAATGTCCACGCTCCGCTCGGTCAGTCTGCACCGCCATGACCTCACGACCACCCTGGCCGATGCCGAATGGACCACCCGGGTCAGTCGCGCCTTCGCGGCGCACCTGATCCGCCTGGTGGGGCGTGGTCTCCAGGTTCGGGTGCGTGGCATTCCCGGATCGGATCCACTGCTCGCCGAATTGGGGGAGGCGTGGTTGTTCGACCTGCCGAGCCCGCTTCGGGAAGCCGATCTCCGGGGGCGAGCCTCGTGGGAGGCGGTGATTCTGGATGGTCACCAGCGACGCGAGATCGGCCGCGCCGGTCGGAGGCTGGCGCGCACCCTGGGCTGGGACGTGCACTGGGCCGGCACGGCCGACGAATCCCGCGCCGGCTTCCGGGAGTTCAGCACGCTGCATGCTGACCAACTGGCCCGGCGGGGCCGAGCCAACCACTTCAGTTCGACCACGGTGAACGAGGCGCTCGAGGCGCTGCTGGCGGAGTGGGTGCCCCGAGGGTGGGCAGACGTGGGGACGCTTCGACTGGGGGATGGAACCCCCATCGCGGCGTACATCCTCTTCCATAGCGATCAGCACACCTGGGCCTATCGCACCTGCTTCGCGCTGGAGTGGGGCAGGCATGCGCCGGGGGCGCTGATGCTCGCGGCGGCGGTGGATCGTGCGATTGCCCGCGGATCGGAGCGCTACGATTTCGGCTGGGGCGACCAGTCCTACAAGCGGCACTGGTCGACGGTGGTCGGGACGGTGATCCGGCTGACGACCAATCCCGGCGTTCGGCAGTTGCCGTTCCGGGCGTTGTCGAAACTGGGAGTGCCGCTCCGGACGATGTGCGTGGGGCGGTAACGCGAGGAGGCGGCCGAGCCGCGGGCATCAGCCCGCGGTTTGGTTCGCGACACGAGGAGCTGCACTCCCGGGCTGGCCACGAGATTGCTTCGGGCCCTCCGGGTCCTCGCAATGACGGCGCTCGCTCGCGTTCTCGCTGTCTCGCCTTCTCGCTGTATTCATGGGCCCGGCGCGATTCGAACGCGCGACCTCTTGCTCCGGAGGCGAAATACCAAAACCTACCGATAGGGGCCAACAGCCGTGAAATCAGGGCTGGACCGGGCAACCTGCCTTATCGGAGGGGGATGGATAGGGCAGAATGTCGGATTCAACTGCGGAAGGAACTGCGGAAGGGCCTCGGCCGAAGGTCAGGCCCGGTGGTCCCGAGACCGGATTGCCTATGGCGAATCGCTCGGGCGCGCGACGTCCAGGGTGGGAAGCGCTTTGATGATTTGGCCTCCCCGCCCGACGGGGAAACTCCGAGGGAGGTCCACGGATCGGGCCAGGTCTTTGGGCGGCACCGCAGATACTAGCACAAGTCAAGTGGTGCTTTCTGAAAAGCGATGTAGCATTGAGTCGAGAGGCGGAATCGCGTGTCGAGCCGGTCTGGCTTGCGGCCATTTGATCTTCTGGATTCCCGGGCGACTTTGGGATGTCGCCCGTTGACCAAGCCCACCCTTCGAGAACCAAGTCGTTGTCGGAGTGCCCCGTAGGCTGTAATGCTGCCTTCGTTGACATCGGAGCCCCCAATGAGAGCCTTCTTCGCCCGCACTTTCTTTGCGCTCTGCGCTCTGCTCGTAGCCATCGGCTGTTCCAATCGCCTGCCGACCGATCCGACGAACGATCGCGAGAGCCCCCGAGTAGTGGCGGATCCCGACGTGTGGATCACCCATGAGTGCTCGAACACCTTCGTCATTCAGAATGACCTGTCGGGACCCGGTGACAGCACCCTCTACCGTTGGAAAGCGCGGAGTAGCTGGAATTCCTCCATCATCATTGCAACGGACACGATTCGGGTTCCTAATCGAACCGCGAGTGGACCTGGATTCACCAGGTTGCCGGTGCCCTCGACCGCAAATTACGTTGGCCTTCATAAGCTGAGCCCAGCGACGGATACCCTGTCCCCGGTCGCCAGTGGAGATCGGTCGGGCCAGGCTCCAGCGTGTGACCGACGTATTCCTTTCAGGGTGTTGGTCGGGGACGGGGCCTCCTGGTGGAGCTCGATTCACTCCGACTCGGTGGTCGTCGGTCAGTTGGTTGAATGGTGGACGGGCGCAAGAGATGGCTCGGACTCGGTAGCTGTATACGTCAATGGCAACCGCCAGCCAGGGAGTGGCTACGATAGCGAGTCGGGTAGCCTGACGGTGGACTCATCCATGAACGTCCTCGTCCTCACAGCCGTCGGCCTCTACCCGCCGGAGGTCGTGCTCTCTCAGTCGCAGACCTTCATCACCCAGCTCCGTGCCATCGCGGGAAGCTCCGATCCCGTGGCTGCTGCTGAATCACTGCTAACCGATATGCTCGACTTCGCGCTCGCCTCAAGTCCGTCAATCGCGGATTCCGTGTTGAGTCAGGTCGGGCGTCTCTCATTTAATCCGGCAACTGAAACCGCGCTGATGGCTGATATCGACAGCCTTCTGGCCGGCGCTATGTTGGATGTGAGCCCGTCTCCTGTAGGCGCTTTCCGGTCACAGCGGCCAAGTCCATCCCTCGGTGAGCCAACTGAGGTCGTACTCGTTAATGGGATCTGGACAGTATCGTCCGCGCTCACAGCCGCTGTCACGACTGCCACCAAACTCTTTGGTGGACTGGAAGCTCCGGAAGCCGTCAGTGTAAGGGCATTCTACAACCCTTCAAATCCGCTCAGTACTGGGAATTATGACGAGTGCGTTCGAAGGATGGCCGCTGGAGGGTCGACGCGAGAGGTCACTGCTGCGGTCATTCGGTTTTGCATCCCGCTCGTCGGCGGTACCTTGGATGAGAACGATCTTGCCGAGGCAACATCTCAGATCCTCCGTCGCCTCCTTCCTCCCGTACTGATCCCGCCTAGGGCAATCAGCTTAGAGTTGGCAGACACCCTACAGTCGATCCGCGATCGAGGGCCACATGTAACTGTGATCGGGCACTCGCAAGGCATGCTGATAGCCCGGGAGGCGGTTCAGGAGCTGGTGTTCAGCAATAGATACAAGCAGACCCGTGACTCAGTATGCCTTGGGGCCATCGGACTCGGTGGCCCTGGGAGTGGTGACTGGGGCCTGCCCATCAACCAGGTTGACGAGTATGCGGTGAATCATGACCTGGTTGCAGCGCTCTCCTTCCAACCAAGAGTCACCACCGTGCTCTCCGCCGAGCTGGACAGCGCGAACACGGGGGCCTCCCCCCTGAAGCAGTTCGTCAATCGAATCAGCTATGGAATGAAGTCGCACGATCTGGTGAACTCGTACCTGAAAGATCCGGCGTCTGTCGCACGTCTTTTGAGCAGCGTCGAGCATATTCGCCGAGAGTGCGAGCCGGGAGCGTTGCTCCCGGCATGGACGACGTCCCCATCTTTCTACCGTGGAGATGAGTTCGTGCCGTGGCTCTATTTCACGGTCAACAACTTCAACGGGCGCAGGCTGTATGGCAGAACCATCGCGATAGCGTCGACCGACTCGACTGTTGCCAACGTGCTACCGAACCGCCTGGTACGAGCTGTCGCGCACGGCTCAGCTTCCATTCTCGGAAGTTCCGGGACGCTCACCGCTTCACTCCCATTTGTGGTCGGACCTGTCCCGAACGTGTTGCCCACGGGGAGTCGCTCTGGGAAGTGGAGCGTCATCTATCCACTCACAGAGGACTCGCTCTGGGTAAGCGGGCTCGCTCAAGTGGATTCGGTCACACCGCTTGGGGAGTTCGTAGTGACGGGAGGGACGATCAGCTATCGCTACAACGGGACAACATACTCGGTTCCTGCCTTGAACGCCCGTATCGGATCGGGCGGCACCACCTACCAATTGAGATTCAATATGGCAACGCCAGAGTTTTCAGACCCCGCTTCCTATGCGACCGTACAACTTAGTATCCAGCCAGGAGGCGGCCTTATAGGGGGGGCAACCCTGTATATGACAGGGGGGATCCGCGAGACAAGGGGCTGGAATTTGGTCGCGACTCAACCGTGATCCGGTGCCAGCGAGGGATCTGGAAGGGGTGGGCAGTCTGGACCATCGGGGTTTGCTCTGCCCTCCTTGGTGGCTGTAGGGAAGGAGTGCGTGACCTCGGAACCATGCACATCGAGTTCCTCGAGGACAATCGATTGACGCTCTCGGCAGTTCACGATGGTAAGACTTGGTTCCAGGCGACCGGCACTCGCGACACGACCTGGCGGGCCGAGGCGAAGGCCCCGGATGGGACTGGATTCGCATGGAGCATCGCGTACGATCTAGACGTCAAAACCACCGGACCCTGCTTCGTCGTGGTCGATATTCAGATCCCATCGCGTGCCGCTCCGGTCCCGGCGACCCTCCAGGTGGGGTTCGGTTCTGAGGCAAGAGCGCCGTTCGTCCGGGCGCAGTTCCTGTGCGCTGACGTCGTCTACGGTTTGCTCGATGGGGTAGATCAGATGAAAGGCGCGGTAGTCGAGTTTGTGGAAGGGGAGATGACACTGGATGTGGGCGAGTGGCCGGCACTGGTGGGCAGATTCGACGCACACATCGCGCTTCATACCTACCTATCGCTGTGACGCGGCCAAACTAGCCCTGCGGTGGCGAATACTGGCCTTGACCCACCCCCGTCTCCGCCTCCTGCAGCACCGCGACAATCTGGGACTCCGTGAACCGTGACTTCCTCATATCCCCTCCTTCGGGCGTGACGTCTCCCCCGAGAACTTGGGCAGGTCAGAACTAGAGTAGCTTCGAGTTGCCGTCCCTAGCCACGGATAGGGGAGTGACCCATGAAGCGCTCGAAGTTTTCCGAGGAACAGATCGCCTATGCCCTGCGGCTCGCCGAAGGCGGCACCCCGGTCGCCGATGTGTGTCGGCAGCTGGGCGTGAGCGAGGCCACCTACTACACCTGGAAGAAGAAGTACGCCCATCTGGGCGTGAGCGAACTGCGCCGCCTGCGGCAGGTGGAGGATGAGCACCGGCGGCTGAAACAGGTGGTGGCCGACCTGACGCTGGACAAGCACATGCTGAGCGAGGCGCTCAGAAAAAAAGTCTGAAGCCGGTGCCAGCGATCACCCAGATTTACGCACCTGACCTCGCCCGGTGTGGTCCGTGACCGCACCCTTCGGCTTCCCTCGGGCCGCCGGAGTTGGGTATGACGATACTGCGTCAGGAGCAGATCGTGCTGATGGATGAACTGATTCGCGCGGGCCGCGTGTCGGGCCGCGATGGGGCCGCCCAGTTGGGGGTGACCGAAGGGGCGCTCCGATATCGGCGCCAGCGTCTCGCCACCGGGGCCCGGGACGGCCGCGCCGGCCAGGCGACGGCGCTGGACGGGTACGAGGCCGCCGTGACGGCGGTGCTGGTGGGGCTCGCGCCGACGGCCCCGCCGGGCCGGCCGGTGAGCGGGCAGTTGGTGTTCGAGGCGCTGGTGCGCGATCACGGGTACACCGGCAGCTATCCGGCGCTGGTGCGCTACCTGCGCCGCCAGCGCGGCGTCCCGCCGGTGCGCGCGGTGCGACGCGTCGAGACGCCGCCGGGGATGCAGGCCCAACACGACTGGCTGACGGAACAAGTCCTGCTGGCCGGCAGCCGCGTCGCGGTCTACGGGTTGCTGGGCACGCTGTCGCACTCGCGCGGCTCGGCGCTCTGGCTCGGACTGCGCATGACGCAGGTGGCCTGGCAGACCGGCCACGCGGCGGTGTTCCAGAGCTACGGGGGCGTGCCGCGCGTGGTCCGGATCGACAACCTGAAGACCGCCGTGGCCGGCGGCGCGGGTCCGACCGCCGTGCTCACGCCGGCGTTCCAGGGGTTCGCGACCAGTTGCGGGTTCCTGGTCGATCCCTGTCGGGTGCGCACGCCGTCGGACAAGGGCAAGGTCGAGCGCCGCGTGCAGGTGATCCACACGGCGCTCGCCCCGTTGTTCCGGCAACCGTGGTCCGACCTGCCCCCGCTGCAGGCGGCAGTGACGGCCCGGCTCGCGGAGGTGGAGGGCCGCCTCCGCTGTCCCGCCACCGGCACCACGATCGCCGAAGCGCGCCAAGCGGAACGGGCGGCGTTGCTGCCGCTCCCCATGCTCGGCGAACCGTTCGATGTCATCGACGCCCGCCGGGTGCACCGCGATGCACTGGTGCACTTCGAGGGGCGGCAGTACTCGGTGCCGTTCGCCTGGATCGGGCGCGACATCGAGGTGATCGGGACGGCACACCATGTGGTGTGCCGGAGCGACGGGCGGGAGCTCGCGCGGCACCCCCGCCACACGCGTCAGCGGCTGCTGCTCGATCCGGTGCACTACGAGGGCCCGTCCACGGCCCGCGTGTCTGTGCCCACGCCGCTCGGTGCCCGCGGGCGCGCGCAGGTGTTCCAGGATCCGCGGTTGCCGGCCCCGACGGCGGTGGCGCGCGACCTCGCCACCTACGTGGCGCTCGTCGAGGGGAGGAACGCATGAGTCCCGCCCCCGCGCTCGCGCTCGACACGCTCGCCCAGCAGCTCACGGCGCTGGGGCTCGAGCACGCGGCGACCGCCCTGCCGGAACTGCTGGAGACCGCCGCGCGAGAGGGCCTCGACCCAGGGGCGTTCCTGGGGCGCGTGCTCACCCGGCAACTGGAGCGCAAGGACGAACGGCGCATCGCCACCATGCTCACGCTCTCCGGGCTCCCCGGCGGCAAGACGCTCGACGGGTTCGACTGGGGGTTCCAGCCCACGGCCGATCGCCGGCAGGTCGAGGCGCTGGCCACGTGCAGCTTCGTGCGCGAGCGGCAGAACGTCCTGTTCCTGGGGCCGCCAGGAGTGGGCAAAAGCCACCTGGCCTGCGGCCTCGGCGTCAAGGCGATCAAGAACGGGTTCTCGGTGATGCATGTCGTGCTCGATCACCTGCTCCATGCGCTCAAGGCCGATGCGGCGATCCCGCCAGCGCGGCTCCGGGCCAAGCGCTATCTCAACACCGCGCTGCTGATCATCGACGAGGTCGGGTTCCGGCCCCTCGACCGGGTGGAGGCGAACCTGTTCTTCCGGCTGATCTCGGCGCGCTACGAACGGGCCAGCATCATCGTGACCACCAACAAGCACGTGCGCGACTGGCCCGACGTGTTCGCCGAGGACGAGATCCTCACCACCGCGATCCTCGATCGCCTGCTGCATCACGTCCACGTCGTCCACATCGACGGGCGGAGCTACCGGTTGCGAGCCCTCGACCAGCTGCTCACCCCGCCACCCCCGCTCAGTCAGGACCCGTCATCGGAAGGAGGCACGTCACCACCGAAACATCGCAAACCCGGTGCGTAGAAGTGGGTGATCCCCAACTGCGCAAATCTGGGTGATCCTTGACAACTTCGCCTCAGAGCTCCGTAATGCCAGCCTGAGCGACCTTTGCGACCTTGGTGGATGGAAGGACGCCACCACGGTCATCCGGAGCTACCAGGCGCCCAGCGAGGAGGCCATGCGGTCGGCTCTGGCCGTCCGGGTGGCGCTGGAGGCCTGAGTCCGGGCCAACGGACACCAGAACGGACACCAACCCCGCAAGACCAGGAGCAATCAAAAGCCCGCCATGCACTCCAAGTGCAGGCGGGGCAATGATTTGCTGAAATGGGCCCGGCGCGATTCGAACGCGCGACCTCTTGCTCCGGAGCCGAGATACCAAAGTTCACCGATAGGGGCCAACAGCCGTGGAATCAGGGCTGGACCGGGCAACCTGCCCTATCGGAAGGGGTCGGATAGGGCAGAATGTCGGATTCAACCGCGGAAGGAACTGCGGAAGGGGTCGCAGCCAGGGGCCATCGCTGGTCCCTGGAGCAATCATGGAACCCCATGGCATCCCGGCTACCGCGCTTCGCGGGGCGCCTCCGCGCCCGGTAGGTGTGGGCTCGAGATCCCTAGCGCCCCCTAGGGTCCCCTAGGGTTTTCCCTAGGCCGGTGTTTCTTCGTCTTGCGGTCCTCGAGAGCGACCCGGATACTTACCTCAACCGTCGTTTCTCGACCCCACCATTCGGATGACACCGAGCACAGCAGCCTGCGAGCAAGCCACCGGTCGTCTCCGTGTCGTGAAGGTCTTCGAAGCGTTTCTCTCGGTCCGATGACGAGTTCTGCGACCTCAGGTCTTATGAGCCATTCTGGCTGTACTCCTCGCGATGGTCCGCCGGGAGTCCCATCAGATTCCAAGATGACACAATTCCGAAACACCACTACCTGCTCTAGGAGAACATGAATGCCAAGGACTGCCCCCCAGGTCTGGTTGGCCGCAGGAGTCCTTCTCTCGTTGGGCGGATTGGGCTGTGCTCCTGATGCGATCCTCCCGGATCCGACGAGCGGGACGGGCGAGATTCCGAATGTGGGACCCTCTAGGGCGGAGATTTTATCCGCCTTGGAGAAGGCGGGATGCACGATCCAGATTGCCGGTCCAACTTCGGAATCGATTTTCCTTGCCCCTTCGGGTGAGCCATTCCCGGTGCCGGTTCGTTGCGATGCAGGGGGGGGAATTCCTTCTGCGTATGCAGCTGCCTGGTCTTCGCATCGTTCCGGACCCAGCGACCCAATTTCCTTCCGCGCTCTCCGGGGAATGGGTCCTCGCTACGGTGGAATGGTGCCGGCCTACCGCAGGGAGCTGGCAATCGGATGGGACATGGTACCTGCCACCCGGGGCCACTTTGTACGATTGCCGAAACGTTTTGACACTCGTTTGGAAGCCCGGGGGTGCTCCTTCTGATTGGGAGCCTGCCGACGCAGATATTGCAACCCTAGACAACCCAGGGGGGGGCAGCTTCATCCAGCCTCCGGTTCTTCCACCGGGGACTGGGATCACTGAAAGGACGATCCTAGCATGCCCAGTTGAGGTGCCCGAGGAGAATGACGGGTGGGGTGGTCCGCCTCCGACGCTTCCGCCCACGTACGGCGACACCGCTGTATGGTGCAGCGATTACAGCTGCATGGCCGCCAACCCAGGAATTTGGGTTGGATCGATGGAGATCCTGCTTGGAACGGCTAGGCACACCAATATTGCTATCATCCCTGGCTCGACCGGCCCAACCGTCTACGAGCTTCAAGGCCCGTTCCGGAGCGCCACCAACTTGATGCACAAAGCCCCCTATCCGGCCTACTCAGGCTGGACGAACTACGTCTGGGTTAAGGTGTCCGGAATGGAGGACGCTGAAAATGTCCGGATCGCGGGCGACGATGCAATCCTGGAGTACTCCGGAGACATGTACTTCGTCAGCTCGAACAGGTTTGTTTCCTCGGTAATGCGAAGAGCCTCGATCGAACTCACCTCCGCCCACAAGGCGGTCATCGGTTGGGCACCCGGACTATGTTGGTGCGCGAACTGTGCTGACTGAGGGGACGGAATGAACACGTTTACGAGCGACCCAGTCGACCCCCGTGCCCCGAATGGCCAAGGGAGCGTCCTGCGACTCTATGCGATGGCGGGATTCAAGTTTTTGTTGGCGTTCTACGCACTGCTATTCGTGGCGGTTACCATTAGACATTTCCTTCCCGTCCCGACCGGGACGGAACCGCGCTATCGCACCGAGCTTATCTCGATGGAAATGGGCAACGGGATTGTCCTAGCGATCTATTTTGCCTTGCTCCACGTGCTCGCACTGAGGGTCATCCCTTCAGCTAGGAGAGGGCGAGATCTCGCACAGCACCCTTGGTATTCGGTATGGTGTGCGGTCGTCTGCTTGCCGCTCTACGTGGCCCTCACAGTGGTTGTCGGATCTGCGGTCCCCAGCACCTTAGTCCTTGCGCTACTGGTTCCCATTACCGTCAGTCTCATAGCTGTGTGGTTGGTCAGGCGCGGCTTCGAGGTGCGCTACCCGTAAGGACGGGGGCGTGGGTCCCCGGAATATGTCCGGGTCGAAGGGTTAGTTTCGCGCTGCGGGACGAGCCCGTGTCGAGTCCCTGACCCCCGCGGGGCATCCCGAGTCCGTCGAGCTTCAGGCCAGTTGTCTCAATGCCGATCAGCAACCGTCGCCAAGCCAGTGGGTATCCGCCTCCGAGTGATCACTCCGGGATAGTCCGGCTTCAGGGGCGCAAGAGCGGGTGAGACAGCCAGAGCCCAGGATGCTGGATCACAAGTCGGCGGTCCTTATCGCAGTTGATCCGTGTCCACCCAAGCTCAAAGGCACTACGGCAGGACAACCCCCAATGGAAGCAGAACTGCTTGGATCCACGAATAGGCAGGCTTGAGCGCTGCAGCGGTCTGTACGGCCTGGGAAAGGCCGACCAGAAGGCCGACCACCCTGCCCCCATTCGGCAGCGCGCGTTGTACCTCTCGGCGCAATTCCGCCACGAGTTCATTCGTCTCTTGAAGCGATGGATCGGAGTCCGATGGGTTAGCAGCGATTAACTGATCCAGTTTGTCCAAGACTTCCAGCACATCACCCCGGGATGATCCAATAGCTTGGGTCACATTAGCGGATGCCCCCACACCGGTTTGCACAACACCGACAGATCCATGGAAGTTGAATACAGGCCTGCCATCGTCTACCTGGACTCCGGTTCTGCGAAGGTTGCCCATTAGAAGCCTCGCTTCGCTCCGGTACTTCCTTTCAAGATCAGCTGCTACGGTGTCGATCTCGTCAGTGAAGCGAATGGTTTGACGGGTTAGCCTTGCCTCCTCCTCCACCCGTTCGACCAGTTCTGCTCGGTGCTCCTCAACCGTGGCCGCAATCAGGTCACCGATCTCGACCGCCGCCGCCTCCGTAGGGACGATCCCAAGACTCGAAAGAACGTGCTTGATAGCGTCCCACCCTGAAGCAGAACGGAGAATCAACTCGTCACGGCCCGATTCAGCGAAGGCAAGGACGGCGCGCGAACCATGGAGGGAGGACCCAGGTAGCTGCTCCATTACCCCGGCGAGTATTCGTTCGAACGCACGTCTGCGCCCAGAGAACAGCACCCCAAGCTGTTCTGTGATTTCAACGACGGTCTCCTGGGGGAGCATATTCACCTCGATGGATGGTCAAGAAGTCCTGATCCGGGTCGGGCCGACTCGACAATCCGAGTCATCGGAAAGCCCGGTTGCTCACCCCACCCAACCCCAGAATACTGCCGCTCCGCTACGGATCTACTCGGGAGGCCCAAGTCCGGGAGTATGCCCGCCTGAATCTGTGAGAGCGGAGACAATTGGTTCATCTCGCCCGCTGGCGAGCTGTTCAACAACCTGCCGTAGGCCCGATGCAAGGTCGTCGAAAGTCAGGAAGGATACGGGTCCTCTATCGACTCCGCGCAGGCGCCTGAGCCCATCGGCGCGGGCCCTGTCGCTTCTCCCCGCGATCATTATGCCCCGAATGTTTGCAACTTCCTTTGGGTCGAGGCCAAGACAGGCAAGGCAAGCCATCCGGTGCTCTCGGAACAGATGGAGCCAGTCAGACACCTGATCAAATGCCCGCTGAAGCGGTGCCGCCGTCTTTCCATGGGCCGTAAGCAGAGGCGTATCGGGCCGTTCGATCTCGATCAACACTAGATCATGCTTGTGATCTAGGATCGCGAAGTCTGTGATGTGTTGCGTCAGGACGCGCGCTTTCGGAAAAATACGAACTGCCGCGAATACGGCCAGCATCAAGGGATTACTAGTCAGGAAGGCTTGCACAGCTTCTTCACGTGAACACGTCGCCAACACGTGATGGTAGCGGTCGAGGACGAGACGGATCGCGCGATCCTCATATAGCCGCGAGGCCGACGTATCTCCGAAGGACGGGAGCCCCTCTCTGCCAATATGAAGTGAGACACGATCCCGTTGGAGTTTAGTGTACAAGGGCGAGTGAGGTTGTCCGCATGTCGTTGCGCCTTGCCGCGTCGCCGTCATCTGCTGAAGATGCCGGGATGCCCGAACCACCGACCCGCCGCCGGTTCACGACGGCCTACAAGCGGAAGATCCTGGCGGCCGCCGCGGCCTGCACCACGCCCGGCGCCATCGGGGCGCTGTT
>DASSYA010000003.1:0-3718 GCA_035703525.1 Gemmatimonadales bacterium | reverse complement strand
GGGTCGTCTTGCCGTGGTCCACGTGGCCAATGGTGCCCACGTTCACATGCGGCTTCGTCCGGTCAAACTTTGCCTTGGCCATCTCGCAGATCCTCGTTCAGTACGGGTCAATATCCTGGGAAGTCGGAAGTCGGAAGTCGGAAGTCAGCTGCCCCTCCGAACACCCACGATCCCAATGCGCTTCCGGAACTTCTGACTTCACACTTCTCACGTCTCACGTCTCTTCCAAGCTCGCGACCGGGATCGAACCGGTGACCTCATCCTTACCAAGGATGTGCTCTACCGACTGAGCTACGCGAGCACCCTCACTCCCTCGTCGACCACCGGCCACCGACACCGGTCAGAGCGGGCGACGGGACTCGAACCCGCGACCCTCAGCTTGGAAGGCTGATGCTCTACCAACTGAGCTACACCCGCATGGTCGCGTCCAGCGCCGAATGGTGGGGGTAGGATTCGAACCTACGTAGGGCGTAAACCCGGCAGATTTACAGTCTGCTGCCATTAGCCACTCGGCCACCCCACCGTGGCCTGCCCTCAACTACCCGGATCCACCCGACGACAAGACGGCCCTTCGTCGCTGGAGCTGACGGTGGGGATCGAACCCACGACCTTCCGCTTACAAGGCGGGTGCTCTACCAGCTGAGCTACGTCAGCCAAAAAAAAGCCCGGTTCCCCGGCAGACCCCAAGGATATTCGGGTCGCAAGCGGGCGTCAACTGCCCGGAAGTCAGAAATCAGAAGTCAGAAGTCGGAGGCTCACAGCATGGGGCCGGATTCCGCGGGTCTGCCACCGTGATCAGACTCCCGACTTCCGCCTACTTCCGCCTCACCTCCGCCGTCCCGTCCCGGCTGTCCCGCACCTCCCACCCCGCCTCGGCCAGCATCCCCCGGATCCGATCGGCCTCGGCGAAGTCCCGGTCGCCCTTCGCTTGGAGACGCCGAGCAGCCCAGCCCTCGGCCCAGACCTGCTGAGCGGCGGGGTCCGCCGGCGCGGCATCGGCCAGATCGGCCGGGACGTCCGCATGCGTGATTCGGCTCCGGCCACTCTCGGCGGGCAGGACCTGGAGGACGCCGGTGGCACGGTCCCACGCGGCACGGAAGCTCGGCGTCACCCCCTCGCCCAGGTCGAGCAGTCGGTTGCCCTCCCGGGCGGCCTCGAACAGGGCCGCCAGGGCGCGGGGGGTGTTGAGGTCGTCGTCCATCGCCACCGTGAAATCGGCGGTCAGGGTGACCCCGATCTGGTCGAACGCCGAGACCGAGGCATCCGGAGCTCCGGCCAAACGATTGGCGAACTCCCCCAATCGGCGTGAGCCCTCGCGCGCGGCGTCGAGCGAGGCGTCGCTGAAGTCGGCCGGAGCCCGGTAGTGGGTGGTGGCGAAGAGTGTGCGGACACTGCCGGCATCGACCCCGTCCTCCCGCAGGTCGTGTGCGGTGAGGAAGTTCCCCCACCGCTTGCTCATCTTGGTGCCGCCCATGGTGAGGAACTCCCCATGCAACCAGACCCGGGCGAATTCCGGCTCCCCGGTATGGGCGCAACTCTGGGCGATCTCGTCCTCGTGGTGCGGGAAGATCAGGTCGACGCCGCCGGCGTGGATGTCGAGCACCTGGGTGCCGAGCTTCGCCCCGATGAGTTCGAGCGCCATCGCCGAGCACTCGAGGTGCCACCCCGGTCGACCGCGGCCGAAGGGCGTGTCCCAGGCGGCCCCGACGGCCTCGTCCTCGGGTCGCGCGGCCTTCCAGAGGACAAAATCGCGTGCGTCCTCCTTGCTGTACTCGTCGTCGGAGGTGCGGCCACTTGCCCCCCCCTTCAGCTCGCGGGTATCGAGTCGCGAGAGCCGCCCGTACTCGGGGAAGCGCGCGATGGCGAAGTAGACCGAGCCATCGTCGCCGATGTACGCGATACCCTTCTCGAGCAGCGACTCGACCAGGGCCACCATCGGGGCCACGAACTCGGTGGCCTTCGGATAGTCGTGTGCGGGCAAGAGGCGCAGGTAGGCGCTGTCAGTGTGGAAGGCCTCGGTATAGCGGGCCGTATGCTCGCGCAGGGGCACGCCGGCGGCCGCCGCGCCCCGGATCGTCTTGTCGTCGACGTCGGTGAGATTCATGATGTGGTAGACGTCGTACCCGCTCGCCTCGAGCCAGCGCCGGAGCACATCCTCGAAGATGAACGTCCGGAAGTTGCCGATGTGGGCGTAGTTGTACACCGTCGGGCCACAGGTGTACAGCGACACCGTGGGTGGCGCCAGCGGGATGAACCGGTCGACCGACCTGGTCAGCGTGTTGTGGAGATGAAGAGTCATCTAGTCGGCCCCGAGGGCCTCCACAGCCGCGGGCAGCTGGCCCTCGTGCCGCACGTGCACGGTGCGCTGCGGGAACGGGATTTCGATGTTCTCCTGGTCGAGCCGGTTCTTGGCCCGGCGCAGGAACTCGCGACCGACCTCCCACTGCATCCCCGGCAGGGTGCGGAGCATGACCCGGATCGTCACGGCGCTGTCGTCGAGCGACTGCACGCCAGCCACCTCAGGGGCCCCATCAAGCTTGGCAGCCCAGGCCGCGTCCCGGGCGAATGCGGCCGCGAGATCGGTCAGCACCGCGATCGCCTTGTCGACCTCGGCACCGTAGCCGACGCCGATGTCGAGCACCCGCCTCGACCAGCCACGGGTCTTGTTGCTCACCATCGTGATCTGGCCGTTGGGGATGATGTGCACCACGCCCTCGATATCGCGGAGCTGCGTGACACGTAGTGTCATCCGTTCGACGCCGCCGGCCCGCCCGGCAATCTCGATCACGTCCCCGACGTCGAACTGGTTCTCGATCAGCAGGAAGAATCCGGAGATGACGTCCTTGACCAGCGACTGCGACCCGAACGACACCGCCAGCCCGATGACGCCGGCGCCGGCCAGGATCGGGCCGATGTTCATGAAGACATCAAGGGTCAGGATCGAGGCGAAGACGAGGACCAGCATCCCGCCGACCCCCTTGAGCACCCCGGAAATCGTCGAGGCGCGCTTCTCGCCGTAGGAGAGGATGGTGTCGTCGCCGTCATCGGCAGCCGCGATGATCCGCCTGGCCACCAGCTTGACGACCTGGTTCGCGGCAAAGGCCAGGACCCAGATCATGACCAGCTTGACGCCGTATCGACGCGCCGTCTCGAGCTCGATGCCGAACAGGTTGAAGAATCGGGTCAGGGTCTGGTTGATGTCGAGCAACATGCCGGCTGTCAGGTTGGCTATCATGCCCCGGAAAGTAGGGGGGTACCCACGGGGGTCAACCGATCAGGCCACCACCACCCGCGATGCCCTGATCGCCACACCCCGACTGAGCAGCTCGGCCAGCACCTCCTCGGGCGAGAGATCGTCCAGGGCCACGGCCGCCGACCCGCCCCCCAGCGGCAGGAGCAACAGGGGATGCGGACCGGGCAGCGGCCGAGCCGACGGACCGAGTTCGAGGAGGAGGAGGCGTCGGGGCATGCGGGAGGATCGCCCAGCCCAGGCGATCCGGGGGGGTCGAGATTCTGCGAGGCTGGGCCGAAAAGTGAGAAGCAGGGGCGCAGCATGCTGCGCCTGTACAGACGGAGCTCGCCTCGCCGTCATCGGAGCAGCAGCCGCGCCGACCGCTTCACGGTCGTATGGTCACCCAGATCGGTCAGCTCCACTTCCAACCGGTACGCACCCGGATCGAGTTGGGCCACGCCGACTTCGCGCTGTACTTCGGTGAGC
>DASSYA010000009.1:0-84938 GCA_035703525.1 Gemmatimonadales bacterium | reverse complement strand
CGCGAAGCTCACCCACATGGCCCGGTTTACCGGGCCTCAGTGCCGAGAAGTCGCTTTAGCGACTGGCAGAGGGCGGGTAAACCCGCCTTGCTCCGCGTGACCCGATACTTCCGCGAAGCTCACCCACATGGCCCCGAGCCCACGGGCCGCCCCTTCGGGGCATGGCCCGGGCTCGGCACTTAGGGCGGGTAAACCCGCCTTGCACCGCGTGGCCCGATACTCCGCGAAGCTCACCCACATGGCCCGGTTTACCGGGCCTCAGTGCCGAGAAGTCGCTTTAGCGACTGGCACCGGGCCTCAGTGCCGAGAAGTCGCTTCAGCGACTGGCACCCGGGAAGATGCTTCAGCAACTGGCAGGTAAGTTACGCTACCCCCACGGAGACGCTCATGGCAACTGTTGGTGGTCGCGCCTGGTCGCAATCGTTCCTCGCGCTGATGCTGGCGCTCCCGCCGCTCGGCGCGCAGGCCATCGCCGCACCGATCGCTCCGCCTCCGATCATCTCGCCAGCGGGCGCGGTGGTCGGGGGTGCGGCGTTGGTCAGCGCCTTCCTGCTGGATGCCTCGTGGCGTCGCAGCATCCAGGATGCGCGCTCACCGCTGACCGACGATCTCGCGACTGTCGGCAACGCCTTTGGTGATGGTCGCTACGCGCTCCCGGTGGTCGGTGGGACGTGGTTGGCGGGGCGGCTGTTGCATGCGCCTGCCATCGAGCGGATCGGTCGGCGTGCGGGGCTCGCGTATCTGGCCGGTGGTGCCGCGACATTCGTCCTCCAGGAGGCGGTCGGCCGGAGTCGGCCGAACGAGGGGGGGGACGCGTCAGAGTATCACCCGTTCTCCGGCCACGCGTCGTTCCCGTCGGGCCACACGACGGTGGTATTTGCGATGGCGACCGCGCTCGCCGACGAGACGCCACACAGATGGGTGCGGGTGCTGCTCTATTCGGGTGCCACGCTCACGGGGTTCGCGCGGATGAACGACGACCGGCACTGGCTCTCCGACGTCGTGGCCGGAGCAATTGTCGGCGTGGTGAGCGTGCGTGTACTCGACCGGGTCGGACCCGGCATCTGGGTTGGGCCGGATGGATTGCGGGTGGGGGTGCGGAGGGGGATCTGATGGGAGCACTGTTCCACCCGCAGTAGCGCCCTCCCCGAGGAGGCCCCGCCGCCCGCGCGTTGCGCGGGGGCGGGGAAGATCGAGATGGTGGCGGGCCTTCAGCCCCGACCGTCAGGTCGGGGTCGAGATGGTGATACATAGCTGGGGCGGGACTCGAACCCGCGACCCCGGCATTATGAGTCGGACGGCGGGCCAGCGATGGCCCGCCGTTGCTGCCTCCGGGGATCTCCCCTGCCCCACCAAAGTCGCGACATCTCCACCCCGCGTGGTACAGAATCGAACACAAGGCGGGAGCGTGCCGACAGGTGCTCTCCCTGGAGTGCTCGGCCGGGTTTCTGACCATTCCCGAGCCGAGTGGGGGCATACCGGTAGAAGCGGTGTGCAGCTGGGAACGTCTGGTGGAGGGGATCTCCTCCACCGGGCGCCCCCCGCTAAAAATGGTCCGGGGGGTTTGGGGGGCGGCGCCCCCCGACGGGCCGAAGGCCCGCCCTTGGAAAGAACACCAGCAGAGTTTCCCGACCGCACCCCGAGGCAAGAACGTCGGCGGCGGCAGTACCGACTCCGGCAGGCGCTTCGGCCTCACTCCTCGCGGCGTGTCTCCAAGTGCGGCTGGACACCGATCGACCCTATCGTCACCGTGATGAGACAAGGGGACCGCGCATACTTTGGTGGCATCATGACGTGCGGATCCGTGTGGGAGTGCCCGGCATGCTCTACCAAGATCAAAGCCGAGCGAGCGCGGGAAGTTCAGCATGCGGTGGAGCTCCATGGATGTGAGCGGTGCTACATGCTCACGATGACTCTTCGGCATAATTGGGGCATGCCAGCCAAAGAACTGCGGAAAGCAACTACCGAGGCGTGGCGGAAGTTCGTCGGAGGGAGAGGTTGGTTGGACGCCAAGCAGAGCTGGGGAATCGACGGATTCGTCCGGGCCTTGGAAGTGACGTGGGGCAGCAACGGGTTTCACCCGCACCTCCATGTGGTCCTCTTTGCCGAGAGCATGGAGGCAGCTGAGATGGCCGAATTGCAAGCGTGGGCATCAGCTCGATGGGCGAGCATCGTCACCAAGCTCCTGGGAGAGGCGAGTCGACCCCACGAAAAGCACGGAGTGGTGGTTACCGGCGTGAAGGACGGCGCATACGTGTCCAAGCTCGGACTGGAAGCTACGGAGGCTGCCCCGAAAGATGTCCGCGCTGGGCACTGTACTCCGTTTCAGTTGGCCGAACGCGGAACGCTCGGCGGTGACGCGGCGGCGCTCGCGACCTTCAAGGAGTACTGCGAAGCGTTTCGAGGAGCCAGGATGCTCACGTGGTCGAAAGGACTTCGGCAAGAGGGGAACCTACCCGCAAGTCCCGGGAGCCAACCCACTTACCGTGATGAAGCGCCCGCAGAAACCGTGTGCCTGCTGTCACGGGAGCAATGGAGGGTGATCCGTAGTTCACCAGTGGGACAAATTCGCCTTCTCGAATCAGCCGAATTCGGGTGCTGGCACATGGATGAGGCCGCGGAGGAATATGACGGCCGACGGGTGGAGACCTCATGCGGATACGCACATTCGTTGAACATGCCGGAGGCCTCAATTCGGCGGAGACACGAGCAGTGCTACTACTCCGTTTGGAAGACAACCCGCTTGCCAACAACCTCCCAACTCCGTACGACGCCATCACGCCGTGCGAAATAGTCGGTAACGATTATTCCGGCACCATCCGGAGAAGTGAATACGAACAGCAAGCGGACAACTACCTCGGGTTCGTCTGCGCCGCGGACGAAGTGAGCCATTGCTTTCGAAACTTCAGCAGCAGACATCAACCTCGGACGCGAGACCATGATGGTGGTATGTGGCGCCGCTGGACACCCTTGTCGCATTTCCATCTGAGTCCAAAAACCGGGGCAGTCCCCCGTATCTGCGATTGAATCGAGCTGGAACCCCAACTCCCGAATGGTTCGTTCGCGCTGCCCCAATTCGGCAATGCCAATGGGATCGCTAAGTGCCGGCAGTGGAATGCCTCTGAGCTCGGTTACCGCGAGCGGTAGAGGGACAACGCCGACCGTCCCAGGCGCTTCGCGAGCAGTCACGGCGTCTAGAACAACGGCGAAGAGCGATGAGTCCACAGGAAATGGACTGGCCGAAACTTGCGGCCTCACCGGTGACGCGCAGCCGATGAGACACGCAACAATCGGAACGGCGACTCTAGAAAGCATGCACGGTGGAACGGCGGCAATGGTGCGGCCAGTCCGCACGGGGAGCATTCTTCGAAATCCCCCAAGTGTTGATCAAGACACTCCTCCGAACCCACACTGAGTTACGATCGAGTCGCCGCCTTGCTGGCCGAAGGGATGCCTCCACCCATCAAGATGTCTTGCCTCATGAACGAGCACATCATCGAGACCCATCCATACAATGGTTCCCGCCCGGTCGACCTGCATTCGACGATTCCCGCGATTGAAAGTGTCCAGAAAGGCGCTGCCAATCGTTATCCACCCTGTTACATGACCGAACCCCGGTGGTTCTTGGACAGGGGCGGCCGAGCCAAATGCATACGGTGGGGTCCGTCCATCGAAAAAGTGCACACGGATGTCGGAGCTCGATCGCTGGAAAAGGCTGTCCAATACCTCGGCAACTCTCGCGCAGTTGGGGCTCCTTTGGCGGATTCTCTCCACAGCATTGAGGTACTGCGTGACGCGACCCCCAGTTAAGTGGTCACCGTTGCAGAAGGCCTTAATTCGAAGATCACTCTGAGCTGCCTGACTACAATCCGGAGGGAAAGGCAGATCGTCCCCTGGATCAGACCAAATGTCATCGAAGCTAAAGACTGCGACCGAATCGGGTGGCGGTGGTGGCGGCGGTGGCGGTGGCGGTGGCGGCGTTCCTCCCCCGCCGCCTCCACCCCCTCCCGGAGGTGGGGGGAGATCGCCTGGGCCGCCATCACCACCTCCCTCACCAACCCACTGGTACTTGTAAATGCGAGGACAGACTACTCCGATCTCAGCAAGAACGTAGACACCATCATCTCCCCAGTAGCCATAGGCACCGTTAGTCTCCGAACAATCGTCATACACGTCAATCAGAAACCAATACCCGTAACTCATCGCCGCGACGCTTCCGTTCTCGTCGGCAGCGTCACTCGCGATCGCGACGACCGCATTCATCACCGAATCACTTGGAATTCCGCGGCAATCGAATCGATCAAATTTGGTCGGGGAGACTGGCAACGCGATCGCGCCAATGATCGCACTGTCGCCAAGCGCGATACAGCCGATGTCCTCTAGTCGATTCCAGTCGGGTGGGATCAGCAGCGAAGTGCCGACGTTGGGACTGTTGGTGAAGGGGATATCCGGGGTAACGGGCAAATCAGCGCCCGAACAGGCGGCCAGACTGATCAGCGCGCCTACCCGCAATTGCCGCTTTGATCGGGCGGTGGGATGAGAAGCAGGTATGGACATCCGGAAGCCTCTGGAAGAAGGATACGTTCGAGGGCAGCGACCCAGAGCAAACAGTTGGAACGGTCGAACACCGTGTGAGCCAATACAATCCTAGGAAAGGCGGGACTGGCCCGGCACCTTGATGGAGACCGTTTCAGGAAAAGTGTACTGCCTGGTCCGCAGACGCACAATCCCCTGCAACTTCTGGGGGTGAGCTTCCCCGTCAAGTCGGGGACACAAGCTCGAAGCTTGGGCTCGAAACCTCTGAGGGAGCGCCGAAGGGCGCAGGACCTGGGCACTTCACTCCGTTTCAGTTGGCGGAGCGCGGTACCATCGGGGGTGACACCGCCGCCCTCGCGACCTTCAAGGAGTACTGCGAAGCGTTTCGAGGTGCCAGGATGCTCACATGGTCGAAGGGAATGCGCCCGGTTCCGGGGGACGAAGACGGTTCAGCAGCGATCGCAGAGCCTGAGGTGGAAATGGTCGGTATCCTGCTCCGTGATGAGTGGCGGGACATTCGTGCGTCCCCGATTCGGCTCTCCGCGCTGCTCGAGTGCGCGGAGCGGGCTCCTCGGCGTGCCGTCCGTGCGACATTCCCAGAGGGGCTCTCAGTCAAGGACGGTCCGAAGGCACGACGGCAGCCATGTGCCCCAGACGCAAGGGGTCAACCGCTCAGGGACGGTTCAGCGCTATGCCTGATTGGCAATCCGTGAGATGGAGAGCAGTTGGCGACTTCCCCGGCTGGGAAACGAGCCGCCATCCCGTCAACTATCCATCCTCGAAAGACCCTCGTTAAACAATTCTTCGGCAGGCGCAACCTTCTGGTCGTAATACTCCTTGTCGATGCTCCCTGGACGCGAGGGGAATAGTCCATCGCAAGGAAGCCAGTGCGGCGCTACTCGCGGCAAATTATCTGCGCCGTATGGCTCCAAGAGCAGGGTGAGGAATAGACGTACTACACGCATCAGATATGGCCCGGAGTTCGGATCAACGTCGGAATAGAACCGCTCCGAGGACTCGAATGCTGCATAATCATCACGCATTCGGTGGAAACCGACCTCGTGCCGCAGGTCGCGGAAAGATTGGCCGACCCTCCACCACTCTGGAAAGAGGTATCTGCCGAGAACCATCCTAGCCATATTCGGCATCGCACTATAGGTCTCCTCCGTCAATCCCAGGAGGTTGGCTCGGCCAAATTCAAACAGGGTATAGATGTGGCTGTACCACACAATTCTGAGGGCTTCGCTTGCTCTTGATCGCACTGTTTCACTGGCGATCGCGTGGCCGGCTCCGACCGACACCTCTCTGGAAATGACGGCCATGTAAGTGAGGTAAATCCCGAGCGTGGCGCGAAATTGCTCCCGCAGCATTCTGGCATCTTCTGGAAGCATGCGCCCGTTCCGAGGTGCCACCTTCCGGATCCACGCAGTTGACCGCCTTGCTAAGAACCACCATAGAGCTCGGCGCGGCAAATGGATTGTCGAACTCGCAAGCGCCGCTCGCAGGGGGAGCCAGCCACCGGTGACAAACTGGACGCGATGGCGCTATTGGTAGAATGCGCGGTCCATCTCCTCACCGGCCAGGAATCCTTCGAGATCATCGGCACGTGAGTCCGCGGTCGTAGAAACCCCACGGGCCAGCGAGTTCAGGCCGACTCCTTCTGCTATGAGATGCCAAGAGGATGCCAGATGCACTGCGTATACCAACCGCACGACATCCGCAGTTGGCAATTCTTCAAGCCGTTGCTGCCCGAATGTGAACCCCTCAGGGTGATATGGCGCGTGGTGCCCCAGATTGCCCCGAACTCGCACAACGTCCGTACGCAAGCGGGTCCAGGTAGGTTCGATGAACTCTTCGGTGAGTCGCCGAGCGTAGGGATCGCGGGTTGAGGCGAGTACCGAGAGGCAGTCGGTTCCCATTGGATCAAAAAGAGTTCCGAGCGCCGACACCACGAGTTTGTAGAGCTCAATTCGACAAGTCAAGAGAGTCGGCACATCTGGTATTGTCACGCCGAATCCGACAGCGAACTCTCCTTGAACCAGCCCAAGCCATGTGAGGGCGAGGCAGAGTGAGGATGTGCTCTGACTGTGAATGCTCGATGCAAGTTCACGATTATGAGAAGTCAACTAGCCCCCATGCTCATGCTCACAACTCCGAGTCTGCGGAGCATGACGCGCACCGGCTGGGGCAACAACTTCCCCATTCTATCGCAGGTGCGAAGTCACCTATGAGGATCGCGTTCGATTCCAAATGCCAGCCGTGCCGCGTTGTCGATCGCAGATTGATCCTGAGATTCCCCCACAGCCGCCAGAGTCCTTAGCAAAGCCGCAGATACTGACGAGAGACTCGGAATCCGGACTTTTCGCAGCGATTGGGCCTGGTAGCGGAGGCTACCGCCGCGCATCTGGACGGAGGTCGCACGGATCTGGCGGAGAACAAAAGTTGACCGAAGCAACGCCTGAAGCGAAGCCAACGGCCAGCTCTCTGACTTGATCCAATACACGTTGTGGTGCGGGTAGTATTGGCCGTGGTCGATTCCGATTACTCCACCAGATTGGATATCAGGAATCACCAACTTCGGTTCGGTCGCTAGAGCGGGCCATACGCGGTCAATTGTCCGGTACCAGGATCGTGGCCGCATCCGCGTAACGTGCCGGTCGCGGAGCTGCGTGCCTGCCGTTTCCAGATACTCGCTCAGTCCAGGATAGTCCTTAAGGCAGACGAGCGAACCGTCGTCACTCGCTGCGAATGGATTGACCAGATAGCGGCCGGACCATTCGATGCCGTTCGGTGCAATATCCCCGGCCATAACGAGTGGAAGCAGCCGGTCGGGCTCGATAGTCGGATCCGGGCCCTTGAGCACAAACACTGAGTCGGCCCCAGTGGCAACTCCTATCCCAACGACGGTTCCCTTTCCAGAATCTTCCAAGGTCGGGAATCTGTCTTGAATCGAGTACAGAAACTCGAACTCGTCGCTATCGGTCGTGAGCCACGGCTCGCCTCCCCCGTACCACTTCGGGAATAGCGAAAGCGTGCTTCCCTTTCGATGGGCGCTAGTAGCCTCGGCAAGAATCCGGTCGAGTGTGGGCCTTTCCGCATCCTGGAGCGTGGCAGCTCGGGTCGGCTCACCGTTGGCTCGGTCGATCAGCAGGATTGCCGGATAGGCCGAAACGTCCGAGAGGAATGGCTGCGTATGCTCGAGATTGAGATAGGTGCGAACCCTGTACCGCCGAGCGATCAGGGCGCGCAGCTCACGCCCGTACTTGTTTTTCGCGAAGCGGTTCGCTGAGATGAAACAAAGCGATCCCGATGGTGCGAGCTGGCTCAGGGCACGCTCATAGAACGCGATATAAAGGTCCGAGCGGTCGGTCAGTGTGTCGAATCTTCCTCGATACTCCTCGAGAACTTGCTTCGGAACATTTTCAGGTCGGACGTAGGGCGGATTGCCAACTACAAAGTCGGCCAGGGGGAGGTCAGGAGCCAACAAGAAATCCCCGTGGCGAACCCAGCACTCCGAGAGGATGATGGCGCGGTCGATCGGGCAGCCAGCATCCTCGAGCATCGTGCGGACGAGGGTCCGAGACTTTCCCGCCGAATCCAGATCAAGATCGATCGCAAAGAGGGCCGA
This sequence comes from Gemmatimonadales bacterium, assembly GCA_035703525.1. Lineage (GTDB taxonomy): Bacteria > Gemmatimonadota > Gemmatimonadetes > Gemmatimonadales > GWC2-71-9 > Palsa-1233. The sequence continues at coordinate 76,774 of DASSYA010000009.1, read as the reverse complement.
CTCGAGCGCCTCTGAATTCCAGCTCTCCGGACAAGGGAATTTCAGCTCAGACGCCAGCAACCTTTCGAGAATAGCCTCAAGAAAGGCACCGTCGCCGCAACTTGGCTCAAGAACCGTTGTGTTCCGGAGGGGCTTGGAGTCCGGCAGATACCCAGAGAGGTCGAGCATGAACTCGACCACGTGCCTTTTCGTGTAGACAGCCCCGACCCCTTCGGTCGCAGCCTCCGAGCCCCACAACTCCCGCCAATCAGTCGGGAAGAGTCCGATGGTCACTTACTGCCCCCCTGAAGCCCAACCAGATGCCCAAACAAAGAACGCATAAAAACATCGACCTCAAGTCCCTCCGACGGCTGACTGAAAGCGCCTGGACTCGCGATCGGAGCTGTCAGCAGGGCCGCGGCCGAATATTGTCCCTCTAAAACCATCCGCTCACAGAGTATCCGGTACCTGTCGATGTAGGACGAGCCAAGAAATTCTTCGCGGATCCCCAGCGGTGAGGTGTGGTTCTTGATTGACTTTCGAGATTTCGGATGATCTTCCACGAGCATGAAGTATCCAAGCCAGGGACGGCGCGGTCCAAGCGTACCCTCTCGAAAGGTGACCCAAAAATCGGTTGAGGAGCCGAGCGCTTCTTCGGTCCGATTGTTCACGTTGTTACTAAAACTCCCAACCTGTGATTTCAATTCGATCGCCGCGCAGAGCCGTCCATCGCGAATCACCACCAGATCCCAGCACTTCTGGGACCGAAAATAGCCTGGCACGTTGTGGTTTCTGCCGGAATGTACTTCCGACTGCTCGAAACCGGCGGCACAAACTACTTCGAGGAACAGCTTCGCAAACGCGTCGAGGTGTTTGCCCGCCGTGACCTTCCCGCGCGTTCCTGCATCGACATTCCCCCTTGCCCGCTGCGCTTCTCCCGCAGCATCTCGGACCGTCCAAAACTCCCGAACGGCTGCTTCTACACGCTTGGAGGATTCTTCAGCATTCCAAGGGTAGATCAGTGGCGAATCGGGCACTTTGAATCCTTGGCAGAGAGTGATTGTGCTGAATTTGTACCTACTTGCTTGGCGAGTCGAGCCTCGCCTGGTACCCGAGCAAAATCGCCTTCCAACACCGGCCGATATGTCGCATGAGTGGCACGAGCGCATCACGGTCCTCATGCCTGTACATATGATCCCATGAGGAGGGCAGATCCGGGATGAGGCCTGCCCTTTCCGCGACCAGCAACGGATGAAGCACAGTCTCGACCATGATGATGTTGAGTTCGTCCTCATCGGTCTCGACACCGAGGATGGGCCGCTCCGAACTCGGTGGCAGGTTCTCTAGGATCAGCATGCCGTCGCCGAGCACCCACGGTAGCGGCCAAGCGGCCATTGGGATCAGCACGTCGCGGTGCTGCCTGCTCAGCCCTGCCCCGATCATCTCGCGGAGCTGCACGATGATGCCGCCGCTGGGGATTTCCTCTGGCGCGTTCGGATCGGTGAACCAGGTCCCGTAAAAGCTGTAGGCCCGGCCAAGCCGCTCCAATGTTTCCACCCCGGGGTTCGTCGTCTTACCGGTGTACAGGTCTCGAAGCGTCCCATACGCGAGGCCAGAGGCCACCGAGGCCTCCCGAATGTTCCCCTCATGCGCATAGTCGATCAGAGCCCGGACCCGCCGGGTCACGACCGCCTTCGCAAGCTTGAGACGTCCTTTCGAGGGTCCACCACTCCTGACTGCCATCGCTGCCCCTTGACCGTAAACGACGATTACGGTAGACTGTTCGTGCGGCTGACGGACTAGAACCTATCAGATGCCGCTGCTCCATGCAATCACGCGCTGCCGAAAGGCGGGGAGCTCCACACTGTTCCGGAGACCAAGATGACTGATTCCGCGTTCCTCACCGTCAAGCAGGCCGCGAGGTTCCTCACGATGTCCCAGGCATGGCTCTTCGCCTCCGACATTCCCCACGTGAAGCTCGGCCGCCGTCGCCTCTATCGCCGGGAAGATCTCATCGCCTACGTCGCCAAGAAGGTCCGCCGGTGAATCGCCCGTTCCGGCGGAAGGGGGTGCGGACCTGGACCGTCAAGGTCCCCACCCTCGGCGGCGGATGGCGGAACCGATCGACCGGCTCCGAAAACGAAGCCGTCGCCCTCGGTATCGCCCGGCTGCTCCATCAGCTCGGCCCAAGGGGTCGCCGAGACGCGCAGCTCATCAGAGCCATCCACGACGGCTCCCTGACGCTGGGCAGACTGTGGGACGCATCGGAAGCCGGGGAGCTCGACCAGCTCAAGCGAGAGCTCCATGATATCGACCTGGAGCCGCTCGTTAAGGACTGGCTTGTCGACCACTCTCAACGAGTTTCCTCGGACTACCTCGACCATTGCCGGAAGCATGTCTCGACGCTCATCCGACCGGGAAACCGATTTCCTACTTCGCAATTTACGCCCAAGGTCTGCCGCGATTGGCTCGCCGCTCGACCGGTTGGCAACAGCACAAAGAGAAAATACCATGCGGCACTTTCCAGCTTCGCTGATTTCCTGGTCGAGCGCGAGATCCTCCCGACCAATCCGATGCACGCTGTGCGCCGTCCTTCCGCTGCTCCGCCTCGGACACGATACCTCGAACACGAGGAAGTATTGCGCCTTGTCGAGGCGATGCCCGGGTCTTACCGGGTCCTGTCCGCGATCATGCACGCGACCGGAATGGAGCTGAGCGTGGCAATTGCGCTCAAGCGCCGCGACATCAATCTGGAAACGGGGAAAATTCACGCTCGCGGCACGAAAAATCGCTGGCGCGACCGAATTGTCACCGTGGAATCATGGGCGCTGCCATACCTGCGCGAACACGTCCGGCTGTTGACGCCCGAAGCGGCACTATTTCCGGGAATGAATCGCTATACGGCCAGCGACCTGCACCGAAAGGCATGCGCCGAAACCGGGATTGAAAAATACCAGTTCAGGGATTCGCGCCACACGTATGCGGTTCGAATGATGCGAGCTGGCACTCCGTCGATCCTCATTGCTACCCAGCTCGGGCACGCCAATGCTGTCCTGGTCAACAAGGTGTATGGGATGTTCCACCCAGGCCACAACGAACTCAACCGATGGCACGACCTTGCCGCTGAAATGGATCGAACCGAGGAGGTGGGCTGATGTCGTCATCCAAGCTACCTACAGTTTCGGGTACAGTCCGGCCCCCGAAGACGAACGCCCCGACCGCTGAAACGGTCAAGGCGTTGCGTACCAACGATTTCTCTGATAGCTGGGGCGGGACTCGAACCCGCGACCCCGGCATTATGAGTGCCGTGCTCTAACCAGCTGAGCTACCCAGCCAAGGGTGTCATGCCGCACGCCAAACTAGCCGAGCGACCCGCCGAAGGGAACGCCCCCCGTCAGGGCGACCCACCACTATCGGCGCTCGACACCTCGGGAACCAGCAATACCGCGATCTCACCAGGCCGAATCATCCCCGACCGGGCCCGCGCCTCCCGCTCCTGCACGTCGGGGTTGTCCCGGAGTGAATCCCGGAGCGCCCGGAGCGAGTCGACCTCGTGCGAGAGCGAGTCCACCAGCGCCATCATCACCCGCTCACGATTGGCCAGCCGTCGATACTCGACCAGCGAGTACTGCCCACCCGTGACCGCATACACCGTCGCGGCCACCAGCACCGCGACCGCAACCCACCGCGCCCTGGTCACCCCGGGTAGAGATCCGCCCCCGGATACTCGGCGATCGGGCCAAGCTCCTCGGCGATCCGAAGCAACTGGTTGTACTTGGCAATCCGATCGGTCCGGCTCGCCGACCCGGTCTTGATCTGCCCCGCCCCGGTCGCCACCGCCAAATCGGCGATGAAGGTGTCCTCGGTCTCACCCGACCGATGCGAGATGATCACCCCGAAGGCACTCGACTTCGCCAACTCGATCGCCTGCAAGGTCTCGGTGAGTGTCCCGATCTGGTTGACCTTGATCAGGATCGCATTGCCACACCCCTCGATGATGCCCCGGTCGAGCCGCGCCACGTTGGTGACGAAGAGATCATCCCCCACCAACTGGCAGTCGTCACCGATCGCGTCGGTCAACAGCTTCCAACCGTCCCAGTCGTCCTCGTGCAACCCATCCTCGATCGAGACGATCGGATACTTCCGGCACCATCCCCGATACAGCTCGACCAGCTCGGCAGCACTCCGACTGCTGCCGTCACTCTTGTGGAAGACATAATTGCCCTCCCGATACAGCTCCGATGCCGCGACGTCGAGCGCAATCGCGATGTCCTCACCCGGCCGATAGCCGGCCTTCTCGATCGCCTCGAGCAGGACATCCAGCGCCGCCTCGTTGCTCGGCAACGTCGGCGCAAAACCACCCTCGTCGCCCACGGCCGTCGAGAGGCCACGATCGGCCAGGATCCTCTTGAGCGCATGGAACGTCTCGACACCCATCCGGAAGCCGTCACCGAAATCGACCGCACCCAGCGGCACGATCATGAATTCCTGCGCATCGACGTTGTTGTTCGCGTGCGCCCCACCGTTGATGATGTTCATCATCGGCACCGGCATCGTCCGCGCCATCGGACCACCGAGATAGCGGTAGAGCGGCAACCCCGCCTCGTCGGCCGCCGCACGCGCCACCGCCATCGAGACGGCAAGGATCGCATTGGCCCCGAGCCGCGACTTGTTGTCGGTGCCGTCGGCATCGACCATCTCGGCGTCGATCGCGACCTGATCGAAGACATCCATCCCCTCGACCAACGGTGAGATCAGTTCGTTCACATGCCGCACCGCCGTGAGCACACCCTTGCCACCATAGCGCTTCGGGTCGTTGTCACGCAGCTCGACCGCTTCATGTTCACCCGTCGACGCCCCGCTCGGCACCGCCGCCCGCCCCATCATGCCATTCGACGTGAGGATCTCGGCCTCGACAGTGGGGTTGCCACGGGAATCAAGGATTTCGCGCGCGTGGACCTGAACGATGGTGCTCATGGACTCTCGACTCTGGAAAAGGGAGAAGGCCGAAGCTAGGCCGAAGACATGGCCACGGTCAACGGGCAGCAGCCGTCATGGGTGACGAAAGCCCGACAACGCCCGTACCTCGTCACCCTGCATCAGCCGGACCCCCGCGCCAGCCTCGACCCGACCGATCCGGGTGAGGCCGATCCCGGTCCACGCCTCGGGGTCCTCGGTCGGCCGCCAACCCGCCGGCATCGCGACCAGCAACTCGTAATCCTCACCGCCCACCGCCGCGAATTCCCGGAACGGCTGCCCCACGACTCCGGCCATGCGATGGACACTCGGATGGATCGGCAAGGTCTCCAGATCGATCACCAATGCCACATCGCTCGCGGCGGCCAGGTGCTCCGCATCACCCGCGAGCCCGTCACTGAGGTCGAGCATCGCCGTCGCACCCTGCGCCGCCAACCACACCCCGGCCGGAATGCGCGGGACCGGATGCGCAAACGCCACCCGAGCCCCCGCGGGCACATCTCCCCCCCCTTGCAGTGCCAGCAACCCGGCCCGCGAGCCACCCAGCGCTCCGGTCACCCAGAGCTCGTCGCCCGGGGCGGCACCGCGTCGCCAGACCGGGCGCCTGGCCGCACCGAACACCGTCACCGCCAGCGACAGCACCGGCCCACCACTCAGGTCGCCCCCGAGAACGGTGGCGCCGACCGCCACCGCGGCGTCGCCGACACCGCGCATGCACTCGACACCGAGGTCGTCGGCGGCACCCGTCGGTATCGTGAGCGCCACGACCACACCGGTGGCACTCGCCCCCATCGCCGCCAGATCGGAGAGTGCGGCGGCGGTGGCACGCCAGCCGATCTCCCGCGGCGTGAGCCAGGTCGATTGGAAGTGCACACCCTCGACACTGATGTCGGTGGAGACCACGAGTTCTCCCTCGCCGCGGGGGATCAGGCCCGCATCGTCGCCGAGTCCGCTGGCGGCGGGCCCGAGGGCCAGGGCCATCGCGCGGATCCGGTCGAACTCCCCCCCCCCGCCGAGGGCTGTGGCGAGCGTCATCGGGAGAGGCGCACCCGGACGAGGCCATCGAGGGTGCCGACCCAGAGATAGCGGTCGTCGACGGCGAGGGCGGTGACGGGCGCGGGCAGGTCGCGTCCGGTGGCGAGTGCGGCCAGCACGCCAGTGCCGACCCGGACGAGGACGGCGCCGCGGTCGCCGGCCACCCAGATACCGCCGCGTGCCACCGCCATAACGCGGAGCACACCGGCCTGGGGGGTGAGGTCGGGACCAGCGGACCAGCTCCCTGTGACCGGATCGCGCCAGAGCACGCGGCGTGCATTCATCGTGACGAGGGTGTCGCCGAGTGAATGCACGGCAAACAGGTCGATCCCCGAACCGGGGTCGATCGCGGCCCGACGGTCGGGTTGGAGCGCCGAGTCGCCGGCGGTCATGTACCGGAGTCCTCGCGCCGTGGCGGCCCAGAGCGTGTCGCCCCTCGCCTGGAGATCGTAGACTGCATCGAGCACCGGCACCGCCGGCCGGGTGACGACACCCGAGGGGCTGATCATCGCGAGGCCGCGCTCCATGCCGACGGCCACCCCGCCCTGCCACTGTGCCACACTCAGCACGCGATCGTCGGTCAGCCCGTCGGTGGTGTTCCAGCGTGCGATCGCACCGTCGTCCAGACCGACACGCAGCACGCCGATGTCGGTGGCGAGCCAGAGCCGTCGGAGATCGGGAACGATGCGGGTGATCCGATTGACGCCCAGCCCGAAGACCGGGTTGCCCTCGATGGTGCGTGTGTGGCCGAGATCGGCGTCGAGGAATTCGAGCGCGATCGGTTGGGTCTGGCTCCGATCGGTCGAGGCGACCCAGACGCCGGTCGGTACGGCGACGATCGCGCCGACCAGATTCCCGGCGATCCCCTCGAGCAGTGGCGTGGGTGTGATCCCGGCGACGTCGAACCGCAACAGGCCACGCAGATCGGTCCCGATGAGCCAGCCGTTGGTCGCGGGGTCAGGCGCCGCGGATGTCAGGCGACCGACGCGGAGGCCAGGGCCCTGCGCGATGATCGCCGCCATGCCCCGGAGTTGGGGCATCGCCTCGTAGGCATCCTCGAGCGTCGGGGCGCGCGTGAGCCCGGGTCCGGGGGTAATGCGCCGCAGCGTGCCGACTCGGGGTTGGACGTACCACCCGGCACTGGACTCGACGAGGATGCCATCCGGGATGCTGGGGTCCTGGCCGAGCCCGCGGGCCGTTCCCGGGAGCGGGAGGCGATCCCATCGTTCGGTGGTCGGATCGAGATGCAGCAGGGCCGTCGGTTCGACGAGCCAGAGCGATTGATCGAGCGGATCGACGGCGGCCTGGAAGACGCGCCGGAGCGCATCGGGTGCGGGTGCCCGGAAGAGATCGCTCCAGCGGTGTTCGCCCTGCCGCCAGAGACCGACCGACGACGGATAGACGGCGTAGAGCCGTTCGAAGCTCGCGGCGACCGCCTGGATGGTGCGCATGTCGCGGAGCACCACGCGATCATCAGGTCGGAAGTCGGCCACCGGCACGCCCAACCCGACTCCCCCCCCCGCGACCGCAGCGCCGCAGCCCGCGAGCAATGCCACGAGGAGCGGCAGCGCCGACCATCTCACTGGGTCACCGGTCGCGGCAGGTACAGCAGGGTGTCGGAGACATCGGCGTCCGGCAGCGCGAGTTCTTCCCAGGTCTCCGCGAGGACCTGGACCACATCCATCGGCCGCATGCCGGTGACGCCGACGTCGAGCGCCGCGAACTCCGCGGCACGACCGTGGGCCACGGTACCGAGCGCGGCGGTCTGTTGCGGGTTCTCGTGGCGGCACCAGAGGGCGGCGATGATCCCGCTCAGGATGTCGCCACTGCCACCGGTGGCGAGTCCGGGATTGCCACGCGCCGTGGTCAGGACCGGTGCCGCCGGATGCGCAATCACGGTGGGGACGCCCTTGAGCAGCACTGTTTGCCGCAGCTGCGTCGAGGCAGCCTGGGCGGCGTCCCATGGGTCATCGACCGAGATATCGGGGAACAGTGTCTTGAACTCGCCCGGATGCGGGGTCAGGATCGTTGGCGTGCCATCGAGCACGCGGGCGAGATCGTCGGGACGGCCGGCGAATGCCTGGAGGCCATCGGCATCCAGCACCAGGCGCTTGGCGCTCCCGATCAGCCCCTCGACCAGCGTGCGTCGGCCATCATCTCGACCGAGCCCGGGGCCGATCACGACCACATCGGCACTGTGCACCAACGCCAGCAGTGCCGGATCGGGTGGCCCGTCGAGCGAGGTGCGATGCAGCTGCACGTCGGGCTCCGCCGCGTCGAGCACACCCGCGGACGCCGGATCGGTGGCGACGTGGACCAGGCCGGCGCCCGCGGCGAAGGCAGCCCGCGCGGCGAGACGACTGGCACCGGTCATCCCGGCAGCGCCGCCGACGATCACCACGCGGCCGCGGGTGCCCTTGTGTGCGGCGGCATCGAATGGCTGGAGCGTCTCACGCGCGTCCTGGAGATCGAACAGTTGCGGCCACGCGAGATCCGCAGCCGGCAAGCCGATCTCCACGACGTGCAGGTCGCCCACCACATCGCGGGCCCGCAGGTGACCGCGGCGGAGCCCACCGAAGGTCACGGTGCGCTCGACCGGCCCGGCACCCCGGTTCGCGCCGGTCGCGAGGTCGAGCCCGGTCGGGGCATCGATGGCGACGATCGGCAGGTCGAGTGCCCGGAGCCGCTCGAGCACTGCCGATACCCCGTCACGCAGTCCCCCGCTACTCCCCCCCCCGATGATCGCATCGAGGATCACGCCGGTCGTGGGCCATGGCTCCGTCGCCGTCAACTCGCGCACGCCGTCGAGCAGCGCCACGCGGCGGGCATCGACCGCCTGGATCCGGGTCGGCTCACCGAGACTCACGACCGACACCGGGTAACCGAGCCGGTGCAGCAGGCGCGCGGCCACCCAGCCATCGCCGCCGTTGTTGCCGCGACCGGTGGCGATCAGGATGCCGTGACGCGCCGCCTCGCCGTGATGCCAGAGGAGGACGCTCGCCACCCCGCGGCCGGCCGACTCCATGAGCATCCGGAGCCCGCGACCATCCTGCTCGGCCGCAGTATCCCAGGCGGCGGCCTCGGTGGGTGTGATGATGGGGATCATGGAGGAATGATACAGGCGAGACGCGAGAAGCGAGAGGCGAGAGGCGAGAAGCGAGAAGCGAGAAGCGGACGGCTCAGCCGTCGTGGCGCCACGCGATGGTGTAATGGGCTTCGAAGGCCCGCCCGAACTCGTAGACGTCCTCGAAGTCCTCGATACTGTCGCCCGGTTGGGTCGAGAGCAGCCCGACGCCGACCAGCGCGAAGACGATCCGCCCGAAGTCGGCGGTCTCGCGGATCCCCCAGTACTCCAGCACGGTCCGGGTCAGCAGCCCGAAGCGCTCGAGCGCATGATCTCGGCACGCCCAGGCGAGTTCCTGTCCGGTGACGTGCCGCCGCTTGTCGAGGCGTGACTGCAGATACTCGATCGAGCTCAGCACGAAGAGGTAGGCGCGCTCGTCGAACGGTGTCTCCCCCTGCGCATGGAGTCGGGCGAGCACGCCGTCGGCGAACTGGAGCTCAGGCACTGGTCACCCGGTGCGCCCCGAACGGCTCGGGATACAGCGGGAATCCATGGGCCAGCGACTCGACCTCATGCTTGACCCGGGCGAGGTTGGCCTCGTCGGCGCTCGCCAGCGCCTGGTCGATCAGGTCCGCGATCCGAACCATCTCGGCGGTCCCCATGCCGCGGGTCGTGAGCGCCGGTGTCCCGATCCGGATGCCACTGGTCACGAACGGCGACTGCGGATCATCGGGGATGGTGTTCTTGTTGACCGTGATACCGGCGAGACCGAGCAGGCGCTCGGCTTCCTTGCCCGTGAGGGACTTGGGACGAAGATCTACCAGCATGAGATGGGTATCGGTGCCACCCGACACGATCGCGTAGCCATGCGCGATCATCGCCTCGGCGAGTGCCTGGGCGTTGTCGACCACCCGGCGGGCATAGTGCTTGAAATCGTCGGTGAGTGCCTCGCCGAACGCGACCGCCTTCGCCGCAATGACATGCTCGAGCGGTCCGCCCTGACCACCGGGGAAGACCGACTTGTCGATCGCCTTGGCGTAGTCGGCCTGGGCGAGGATGATGCCGCCGCGCGGCCCGCGGAGCGTCTTGTGCGTGGTCGAGGTCACGATCTGCGCGTGCGGGACCGGCGAGGGATGGACGCCGCCAGCCACGAGACCGGCGAAGTGCGCCATGTCGACCATCAGGACCGCACCCACCTCATCGGCGATCTCGCGGAATGCCGCGAAGTCGATGATCCGGGCATACGCCGACCCGCCGGCGATGATCACCTTCGGCTTCGACTCGCGGGCGACGCTCCGGACCTGATCGAAGTCGATTCGTCCGGTGTCGCTCCGTACGCCGTAGGAGACGGCATGCCAGATCTGCCCGGTGTGATTGACGGGCGAGCCGTGCGTGAGATGGCCGCCGTGCGGCAGCGACATCCCCATGATCGTCTCGCCCGGCTTCGCGAGCGCCATCAGCGCGGCGATGTTGGCCTGGGCCCCGGAGTGCGGCTGCACGTTGGCGTGGTCGGCACCGAAGATCGCCTTGACCCGATCGATCGCAAGCTGCTCGATCTTGTCGACCACCTCGCACCCGCCATAGTAGCGCTTGCCCGGGTATCCCTCGGCGTACTTGTTGTTGGGCGCCGATGCCATCGCCTCGAGCACGGCGCGCGAGGCGAAGTTCTCCGACGCGATCAACTCGAGGCCGTCCTGCTGGCGAACCAGTTCGTCGCGGATCAGGGCCGCGACCGAGGGATCGGCATCCTGGATGGGCGCATCGTGACGCAGGCGACTCATGGGGTTTCCTCGATCTTGTCGACCCGGCGTTGATGACGTCCCCCGGCGAAGCGGGTGTCGAGCCAGGTGCGGAGAATGGAGCGAGCGGTCTCGAGATCGATGCAGCGCGCCGGCAGCACCAGCACGTTGGCGTCGTTGTGTTCGCGCGACAGTCTGGCGACCTCGGGCGACCAGGCCACCGCGGCCCGGACACCGGCGTGCCGGTTCGCGGCATAGCTCATGCCGAGCCCGGTGCCACAGAGCAGGACGCCTCGCTCGGCGATGCCGTCGGCGACTTCACGGGCCACCGGATGGGCGTAGTCGGGATAGTCGGTCGACTCGGTCGAGTGCGTGCCGACATCCTCGACCTCGAACCCGAGGTCCGTGAGGTCGGCAATGAGCGCCTGTTTCATCTCGTAGCCGGCGTGATCGGAACCGATGGGGATGCGTTCGGGCATGGTGGAGAAGATAGTCAACGATCCCCTTCCAACCACATCTTCTTGAGCGCCGCCACCGACCGGATCCGTTCCTCGGCCAGCCGATCGGCCGCCTCGAACGACGGGATCCCATCGCGCTTGGCGATCGAGAAGACACGCAGCAGGGTATCGTAGATCTCCTGCGCCTTCCGCTTGCCACGGTCGACCGTCCAGCCCTGCAGTTCGCCGTAGACGTTGATCACGCCGCCGCCGTTGACGACATAATCCGGGGCGTAGAGGAACCCCTTCTCCTCGAGCTCGCGACCGTGACGGTCTTCCTGCAACTGGTTGTTGGCTGCGCCGACAATGACGCGGGCCTGGAGTCGGTTGAGCGTGTCGTCGTTGATGATGCCGCCCAGCGCGCACGGGGCGAAGATCTCGACATCCTCGTCATAGATCTCCTCGGGCGCCACCGCGCGGGCGCCATAGGTCTCGACACACCACGCCACCTTCGCCTCGTCGATGTCGGTCGTCACGATGTCGGCACCCTCTTCCTTGAGGTGCGACATCAGGTAGGACGCGACCTTGCCGCACCCCTGCACTGCCACGCGGCGCCCGCTGAGCGAGTCCTTCCCCCACTGCTGCTTCGCCGCGGCCTTCATCCCCATGTAGACGCCGTAGCCGGTCACCGGCGACGGATCCCCCGAGAGGTTGAGGAGGCCAGCGACATGCTTCGTCTCGCGCTTGACGAATTCCATGTCCTGGGGCGAGGTACCGACATCCTCGGCGGTGATGTAGCGCCCACCGAGCGACTCGACGAACCGACCATGTGCGCGGAACAGTGACTCGCGATCCTCGCGCTTCGGATCAGCGATGATCACCGCCTTGCCACCACCCAGGTTGAGTCCGGCGACCGCTGACTTGTAGGTCATGCCGCGGGAGAGGCGGAGCACGTCGTTCAATGCGGCGTTGGTGGATTCGTACGGCCAGACCCGGGTGCCGCCGAGCGAGGGACCGAGGGTGGTGTCGTGGATGGCGATGATGCCGAAGTATCCGCACGACGGCTCGTGGTTGAAGACCACCTGCTCGTGGCCGTGAAGCTGCATCTCGTGGAACGCATCCATGGAGATCACCGGTTAGGGTCGGAAGTCGGAAGTCGGAAGTCGGAAGTCGGACGTCAGGTATAGCTGTAGAACCCCTTGCCACTCTTCTTGCCGAGTTCGCCGGCCGCCACCATGCGGCGGAGCAGCGGACAGGGCCGGTACTTGTCATCGCCGATGCCGTCCTGGAGCACCGTGAGGATCGCGAGACAGACATCCAGGCCGATCAGGTCGGCCAGCGCCAGCGGACCCATCGGGTGCGCCATCCCCAGTTTCATCACCGTGTCGATCGCCTCGGGCGTGGCGACGCCCTCGTGCACGCAGAAGATCGCCTCATTGATCATCGGCATGAGGACCCGATTGCTGACAAAGCCGGGATAGTCGTTGACCTCGACCGGGGTCTTGCCGAGCGCACTCGACATCGCCATCACCGTGGCCGTGGTGGCGTCGGAGGTGGCATGTCCGCGGATCACCTCGACCAGCTGCATCACGGGCACCGGATTCATGAAGTGCATGCCGATCACCCGATCGGCGCGGCCGGTCTTCGCGGCGATCTCGGTGATCGAGATCGAGGAGGTGTTGCTCGCGAGGATCGTCGCCGGGCCACAGATTGCGTCGAGTGCCTGGAAGATCTTCCCCTTGGTCGCCGGGTTCTCGCTGGCGGCCTCGACGACGAGGGCGGCCTCTCGCGCCGCCTCCATCTCGGTGCCCATGGCGATTCGACCGAGGATCGCCTCGGGGTCGCCGGCCTGGAGCACGCCCTTCGTGACCTGACGATCGAGATTCTTCGCGATCGTGGCACGGGCGCGTTCGAGCGCCCCCGGATCGACATCGATCAGGGCGACCTCGTGGCCATGCTGCGCGAAGACGTGGGCGATGCCGTTGCCCATGGTGCCGGAGCCGATGACAGCGATGGAGGTCATGTCACGCTCCAGGTCGGAAGTCGGACATCAGAAGTCGGAAGTCGGAGGCTAGATGTCCGAGTTCCGATGTCCGATCTCCGACTTCCAACTTCGGACTTCCGGCTCATCACATCGCCTCCACGGAGAGTGCCACCGCATTGCCACCTCCGAGGCAGAGCGTCGCGAGTCCGGTCCGGGCCCCGCGATCGGCCATCGCGTAGAGCAGGGTGGTCAGGATCCGTGCACCACTCGCGCCGATCGGGTGTCCGATCGCGATGGCACCACCGTGCACATTGACGCGGTCCCAGTCCCAACCGAGCGCGCGCCCATCGGCGAGGGCCTGCACGGCGAACGCCTCGTTGGCCTCGATCAGGTCGTAGTCGCCGATCGAGGTGCCCTGCTGCTTCATCAGGTTCTGGACGGCCCGGATCGGCGCGAAGAAGAGGTCGCGCGGCTCGCCACCGCCGGTGGCGTACCCGGTGACACGGGCGAGCGGGGTGTGGCCCTGCGCCTTCGCATACGCGAGCGACGCCACCACCAGCGCTGAAGAGCCGTCGTTGAGCCCCGGCGCGTTGCCAGCGGTCACGCTGCCGTCCTTCACGAAGGCGGGTCGCAGCTTGGCGAGCACCTCGAGTGACGTGTCGGCCCGCGGCGACTCGTCCTGATCGACCGTCACACTGCCCTTCCGTCCGGCGATCTCCACCGGCACGATCTCGGCTGCAAACTTCCCGGCGGCTTGTGCGGCGACCGCCTTCTGGTGCGAAGCGAGCGCAAACGCGTCCTGGTCCTCGCGCGAGATCCCGGCCTTGGTCGCGGTGTACTCGGCGTACTCACCCATGTGGTTGTTGCCGAACGAATCCCAGAGGCCGTCGTGAATCATCCCGTCGACAATGGTCTGGTTCCCGGCCTTGATGCCGCCGCGATAGTTGTAGAGGTAGTGTGGTGCACCCGACATCGACTCCATCCCGCCGGCCACCACGCACTGCGCATCGCCGGCCCTGATCGCCTGGGACGCGAGCATGACGGCCTTGAGCCCGCTGCCACAGACCATGTTGATCGTGAGGGCCGGGACGGTCCCCGGGATGCCGGCGTGGATCATCGCCTGGCGCGCGGGCGCCTGGCCGGCGCCGCCCTGGACCACATGTCCCATGATCACATCGTCGAGCGATTCGGGTGCGACGCCGGCGCGGGCGACCGCCTCGCGGATGGCGATCGCACCGAGTTGCGGCGCGGTGAGCGGCGAGAGACCGCCGAGGTAGCGGCCCACCGGCGTCCGGCAGGCAGAGAGGATCACGGCTGTAGTGTCATCCGACATGACTGCATCCCTGGTACGGGTTCGGGGGAAAGATAAGACTCCGGCTACGGGTCGACCCGTCGTTCGTTGATCTCCGCGAGCAACCGGCTCTCGAATTCAGGAACCGGGATCACGTCCTGCTTGTTCCCGGTCCCACGCGTCCGGACGGCAACCTGGTCGCCATCGGCCTCGCGCTGACCGATCACGGCGAGGTACGGCACCTTGGCGAGCTCGCCCTCCCGAATCCGGTAGTTGAGGGTCTCGCTCCGGTCGTCGAGATGTGCCCGGATCCCGCCGGAACGGAGTCGCTTGACCAGCGCGGCACCGGCTGCCGTTTGCGCATCGCTGATCGGCACCACGCGCACCTGTTCCGGCGAGAGCCAGAGCGGGAACTGACCGGCGAAGTGCTCGATCAGGATCGCGATGAAGCGCTCGAACGAGCCGTTCACGGCGCGGTGGATCACCACCGGCCGGTGTGCGGTGTTGTCCTCGCCGGTATAGCCCAGGTCAAACCGCTCCGGCGCGGCATAATCCAGCTGGATCGTGCCGAGCTGCCAGGCACGGCCGATGGCGTCGGTGACATCGAAGTCGATCTTCGGACCGTAGAACGCACCGTCCCCCGGCTTCAGCTCGTAGGGCAACCCGGTCGCCTCCAGCGCGGCGCGGAGCGCCGCCTCGGCCCGATCCCACATCGCGTCCTCGCCGATCCGGACCTCGGGTCGCGTGGCGAACTTGAGCTTCGCGTCGAGCCCGAAGACCCGGTAGTAGCCGAGGATGAACTCGGTGAGCTGCTTCACCTCCGCCGCGATCTGATCCTCGCGGAGGTAGAGGTGACAGTCGTCCTGTGCGAACTGGCGGACGCGTGTGAGCCCCGACAGCGCCCCGCTCAGTTCGTTGCGATGGAGCACGTCGTAGGTCACATAGCGGATCGGCAACTCGCGGTACGAGTGCTTGCGGGTGCCGTACATCAGGTGGTGGGACGGGCAGTTCATCGGCTTGAGCGAGTAGTCGTGCTCGCCACTCTCGTTGTCGAGCACGAGGAACATGTTCTCGCGGTACTTGCCCCAGTGCCCGGACTGCTCCCAGAGCGCCTTGTTGAACATCAGCGGCGTCCGGATCTCGCGGTAGCCGTCGCGTTGCAGCTCGCGCATCAATGCGATCAGCTCGTTGTAGATCACGGTGCCGCGTTCGGTCCAGAAGGCGGCGCCGGGTGCCACGGGCAGGAAGTGGAAGAGGTCGAGTTCGCGACCGAGCCGCCGGTGATCGCGCTTCTTTGCCTCCTCGAGCCGATGGAGGTGCTGGCCGAGGTCATCCTTCCGGAAGAAGGCGGTCCCATAGATGCGCTGGAGCATCTGCCGGCTCGAGTCGCCGCGCCAGTATGCCCCGGCCGTGCTCAGCAGCTTGACGTGCTTGAGCCGCCCAGTGCTCGGGATGTGCGGGCCACGGCAGAGATCGACGAATGGTCCGTCGGTGTAGATCGTGATGGTCTCATCCTCACCCAGCTCGGCGATCCGTTCCAGCTTGAGGGGATCCCCGGCGAAGCGGCGATTTGCCTCGTCGCGATCGACGACCTCGCGCTCGAACGGATAGTCGGCCGCGATCACCTCGCGCACTCGCGCCTCGATCAGTTCGAGGTCTTCGGGCGTGAAGGGGCGATCCACGCCGAAATCGTAGTAGAATCCCTCGGCGATCGACGGCCCGAAGCCGATCGCAGCCTCCGGAAAGAGCTCGCGGACCGCGGTGGCGAGGACGTGCGCCGCCGAATGTCGGAGGATGGCCAGGGAGTCGGGATCCCGCTCGGTGAGGATCGCGATCCGGTCGCCATCGGCGAGCGGTCGGCTGAGGTCCCGGACCTCGTCGCCAATCCGGATGGCGACCGCCGAGCGCGCCAAACCGGGTCCGATCGCCGTGGCGAGCTCGAGCCCCGTCGTTCCGCTCGCCAGCTCGCGCTCGGAACCGTCGGGCAGGGTGACGCGGATCATGGATTCGGCGGTCGCGGACATCAGCACTCACATCCCGGCTGGAGGAGGTCGAAGGTGGCGGGCGGGCCCCATAGGCCCCGCGCCGGAAGCCATATAGTTTACCACCATGCCGCACGTGATCGTACGACGCACCACGCTGAGTGGTCGTTCGCTGCTCGGCCCTGCCGTGGCCGGCCTCGCCCTGGGCGCGGCCGTCGGGTTCGTGCTGGGTGAGGTGCTCGGCCCCCGGGCCGAGCGCGGGATCGGGAGTCGCCGCGGTCGGAGCACCCCGGCGGCCGCACGGAGCATGGCGGAGCTGGTGGAGGATGCCCTCGCCGCGCTGGCCGAGGATGCCGAGCTCGCGCCACTCGGCCTCGAGGTGATCCCCGTCTCGCGGCAAGTCGTGGAACTCCATGGCTGGGTCGGGTCGCGTGCGGTGCGGACCCGTGCCGCACGGGTGGTCGCCGCGCGGGTGGGCACCGACTCGGTGACGAACCGGCTCCTCGTGCGTGGCGAGGACGACGCCCTCGCGCCGGCGCTCGACATCCTGAGCGCATGACCGAGGACCTCGCACCCCAGTACGATCCCACCGCCATCGAAGCCCCGCTCTACCGGAAATGGCGCGACGAGGGACGCTTCCATGTCGAGGCCGACGCGCCGGGGGAGCCGTATGTCATCCAGATGCCCCCCCCCAACGTCACCGCCGTGCTGCACGCGGGACACGGGCTCAACAACACGATTCAGGATGTGCTGATCCGCTTCCACCGGATGCGTGGCCGGAAAGCGCTCTGGGTGCCCGGCACCGATCACGCCGGCATCGCCACGCAGAACGTGGTCGAGAAGCGGCTCGCCCAGGACGGCCAGAGCCGATTCGACCTGGGACGCGAGGCGTTCGTCGAGGAAGTCTGGACCTTCGTCGGCGAGACCGGCGGCCAGATCCTTCGGCAGCTCGAGGCACTCGGCGCCGCCTGCGACTGGGATCGCACCTACTTCACGCTCGACCCGGGACTCTCCCGGGCCGTCCGCGAGGTGTTCGTCACCCTGCACGAGCAGGGCCTGATCTACCGGGGCAAGTACATCATCAACTGGTGCCCCCGCTGCCTGACGGCGCTCTCGAACGAAGAGGCCGAGAAGGAGGAGACGGAGGGCCGGATCTGGCATCTCCGGTATCCGCTGGCCGACGGCAGTGGCGGGATCGTGGTCGCGACCACCCGCCCCGAGACGATGCTTGGCGACATGGCCGTGGCGGTTCATCCCGACGATCCACGCTACCAGGCGATGATCGGGGCGGAACTGGCATTGCCGCTCACCGATCGCCGCATCCCGGTCATTGCCGACACCGCCGTGGAGCAGGACTTCGGCTCGGGCGCGGTCAAGGTCACGCCGGCGCACGACCCGACCGACTTCGAGATCGGCCGTCGGCACGGACTCGAGCAGCTCGACATCATGACCGATGATGCGCACCTCAACGACACAGTCCCTGAACGGTTCCGCGGCCTCGATCGGTTCGTGGCCCGGAAGCAGGTCGTGGCGGAGTTCGAGGCGCTCGGCCTGCTGGAGCGCGTCGAACCACACCGCCACGCCGTGGGTCATTGCTATCGGTGTGGCACAATCATCGAGCCGAGACTCTCCGACCAGTGGTTCGTCCGGATGGCACCGCTTGCCGAGCCCGCGCTCACGGCCTATCGGGAGGGCGCGCTCGAATTCATCCCGGCACGGCAAGGCGAGATCTATACCAATTGGCTCGAGCAGATTCGCGACTGGTGCATCTCGCGTCAGCTCTGGTGGGGCCACCGGATCCCGGTCTGGTATTGTGACGCCGACGGCTGCGAGCGGACGATTGTCGCACGCGAGGACCCTGAGTCCTGTCCGGGATGCAGCGGGACGCTGCGCCAGGACCCCGATGTGCTCGACACCTGGTTCTCCTCGTGGCTGGTGCCGTTCTCGTCGCTCGGCTGGCCCGAGCAGACGGCCGACCTGAAGGCGTTCTACCCCGGGAGCGCGCTGGTCACCGCGCCGGAGATCCTCTTCTTCTGGGTTGCACGGATGGTGATGGCGGGGTTGCACTTCCAGGGTGAGGTGCCGTTCCAGACCATCTACCTGCACGGTACGGTGCGTGACACGCAACACCGCAAGATGTCGAAGTCGCTCGGCAACGGGATCGACCCGCTCGAAGTGATCGAGCGCTACGGCGCCGACGCGCTCCGCTACACGCTCGTGAGCGGCATGGCGGTCGGGACCGACGTGATCCTCGATCCGGCCGATATCGACAGCTCGTTTGCCCCGGGCCGCAACTTCGCGAACAAGCTCTGGAACATCGGGCGATTCCTGCTCGGTCACCTCGATGCCGACGTGCCGCGACTGGCGAACGTGGCGCCTGAGGAGTTGACGGCGTTCGACCGATGGATCATCGGCCGTGCCAACGCGGCGATCCGGCAGGCAACCACGGAGTACGAACGTCATCGGCTGAATGATGCGGCAGCGGCGGCGTACCACTTCCTCTGGAGCGACTTCGCCGACTGGTATCTGGAGGCCGCCAAGCCGCGCCTCTACGGCACCACCCCCGATGGCCGCGTGGCACGGGCGGTGGCAGCGCATCTCTTCGATGCGGCGCTCCGACTGCTCCACCCGGTGATGCCGTTCATCACCGAGACGCTCTGGCTCCGCCTGCCGCACTCGGATCCGACGGGCGCCCTGATCGCCTCCCCGTGGCCGATTCCGTTCGATGTGGTCGATGGCACGGCCTCGCGCGACGTGGCGGCCGTGCAGGCGATCGTCGGCGCGATCCGCGGCCTCCGGGCCGAATACGGCGTGGCACCCGGTCGGGAGGTGTCCGCGACCATCGTGGACGCGAGTCCCGCGGCCCGGCAGGCGATCAGCGAACTGGGCGAGACCATCCGCCGGCTCGCGAAACTCGAGCGGATCACCATGCAGGACACGATCCCCGGCGAGGCCGGCGGCACCATCGTGCTCGAGGATGGCACCAGTGTGATCGTGCCACTCGGCGACCTGGTCGATCTCGACCGCGAGTGCGCGCGGCTCGGCGACGAAGCAAAGAAGCTCGAGGGATTGGTGCGCGGGCTCGAAGCGAAGCTCGCGAATCCGCAATTCACCTCACGCGCACCCGCTGCGGTGGTCGAGGGAGAACGGGAGAAGCTCGAGGTCTGGCGCCATCAGGTCGCCTCGCTCCGGCAAAAGCGTCAGGCGCTTGGATGTCCCGGGTGACACGCGGCATGGTGGCTCGCCGGCTGCTGCTGGCCGCCGCCGTTGCCGGCTGCGCGCGGATGGGGCCACCACCCGGCGGACCACCGGATTTCCGGCCGCCGGAGCTGCTGGCGACCATCCCGGAATCCCTCGCCGTCATCCCCGACTTCACCGGCTGGGTGTCGTTCGAATTCAATGAGGTGATCTCGGAGGGCGGTACCCCGAACTTCGGCACGGGTCGCGGTGCCCTCGAGCAGCTCGTGCTGATCTCCCCCGACAGTGGCGTTCCTCGCGTCCGGTGGCACCGGGACCGGATCGAGGTCCAGCCACGCCAGGGTTGGCGCCCGAACACCGTCTACCGGATCGAATTCGCGCCGGGCCTGAGCGACTTGAGTCGCAACACGCGCGAGGCACCGTTGGTACTCACGTTCACCACGGGTGCCCCGGCCCCGACACGCTACCTCACGGGTCGCGCGGTCGACTGGGTGGGCCGGCGCTTCATCCCGCGTGCCCTGATCATCGCGACCTACGCCGACGATTCGACGGTCTATCGCACCATGGCCGATTCCACCGGACGATTCCGCTTCGGCCCCCTCCCCGACGGGGACGTGCTGCTCAGCGCCTCGATCGAGGACGGTCAGCCGGATCGACAACTCAATCGCTCACGAGAAGCCTGGGACACGGTTCGGGTGCCGGCCTCGGCTGATTCGGTCGGCGAGATCTGGGCCTTCGTCCGTGACACCCTGCCGCCGCGCGTCGGACAAGGTGGCGCCACACAGGTCGACTCGTTCACGATCGGGATCACCCTCACGCAACCGATCGATCCGAGCCTCCGCCTGGGGCCGGATGCGGTGTCGATCCTCCTCGTCCCTGACTCCGTCCCGCTGCCGGCGCTGACTGCGCTTCCCGAAGCCGTGCACGACTCGATCTACCAGCCAATCGATTCGATGCGACGGGTGCAACAGACGCTCCGCCTCGAAGCCGCACGCCAGGATTCGCTCAGGCGCGCACGGGCCGATTCGCTCGGGATCCCCGTCGCCACACTCGATTCGATCATCGCCGACTCGCTCGCCCGCGCCCCCGCCCCCGAGCCCCCGCCGTCGGTGGTCGCGCCGAGAGCCCCGGCAGTCCCGGACACCACGACCCGGGACGAACCGATGCAGGACCGACCACCACTCAGTCCGCGACTGCTCATCCGGGTCAATGCGGTTCTCGAGCTGGGGAAGCGCTACCTGATCGAGATTCGCGGGGTCCGCGCGATGGGCGGGGCGGTCGCCGATACCCTCCGGACCCAGCTCGTCACCAAGGAACCACCGAAGCCGGCGGCGCCGGACAGCGCAGCGGTGCGTGACAGCACGGCGCAGACCGACAGCGCAGCGACGACGCGCGGGGCCGGGACCGTCGACACCACCACTGGTACGCCAGCCCAACTCCCCCCCCCTCCGCGGAATGTGCCGGGGCCGCGAGCGGTCATGCCCGCGCGCCCCTGGTGACCCCGGCACTCTTCCTCGATCGGGATGGCACCCTCATCGAGGATCCGGGCTACCTCAACGATCCGGACCTGGTCCGACTGCTCCCCGGGGTGGCCGAGGCGCTGGTCCGTGCCCGCGACGCCGGGTTTCTCCTGGTCGTGGTGACGAACCAGAGTGGCATCGCGCGCGGGCGGGTCAGCCCCCGGCAGCTCGGCGCCATCCACGAGCGGATCGGGCACCTGCTCGCCGACCATGGAGCATGGATTGATGCGTGGGCGCACTGCCCGCACCTGCCCGAGGCGGATTGTGACTGTCGGAAGCCCCGGACCGGACTGCACCGAGCGCTCACCGCGGCACTGGAGATCGACCTCGAGGGGAGCTGGTGCATCGGGGACCGGCTGGGGGATGTGCTGCCCGCCCAGACGCTGCAGTGCCAGGCCGTCCTGGTGACGACTGGCGAGGGCGGCGTGCACCGGGAAGCGGCGGAACGGCTGGGATTTGCCGTGGCCCGGGACCTTCCTGCTGCGATCGAGGCGATCCGCTCCCGACCAGACTAGGGTTTTTCCCAGTTCCCTCCGCCGTGCGAATCCCCCAGATTGGGTGATCCCCTCCCCACCCACGGCCCAGGATGGACCATGCCCAAGGATCGCCACGCCATTTCCCTCGCCGCTGCGACCAGACTGACCACAACCTTCCGGACCAAGCACCCCGACGCCGCACGATGCTGGGGGTTCGACCGCTCGGCGTTCCATCGCATCCTGGGGCAGCCCGGATGCGAGGGGATCCGGATCTATCTCGGCCAGAAGCAGGATGGCACCGTGACGCCGGTGATGGTCGGCTACGATGCCAAGGGTCGGGATCTGGCGAAGGGGGAAATCGCAGAGGAGGCGGGACCGTGTCCGCCGTACTGCGATGATCGGAGCCCGTTGCATGGCGGCACGCGAGCGTGACCCTTGAGGAGATCGGTGGACTCGCGATCCGTGTCTACTTCGTGCTTGAAGTGGCCGCCGCAGTCCTCGTGATCACCTGGTGGCGCCAACTCGGCCGCACCGGCCGGCTCGCGGGGATGTGGATCGTCGCGGCCGCCGGCGTCGGCCTGGCAGGATTGGTGGCGGCCAAGTGGGTGCACAACTCCCAGTACATCACCTTCTTCTGGTACCCGATCAGCGGCTGGTTCGCGTTTCGGGCCCTCGCCTCGGTCCACGGGGAGGGTCGGGTGAAGCGCGCCATCGAGGGGTACGCCGTGGTGTTCGCGCTGCTCTGGCTCGTCTTCGCCCTCACCATCGAGACCTTTGGTCAGTACTCGCTCGTGAATTCACCGCTGCATGCGCTCTCGCTCGCGGTGCTGGCCGCCTTCACGCTCGTCACACGCGTCGGGAGCGCGGAGACGGAGCTCATGCTGGATACGGGCTTCGTGCTCTCGGCTGCGTGGCTGATCTACGCCGTCCCCACCGTCTTCCTGACCCTGCCGACCCGCACCTGGCTCGCGCAGGAGAAGTATGAGCAGATCATGCTCTACTTCACCTTCCGCAACATCGTGGCGATCGGCGCCTACATCCTGCTGCTCCGTGGCATCGGGCTGGCGCGAAGCGGCCAGCCCACCGCGGCGATGCGAGAGTTCACCCCGTGAGTCCGGGCTGGCTCGGCAGCAGTGAGGCGCTCGCGCAGATCGTCGGTCTCGCGCTGCTCGGTCTCCTGCTGACGGCAACGATCATCGCGGTCGCCGTCCGTCAGCAGCGACGCCTCCTGCAGGCTCGCCAATCGTTCACCGCGCGACTCATCGCCACGCAGGACGAGGAACGCGCCGCGATCGCGCGTGAGCTGCATGACGACATCGTGCAGCGCGTGACCGCGATGGGGTCGGATCTCCGGAGCGGCAAGGCCGGTGCGCAGCTGGCGGTGGCGGGACGACTCGACCGCCTCGCGACCGACCTGCGCGGGCTCGCCCGCGGGATGCACCCGAGCGTGATCGACCACATGACGCTGTACGAGGCGCTCGAGATCCTCGCGCGCCAGACCGAGGAGGTCGAGGGCCTCACGGTGACGTTCGATGGCACCCCGGGCGAGGACCTGCTGCCGGAACCTGCGCGGCTCTCGCTCTACCGCGTGGCCCAGGAGGCCCTCGGCAATGCGGCACGCCACTCCGGCAGCAGCGAGATCCGGATGTCGCTCGATCGCGGCACCCGGAGCACCATCCTCGACGTGATCGATCGCGGCACCGGCTTCGATACCTCGGCCGCCATCGGGAGCCGCGGCATCGGCCTCACCTCGATGCGCGAACGCATCGAGATGCTCGGCGGCAAGGTGCGGATCAAGTCGGTACCGGGCCAGGGCACCCACATTCACGCCACCCTGCCACATCATTCGGAGGCCACGCCATGACTCGCCGCGCCACGCTCCTCATCGCCGACGATCACCCCATCGTGGCCGAAGGTGTCGCCGCGTCGCTGGAACGCTGGTATCGCGTCGCGGGCATCGTCACCACGTTGGTCGACCTCCCGAACGCGATCCGGACGCACTCCCCGGCCGTGACCGTGCTGGACCTCTCGTTCGCCGGCGAGAGTTCGCTCCGCATGCTGCCGCGCCTGGTCCGCGACTTCCCCACCACCCGCTTCCTGATCCTCACGGCCCATGACGACGAGGTACTGGCTGACAAGGCCTTGCAGGCCGGCGCCAAGGGGTTCGTCATCAAGCGCTCGGCTCCCACCGAACTGCGGGTGGCCATCGAGGAGATCCTCGAGGATCGCGTCTACGTCACGCCCATGGTGCGGGACGCGCCGGCTCGCGAGGGCCTTGTCCCCCGCGAGCTGGCCGAGCCCGATCAGATCTCCCTGAGCGAACGTCAGGTGCAGATCCTGCTGCACCTGCGCGATGGGCTCTCCTACCGTGACATCGCCGAGCGGATGGAGCTGTCGACCAAGACCGTCGAATACCACATCAACCTGCTGCGGGTCAAGACCGGTCTCAGCAAGACCTCGCAACTGATCCGGTGGGCCGAGACCGTGCCGGATTCCGGCATCGCGCCGCGCGGCGCCCAGGCCCCGCCGACGGACGACGCCCGCTAGCGCCCGAACCAGTAGCTCGCCTTGACGAGCAGGACGTTGCGACCCGGGGCCTGGAGCAGGTCACTGAACGAACGCCGCGGGCGAAAGTCACCCACGTCGCCCGCGAACGACCGATCCTGGGTCCACACCAGAAAGAGCGCCGATCCCGGCGCATACTCCCACCGCACCACCGCGTTGCCGCGCAGCGAGGCAAACGTGAAATCGGGTTGCCCGATGGCGAACGCCGGGGCCGGACCGCTGCCATCCGGGTCGGCGATCCCCGTCTCGCGGTCAAGCGTGGAGCCTCCGGTGCCGTAGTCGAGGAAGTCGTAGCTGCCCGGGGCCGTCAGTTCACGAACCCGATCATAGCGTCCGCTCGAAATCAGGGGTTGTGCGAACAGCTCGAGCGAAAGTGCCGGGGTGAAGATCCAGTTCGCCCGGATGTTGGCGGCCAGGGTACGCTGGTCCAGATCGCCGAAGACATAGCGGCGGCCGTACGTGGCGCCCGCCAGCGGATCCGACACGGTCCGGAGATACTGCGTCGCATTGCGGTTGACCTCGTATTCCGGCCCGATCGACAGCGTCACATTGCTGGCCGGACGCCAGTTGAGGCTCGCCGAGACCGACCATCCGTTGCCTGCACCCTCTGCCTGGATGGACCGCGAGGCCTCCAGGCCCACGGTGAGGGCCTTGCGGCCATCACTCTCCCACTCCCCCGAGAATTCCGCGCCGGCGGGGCTGTGGACCAGCGGCCCCCCCCTCGTGGCCCGGTTGCTCACGCTGCCCGGTTGGGCGAAGACGCCGAACCGCGCAAAGTTGAAATTCTTGAGCGTCACATTCGTGTTGCTCCAGACCCCACCGCCGGTCTGGTTGCCGCCGAAGTCCCACCGCCCGAACACCGCCACCGCCGTCCGTGCCCGATTGTACCACGAGCCCGGGGTCGTCCACTGATACCCGGACGACACATGGGCATTGATGAGGTCGGTCTGCCCGATGAATCCGAGGTCGTTGTTCTCGAACCCGGGTGTGACCGCGCCGACCGCGGCATTGAAGAGCACCGAGCCCGATTGGCGATTGAGTGCCAGCCGCCCGAATCCACCACTCAGGGAGGTTCGGCTCGAGTCGACCGAGAGGTGCGTGGCATCAGGCCGCTGGAAGTAGTGCACCGAGCCGGTCTGGAGTGTGGCAATCCGTGCGGCCGTGCCCGTCACCCTGGTCATGCTCCCCCAGCCACTCAGCACCCACTCCCGATCCCGGTCGAGCGTGATCCATCCATCGAGCCCGGCGAGCAGGCTGTTGGCGTTCAGCTCGTCCCGCAGCGTGGGATCACGAAACGCGCGCCCGGTCCAGGTGCCGATCATCCCGATCCCGTGGCGGCCACCCGCGAGGTCTCGCTGAGCACGGACGACGCCGTACCCGGTGAAGGGTTCGACCTCGTGCGCGGTGGTCACCCCCCCGGTGGCCGTACGTGCATAGGTCCGCTCGGTGGCACCGCCCAACACGCCGACATTCCAGCCACTCACGAGTCCGGTGACCTTGGCCGCCCCAAGGATCCGACTCCCTTGCGGCGCGTCCGTGAACTCGGCGTTGGGCACCCTGCCCTCCGGACTCCGGCCGATCCGACGCGAGTAGAACGTCTCGTTGTTGACCCAGTTGAAGCCCATGAAGTTGTTGGCGCCGCCGAACCCGAAGTTGAAGATGCTGCTGCCCTCGACGAAGAACGGTCGCCGCTCCTCGAAGAAGGTTTCGACATCGCTCAGGTTGACCACCGCCGGATCGACCTCGACCTGCCCGAAGTCCGGATTGACGGTGGCGGTCAGCTGCAGCGCGCCACCGAGACCGGCCCGAAGATCGCCGCCCACACTGGCGTTCATCGTGCTGCCATCGCGGAACGGATCGCCGGGTGTGACTGCCTCGAACGTCGAACGCGCCGTGACATACGGGACGACCTCGAACCGCCGACGTGGCCGGATGCCTTCGAGGCCGAGCAACTCCGCGAAGCGCGAGACAAAGCCGGCCTCGCTGCGCAGCTGCGGCACGAGATAGCTTACCTCGCCCTTCCGGCCGATACCGCGACCCACGTTGATCCCCCAGACCTGGTCCGCCCGATCCTTGAGCCGGAGCTGGGAGAAGGGGATCCGGATTTCCACCGACCAGCCGGTCGCGTCGCGACTCACGGCGGACTGCCACACCCCGTCCCACGCGGAATCATTGAAGCCGTCGTTGTAGAGGGTACCGTCGCTCTGCTGACCTGCCGCGGAGACCGTGAATTCGTAGCCGGTGCGCCGATCGTGGTACGGATCGACCAGCACGGTGAAGAAGTCCGACTGGGACTCCCGGTCACGGCGGGTGAGCAGCGCGAGCACCGAATCGGCGGAGCGATCGGCGAGGTGCGCGGCCACATAGAGCGCCTCACCGTCGACCGCGATGCGAACCTCGGTCGCCTCGGTCGCTGGCCGGCCCTCGTCGGGCGAGCTCTGGATGAACTGGGTCACCATCGCTGCACCCTGCCAGACCGCTTCGGTGAGGTGCCCGTCCACCAGGATCGGCTCGGTAGTCCGGAGGGCCGTGATCGGTGGCGGTGTTCGGGTCCGGTCCGCCGTATCCGCGGGTGCACGATCGAACAACATCGGGATCAAGAAGAGTGTCGCAAGCATCTCGGCCTCTGGAGGTGAAGTCGTTGCTCTGACGCACCTCGGAGGCGGAGCGTTGCAAGACGGATCGATGTTTCACCAACGAAACGGGCTGCGAGGTGAATTCCGCGGTTCGAACCGGCGCGGTCCGTTCCCCAGGGCGCGGACGGGCCGGTTATCTTGCCCGCCGTGACCTACCGGGTAGTGGTGGCGGCATCTGGACGCGGCAGCAACCTCCTCGCACTGGGCGATGCGCTGGCCCGACGCCCGGAGGAGGCGGCGATCGTGGCGGTCCTCAGTGACCGTGATGCGCCCGCGCTCGAACTCGCTCGCCAGCGTGGGTGGCCGGCGATCCGGCTCCTGACCCCGGCGGAGCCGCTGGAGATGACGAGCGCGCTGCGCGCCTGTCGTGCCGACCTCCTGGTGTTGGCCGGGTATCTCCGGCTCATCCCGTCGGAGGTGGTGCAGGAGTGGCAGGGCCGGATCATCAACATCCATCCGTCGCTGCTGCCGAGGCATGGCGGGGTCGGCATGTACGGTCGGCGGGTTCACGCGGCGGTGCTCGCGGCGGGCGACACCACCAGCGGCGCCACGGTCCATCTGGTCGACGAGGTATTCGATCGCGGTGAGATCCTGGCCCAGGGAACGGTGCCGGTTCGTGCGGAGGACTCACCAGAGTCGTTGGCGGCCCGTGTCCTCGAGGTCGAGCACCGGCTGTTGCCGAAGGCAGTCCTGGTTGCCGCCGAGCATCGGCGACCCGTTGCATTCACCCTTGACTGATCTCCATTCCACGTTCGGGAGTACCGCCGTGAAGCCCAGAGCCCTTATTTCGGTCAGCGACAAGCGGGGGATCGCCGCGTTCGCCGGTGCCCTCGTTCGCATGGGCTGGGAGATCGTCTCCACCGGTGGCACCGCACGCATGCTCCGTGACGAGGGCATCGCGGTCACCTCGGTCGACGAGGTCACGGGGTTCCCCGAGATCCTCGATGGTCGGGTCAAGACCCTGCATCCCGCCGTCCATGCCGGCCTGCTGGCCCGCCCGGACGACCCCGAACACCGCCGCCAGCTCGAAGAGCACCAGCTCCGGACCTTCCAGCTCGTGGCCGTCAACCTCTATCCGTTCCAGGCCACGATCGCCGGTCCGGATGTCACCATGGAGGACGCGATCGAGAACATCGACATCGGGGGGCCGTCGATGCTCCGGTCGGCCGCGAAGAACCACGAGCATGTGCTGCCGGTGGTCGATCCGCGGGACTACACACGCGTCCTCACGCTGATCGGATCGGATGGTCTCACTCCGATGGTTCGGCGCGAATTCGCCGCCAAGGTCTTCACCCACACGGCCGACTACGACAATGCCATCGCCGGCTACCTGACGCCGACCGCCGACTCGTTGCCGGCCCGCGTCACGCTGGCGATGGAACGCCGCCAGGAGCTTCGCTACGGCGAGAACCCGACCCAGCGCGCGGGGCTTTACGTGACCGAGGAGCCGCGAGGGATCGGCGACCTGACCCAACGTCAGGGGAAGGAACTGTCGTTCAACAACCTGCTTGACATCGATGCGGCGATGATGGCCGTGGCCAACTGGCCCCAGCGGATCGCCTGTGCGGTGATCAAGCACACGACACCGTGTGGCCTCGCGCTCGGGCGCACGCCAGAAGACGCCTTCCATCGTGCGCGGGCCACCGATCCGACCTCGGCGTTCGGTTCGGTCGTCGCGTTCAACACCGTCGTCGATCGCGCGACTGCCGAGGCGATGGCCGACCTGTTCGTCGAGGCGGTGGTGGCACCGGCCTACCACACCGATGCGCTCGAGGTCCTTGGCGCCAAGAAGAATCTCCGCGTCGTCGAGCTCCCGGTCCCGTCGACCCAGCCCTGGCTCGACTGGAAGCGGATCCGGGGCGGCTTCCTGATCCAGGACGCCTATCGCTTCGACCGGAGCGAGAGGGAATGGACCATGCCGGGCGTGCGCCAGCCGAGCACCACCGAACTCGAGGACCTGCGGTTCGCGTGGACCGCGGTCTCGACCGTCAAGTCCAATGCGATCCTGCTCGCTCGGGCCGAGCAGGCGATCGGAATCGGCGCCGGGCAGATGTCACGTGTTGATGCGGCCTTCCTCGCCGTCCACAAGGCGCAGCAGGCAGGACACGCGCCCTCTGGCAGCGTCCTCGCCTCCGATGGATTCTTCCCGTTCGCCGACGGCGTGGAACAGGCCGCCGCCGCCGGAATCACTGCGATCATCCAGCCGGGCGGGTCGATCCGGGACGCCGAGGTCATCGCCGCCGCCGATGCGCATGGCATCGCAATGGTGATGACCGGGCAACGGATGTTCAGGCATTAAGACGAGAAGCGAGAAGCGTGAAGCGAGCCAGACACGACGCCTCACGCATCTCGCATCTCGCACCTCGCTTCTCGCATCACGAACCACTCACGGAGCTTGCCAGCGTGACCACTGAACGTGACACCACCCCACCCTACCTCTGGGCGCTGTTCACCTTCGCGCTCGTGATGGGGATCTACTACCTCACGCTGGCGCCGACGACGGCGTTCTGGGACACCTCGGAGTACATCGCGGCCGCGAAGGTGCTGGGCATTCCACACCCGCCCGGCAATCCACTCTTCACCGTGCTGGCGCACGTGTGGGGGTTGATCCCGTTCGCGGGCGAGTATGCCCGTCGGATCAATCTCTTCGCCGCATTCACCAGTGCGGCGGGCGCCGGGCTCTGGTTCCTGGTCGCCGAGCGCTGGTGCCGGAACATCCTGCCGGCCCGAGGTCCGCGCATTGCATCGGCGATCATGGGTGTGCTCGCGGGTGCCACCGCCTGGACCGTGTGGAACCAGTCAACGGTCAACGAGAAGGTCTACACCGTCTCGATGCTCTCGATCGCCCTGGTGAGCTGGTTTGCGGTGCGCTGGGCCGATGAGCCAGCCGGCGAGCGGCGCGATCGCTGGCTGGTCGCGGCGATCTACATGCTGGCGCTCACGTCGACCAACCACCAGATGGGCATCCTCGCCGCGCCGCTCCTCGGCGTCTACGTCCTCGCCACCGATTGGCGGGTCCTCCTCAAGCCCTGGTTCCTCGCCACCGGCTGGCTCCTGCTCCTCGGGCTCGGCGGAATCCTCGGCGCGGCCGGGAGTGTGGTGGTGGGCACCGCGCCGATGTCGGCCAGCGTCGGACTCGGCATGCTGGTCGCGATCGGCCTGATCGGCTGGGCCATTGTCGAGGACCCAAAGCACCCCGGGGTCTGGGTCGGCATCGCGGTGATCGTCGCCGGATTCTCGCTCAACTACATCTATCTCCCGATCCGTGCCGCACAGTTCCCGCTCATCAACGAGGGAGAGCCCTCGGGCTTCTTCTCGCAGGCACTGAGTGACGTGCTCGGTCGCGTCCAGTATGCCAAGCCCCCGGTCACCCAGCGCCAGCCCAGCGTGCCGGGTGCGCCATATCCGGCGATGCTGGCGCAACTCTCGATGTACTGGCAGTACTGGACCTGGCAGTGGGGTCGCGACCTGGGTGCCCTGGTGGCGCCCGTTACCGGATTCTTCTCCGCCCTCACGCTGGGTGGACTCTGGACCCTGATTCGTCGGGACCGCCGGGCAGGCCTCGCGGCCGGCGCGCTGTTCGTCACCCTGACGCTGCTGCTGATCTACTACCTCAATTTCAAGTACGGCTTCTCGTACAAGGGGATGCACAATCCGCTGATCGACGACAACACGATGCGCGAGGTGCGCGAGCGCGACTACTTCTTCGTCGGGTCGTTCGCCTTTGCCGGGGTGTTGATCGCGGTCGGATTGGCCGCCATGGTGCGCGGCATCGGTGACTGGCTCGGGACCCGAGTGCCGGACAACCGCCGCTACCTGATGGCGACGCCGGTGCTGGCGCTCGCGCTGATCCCGCTGGTCGGCAATCGCATCACCGCGTCCCGCGCGCACGAGACCCTGCCCCGGGATTTCGCGGTCGACATTCTCGAGTCGGTTGCGCCCTACGGCATCCTGATCACCGCGGGCGACAACGACACCTTCCCGCTCTGGTTCGCGCAGGAGGTGCTCGGCGTGCGCCGCGACGTGACCCTCGCCAACCTGTCGCTGATGAACACGCAGTGGCACCTGCGGCAGATGCGGCGACGCCCGACCGAGACCTTCGATCCGTCCACCGCGGCGTCGATCTGGCGCCCGGGAACCGACACCGATTCAATCCCGCTCTGGGGCAAGCCCGACAGCGGCTGGACCAAGCCGACCACGCCGGTCTTCGCCATGACGATCGAGCAACTCGACGCCCTCCCCGATCTCATGGAGCCCCCGAAGTCGGGGGGAGCACAGCTTGGTGACGTGACGATCACCTTCGGCCAGAACTACCTGACCAAGAGCGACTTCGCCACGGTGCTCCTGATCCGCGACAATCTCGGCAAGCGGCCGATCTACTTCTCGTGGAGCGACGGTGGCTATCCCGACACCGTGCTCGGACTCCGGCCCTACCTGGTCACGGAAGGCCTTGTCCGCCGACTCTACGAGGCACCCGTCGTGCCGGACGGTCGCCGGATCGTCGTGTCACCGGATATCGGCTACCTGGACGTGCCGCGCACCCGGGCGCTGGTCGAGGATGTCTATCACTGGGATGCCGCGTCGCGTCATCGGCCGGCCGGCTGGGTTGACGTCCCCTCGGAGTCGATCCTGACGCTCTACAACATCGTCTATGGCAGCTGGGCACGGTGGCTCCAGAGTCAGGGCGACTCCGCGGCTGCCGCACGGCCCGACAGCATCAGTCGGGCCATTGAGCGGAACTTCCGCTAGCCGGGCATCCCCTCGGCAACCGGTGTCGTGGCATCGTCCGCGGCACCGGGTTCCGCCGCCGCGCTCTCCCCGGACATCCCCCCCCCAATCTCGCCGGCACCGACCAGGCCCCGCCGGAACAGGATCGGCCCGAGCGTGCCGTTGACCGCGATGATCGCGAGCAACAGCGCGCGCATCGAGACGGCGGCTTCCGGGTACGCCTCCGCGACAATGCCGACCAGCCCGATCGCGACGCCAGCCTGCGCCGAGAGACCTTGCCAGAGCGCCGCCTGTTGCGCGGGCTCGAGCCCCAGGCCACGTGCACCAAAATGCACGCCGACCCGGAGCGCGATCAGCCGACCGATCACGATCGGTACCACGACGATCCCGAGGGCCACGGCCGCGGGAACGTCGATGGCCACACCGGCCAGCGCGAAGAAGACGACAAACACCGGTCCCGCGGCGCGCTCCATCGAGTGCCGCAGTGCGTCGCCATCGTCCTCGCGGGCGAGGTTCACCGCGACGAAACCGGCGACGAGCAGGGTGAGCAGCACCTCGACATGCAGCAGGTGCGAGATCTGCTGGCCGAGCAGCGCCGCCAGCAGGGCGAAGACGAAGCGATCGTCGCGCACCACCCGGAGCGCGAAGGCGACGGCGATCCCGAGCACGACACCGATCGGCACCGACCCCGCGATCTCCCAGATCACGAGCAGCACCCCGCCGCTCGGTTCGGAGGCGCCCGGCAACAACCGTTGGGCCGCCCCCAGCAACAGCGAGAACAGCAGGACCACCACGACTTCGGAAAGCAGCACGACCGCCAGGGTGGCGCGCGCCGCCGGCCCCTTGGCCCTGGTTTCGGTCAGGATCGCCATCACGATCGCCGGCGAGTGCATCACCGCGATCAGTGCGAAGAGGAGCGCGAAGAGGATCGTCCGCTGCATGTCGGTGCCAGCGAGGAACGGAATCCACTGCTTGAGCGCGAGGGCCAACCCGAAGAGGGTGAGGATGCCGAGCCCCAACTCGATCACCGTCAGTCGGACCAGTTGCTTGCCGCGTGCCTTGACCTCCTCGAGGTCGAGTTCGGCTCCGGCCAGGAAGGCGATCAACGCGATGGCCAGATCACTCACCGGGCTGAGGCGGAGTGCCGCGGCCGCCGTCACGGTGCCGAGCACGGTGGGGCCGGCCAACACGCCGGCGATCAAGTAGCCGATGATCTTCGGCTGCCTGAACCGCGCCACCAGTTCGCCAGCGGCATAGGCCGCGAGAATCAGGAAGCCGAAGGTGAGCAGCGCGTCGGGGGCCCCCCGGGTGCGACCGAGGGGTTCGATGAGGCGCATCGCACCGAAGAGCAACGCGAGCACGACGAGCCGTCTCATGCCGTCGCCTCCGTGGAGGGCTCGGGTTCAGGCATCTCGACCTCCTCGGGCAGCGAGGCGACCACATCGCGCGCGAGTCGCGCCGAGAAGAGGTCGGTGAGGAGAACCGAAGCAAGCGCTGCCGTGAAGACCAGGTTGGGCAGGACGGCGGCCCGGCTCAGCGAATAGTCCAGGGCAATCGCGATGGCGAGGCCGCCCTGGCCGACCAGCGCCAATCCCCATCGTGGTCCGAAGGCGTCGATCGCGCCGTTGGCCCGCGCCGCCAGCCATGCCCCGCCAACCTTCCCGACCAGGCGAAGGCCGAGGAACACGAGGAGCAGCACGAAAACATCCGTGGCGCTGGGTGACCACAAGGCGCCGGCGGAAACCAGCATCAGGAAATACAGCGGCCGATCAACCCGGGTGAGCAGGTCACCGACCAGATCACGCTGTTTCGAGGTATTGACGAGGATGAAGCCGAGCAGGAAGCCCGGCAAGAGCGCACTCATGCCGATGTAGTTCGCGGCACCCGTGGTGAGCACAACGGCGCCGGCCACGGCAATGAAGAGACGATCGGGGGACCGCTCGTTGCCGAGGAAGAGGTGGAACAGCCAGCCGCCGACCAGGCCGATGGCGCCCGAGATCACCATCCACTCGGTGGCCGTCGGTTCACGGACCAGGACACCGACCGGCACATGGAAGGCGGCGAGGGCGACCGACACGGCGAGCACCGCAATCAGGGCATCGATCGATGCGGCCACTTCGAGTTGGCGCACGGCGAGGTTGCGGCGACCCAGCGACTTGGCAGCGATTCGGGCCCCCATCAACGAGGACGTGGCGGCAATGGCACCCAGGATCGTCGCGGGGAGCGCCGCAGCAACCGGCGTGAGTGGGCCGGGCCCGATCGGCGCACCCGCGAGCAGGTACCAGCAGGCCCCCCCCACCAGTCCCATCGTCACCAGCGACTCGATGAAGGCCAGCCGGAAGAGCAGGCCCGGTGTCCGAGTCAACACGGGTAGCCAGAACTGAAAGCCGAGCGACGCCCCCATCCAGCCGATCGCGAGCGTGAAGAACGGTGTCAGGGCCGCAAGCTGCTCCGGCTCGAGCAGGCCGGTTCCGCGGGGACCGAGCAGCAACCCCAAGACCAGATACTCGGCACCAGAGACCACCAGCGCGTGGCGCGCGAGCCAGTCCACCGCGAATCGCGCCGCGAGGTATCCGAGGACAACCAGAAGGATGAGGAGCATGGGATATCGGAAAGGTAGCGTCTGGAAGTCGGAAGTCGGAAGTCGGAAGTCGGACGTCGGACGTCCGCCGCGAAAGGTGCGGCATCCGGTGGGCGTTCGCTCCGATGCGGCTCCGGTGAGATTACCCTTCCGGGTATCCGGCCTTCCGATTTCTGATTTCTGACTTCTGACTTCCGACTTCCGACTTCCGAGACACCCATGCCCCGCCTCCTCGCTGCACTCGCGCTCCTCGCCGCCCCCCTCGCTGGACAGACCATCGAGGAACAGCATTCCCCGATCCCCGGACTCCTGCAGGCCGTGAGTCCGGTGAGCGACCAGGTGGTCTGGGTGAGCGGGCATCGTGGGGCGGTACTCCGCACGCTCGACGGTGGTGTGACCTGGGTGCCGCGCCCGGTGGTCACCGGTGCCGACACGATCTTGCAATTCCGGGATATCCAGGCCCGGAGCGCCGACGAGGCATGGGTCATGAGCGCCGGCAATGGCCCGGATTCGCGGATCTACCACACGCGGGACGGTGGCGCGCACTGGACACTGCAATTCCAGAATGCGGACAGCGCCGCGTTCTACGACTGCATGACCTTCTTCGATGCGCGCACCGGTGTTGCATTCAGCGATGCCTCGCACGGACGGAGCAATGTCCTGCGGACCATCGACGGTGGCGCGACGTGGGCGTTGTTGCCACCGAGCGCGGTCCCCGCGCCACTCGAGGGAGAGGGTGCCTTCGCGGCCAGTGGCGGTTGCCTGACAAGTATCGACGGCCAGCACGGCTGGGTAGCACTCGGTGCGCCGGGCGCGCGGATCTGGCGCACCACCGACGCCGGCGCCACCTGGACCTCACATGACACGCCGCTCGTCCGCAGTGCCTCCGCCGGCGGTGCGGCAGCGGCGTTCCGCGACCCGATGCATGGCATCGTCGTCGGTGGCGACATGGGTGACTATCGGAACGACGCGGCGGCGGCGGCTGTTGCGACCACCTCCGACGGCGGCATCACCTGGACGCTCGGAGCCCGCCCAGGGCTCAGGGGCACTCCGTTCGGGGTGACCTGGATCCCGGAGCTGCCGCAGACCGCCCTCCTCGCCTCGCCCGGCGGACTCTCGCTCACCCGTGACGAGGGCAAGAGCTGGTCGACCGCCAGCGAGGGGGTCTTCTGGAGCGTCGGAGCCTCGGGGCGAACCGCCTGGGCAGTCGGCGCGGCTGGCCGGAACGGCCGGATCGTCAGGCTGTCGTTCTAGCCCGAAACCGAAGCAGGCGTGGAGCGATCAGGAGCGCCGCTCCCGTCAGGCAGGCCAACGCGGTCAGCGTGTTGCCGAACCAGACGTAGCCCGCGAGCCAGAGTGACGAGAGCATGAGAGTCATCGCGGTGATCGGCACCCCGACAGCCAGGAACTCCTTGAAGGTCACCCGCGTGCCACGGCGCGCGGCGATGTCGAGGGTGGTCACATTCGCCGAGGCTCCGATCGGGGTGAAGTTGCCGCCGAGACAGGCCCCGAGGGCAAGCGCCCACCAGAGGACCGTGGTCTCGCCGGGCAGGGTGGCTGTCAGGTCGGCAAGGATCGGGATGCTGACCGCGACGAACGGGATGTTGTCGATCAATCCCGACATGACGCCGGAGACCCAGAGGATCAGGAGCGCCGCGAACAAGAGCGTCCCGGACTCCCCCAGTCCCATCGCGTCACGTCCGGCCATGATGCCGCTCTCGAGCGCGCGTGCCAGGGATTCGATCAGGCCGGTCTCGACTGCGGCCCCGACCGTGATGAACAGCAGCGCGAAGAAGACCAGCGTCGGCCATTCGATGTCGTTCTCGAGCACGTGCAGGATCCCGTGCTGGCGTTCCTCGTCGGAGGGCGCCGCGGTCCTGAGGTAGAGCACGTCCTGCAGGAAGAGAGCCGCGGCGGCCCCGATCACGGCCGGGATGGCCGCGGGCATTCCGGTGAGGCCGTGGGTCAGGAAGCCGACGAGGATGAAGCCGCAGATCCATGCCATGCCCTTGAGCAAGGCCGGGTCGACGATCGGCGGCACCACCTGCGTCTCCTCCTCCTCGGGTGACGCGCTCAGGGCGCCCTGATACCGCCGGTGCGCCATCATGTCGAAGACCAGCATCATGAGCAGGACGGGCGGGCCGAGGGTCACGAGAAACGAGACGAAGGAGAGATTCGCCGCGGAGCCGATCAGGATATTGGGTGGATCGCCGATCAGTGTGGCGGTCCCGCCGATATTGGCCGCCATGATCACCGGCAACAGCAGCGCGCGGGCATCGACCTTGAGCTGGCGTGCCACGCCGACCGCGATCGGGGCGATGAAGATCACCGTGGTGACGTTGTCGAGAAACGCCGACGACACCGCGGTGACCCACGTCAGGATGGTCAGGACCAGCAACGGTTGGTTGATCCGCCCCTCGAGCATCCGAGCCACCATCCACTCGAACACCCCGGTCGACTTGAGCACGCCCACGACCGCCATCATCCCCGCAAGCAGCAGCAGCACATTGAGGTCGAGCGCCCGGGAAGCGCCCTCGAGGGAGACCAGGTGCCAGGGCGTCAGGTAGGTCAGCAACCAGAGCAAGGAGACGGCCCCGAGCGCCAGCAGGACGCGGTGGGCCTTCTCCCGGGTAAGGAGGACGAACAGGATGACGAGGAGGGCTCCCACGAGTGCCTGGGAGACAGGATCGGTCGTGGCCAGGAGGGATTCGCTATGCATCCGGAGAAAATAGGTGGGGTCGCGTCGGACGCGCGGATCTGTTCCCGGTCGACGAGCGGGGTAGATTTAGCGTGATGCCCACTGGCGGGCACGCAGGCCCCCCGGCGCGGTGGCAGAGCGGTTGAATGCACCGGTCTTGAAAACCGGCGGCCCTTCACGGGGCTCGTGAGTTCGAATCTCACCCGCGCCGTCGATACTAGCGGTCCTCATCTTCCACCCAGGATGGTCCCATGCGTCGCACCCTCTCGGCCCTGCTTCCCCTGCTCCTCACCCTGCCGCTCGGCGCCCAGGGATTCGAGGGCACGCTCAACATGCGCATGACGTCGGCGGGCACGTCGGAACCGATCACCACCACGATGCACATCAAGGGCGATGTCATGGCGATGGTCATGACGCTCCCGGCCTCGGCCGGCCCGATGGCCGGGATGGAGGCCCGCATGGTCCTTGACCAGGGCGCCAGGAAGATGACCATGCTCATGCCGATGCCCGCGGGCATGCCGGCGATGCCGGGCGCGAAGGGGATGAAGATCGTCACCGACCTGAGCAAGATGGAGTCCGAGTCCGCCAAGCTACCCGAACCCACGCTCAAGAAGCTTGGCACCTCGCAGACCGTCGCCGGGATGGCCTGCGACGACTATCAGGTCACCTCCGGTCAGGACGTCACCAACATGTGCGTGACCGACAAGCTCGGCCGCTTCACCCTGCCGAGCGGCGGCGTGGGATCCCAACCGCCAGCCTGGGCCCGGGCATTCGGCAACAAGCCGATGTTTCCCCTCAAGGTCTGGACGACCACCGACGGCAACAGCGTGGCCATGGAAGTGCTCTCGGTCAAGCGCGGCGCCGCCCCCGCCGGCGTGTTCGATGTCTCCCCCGCCGGGTACCAGGACATGTCCGCGATGATGGGCGGCGGCATGGGTCGCCGGAACGATTGACCCCGACACCACCAACCGAAAGCGATTGAGCCCCATGGTGCGCACCCTCCGTTCCGCCCTCGCTTCGCTCGCCCTGATCGGCGCTCCCACCCTGCTGCATGCGCAGGGGGGGGGTGTCGCGGTCTGGTCGATGCATGCGACCCTCCCCGACACGGTCCAGCAAGCCGTGCGCGGCATGCTCTCGACGATCGACCTCCGGATGACGATGGCAACCGACGGCCAGCGCGTGAGCATGCTGATCGCTCCGGGTCCGGAGATGATCGCCTCGAGCCTCACGACCGACCTCTCCACCGTCCGGCTGCAGGTGGTGATGTCCGGTACCGACGATACCGTCCACATCGGTGTCGTGCTGCCGCCCGAGATCGCGGCCATGATGGGTGGCGGGCTCGGGTTCCGGTTGGACATGCCGCTGCCGGCGTCGCTGCTCGAGGGCATGCTGCCCGATTCGATGCTGGCGGTCCTGGCGTCCGATTCCATGCAGGCGACGACGGCCGAGTTCCACGATACTGGCCGATCCGACACGGTCGCAGGCATCGACTGCCACATCTGGACCCTGGCCGGCCTCGGCATGGAGAGCGCCGATTCGCTGGAAATGTGTGTCGCGCCACAACCCCCGGCCCTCAAGGCCATGAGCAGCGCGATGCGCAGCCGGTTCGCGTCCCTCATGTCGAAGCTCGAACAGATCGGCGCGGACAAGCCGAGTCCGTTCGGCACGAAGGACCAGATGGCGGTCCGGGTGCGGATGCAAGGCGATGCCAACTTCACCCTGGAGTTGGTGTCCATGTCGAACGACGCACCAGCTGTCACGTACTTCGAGCTCCCGCCCGGGCTCGAGCCGTTCCCGATGGAGTTGCTGCAGGGAATGACCGGGGCCGCCGGCCAACCGACCGGGACGTGATTCGAATCCCGCTCTTCGGCGCACTCCTGATCGCCGTCGGATGTCGGAGCGCCCCTGCTCCCGCATCGACGGCGGTCTCGTTTCACGGACCGGACGGCCACCCGGTGCACGTGACACACCTTCCGGTGTCGCGGATCGTGTCGACCAATCAGGCCGCGACCGACTGGCTGGTCCGACTCGGCGCCGCCGACCGGTTGGTCGCGCGGACCGACTTCGACAAGCAACCCGAGCTCGCCCACCTCCCGTCGATCGGGGGCGGACTCGAGACCTCCGCCGAGGTGATCGCGGCGCTGCATCCCGACGTCCTCCTGGCGTGGCGGAATGGGAGTTCGGTGGCGCTCGCCAGCGCCCTCGCGCAGTTCGAGATCCCGGTCATCGCGGTGGAGGTCACCGATACGGCCGAAGTGTTCGCGCAGCTCGAGACCATCGGCCGTTTGATCGGCAACGTCGCCGATGCAGACTGGGCCGCCGAGACACTCCGTGGTGAGCTCGACGCCCTCCGGTTCGATGCCTGTGCGGAGGACCGTCGGCCCGAGACGGCGGTGATCGAGACCTGGGACTCCCCGCCCAACACCGCGGGGGCCACTGCCTGGATGTCCCAGCTTCTGGGGGGAGCCTGCCTGACCAACATCTTCGCTGATCTCGCCACACCGTGGCCGGTTGTCAGCATGGAGACGATTGCCGCCCGCCACCCGCGATGGGTGATCACTGCACGCGGCCCCACGCCTGGGGGTCGTCTCGCGGCGCTCCGGAGGACTCCCGGTTGGCGGGAGCTCGAAGCCGTGAAGGCTGGGCGAGTGATCGAGATCGATCCGGACCTCTTCAGCCGGGCCGGCCCCGGCCTGGCCGACTGGATTCGAGCCGTTCGGGCCGCCCGGGACCGTATCGAGCAAGGCGGCTGACGCCGGGACCGGATCTGTGTATCTTGTTCCGCTTGGGAGCGATGGCCGAGTGGCTGAAGGCGGCGGTTTGCTAAACCGTTTTAGGGGGGTAACCTCCTAACGAGGGTTCGAATCCCTCTCGCTCCGTCGAAGTCGGAAATCGGAAGCCAGAAGTCGGAAGTCAGAATGGAGGGGCCGGTTGCGTGATCCCGGGGGACACGCGGACACACTCGGCATCCGACTTCCGACTTCCGACTTCCGACTTCTGACTTCCGACCTCCGACCTCCGACTTCCGGTGTCTCATGACTCCTCCCCGCGTCCGCTTCGCTCCCTCCCCCACCGGCTACCTGCATGTCGGTGGCGCGCGCACGGCGCTGTTCAACTGGCTCTTCGCCAGACACACCGGGGGCACCCTCGTGCTCCGGATCGAGGACACCGATCGCGAACGCTCCACCGACGCGCACACCCAGGTCATCCTCGACGGGCTCGGCTGGTTGGGACTCGACTGGGATGAGGGACCGATCTTTCAGGGCACGCTCGCCGAGCGGCACCGGGCTGATGCCCTTCGCCTGCTCGCCGAAGGCAAGGCG
This sequence comes from Gemmatimonadales bacterium, assembly GCA_035703525.1. Classification (GTDB taxonomy): domain Bacteria; phylum Gemmatimonadota; class Gemmatimonadetes; order Gemmatimonadales; family GWC2-71-9; genus Palsa-1233. Next base: position 36,561 of record DASSYA010000009.1, on the reverse strand, counting down.
TACCGCGACTACCTGACGGCCGACGAGCTTGCCGTGGCCCGCGAGGCCGCCACAGCCGCCGGAGAGACGTTTCGCTTCGACCGCACGCGACTCGCGTTGCCCGCCGCCGAAGTGGCACGCCGCGAGGCGGCAGGCGCACCGTACGCCGTTCGCTTCGCGGTCCCCGACGCGGAGATTGCCTGGGACGATGCGGTCCACGGCCGGATCAGTTGGCAGGGTCGCGACCTCGACGACTTCATCATCCTGCGCTCTGACGGCTCGGCGATCTACAACCTCGCCGTCGTCTCGGATGACGCCGCCATGGCCATCACCCACGTGATCCGCGGTGATGATCATATCTCCAATACCCCGAAGCAGATCGCGCTCTACCGCGCCCTCGGCTATGACGTGCCGATCTTCGCCCATGTCCCGGTGATCCTCGGACAGGACGGCAAGAAGCTCTCGAAGCGGCACGGCGCGACGGCCATTGGCGACTACCAGGACATGGGCATCCTCGCCGCTGCCATGCGCAACTTCCTGGCCCTTCTCGGCTGGTCGCCAGGCAACGATGACGAGATCCTCCCGGAAGCCGAACTCATCGCGCGGTTCGGACTCGACCAGATCCAGTCGAAGCCCGCGGTGTTCGACACCACCAAGCTCGAATGGATGAACGGACAGTACCTGTCGTCCCTCCCGGCCGACGAGCTGGTCGCACCGGTCCTTCGCGAACTCACGCGGCTGGGCGTCTCGACGCGCGCGGAACGGGTTGCGCCAATCATCGAGGTGGTGAAGGCGCGCGCGCGTACCGTGACCATGGTGGCCGAGGCGGTGCGTGTCCGGATGCCGGGTGTCGAGATCATCCGGGAACCGAAGGGCGATGCGCTCGCGGCGAAAATGGGTGAGCGGTTCGGCAAGAACCTGCGCCTCGCGACCGAAAATCTCGAACCCATCCCCGAAGAGGGGTGGACGGCCCCCGAGCTCGAGCGTGATCTGCTTGCGCTCGCCGAAGCCCGCGGCCTCAAGCTCGGCGACCTGATGCAACCGATCCGCGTGGCCCTCACCGGCGGGACCGTGAGTGAACCGGTGCATGAATTGCTGGCAGTGGTCGGGCGCGGGGAGTCGCTCCGACGGATCGCCGCCGCGATCGCGGCGCCAGGATGACGGATCCTTGATCGGTCCGCTGCCGTCGGCTAGGCGACGGTACCGGTCGGGAAGCGCCAGCAACGTTCGAGGAACTCGTCGAGCCAGCCGCGAGCCAGGAACGCGTCGACGGCCTCGGTGGTGGCGAATCGGTCCATTCCCCAGAGCAGAACCTGTGGAGGCCTCGCATCGAGCCTCGCCTGGATGATCACCCGATCCCCGTCCGTCCAGACGGAGGGCAGGTTCCCTGCCAGTCGCCCGGTCACCGCGTTCGCCCCGGGTCCCCCGATCCCGATCGTGGGGGCGCCATCAAGCAGGTCGGTCTCGAACCAGTCAACATCGCTCACCACCACGGCCCGACGATACGGGAAGCCGGCCCCGCGGGTCGAGATCTCGGCCGTGAGGCGTGCAGCGCTCTCCAGGTCCGGATGGCCAGGCTCCAGGTTGTCGGCAGTCACCACGATCACCGTCTCGGCGTGGTCGATCAGTTTCACGTTGGGTCCTCGTCCTTGGGTGGCGGTCGCCGCTGGTTCGTCTCGAACTCACGCCGAGCCTCACGGTCGGCTCGGAGTTGCTTCACGGCCTCCCCGAATTCCGCCAGGTTTGCCTGTCGAGCGCCGGCCGTCCGGATGTCGTACCGCATCAGGTCGAGTGTCCGCTGGCGATCCCACGCCGTCGGGTTGATCCCGGGGAACTTGATCGGCAACAACGCGATCAGGAACGTCGGCACCTTGAGCGGTCCAAGATAGACGTACCGGCTGTCGAGTCCCACCGTCTGGCCACCGAGGTCGGTTGTCCAGCTCGGCCTCCTGCCTTCGCCACGTGCGGCCCGCTCGGCGTCCATCGCCTCGAGGTACTGCATCGTCATTGCCGTGACCGTGCTGTCGAGCAGTTCATCCGGCGACTTGCCCGTCAGTCGACTGGCAATCTCGCGTGGTGACATCGGCAGCGACATGATCCAGACCGTCCCGCCGGCGAAGTTCGGCCGCAAGCGGTGGGCGACGCTGCTATCGACGGCCCCGCGCTGAGCCGCCAGCACCTGCCCGGAGAGGAGCGCGAGGCACGCCAGGGCCACTCGCGCTCGCCTCATCACCCGGTGTCGCGCGCCGCCGCCATCCGCGCCAGCACGCGCCCCAGCTTGCCGATCCCCTCGCGCAGGCGGTCCGGCGGCACAGTGAGCGCGATCCGGAAGAATCCCTCTCCGGCCTCACCGAATCCGGACCCGGGGAGTACGACCACCGCTTCCGACTCCAGGGCATCGGCCGCAAAGTCCGCAGAGGCAACGCCGGGCGGGAGTGGGACCCAGAGATACATCGCGCCTTGTGGCACGTCGACCGGCAATCCGATGTCGGCGAGGGCCTCCACTGCGACATCGCGCCGGCGGGACAGCTCCGCGACCATGGGAGGGATCAGGGTCTCGGCGTGATCGAGCGTCCATGCCGCCGCGTGCTGCAGCGCCTGGAATGCGCCGGTGTCGACATAGCTCTTGATCTTGCCGAGCGCCGCGATGATCTCCCGATTGCCGACGGCGAACCCGAGCCGCCACCCCGTCATCTGGAACGACTTCGACATCGAGAAGAACTCGACAGCGACTTCGCGTGCCCCCTCGATCTCGAAGATGCTCGGGGCGACATAGCCATCGAAGGTGACATCGACGTACGCGTTGTCGTACGCCAGCACGATGTCGTGCGCGCGGCAGCAGGCCACGAGTCGCTCGAGATAGTCACGTGGTGCGATCGCGGCGGTCGGGTTGTTGGGATAGTTCACGTAGACCAGCCGGGTGCGCTGGAGCACGGACTCCGGCAGGGTGTCGAGTTCGAGCAGGAAGCCGCGTCCGGCTTCGAGTGGCACCAGATGCGGGACACCGCCCGCAAGCACCGCACCACCGATGTAGGCCTGATACCCCGGTTCCGGGACCACGACGAGATCGCCCGGATCGACGACCGCGAAGGCAAGATGCGCCAGCCCCTCCTTCGAGCCGATCAGCGGCAGGACATCGTGCATCGGGTCGAACGCCTGGCTGAAGCGTCGCTGCATCCATTGGGCCGCCGCAACCCGGAACGCCGGCAAGCCGAGCTGGAACCCGTACTTGTGGAGCGCGACGGTATCCAGCGATTCGGCGAGGACGCGTCGAGTGCCCTCGGGGGGCGGGCCGTCCGCGTCGCCCGCCCCGAGGTCGATCACGTCGATGCCGGCCTGCCTGAGGCGCCACTTCGCCGCGGAGATGCCGGTCAACGGATACTTGGGGAGGATGTCCAGTCTCTGACTGAAGCGGGTCATTCGTTCGCTCGGGCAACAGGGTTGTGGAGGAGGCCGACGCCCGGGATCTCGACCTCGACCCGGTCTCCTGGCGAGAGCGGGCCGACACCCTCGGGCGTTCCGGTCAGGATCAGGTCGCCCGGCTCCAGCGTCATGAACGCGCTGATGTAGGCGAGCAGTTCCGGGATGGCAAAAATCATCTCGGCGCTCGTGGCGCGCTGGCGGATCCCGCCATTGAGTCGTGTCACGATCTCGATTGCATCCAGCGGGACCGTGAGCGGTGCCACGGGTCCGACGGGACAGAAGGTGTCGCAGCCCTTGGCGCGCGCCCACTGGCCGTCGAGCTGCTGCAGGTCACGCGCCGTGACGTCATTGACTGGACAGATTCCCGCGATCGCGTCCGCGGCATCCCGCTCCGTTGCACGACGGAGCCGCCGACCGATCACGAGCCCGATCTCTCCCTCGAACTCGACACGGGAGGAGATGGCGGGGAGCAGGATCACGTCACCGCTTCCAATGACCGCGGATGGCGGTTTGAGAAAGATCAGGGGACGTTCGGGGAGGGCGTTCCCGAGCTCCCGCGCATGCGCCGCATAGTTGCGACCGACACACACGATCTTTCCCGGGGTGGGGACCGACATGCAAGGACTCCGGTGCGAAGGACAACGGCAGCCAGCGACCCACAAAGCTAAGCGGTCCCGAGCTCCGATCTCGCTGCGTCGGCCACGGCACGCACGAATCCCCCACAGTGATCGGGTGTCGGCGGGCCCTCGACGAAATACGGGTCCATGATGGTCGCACGAAGCACCACGAGCCCGGCGGTTTCCCAGGCCTCCTCACCCAGCCCCAACGCCTCGAGCAGCGGGGCGGCGATCCCATGCGCACCGGGCGCCTTCAACCGCGTGCGCGTGAGCCAGTAGGCCGGCTCACCGGTCGCCCCGCTCATCCGCCGGTAGATCCCTTCGTTGAGGGCGTTGACCGCCTCCAGTGAACCCAGTGACGGGTGCGTGACCACCCAGGTCACCAGGTTGAGATCGGGCGTCGGGAGCCGAACCGCGCGGCAGTCACCGAGTGCACCGGCCTCGCCGAGCGCGGCGTGCAGTGCTTGAGCGCCCGCCGCGGTCCGGTCCACGAGATACCCGTAGCCCCGAATGTCGAGTGGCACGACGCGATGCGTCAACCAGACCGCCGCGGAGGCGGCCCCGGGCTTGCTCCCCTCAAGGATCCAGCGTCCGATGAAGGTCTCCTCCGCATCGTCGGACCCGGCGCTCAGGTAAGGGGGGTCGAGCGAGACGAGATTGCGGCCACGCCGATCACGCAGGAGGAACACGCCCGCCGGATAGGGGACGTAGCCGTACTTGTGCGGGTCGATGGCCACCGAGTCGGCGTCGGCGAGTGCGGTGATCGAGGCAACCCAGGCATCATCGGGCCAACTGGTACCGGTAACGGTGCGGATCGCGGCCCCGCTCAGCCGCGTGCCATCCGCGGCCCGGGTGAGGGCAGCGGCATAGCCACCGTGGCAGGCATCGGCGTGCAGGTGGAAGCCGATGCCACCCGTGTGCGCCACGTGCCTGCGGACCTCGAGCAGCTCGTGCAGGCGATCGACCGATCCCTCTTCAGTGCTGCCGCAGACCGAGACGACCGCCAGCACCGGCGTCCGGCTCGACGCGCACTGGGCCAGCGTCTCCGCAAACGCATCGGGATCCATCCTGGCATGCGCGTCGACCGCAACCTGGACCAGTCGGCGCGAACCGATGCCGAGTGCGCGAACGATCTTCTCCCACGAGTAGTGGGCCGTGCTCGGCACGAGCACCACGCCTGCCGACAGCGGGTCGGGCCAGTGCGCGGCGATCCGCGTGGTGTAGTCCTGGTAGCCGATGGACGAGAGTGAGTGCCGCTCGAGCGCGGCCGCTGCCACGGCCGCCGGCACCGAGGTGTGGAACGCATCGTAGGCGTCGAGCGAGGCGACCGGTTCGATGTTGAGGAGCGCCCACAGGGGCAGCTTCCGGACATCCTCGACGGCGCCGTTCGGCAGGGTGACCGGGACCTCGACCTCGAGTTCCCGCGCGGCGAGGGAGAGCCCCACGGGGAGATACCGGACCCCACGCGCGATCCAGAGCGCCTCGAAGTTCGCGATCGTACCACCACTCGTCAGATGCCCCCACCCCATGGCAGGATCGTGCCCGATCATGGCCGCGAGTTGACCGGCGACCTCGAGCTCCAGTCGAGTCGTCACCGGCGACGACTCGGCCACCACATTGTTGGGGTTGTAGAGCATGCCGGCGAAGTAGCCGACCTGCGAGGCGAGCGTCTGTTCGCCAAGCATGTGGCCCTGATACCGACCGCTGAAGAACGGGACATCGCGCTTGAGCGCGGCCAACAGCCCGTGCAGTTCCTCGGTCAGCCGCGCCACCGCGTCGTCGTACCCGGGCCGACGACGATCCGACTCACGGATCGTGAAGCCGTCCTCCGGATGATGGTTCCGTCGCCAGAAGACATGGTCCCGGAGCGCCTCGAGCATCAGGCGCTCGGCAAGCGCCGCGTTCTCTCCCCGAGGGCCCAGGAACCAGCCGCGCAGGGCATCTCGTGGTGTGCCAGGTTCGGGATCGAGCTGTCGGTCCCGGTACAGATCCGGTGGGGTCACGCCAGGCCTGTTCGGATCGCCCGCGAGACACGATCGACGAACAGGTCGATCTCGTCGAGCGTGGTGTAGACGTTGGGTGTAACCCGGATGCCGGTGAACTCGGGATGCTTGATCGGCACCGTGACGATCCGGTGCTGGTCGAGCAACCACTTGTGGAGGTCGGCCATGTCGAGCCCCTCGACCTGCAAGAGGGCGATCGCCCCCGCATCCTGACCATCGAGTGGCGTGGGCACGCTGACCCGATCGCTCAGGTCAAGCAGCGCGCGCGCCCAACGATCGCGCAGATACCGGAGTCGCGCGATCTTCCGGTCAGCCCCGATGCCACGGTGGAAGGCGAGCGCCGCCGAGATCGCATTGTGATTGGCCGCCGGGTGGGTACCGATCTCCTCGTACTTCCGGATATTGTCATTCATCTTCTCGGGTGCGGCCATCAGTGGCCAGAGCCCCGGCTGCTTCTCCTTCCGCACGTACAGGAATCCGGTGCCGATCGGCGCCAGCAGCCACTTGTGGAGCGAGGTACCGTAGTAGTCGACACCCAGCTCGTCGCGGGTGAACGGGAAGTGCGCGTAGGCATGTGCGCCGTCGATGAACGTGGTGATCCCGCGCTGCCTGGCCATCTCGGTGATGGCGCGCACCGGGAAGATCTGGCCGGTGAGATTGGTGATGTGGGTGATCTCGATCACCTTGGTGCGCGGGGTGATGGCATCCTCGAACCGCTTCACCAGGAACTCCGGTGAGGGCGGCGGCACCGGGAACGAGAGCTGCTTGAGGACGATCCCGTCGCGACGCACCCGCTGGTCCCAGGTGGTGATCATGCGGCCGTAGTTCTGGTTGGTGACCAGCACCTCGTCGCCCGGCTCCAGGTCGAGCCCGAGGATCATCGTCTCGAGCGCCTCCGACGCGTTCCGGACGATCGCCATCTCCTCGGGATCACAGCCGAAGTCGTGCGCCAGGTCGCGGCGGACACTCTCGATCCGCGGCTCGAGCACCGCCCACATGTGGTGGACCGGCAACTCGTTGCTGAAGCGCAGGTCGCGGATCATCGCCTCGAGCACGTGGGTCGGCGTCGGGCTCACGCCGCCGTTGTTGAGGTTGACCATCGTGCGGTCCGAGTCGAACGCCCGCTGGATCTCACCCCAGTAGGCCTCGTCGTCAGCCAGCGAACTGGCGCTGGTGGTTGGGGTGTCCCGGCGGGTCGAGAACGCGCGGGCCAGGGCATCGGGCCTGAACGCGGGCAACACCCCGGCAAAACCGGCGGCGCGGGTGACGAAGTCACGGCGTGTGGTCATGGAGGGCTCCTGTGGGGACGTCGAGATATACGCGGGCGGGGCGCATGGGGGCAAATGGGGCTCGGAATTCGGAAGTCGGAAGTCGGAAGTCGGACTGGAGCCGGCTGGGCAGTTCGGACAGATGCTGCGCTCCCAGCAGTCTCCGACTTCCGACTTCCGATTTCCGACCCCTTACGTCTCCGCCCCGATGCCGTGCCGGGCAAAGAAGTCCTCGCAGCGGGTCCGCACATGGGCCCACGGACCGATGACGCGCTCCGCGGGCGGCAAGCCCTCCAGCAGCATCATGCCATAGCGCTTCGAGACGATCCGTGGATCGAGCAGCACGACCACGCCGACATCGTCCATGCTCCGGATCAGTCGCCCGAACCCCTGCTTGAGCTTGAGTGCCGCGTGCGGCAGCAGGTAGCCGAAGAAGCCATCCTCTCCCTGCTCCGCGAGCCGCTCCAACCGCGCCGCCGTGATCGGCTCGCTCGGCACCTTGAACGGCAACTTGGCGAGCACCAGTCCACGGAGTGCCCGGCCGGGCACATCGACACCCTCCCAGAAGGAGTCGGTCCCGAACAGGATGGCATTCCCTGACTCACGGAATCGTCGAATCAGTTGATCACGCTGACCATCCCCCTGCAGCAGTAACGGGAAGCGATCGCCAAGGCGCTGGCGCACCATCGGGGCGACCCGACGGAGTTGGGCGTGCGAGGTGAACAGCACGAACAATCCACCATCCGATGCCCAGGCCAGGTCGGCCACCACATCGGCCACGGCGGTGTCGTGACCCGCCGGGTCCTCGCGCGGATCAGGGACGTTGTCGGGCACGCCGAGCAGGCATTGTTCGGTGAAGTCGAAGGGCGACGGGAAGATCTCCTGCACCGTGACCGGAGACGTCGGGCCATCGAGCCCGATCCGCGACGCGAGGAACCCGAAGTCGCCACCCGCGGCGAGCGTGGCACTCGTGAGCGCCACGGTCTCGAGTCGATCGAACACCAACTCACGCAGCAGGGGTGCCAGATCAAGCGGCACCGCGGCAAGGTGCAACGTCCGCCCCTCGCGACCGGCCCGGTTGATCCACCGCACATCGGGTGGACGCACACTCGCCGGCCGGAGCACCGCACCGAGGCCATCCTGCACCGACTCCAATCGGCGGAGCACCCCACGGCACTCGAGCAGCAAGCGGGTCCGTTGCTCGGTGAGTTCGACCTGGGCGAGTCGGTCGGCGACCGTCTCCATGTGCTCGCCCAATGTCCGGAATGCGAGCAGGGTCGCTGCGAGCTCGTGCTCGAGGCCCTCTCGCCAGACCTCGTGCGTCGCGAAGTCATCGGTCAGCCGGAGGGGGCCCGGCCCCGCCTGTTCCATCAACCCGAACAACCGGAGGAAGAGCGACTCGGCGGCGCGCCGCGCCTCGATCGAGGCCGGAATCAAGCGCTCGCGGAGCAGGTCGAGCGACGCGCGGCTCAGCAGGTCGTTCGCGGTGGTCAGATCCCGCATCAACGCCGGCAGCAGGCCCTTGCCGCTCCGCTCGAGGCGCGACAAGAGCCGTGACACACTGCGCGAGGACACCTGCCGACCGAGGTGATTGGCCGCGACATCCTCCAGATGATGGGCCTCGTCGATGATCAGTCGCTGATAGGCCGGCAGGACCGCCGCCTCGTCCCAGTTGTCCGATGCATGTCGCACCGCGAGGTCCGCAGCGAGCAGGTGATGATTGACCACGACGATGTCAGCCCGCGCGGCGCGACGCCTGGCCTGGAAGACGAAGCAGTTGTCGAAGTGGGGACACTTGACCCGCGAGCACAGATCAGGTTCGGCCGAGACCTCGTCCCAGACCTCGCCCGTCGGCGGGGTCGGCAGGTCGGCGAGGGAGCCATCACTGGTGCGGGATGCCCACGCGGTGATATCGAGCAGCTCCTTGAGCTTCTCGGGCTCGAGCAGTGACTGCTGCGAGCTCATCGCGCCATCGAGTCGCGCGAGGCAGAGATAGTTTCGCCATCCCTTGAGCAGCGCGAATGTCGGTTCGTAGTCCGCGTCGCTGAGCGCGCGACGAAGCAGCGGAAGGTCCTTGCCCACCAGCTGTTCCTGGAGGTTGATCGTGTTGGTGCTCACGACCGTGCGCTCGCGATTGGCGCGTGCCCAGGCCAGGGCCGGGACGAGGTAGGCGAACGACTTGCCAACGCCCGTGCCGGCCTCGAGCATCAACACGCCGCCATCGTTGTACCCGTCGACCAGGTACGCCGTCAGGTCACGCTGGCTCTGGCGATCCTCGTAGCTGCCGAGTTCACGGGCGATCGGGCCACCCTCACCCAACTGGGCGATCACCTCGAACGGATCGATCGGATGCCGGAGGCGCGCCACCGGCACCTCGGTGACCACATAGAGGCGAGCGGCCCCGTTGTCGACGATCGCGAACCCGATCCCGTCATCGTGCATCCGTGCGGCGATCGAGAGGTCGGCACCCGACGGTTCGAGTCGACCGGAGGGATGATTGTGGATGAACATCTCGCCGGGCTGGGCGACACCCGGCAGCGCCAGCACCGCCTCGACCGTGCCACGTGCCACGGCACGCGCCGACGTGATCATCCCGGCGGCATCGACGGTGGCGACGAACGAGACCTCGTTCCCCGACGCGGCCTCGATCTCGCGTCGGATGACCTGGGCGGCCAGGGCGCTGAGACGGTCGGTCAGGTCTTCAATTCCTTCTTCTTTGCGGCTGGGAAGAGGACGTTGTTGAGGATCAGGCGATACCCCGGCGAATGCGGATACAAGGAGAGATCGGTCGGCGCATCGCCGATGCCGTGCTGCGGATCCTCGGGATCGTGACCGCCGTAGAAGGTCCACGTACCTTGACCATGCTCACCATGCAGGTACTTCGCCCATGGTGCCCCGAGTTCGTCCCCGAGGATCGTCACGCCCGGCTTGATCCGGTTCCGCATGAACGAGGTGGTGAGGCCGTAGAAGTCGGGGATCACATCCCGGTGATTCTGGACCAGCATCGTCGGGACCGGATCGATCTTGGCCGAGAAGTTGAACAACGAGAAGGCACCCAGTGGCTGACGGTTGATGCCGTTGACCTGATGGCCGTCGATATCGGAGAACACCGCCAGTGACGGCGACTGCTCGAGCGTGGCCCCGGTGAAGGCAAGCGCCTTGTCCCACTGCATGCGCGACCCGGCCACGGGATCCATCGGGGTCCCGTCGGCATAGGCGGCGGCAATGTCGGTCCCCGCGCTCGCGAGCGCGAGGTCGAGGGTCTCGGTCGCGGTGCACATCGCGAACAGGAAGCCGCCGTTGTCCACGAACCCCGCAATGCGCTGGGCCACGGCGCGCTTGAGCGCCGGGACATTGGCAATGCCCAGTCGGGTCGCAGTGGACTGTTGCAGCTCGATCATCTGCTGGAGCCACGGTGCCCCGGCGTTGTTGATCACGAACTTGCTGTACTGCCCCGTGAAGTCCTCGTGGTGCAGGTGCAGCCAGTCCCAGTCACCGAGTCGGTCGGCCATGACCTCGAGATCCCAGATGCGATCGTACCGGATTCCCGCATACTCCAGCACCATCGTCACCGCATCGTCCCACGGGGCCGCATTCGGCGGCGCATACACCGCGACCTTCGGGACCTTCTCCAGCGGGATCGCATCGGCATTGCTCCGCTGGATCTCGGCGTGAATGCCGGCCACCTCCATCGGTGAGGCCGGGACCAGCGCGACACCGGCGAGGGCGGCGTCGCGGCGCACCGCCTCCGAGGCCGGCAGGAGGAACGCGCCGCCGCGGTAGTTCAGCAACCACTCGCCTTCCTCGCCGCGCTCGAGCGCGCGGAACGCCAGCCCGTACGCCTTGAGATGCTCTGTCTGCGTCTCGTCCATCGGGACGAGGAACGAGGCGAGCCCGGGTCGGGTCGCCCAGGCACGCCCGCCAGGCCACGCACTCGCCATGCCGACCCCACCCAGCAGGCGCATGAAGTCGCGTCGGGTCGTCATCCCCCCCCCTCACTCGGGACCGCGCCCCGGAACTGGTCCCGCAGGCGTCGCGCCTCGGGAACGACGGCACTCTCGGGAAATGCGAGAATCAACCCCTCCAGCAGCTCGCTGGCCGCCTGCGCTTGCCCGCGCGCGGCGAGGATCCTCGCGCGCACCATCCTGGCCGCCGGGGCGGTTGCCCGGGCGCTGTCGCTGTCGGCGGCCAGCACGAGGGCAAGGGTCGCCGCGGTGTCCCCCCGGGCAAGCGCGAGGTCGCCGGCGAAGAGCCGGAGCGCCGCCGCACCGGGCGCTGCCAGAGTTCCCGCCAGTGCACCGAACCCGGCGACCGCCGTGACCGTATCACCACGCTCGAGCGCGCGGAGCGCCGCCCCGAACGCCGGCAGGGTGTCCTCCCCGATCGCGCGGATCAGGGTGAGCAGCTGGACTCGCTCGACGGCCTGCAGGCGTTCTTCGGCGTACGGGCCGGCCAGGCGCAACCATTCCCCGGCCGGACCGAGCTCGCCCGCGAGCGCATGCACCCGACCACGCACGTCAAAAGCGGCCACGGAAGAATCCGTTGCCAGGAGGGCCGTGGCACGATCGAATTGCTCCGCCATGGCCCATGCCAGCGCAATCCGTCGCCGGTCGAGATCGCGCTCGTCGAGCGAGAGGTTCGGCTCGAGGGTCGTGTACAGTGACTCGGCTTCCGCCACCGAGCCCTCGGCGAGCAACACTCCCAGCAAGGTATTGGAGGCGCTGGTGGCGACTCCCGGGGGTGCCGCGGGATCGGTCGCGATCAGGGCGAGGAGCCGCCTGGCTTCGCGTTCCTCCCCGGCATCAGCCCATGCCGTCGCGGCCGCCATCAAGGCTCGCACCCGCGCCTCGCCCACCTGCTTCCCGGCGAGCAGTTCGTTCGCCCTCGCTTCGGCGCGACGTGCCTCCGGGTCACTCCGTCCGCCGAGCTCATCGAGGACCAACCGGATCATCACCATGGTCCCGTTGAGCGATTCCGGGACGTGCTCGGCAAGCTCAGCGACACCCGCCTCGGGTTCGCCCCACTTGAGTCGCAGCATCCCGCGCAGGCGATGCGCCTCCGGCGTGCCATCCCGCTGCAACATCTCGAGGATCCGTGGCCGATCCTTCGGGACTGCGGTGCCGAGCAGGAGCACCGCCGAGGCACGGTAGGTCGGGGCGTTGGTGACCGCCCGGAGCCACTCCGCGGCCGCGCCGGCCGGATCACCCTCCGCTTGCCGCAACTGCGCCAGTTCCGGGGCCAAGGCCGCCGGGTGTGCGATCCGGGTCCGACCCAATTCGAGCGCCGCCTTCGCGGCAGCTCGATCGCGGACCTCGAGGGCCGAGAGTGCCCACTCGCGAAACGGCTCCTCATCTCCTTCAACGAGTGCCGCCCACCGCTCGACATAGGTCCGGGCAGAATCCTGCTCGCCGAGCAAGGCCCAGTTCCGGACCGCCAACGAGAGGAACCCGATATTGGTTGAATCGAGATGCACCGCCAGGCCGAGCGGGGCCATGAGCTCACGTCGCCGATCCAGTGTGGGCAGCACCCGTGCGAGTCCGAGGATGGCCAGGCCATCGGCCGGGCGGGACTCGAGCACACCGAAGAACCCCTTGGCCGCCTCTTCGAGATCACCCCGTCGTTCCGCACCGAGCGCGATGGCGATCGGCCCCACGACGGGCGCATTCCGCTGGGCACCGAGCGTCGGTGCCAGTGAAGCGGAGAGTGCGAGGAGGCAGGCGAACTGTCTCACGGTTGGCGCACTTCGGTCAGGCGACGGAAGTAGTCGAGCACCCGTCGACGGTCATCGGGATCGAGTCGCTGCAATTCATCCCAACCTGGCAACCGGATCGCATCGCGGTCGGTGATCCGGGGATCGAGCGCAGGTGGTCGCGTCCCGGTGGATGTCTTGGCCGATTCGCTCTGCCGCTCACTCGACTGCTCATCCTGGTCTCCGTCGAGGGATCGACCCGCATCGAGCATCCGGCGGAACAACGTCTTCTGGCGCTCCGTCACCTCGGTCGACAATCGGCCCGACTCGATCTGGCGCGCGACATCGTGCGCCTCGCGCGCCAGCTCCCCCGCCCCAGGCATCTGCCCCTGAGCCCGCATCCGCTCCAACTGCTGTGCGATCGCGCGTTGCTGCATGGCCAGCTGCATCAGCTCACCCATCCCCGGTTGCGCGCCCTGCTGCTGCATCGACTGGCCCTGTTGCGCGGCGGCATTCTGCTGGCCGGCCATCTGCATCATCTGCTGCATCGCCTCCTGGAGTCCACTCCCGGATTCGGACCCCTCGACGTTCCGCTGCGACTGCAACAGGGCATAGGCGGCGAGCGAGAGCATGTCGACCGCATCGCCCGCGCGATCGGCCGCGAGCCCGAGACTTGGTGCCGCAGCCGAGCTGGCGTCGAGTGCGCCGCGGAGTCCGTCCCGCGCCCCGGCGAATGCCACACTGACGGTGGGGGAGATCAGGGCGTTCTTCCCGGCCACGGTGATCACCTGCCGGAGCAGCTTCGCCGTGGCCTCCTCCAGCATCGCTTCCTCGGCCCGGAGGGGGCCCACCAGTGCCCCGCGTCGGAACGATTCAGCCACGGTGTATTGGCGGCTCAGCACTCGCGTCGTTTCGGCGAGCAAGCGACGGAGGTCGGCGAGCACTTCCTCGCGCATGGCCTCCTGCATCGACTCGCGCTGCTTCGTGATCTCATCCGAGACCGGCTCCATCAGCTCGCCTGCCGACTCCGCCTCCCGCTGGGCTTGCTGGCGCTTGCCCTGCCCGGCCGACTGTCCCGCGGCGCGCATCTGGGCCGCGGCCTGCCGCGACTGTGACGCCGCATCGCGCAGTCCCCGCTGGGTCGTCTCACCGGGCGCCCGTTCCGCTGCCGCATCCAGCCCGGAGGCCAGGGAGTCCGCGCGGTCGGCGAGGGAGGCTTCGGCCTGCGCACCGGCGGCCGAGTCGACTGCAAGCGCGTCCTTCGCGCGTTCCTGCGCCGCGCTCAGGTCGCCCGCCTCCTCGGCAAGGGTCGAGAGGGTCGTTTCGAGCGCCGCGCGCTCGAACAGCTCGCGCGCCCGCTCGAGCGCCTCCCGCATCTTCGCCTGTTCCGCCGCCACATCACGAAGCGCATCACGCGTGGCATCGGGGTCGAGGGTGCGCACGGACTCCTGGAGTCGATCCATGGCCTCGCGCAACTCGGGCGTCATCGCCCGGTCAAGCAACGCGCGGATCTCCCGCAGGTCATTGGTGAGGGTGCTGTCGCTCGGCGCCGCACGAGCTGCCGCCTGTTCAAGCTCCGCGACATCGGCTCGCATCTGGTCGAGGCGTTGGGCCACCGCTTCCGCGGCCTTGGCGGCCTGCTCGGCCCGACGCGCGGCATCGGCCGGCATCGGCGCTCCCGAACCGGCGTTCGATCCCGCGCTTCCGGCGCGCTGCCGCTCGCGCGCGAGATCCTCCGCCGAGCGCTGGGCCCGCCGGGCTGCCTCGACGAGCGAATCGAGCGCCGAGCCGGTCTCGTCCGTGGCCGCCATCCGCGTGCGCCGCTCCTCCGCGGCCGTCGGGATCACGACCATGAAGGTCCGTGACCGCCCCACGCCACGGCGCGGCGCCTTGTCACTGGCCACCGCGGCATACCGCACCGTGTCGCCCGCCGCGGCCCCGAGGGCATCCAGGTCGATGCTGGTGGTCAGGAGTGCCCGATCGGTGGCGCCTCCGAGTTCGAGCGGTTGACGGACAATCCCCCCCCCACCTTTCCGCACCTCGAGTGCCCCGTCCCCGATGCCGTGGTCATCCTCGATGGCGATCACGACCGCCAGCCGGTGCGAGGGCGGGGCGATGGTATCGGCACCGGGGACCGGGATCGTGACCGTCGGGACACTGTCCGGCACCACCCGGATCGGCAATGGGGGGGGGACACCGTCCAGCGGGGCCCCGTCCCGCGTGGTCACGTCCAGGCGCCAGGTGGCATCGCGTCGAGGCTGGAAGGCTCCGCCCAGCACGAGCGCCTCGACGTCGAGCGCGATCGTGTCGCGGTCAGAGCGGAGCGTGGCGGTGCGGAGCGGCGAGGTCGATCGCGCTGCCAGCCGGAGTCGCGTCCCCTCCGGGATCACCAGGGTATCCCCCTCGACGGGCAACGGTTCGGACTCGATCCCGAGATAGGCCGGATAGTCCGCCGTCAGGGTGATGCCACCGAGGAACGCGGCCGTCCGCATGGTCACCCGCAGCTCGGCGGAGCGGCGACCGCCGGCCTCGAGCCGTGCCACGAGATCGCCTTCCATCGGCTCGGTGGTGATGGTGGCCCGGCCTGCGTCGTCGAGCGACACATCCTGCTCACGCCAGGATTCACCTGGTGCGCGGAGGAGGAGGCGCGCGCGGCGTTGACCGAACACCACCAGCTCGAGGACTGCACGCTCCCCGCGATCGACGACCGGCGTCGAGGTGGTGAGCTGGACCGGTGCCATCAGGGCGCGCCAGGCCGACCACGGGGTCATCAGTGCTCCTCGGGTCCCGGAGACGGGTCGCGCCAAGGCCAGGAATCCCACGGCCGCCAGCCCCCCCACCAGCATCCGGCGCGTCGCCCGCCGATCGCGCGACCACTCCGACACGAGCACCGCCGGCGCCTCCGCCAGCACCCGCTTCTGCTGGAGTGCATCAGCCGCAGCATGCAGTTCGGACGAGGTGCCCGCCGCGACCGGCTGCAGCAGCATCGAGAGCGCGCCGCGACGCCAATGCCCCGTGCCCTCGAGATGTGCCGCCACGACGTCCTCGTCGAGCCGGGTGTGCGCGCGCGCCCACTGGATCGCGGCGCCGAGCATTCCGATCGACACAGCCAGCCAGGCCAGCAGGGCCCAGACCGCCAGCCACGCCACGCCAAGACGTCCTGCCCAGGCCGCGAGTCCCAGCGCCATGATTCCGGCGAGCAACCATGGCAAGGCGCGCCGCACAGCCCGAGCACGTCGGACGGGTCGCGCCACCGAGTCGAGGGTCTCGCGCAAGGTCATGGCACGTAGCCGAGCGCGTAGGCGAAGAGATTGACACCCATCCGGAGCGCGGCCTCGCGATGCTCGGGCGTGTCATGATGCACGTCCGGGTCTTCCCACCCGTCGCCCAGATCGCTCTCGTAGCTGTAGAACACGGCCAGTCGGCCATCAACAAAGACACCGAATCCCTGGGCCGGCTTGCCATCATGCTCATGGATCTTGGGGAGTCCGTCGGGGAATCCATAGATCAGGTGGTAGATCGGATGATCGAGTGGTACCTCGACGAGCGGGCGATCGGGAAAGAGGCGTGCGATCTCTCGCCGAAACGATTCATCCAGACCGTAGTTGTCATCGACGTGCAGGAATCCGCCACGCACGATCCAGCGCCGCAGCGTCGCGAGATCGTCCTCGCTCCACGCCAGATTCCCGTGCCCGGTCATGTAGAGGTAGGGCACGGTCCAGAGCTCGGGGTCCGAGAGGGCCACCGTGATCTCGCGGGGTGTCGTGGCGATGGTGGTCCGCGCACGGATCGCCGCCAGCAGGTTCGGGAGCGACGAGGGGTTGGCGTACCAGTCCCCCCCACCGTCATAGTGCAACCGCCCGATCGTCGGCACCTGAGCACCCGCCCGACTCGCCTGGAGTGCGAGCAGCATCCCGGTGACGAGAAAGAGATGTGGACCGGTGATTCTAGGCATCCATGACCCGGCGGTAGGCATCGTTGCGTGGGACTCCGAACTCGGTGCTCACCCTACGGGCGACCTCGCGACGGGATTCGCCAGCGGCGAGTGCATCGGCGATCACTCGATCGATCATGTCGGGGTCGGCGGCAGTATCCTCGATCCGGCTGCCGCGTCCTTCGAGCACGACCGTGAGTTCACCACGTGCCGGGGTCTCCTCGAAATGCGCACGTACCTGGGCCAGCGAGCCGGCGCGGAATTCCTCGTGCAGTTTGGTCAACTCCCTCGCCACCACGACCCGTCGTTCACCTCCAGCGACGGCCTCGAGATCCGCGAGCAGTGCCACCAGACGTGGTGGGGCTTCGTAGAGGACGACGGTCCACGGCGACGCGGCCACATCAGCGAGCTGTCGCCGCCGCTCGGCACCCTTGCGGGCGAGGAACCCGAGGAAGAGATACCGGTCGGCCGGGAGTCCCGAGGCCTGCAGGGCCGTGGTCACCGCGGAGGGGCCAGGGATCGGGACCACGGTCACGCCGGCGCTCCGAGCCAGGGCGACGAGGGCCACGCCCGGATCGCTCACACCGGGTGTCCCGGCGTCGGTGATCAGGGCAACATCGCGCCCCGCCATCAGCATATGCACAAGCTGCTCCTCGCGCCCGGCGTCGCTGTGGGCGTGATACGAGAGCAATTCGGCCGGGTGCGCGTCGATGGCGCTGAGGAGTCGCCTGCTGTGGCGGGTATCCTCGGCCGCGACGACCGGCACGTCCCGGAGTGTGCGGATGGCACGTTCCGAGAGGTCGCCGAGGTTGCCGAGTGGAGTGGCCAGGACGTAGAGCGTGCCGGATGATCCCATCCCACAAAGAAAACCCCGGATGGCGGGACGACCTACCGTCCACGCCAATCCGGGGGTGTCCCGCGTGCCGCGCGATCAGGCTGCGAGGTGCTCCTTGATCTTCTGCTCGAACGCGCCACGGGGCATGGCACCGATCAGGCTGTCGATGTGCTTGCCGTCCTTGAAGAAGAGCACGGCCGGAATCGAGCGGACATTGAACTTCATGGCGCTCTGCTGGTTCGCATCGACATCCAGCTTGGCGATCTTCGCCTGGCCGGCGTAATCGGTGGCCAGCGCCTCCAGCGTGGGGGCGATGGTCCGGCAGGGTCCGCACCAGGCGGCCCAGAAGTCAACCAGTACCAGTCCCTGGGCATCGGCCACTTCGGCCTGCCACGTCGCATCCGTCACTTCGACCGTCGCTCCACTCATCCGACTGCACTCCTCATCCCGCTGGTGTAAGATTTGACCATCATGAAGCCTGCCATTGCCCATCTCGGTATCGCGGTCCCCAGCATCGAGGACGCGCTCGCCTTCTATCGTGACGTGCTCCAGGTCGATGCTCGCGGCCCGGAGATCGTCGACGGCGCCCGGATCATGCACCTCGACTTCGGCGGTCCCGAGGTCGAGCTGCTCGAGCCGGTCGAGGCCGACTCGCCGATCGGCCGGTTCCTCGCCCGACGCGGCCCCGGGATTCACCACATCTGCTACCGCGTCCCCGACCTCGACGCCGCCCTCGCCGCCTGCCGCCAACGTGGCTACCGCCTGATCGACGAGACACCGCGCACCGGCGCGGGCGGTTGTCGCGTGGCGTTCGTCCATCCGAAGGCCACCGAAGGTATCCTCATCGAGCTCACCGAATAGTGTCTCGGATGGAGAACACCGACCACCGTGAATCAGTTCCCGGGTCGATCCCCGATGCACGGGCGATTGATCCCGTCCCAGATGGCCGGCAGGTCGAACTCCCGCACCAACCAGCCGCCATCGGCCTTCACCGCAGTCACCGGAACGACGACCTTGCAGTTGCCCTTGGCCACCTCGGTGGTCACGACCACGTGATTCTTCCGCGAGGTGACGACCTCGTTGAGCGCCCGGACCTGCGTCCCGCCCATCATGGCCTGCATGACGACCATGCGCTTGGGATAGTCCTCGGGCTTCCCCGTCTTCTGGACCGACCCCTTGTCAGTGCCGAAGAGCTGGGCCATGCGGGTAAGATTGCTGTCTGAGGCCGCGCCGAAGAACTGCTCGACGGCGGCCGAGGCGGTCGGGGCGCGATCCTGCGCGGTGGCCCGCGCCACGGGGAGGAGGGCGAGCGCGAGCAGCGCGAACCCGAACGACAGACGACGGGAAGTGGGATGGGACATGGACATTCTCCTGACAGGGACAATCGGCAGAAACGTAACCACGGGACCGGAACACCCGTGAGCGGGTCGGTGCGACTCTATGTCAATGTCGATCATGTCGCCACGCTGCGACAAGCGCGACAGGCCGACGAACCCGACCCGCTCGAGGCGGCACGGGTGGTCCTCCAGCACGGGGCAGATGGAATCACCTTCCACCTGCGGGAAGATCGTCGCCACATCCAGGATGACGACGCCCGGCGGCTCGTGGCTGCCCTCGAGTGCCCGGTCAATTTCGAGCTCGCCGCACGCCGAGAGGTCATTGACCTCGCCTGCGAACTCCGCCCATTCCAGGCCACCCTGGTTCCCGAGAGCCGCCAGGAGGTCACCACCGAGGGCGGCCTCGACATCGCGCAGACCGACATCGGACTGCGCGACGCGATCACCCGATTGCAGGACGTCGGGATTCGCGTGGCCCTCTTCATCGACCCGGAGCGAGCCTCGGTCGAGCGGGCTGCGGAGCTGGGCGTCCCTGCAATCGAGCTTCATACTGGCCGATACGCCAACCATGGGGCCGAGCGTGACCGCATGCTGGCCGAGCTCATGGACGCCGCCCACCTCGCCCGCGGACTCGGTCTTGCGGTACACGCCGGTCACGGCCTCACCCGGAACAATGTCGGACCCGTGGCTGCCATCCCCGGTATCGAGGAGCTGAACATCGGACACAGCATCATCGCCCGATCCATCACTATCGGCATCGGACCAGCCACGCGGGAGATCCGCGACCGGATCGATCGGGTCGGGCGATGAACAGCCCCATCCGTCGGGCCGAGTTCTTTGTCCTCGAGGCAACCGAGTATCTCGCGGACCTCGACCAGCTCGTAAGCCGGACCGAGACACCCGACCTCGAGCGGCTGGTGCGCGGTGCCCGGGCGCTCCGCGGGGCTGCGCTCATGGCCGGACTCGGCACGTTCGCGCGGGCCTCGGCCTCGCTCGAGGGACTCGCCCGTCAGGTGCGGGATCACGCGCTCGGCTGGGAGCCGCACGCCCGGGCGGCCTGGCGGGAGGGCCTCCAGACCCTGCGCGGACTCGTGAGCCGGGCCGGGGGCTGGGAATCGGCCGATGACCGACACGCGCTCCTGCTCGCCGAGCGCATCGAGCGAGTCGCCAAGGGTGAGGCCCTCCGAGATGCGCCGGACACGCCGCAGTTGCCAGACCATGCTGGCCACGGGCTGACGCCCGGGGTCCGTGCCTTCATCGCCCGTGAGTCGGCGCTGATCGCCGGTTCGCTCCAGGAGGCGGCCCGGGCCTTGGCACCGCTCAAGCCTCCCGTCGCCCTTGCCAGCGTGCTCGAGCGCCTCCGGTCGCTCCGCGGCCTCGGCGGGTCGGCGGAGCTCTCGCCCCTGCCGGAGCTCCTCGACGCGATGGAAGTGACCACGAGGTCACTCCTCTCACCGGATCCGGCCCCGCCTGACATCGCCGTGGTCTTTGCCGACGCGGCCGATGCCCTCGCGGCCATGGCGCAGTCGGTGTCAGATCAGGGCCGAGTGGTGATTCCCACCGGCCTCGAACAGATCGCCCGTCGCTTGCTGGAGGGCTACGCAGCCCTCTCCGACGTCACGGACATCGCGTCGCTCGCCCCGTCGGGAGAGGCTTCGGTGATCAGCCGAGGCAGCCCGCCCCAGGCGCCGCCGGCCGGCGATCCCGTCCCGATCGAGCTGGTGGGGGTGGGAGACCATTTGCTGATGCAATCCGAGGCGCTCGCACGCGGCCGATCGCCCGCCGCGAGGGATCTGCGTCTCTTCGTGTTGCACCAGACGCTCAGCACCATGCCGGCCGAAAGCCGAACCGGTCGCTTTCTCGGACCACTCACCGGGGCGATCGCACGAACCATCGGCAGTGGACGTGCCCACGGCGACCCCGACGCGTTCGTGGCGATGCTGCGCGACTGCGGCCAGTTCCTCATCGACCACGGTGGCGATGGCACCGTCGCCGACCTCACCGCCCGCCGGGACGCGATGGCCCGCGCCCTCGGCGCCGCCGACCTGATTCCGAGTGCCGGAACCGCCGTGACCAGTACCGCACCGGTTGCGGATGCCGGACCGGTATCCATCCCGGCGTCGACGGCGGTCGTGACGCCCGTCGAGTCCGAGCCGATGCCGGTCCGCCTGCCCGAACCTGCACCGGCCGTCGACCCGACCGCTCCCCCCGACGTTGTGGTCGAGATCGCGACACTCGCGCCAGACGACGACCTTGCGAGCGTGGTGGAGATCGCGGCGCTGGCGCCTGACTCGCCGGAGCGCGAACCTGACGACGCGGCTCCGGTGGTCGACATCGGGTCGCTCGACTTCGACGAACACGATGTCGTCCCCATTGCAGCATTGGCTCCGGATACACCGGATGTCGTGCCGATCGCATCGCTGGCCCCGGATGACCCAGGCGTCGTGCCAATTGCATCGCTGGCCTTCGATCCGCCGGAACCGCAGGCCACGCCGGCGACGGTGATGACAGCGAGTCGGGTGGAGCGGGCGTATCGGCGACTCCGGGAGCTCGACTCCCGGGACTCGACCCCCGAACGCCGGGTCGAGGACGACGAGGAGGTGTTCGACATCGGCGTCCTGCTCTATCGGGGGGAACGCGCGTTGGTTCGTGCCGACGAGATTCGCGGGGAGTTGGCGGTCGTGCTCAGCGTGACATCGATCGATCTGGCGTGCCTCCGTCCCCTGCTTGACGAGCTGCTCGACCTGGTCCCGTTGGCGCGTGATGTTGCGTAGCCCGAGTCGGGGGCGCTGGATCCAGCTCGCGGTCGGTGTGGCGCTCTCGGTCGGGTTGATCTGGTATGCCTTCCGGGCGACACCGTTCCGCGATGTCTGGTCCCGGATGGCGACCATGCATCGGTGGCCGATGTTCATGGCCGTCATCCTGGCGACGCTGCCGTTCGTCCTCCGGGTCCCGCGCTGGTCCCTGCTGCTCCGACACGAAGACGGCCGCCCGATCCGCAGGCGCCATCTCT
Source organism: Gemmatimonadales bacterium (assembly GCA_035703525.1). Lineage (GTDB taxonomy): Bacteria > Gemmatimonadota > Gemmatimonadetes > Gemmatimonadales > GWC2-71-9 > Palsa-1233. Next base: position 14,463 of record DASSYA010000009.1, on the reverse strand, counting down.
GGCAGGCGATCGCCATGGGCTTTGCGGGCAACAACACCCTGCCCTTCCGACTCGGCGAGGTGCTCCGGATGGGAGCCATCAGCCGGCTGGCACCGGTCCCGTTCCCGAGTGCCTTGGGGAGTGTGGCCGTCGAGCGGGTCCTCGATGCGCTGACGGCGATTGCGCTCCTCTCGGGTGCCCTGATCGTGGCAGACCTCCCCGCTGGCGATCTGAGCCAGCGGGCACACCTGACTGGCATCCTCGGCCTGGCCTTGCTGGTCGGTGCCGTGGCCGTCGCCCGCTGGCCGCGGCTCGCCCTGGGACCGCTCGAGGCGCTGCTCCCCACCGGCCGCGTCCGGGAGGCCCTGATCGGGATCGTGTCGCGGGTCATCGCCGGCCTCGCCGCGCTGGGCGATCCGAGACGTGCGCTGCCGGTGGTCGGCTGGTCCCTGGTCATCTGGTGCGTGAATGCCAGTGCCTTCTGGGTCGCGTTCCGCGCCTTCGACATCGACATCGGATTCGCCGGGGCCCTCATCCTGCAGGGTGCGCTGCTGATCGGAATCGCCCTGCCGAGCACCCCGGGGTATGCCGGGGTCTTCGAGGCCGCGATCTGGGGCACCCTGCTGACCCTGTTCGGGGTGCCGATGGAGATCGGCCTGGCCTACGCCATCGCCTATCACGTGCTGACGTTCGTCCCGATCACGGTGCTCGGCGTCCACGCGCTGTTCACGTCCGGGCTCTCCCTCCGGACCATGCGCAAGGCCGCGGAATGACCGATCACCTCACGGTGTCCTGCCACGCGAAGGTGAATCTCTTCCTGCGCGTGCTGGCCCGTGAGGCCGATGGCTATCACGGCATCGAGACCCTGTTCTGCCGGATCGCGCTGGCGGACACGCTCACGATGGAGCGGATCGACACGGGCGTCGAACTCACGGTCACCGGTGCCGACGTGGGACCGATCGACCAGAACCTCGCGTTCCGGGCGGCCGAGCTGGCGCTGGCGACCACTGGCCGGCGATTCGGGGTCCGGATGCACCTGCAGAAGGCCATTCCGGCCGGTGCCGGATTGGGGGGGGGGTCGAGCGATGCGGCAGCGGCACTCCACGGGGTCAACCAGCTGGCCGGCGACGCGATCCCGCGCGGCGAGCTGCTCCACCTCGCCAGTCGCCTCGGAGCCGATGTGCCGTTCTTTGCCAGCGGCGCGGCCTGCGCGCTCGCGTGGGGGCATGGCGAGCGACTGCTTCGGCTCCCCCCCCTTCCGGAGCGATCGATGCTGGTGCTCTCTCCCCCGATCCGGATCGCCACGGCGGAGGCCTATGCCGCGGTCGATGCCATCCGGCAGCAGGCGGGCTCACGCGGCAGCGTCGCACTCGACCTGCCGGTCCTCGCGGCGTGGGGGGATATTGCCCGGCTGGGCGGCAACGATTTCGAGGCCGTGGTGTTCGGACTCCACCCCTCGGTCCGCGCGGCGTTCGGGGCCCTGGCGAACACGCACCCGATGCTCTGCCGCATGACCGGCTCGGGTAGCAGCCTCTTCGCGGTCTACCGCACCGCACGCGACCGCGATGACGCGGCGGCCATGCTGGGCTCGACATACGGGACCGTGGTGACGACGACGAGCGGGGGATGAAGGAGGAAGGATCCTTCATCCTCGCGTGCCCCGCGATTAGCCTTGTGGCAGCAGCGCTGCCCCGTCGTCCAATGGCAGGACTCCGGTCTTTGGATCCGGCTATGGTGGTTCGAATCCACCCGGGGCAATCCTTCACCTGAGCCACCCCCCTCCCATTTCGGGGCGGAACCCGCTTTCTTGGGGGGGACGTCCGCAACACTACGGATGCAGTCCGATGGTGCCCGAACGGGCCCACGTTGGTCTACCCGCACACGATCCAGGAGCAGCAACGATGTTCCAGTCCACCACTCTCCGCCGCGCCACGAGCGCCTTGGTTGCTTCCCTCGCCTTCGCTGTGGTGGCCTGTGGCGGCGACGCCAAGGCCCCCGAGGGCGGCGAAGCAACGCCGGCCCCGGCCCCAGCCCAGGCCGCCGCCATCGACGGCGCCACCGAGTATGCCCAGACCTGCTCCGTCTGCCACCAGACGAACGGCGAGGGCATGACCGGTGTCTACCCGCCGCTCGCCGGCTCCGATATCGCGATCCTCCCGTCGCCCGACCGGATGATCGCCATCGTCCTCAAGGGCCTCAACGGCCCGGTGACCGTCAAGGGTGAGAAGTACGACGGGACCATGGCGCCGTGGGAGTCGCTGAGCGATGAGCAGATCGCCGCGATCACCACCTACGAGCGCTCGTCCTGGGGCAACACCTCCTCCGCCGTGACGCCGGAGATGGTCGCCACCATCCGGGCCAAGGTCGCCGGCCGCACCACCGCCTGGACGATCGAGGAGCTGGAGAAGGAAATTCCGTGAGCAGGCTGGTCACCCGCGCCTGACACCTGAACGCCCCCGAGTCCCCGCGACTCGGGGGCGTTCTTTCTGTGAAGGGCCAGCCCTGCTGACCCGAGCCACCCGTTCCAGGAGTTCCCATGAAGGACAAGCAGCTCGAGGCCCTGATCCGGAAGACCACCGGCAAGGCGGTCTCCGACAAGGCCAAGCGTGCACGATTCATCGACCCGACCATCGAGGCCACCCGGGTGCCCGAGGAGCAGCGGGGTGATGAGAAGCTCTTCAAGGAGATGAAGCGCCGGGAATTCTGATCGGCCGGTGCCGCTGGCCGACCAGTTCCGTCGCTCCGGTTGACCGGGGGTGATGGGGGCCGGTATCTTTCCGGGCTGTCATCATGTCGGAACTTCCACTGGTACCCAAGCCCTTGCTCCTCTTGAGCGGGACGGCCAATCGGCCGCTCGCGGAGGAGATCGCCCTGCAGCTCGAGTCCGAGCTCTGCCGGGTGACCAGTCGCCGTTTCGCGGATGGGGAGTTGTTCGTCAAGATCGACGAGAATGTGCGTGGGCGGGATGTCTACATCATCCAGCCGACCAATCCGCCGGCCGAGAATCTGATCGAGCTGCTGCTCCTGATGGATGCGGCACGCCGGGCGAGTGCCGCCAGGATCACGGCCGTGATCCCGTACTTCGGCTATGCTCGGCAGGACCGGAAGGACCAGCCGCGGGTGGCGATCTCCGCCAAGCTGATGGCGAACATGGTGTCGACCGCTGGCGCAGACCGGGTGCTCGCGATGGATTTCCATCAGCACCAGTTGCAGGGGTTCTTCGACCTGCCGGTCGACCACCTCTACGCTGCTCCGATCTTCGTGCAGCACTATCGGCAGAAGCAGCTCGACGACGTCGTTGTGGTGGCCCCCGACGTGGGTTCAGCCAAGATGGCTCGGGGATTTGCCAAGCGCCTGAACGGCTCGCTGGCGATCATCGACAAGCGCCGTAGCGGACCCAACAAGGCCGAGGCGCTGCATGTGGTGGGCGACGTGGCGGGGAAGAATTGCATCATCCCCGACGACATGATCGACACCGGCGGGACGATGGCCGAGGCCGTCCATGCGCTCAAGCGCCTGGGGGCCAACGACATCTACATCTGCGCGACCCACGCCCTGCTGTCCGGACCGGCAGTGGAGCGGCTCGCGTCGGCACCGGTGACCGAAGTGGCGGTCACCAACACGATCAACCTGCCGCCGGAGCGTCACTTTCCGGCACTCAAGGTGCTCTCCATCGCGGGACTCCTGGCCAAGGCGATCGGGTATACGCACAGTGACCAGTCGGTGAGTGCCCTCTTCGACTGATTGAACGATGGAGAAAGCATGGAAGCAGTGACACTGACCGCGGCCTCGCGGACCAATACCGGCAAGGGCGCTGCGCGCTCCCTCCGCCGTGACGGCAGGATTCCCGCGGTCATCTACGGCCATGGCCGGGATCCGCTCGCCCTCGACCTCGACAGTCGCTCCGTCGAGCGCATGCTCGATGCCATCGGTGGCGAGACCGTGTTGATCGATGTCGCGATCGACGGGGCCGCCCCGGTGCAGGCGATCGTGCGCGAAGTGCAGCGCAATCCGGTTCGCCGCTCGGATGTGATCCATCTCGACCTCTACGCGATCGTGGCGGGTGAGCCGATCGTCGTCGACGTCCCGGTCCACCTCCTCGGCACCCCCGATGGCGTGCGCAACCAGGGCGGCGTCGTCGACCATCACCTGCACCGCCTGACCATCAAGTGCCTCCCGCGGAACATCCCGGAGCATGTCGAGGTCGATATCTCGAAGCTCAAGGTCGGGGATGCGATCCATGCCCGTGATCTGACGGTGCCGGACGCCGAGATCCAGCACGAGGACGATGTCTCGATCGTGAGCGTCCTCGCGGCACGGGTCGAGGTCGCGCCGGAACCGGTCGACGCCGTGGAGTCGGCCGGCCCCGAGGTCATCAAGAAGGGCAAGGCGGACGAGGACGAGGCGGACGACGAGAGCTGAGTGGCCAAGGCGATCGTCGGCCTCGGCAACCCCGGCGCCGAATACGAGCGCACCCGCCACAACGCCGGTTGGCTCCTGCTGGACCACCTGGCGGCACGCGGCGGGTTCGGCCCATTCCGGCGAGCGGAACGGGCCGTCGCCACGACGGGGACGCTGGGGGGCGTCCCCGTTCGTTTGCTGAAACCGACGACCTACATGAACTTGAGTGGCGAGGCACTCCGGGCCCTCCGCTCACCCCAGTGGGATCCGGCGGAAGATTTGTTGGTCCTGGTCGACGAGACGGCCCTGCCGGTTGGCCGGTACCGCCTTCGTGGCGCGGGATCGGCTGGTGGTCACAACGGGCTCAAGAGCATCGAGGCGCACCTGCGCCGCCAGGATTATGCCCGGCTGCGGATCGGGGTCGGTCCGAAGCCGCCCGAGTACGATGACCTGGCGGATTTCGTCCTTGGGCGATTCCGTCCGGAGGAGCGGGCATCCCTGGAGGGGATGCTCGATGAAATGGCCGACGCGGTCGCCTGCTGGGCCAGCGACGGGATCGAACGTGCAATGAACCAATTCAACCACTCCTGACCCTTACCCACCGAGACCATGACCGACTCCTTGACCTTGTACGCCCTGGCCATCGGGCTCGCCGGCCTCGCCGCGACCATGATCACCTTCGTGTCACTTCGGCGCCAGCCGGTCGGCTCCACCGCGATGCAGGCCATCGCCACGGAGATCCAGGTCGGTGCGATGGCGTTCCTGCGCCGTGAGTACGCCTTCCTCATCCCGTTCCTGATCGTGGTGGCCGGCCTCCTGTCGTGGCTGGTTGGGGCCAAGACCGGGATCGCGTACATCCTCGGCGGCGTTGCGTCGATCGCCAGCGGCTGGATCGGGATGCGTGGCGCCACGATCGCCAACATCCGGACCGCCGAGGCCGCGCGCGGCAGTGGGCAGTCCGCGGCACTCCGCGTCGCATTTGGCGGCGGGTCGGTCATGGGCCTCGCCGTCGCCTCGCTCGGACTCGCCGGCATCACGCTGGTGTTCCTCACGATCGGCCGGGCCGAGTTCGTGGGCGACACCCGGCTCTTCGCCGAGATCATCTCGGGCTTCGCGATGGGCGCCTCGTCGATCGCACTCTTCGCGCGGGTCGGCGGGGGGATCTACACCAAGGCGGCCGACGTCGGGGCCGACCTGGTGGGCAAGGTCGAGGCAGGCATCCCCGAGGACGATCCCCGCAACCCCGCCACGATCGCGGACAACGTCGGCGACAATGTCGGCGACGTCGCCGGACTCGGCGCGGACATCTTCGAATCCTACGTCGGCTCGGTCATCGCGACCATCGCCCTCGCGGCCACCTCGCTCCTCATCCCGACCGAACACCGCACCACCGCAATGTTGTTGCCGCTGGCGTTCATCACGGCCGGCCTCGTGGCCTCGCTGATCGGGGTGCTGACCATGCGGGTGCTGGCCAGGGGCAACCCCGCCAACGCGCTCCGCTACGTCACCTTCATCGCCGCCGGTCTCTTCCTCGCCTTTGCCTGGTACCTCACCAGCATCATGCCGCTCGGCATGACGCGCGCCGACGGCACGATGCTGCCGGAGATGGGACCGTTCTGGGCGGTGCTCTCGGGTACCGTCTCGGGCATCCTGATCGGCCTGGTCACCGAGTACTACACGGCGGGCGGACCGGTCCGCCGGATCGCACAGTCGTCCGAGACCGGGCCCGCCACGAACATCATCGCCGGGCTCGCCGTCGGCATGGAGAGCTGCATCCTCCCGGTGCTCCTCATCTGCGCCGCGACCTACACCTCCTTCGAGGTGGCTGGCCTCTACGGGATCGCGATCGCGGCGGTCGGCATGCTCGCCACAGTGGGCGTGACCATGTCGGTCGACGCGTACGGCCCGATCGCCGACAATGCCGGCGGGATCGCCGAAATGACGCACCTGGGTCCTGAGGTCCGCGCCATCACCGACGGCCTCGATGCGCTCGGCAATACGACCGCCGCGATCGGCAAGGGATTCGCCATCGGCTCCGCGGCGCTCACGGCACTGGCGCTGTTCAGTGCCTACGCCTCGGCGGTCGGCCTCACACAGGAAGGGCTCAACCTGATTGACCCGATGGTCGTGATCGGCCTGTTCATCGGTGGCGTGATGCCGTTCTTTGTGGGGGCCCAGACCATGACGGCCGTCGGACGCGCGGCGCAGGGCATGGTCGAGGAAGTCCGCCGCCAGTTCCGCGAGATTCCCGGCCTGCTCGAGGGACGTGAGGGCGTGCGCCCGGACAGCGCCCGCTGCGTCGACATCTCGACCCGCGCCGCCTTGCGCGAAATGATCATCCCCGGTGTCGCGGCCGTCCTGGTGCCGGTCTTCACCGGCTACTTCTTCGGCGTCAAGACGCTCGGCGGCCTGCTCGCCGGCGCAACAGTCACCGGCGTGATGATGGCGCTCTTCATGGCCAATGCCGGCGGCGCCTGGGACAACGCCAAGAAGTACATCGAGGGCGGCGCCCATGGCGGCAAGGGCTCCGATCCGCACAAGGCCGCCGTCGTCGGCGATACCGTGGGCGACCCGTTCAAGGACACCAGCGGCCCGGCGATGAACATCCTCATCAAGCTGATGAGCGTGGTGAGCCTGGTGCTGGCGCCGTGGTTCGCCTCATTGAGCTGAAGTCGGAAGTCGGAAGTCGGAAGTCGGAAGTCGGATATCGGGGGTTGGGTGAGCCACGAGTCTCACGTGTCGTGGCTTGCCTACTTCTTGCGAACCCGTCCGCCAAGTAGCCTTCCGACGTCATCCGCCTCGACCAGGATTTGGCGTGCACGCTCCGAATCGAGATACCCCAAGTCCCGAGCGAGCATGATCTGGGTGACGAGCTCATGGAGGGACCCAAGCGCGATCCCTGCGAAGCGTCGGAGTTCGGTCGGCGATCCTCGGGCTGCGCCTTCAGCAATATTTGAAGGGACTGAGACGCTGGCCCGGCGAGGCTGAGCGATCAGCCCGAATCGCTCGTCGACAGGAAAGGTCGCGGTCGCCCGGTAAGCGGTTAGCACGAGGGCATATCCCCGATGCCAAGCCAGTAGCCGGCGGTAGTCTCCCATGATCAGAGATCGCACTCAATCGTGTGGAATGAAGGCACATCCTGCCGCAGAGCCAGCTAGATTCTCCCACTGACTTCCGACTTCTGACTTCCGACTTCTGACTTCCTACTTCCGAAAACCGGCTTTCTCACTTCTCAGGACCCTGGACACTCTTCTCGCATGCTTTCCCTCGGAATCGTCGGCCTCCCGAACGTCGGCAAGTCGACCCTCTTCAACGCCCTGACCCAGGCCGGCGCGCTGGTCGCGAACTATCCCTTCGCCACCATCGAACCGAACACCGGCATCGTCGAGGTCCCCGACGAACGCCTCGCGGCCATCAGCGAGTTCGTGCACCCCGAGCGTGTCGTGCCCGCGACGGTGCAATTCGTGGACATTGCCGGCCTGGTCAAGGGAGCCTCCGAGGGCGAAGGGCTCGGCAACCAGTTCCTCGCGAACATTCGTGAGGTCGATGCCATCGTGCAGGTGGTGCGCTGCTTCCAGGACGACGACATCCAGCACGTGATGGGCGGCGTCGACCCGGTGCGCGACAAGGAGATCATCGAGACCGAACTGGCCCTGGCGGATCTCGCATCACTCGAGAAGCGTCTCGACAAGGCCAGTCGCACCGCGAAGACCGGTGACGCCACCGCCAAGGCCGAGAAGGCGGTCCTCGAGCGACTGGTGGACACGCTCGGGGCCGGACGCATGGCCCGATCTGTGGAACTGACCGACGCCGAGGCGCTGCTGGTCAAGGGGTTCAACCTGCTGACCGCGAAGCCGGTGCTCTACGCCGCGAATGTCCGTGAGGAGGAACTCGTCGAGGGCAATCCGCACGTCGACGCCGTCCGCACCGCGATCGATGCCAGCGGCGAGATCGCGGATGTGGTGATCTTCTCCGCCAAGGTCGAAGCCGAGCTTGCCGAACTCCCCGTCGAGGATCGGGACGAGTTCCTCGCCTCACTCGGTGTCGAGGAATCCGGCCTGGACCGCCTCGCACGCGCGGCATACCGGCTCCTCGGACTCCAGAGCTACTTTACGGCCGGCGAGAAGGAAGTGCGCGCCTGGACGGTGCGACACGGCGCCCGTGCCCCGGAGGCCGCCGGCGTGATCCACTCCGACTTCGAGCGCGGATTCATCCGGGCCGAAACGGTGGCGTACGACGATTTCATCCGGGTCGGTGGCTGGAAACCCGCGCGTGAACAAGGCCTGTCACGTGCCGAAGGCAAGGAATATCTCGTGAAGGATGGTGACATCATGCTCTTCAGGTTCAACACATGAGGCACGCCATGCCTCGACGCGGGATGCGGCCCCTGCCCACCCTCCTCGTCCTGGGCCTCGTGGCATCATGCGGGGGGGGGACAAGCGATGCGCCGGCGATCCCGGTCGAGCGCCACCTCGATGCCGAGGCCCTCGCCGCGCTGCCCGTCGACACACTGGCCGCCGGGCAGCAGGTCTGCCTGGCGACCGGGTACGACGCCTGCCCCTTGCACTTCGCGCTCGCGACCCGACTCGACGAGACCAAGATCGCCCTCTGGGAACCGGGCCACGCGATCGGGGTGCTGCGAGCGGGGGACTCGATGCCGCGCTCGCTGGCGATGTTCAGCGGGACCGCGCCAGCCTATCCCACGGTGATGGCCATCCGGAAGGACGGCAAGGGCTACGACCTCATCGACGTCGAGGACGGCGGCTACGGACTGGTCCGACTCGATGCCGAGGGTCGCCAGATCGGGCGGACACCACTCCCGCATGTCGGCGCCCTGGCCACCGTGGGCTTTTCCGCCGGTGACCCGGTCCTCCAGGACTTCACGGGGTGGGAGAACGGCGGGCAGGGGATGCTGACCGTGCGACGCCTCAAGGCACCGACAGATTCGATCGGCACCCTGATCCTCGAGGCACCGGTTCCCTGGATGCAAGGCGCCAGTGAGACCGGGCCTTCCCCTCGACCGCTCTTCGCCGGTTCCCCGCTCTGGACACGAGTCCCGGGTGGCGACGTGGTCTGGTCGCCCGGGACCACGTTTCGCGTCGAGCGGCGTGCGCCGGCCGTGACGGGGGCGGTCAAGTGGGTCCTGACCGGACCGGACGGGCCCCGCGTCACCGCCGAGGATCTGGATCGGCGGGAACGCACGATTCGCGAGGCGATGGCTGGCCTTCCGTTCAGCGACGAGGAGTTCGATCAGATGCGCACGCGCTCCGATTCGATCGTGCCCCCCCTGAGCGGGTTCGTGCCGTACCCGGATGGCGGCTTGCTCATCATGGGCGCCCTCGCTCCGAGCCAGCCGACCACAACCTGGATCCGGCTCGACAAGGATGGTGTGCCGGTGAGCCGGTTCGACCTCGATACGCGCGCACGCATTCTCCTCGCCGAGGGCGACTCGGTGCTGGTGCATCGTCCGACCGAATCGGAACCGTGGGAAGTGCTCTGGATGAGATTGCAACGCGAGAAGTGAGCGCCGAGGAACTCGCCAACAGCGTGACCCACGGCGCCGCCCTGCTCGGGGCGTTGGTCGCGTTCCCCTTGCTGCTGCGCCACATGGCCCCACACGGCACCGCGGTGACCATGGGCGCCGCGATGTTCGGGATCACGGTCATCGTCCTCTACGCCAGCTCCACCCTCTACCACGCCGTCCACCGTGAGCGCCCGAAGCGGATGCTGCAGCGCATTGATCACGCCGCGATCTACCTCCTCATCGCCGGCACCTACACCCCATTCACCCTCGGCGTCCTCCGTGGAGCATGGGGATGGACGCTCTTCGGGTTCGTCTGGACCCTGGCAACCGCCGGCGTGGTGTTCAAGTTTGCGCTGGAGATTCGATCCCCACGACTCTCGACGGCGCTCTACCTCGCGATGGGCTGGTTGATCCTGGTCGCGGCGAAGCCGCTGTGGCAGCTCATGCCGCTCCCGGGCGTACTCTGGCTCGTCGCCGGCGGGATCGCCTACACCGTCGGTGTCGCCTTCTTCTCCGCCAAGCGCCTGCCGTATGCGCATCCCATCTGGCACCTCTTCGTCATGGCCGGGACGGCATGCCACTACGTCGCCGTCTGGAACTATTCGGTCTGATTCGTTCGATCGGATTCATCGGAGGTCGCCGCTCCAACTGGCGGGAACCGACCGAAGCACCCAGACTTGAGGATGCACTCCCTCCGACGCCGTAGCTGCTGGTATCTGATCGTGACCTCCCTGATCGGATGCGCATGCGTCTGGTCACCGCTCTCGGGACAACTGCCTGCCGAGCGTGGGCTCCTCGACCGAGCCGATGCAGCCATCGGACGCGGCGAACCGATGCCGGATCCGGACTCCACCGCGGACAAGGTGAGCCAGGACCTGCTCACCGGTCTCGCCGAGCTCGACGCCTTCCTTGCGCGAAGTGACCGACGAAGCGTCGAGCGCGCACTCGAACGGTTCGCACGCGCGAGCGCACGACGGCCGGAGTGGGGCTGGCCAGCGTACGCGTTCGCCCACGCCTTCCTCCTGCTCCGCGACACCGAGAGTCCCACGATCGCGTCGGCCGGATCGCGCCTCGGCGAGTCGCACATCGACGCCGTGTGGCGTCACCTCACCATGGCACTCACACGTGATCCGGACCTCGCCCCAGCTCGCACGATGCTGAGCGACCTCCTGAACGAGATGGGCGACCGGGTGCTGCCGCCGATGCTGGTCGGCCTCCTCCGCACCGAAGTCACCCGACCGGATGCCCGGGCCAGTGCCCTCGTCGCGTGGGCACGCTACCACCGTGGAGTCGGCCAGCCTGACCTGGCACTCGCCATCCTCCAGACCGCATTGGACGCCGGCGCCGATCCGTCCGTCGTGGCGCTCGACCGAGCCTACGCCCTTGCCTCGTTGGGCCGGATACCGGAAGCGGCACGCGCCTATCGCGACGGCCTCCTGCACCTCGGCTCGGCCGGTCGCAGTCGGTACACGCAAGACCTCGGCTGGACCGTCTCGCCCGACTTCTTCGACCGCTATGATACCTTCGAGGACTCCCGTGCCGGAGCCGCGATCACGGCCTATTGGGACGGCGGACCTGAACGACTCGAGTCGCATCTCGCGGCATGGGCACTCGCCCACGACCGGTTCCGGCTCACCACCCCGTGGTCTCGACCCCGTGTCGGGTCGATCGCTCATGCATTCGACTACGTGCATCACTCCTGCGGCGGCGAGGTCCTCGCGATCGAGGACCATCCCCCCCTCGGCTTCCTGCCGCTCCCGGGCGATGTCCGTCGCAATGAACCGCTCCTGGATATCCGGGGGATCCTGATGCTCCAGCATGGGATGCCGGACCTCTGGATCGGTCGCAGTGTCGCGTCGGACTCCGGAATCGTCTCCACCCCGGCACCGTCCGTACTGTCGAACGTGCTGCAGGGCACGATCTGGTCGGCGGCCGCTGAGGCCTGGGTCTACCGGATTCCGGGTGGCTTTCGGCTCTATGCCCTCCAGGCCGATCCACCCCAGCCGTTGGGCGCTCACGTGCTCGCATGGGATGTTGCCACTGTTTTCCGGGCGGTGCAGCCGATGATCCAGGATCACGAGGGGTGCCCCGCCCCATCCAGTCAGCCCGAGTCAGCAGGCCCGACCATGGAAGACACCAGGTGATGCACCGACAGCTTCGCCGCCGCACCCTGGTCGGACTCGCGTTCGCCTCGGGACTCCTCACCACCGCCCTCGGTGCGCAACAACCGGGCGACCGACGGCTCCTCCAACGACTGGACGAGGCCATCACGCCCGGCCTCCTTCCCGAGATCGCTCAGGGCCACGATCCGGTAACCCGTGACATGCAAACGGGCTACACCGACCTCGCCGCCTGGGTCCGCGGCGACGACGGCGGCGCACTCGAACGAGCGCTCTTCCGGTTCAACGCAGCGAGTGCGAAGCGCACCGCCTGGGGCTGGCCCGAGTATGCGCTCGCTCACGCCCTCGTCCTGATGCATTTCCAGGGTCTTCCGCAACGACCCTCCGCCGGTATCCGTGAGGGCGAGGCCTATCTCGAGGCGGCGATGCGCCACCTCGATGTGGCGCTCCGTCGTGACCCGGACCTCGAGCCGGCGCGCAAGCTGCTGGTCGAGATCACCCTGCCGAGCGGCGACCGTGAACTGCGTGCCGACACGCGGGTGGCGATCGAACGCGAAGTGCGACGGGCCGATCCGCTCCCGGGAGCGCTGGTGGTCTGGGCGCGGGATCTCCGACGACTCGGCGGCTACGACAGCGCGTTGGTGACCTTCGATCGGGCACGCGACCTGGGCTTCGACGGCAGCATCATCGCACTCGAGCGCGCGCGCACCCTCGCCGCGCTACATGACCTGACCGGCGCGGAGCACGCCTACTGGCGAGGCCTTCCGGGATTGTCCGACGCCGCCCGCGCGGTCTACCGTCAGGACCTCGGCTATTTCCTGTTGCCGGATTCACTCGCGATCTTCGACTCCTTGGCCACACGCGAGGTCGAGCCGTGGCTCACCAGGTTCTGGGCCGAGCGGGATGCGGCGATCGCGGAACCACCGGGAACCCGGCTCCGCGAGCACCTCCGACGCTGGGTCTTCGCCTTCGCGCACTATCGTGTCACCCGGCCGTGGCGCACGAATGTGTTCACCCGCGTCGACATGGCCTTCGACAATATTCTCGACAGTTGCACCGGCAGCGTCCCGGAATTCTACAATCGATTGCCGATCCATCCCCCGTCCCTCCCGGGTGATCCCCGCGGGACCGAGGCACTCCTTGACCATCGCGGCCTGATCTACCTGAAGCACGGCGCGCCCTTTGCCGATTTCGCACCGCCGCTCAGTTCCGAGCTCGAGCCGGAACGTGACCTTGCCTCTTCGGGCGGCGATCCCAAGGGCCAGGAAGGTCCGCGCCTGGCCGCCTCGATGGCCCGCACGGAGATCTGGGTCTACTGGTTCGAGGGCGCGTGGCGGACCCTGACGTTTCGTGGCAGCGACGCCCTTGGCCGCAATGCGGCGACCACCCTCTCGAGCTACCTCCCGCCCCAGAACGCCGGCGCGTGGCTCTCGCTCGCCGCCATGCTCCCCGAATATCAGGCCGCCGCCAACGAGGTGAATGGCTACCACGGGGTCCAACCCGTTGCCTGCCTCGCGAACGTCCACAACGCCATCGTGCATCATCGTGCGGACGCCGAGGTCGGCATCGACACGGACAGTGACACGCCGCCGATCACAGCACCGTGGAACGCGACCGTGCGATTCTTCGGGCTGGGTCACGGTGACGACGGCACCAACCGTGCACTGATCACCTTCGCCCTGCCACTCGATCAGATGCGCGGCGATTCCCTCGCCGACGGGCACGTCTCGCGACAGGCACGCTTCCGGATCGTCGCCTATCGCCCGCTCGACGGCGCGAGCATCGCGCTCGATACGACGCGGACGTTCGTCACGACCAACGCCCCCACGGGCGGCTTCGTGACGAGCTGGTTCGAGATACCGCTGCAACCGGGGAGTTGGCAGATCGCCGTGCGCGTCCGGCAACCGGCCGACACCGCCGATCATCTCTATGCGCTCCGACGCAAGCTGGTGATCGATGGCGCCCCGACGCTCTCGCTCAGCGATGTCGTGCTGGGGACGGCGGGCAACGCAGCCTGGCGGGCACCGGACGGTCCGTTCCCCGTCAACACGCTGGGGACCTGGCCACGCGGGAGCGATGCCGAGCTCTGGTACGAGGTGCGAGGACTCCGGACCGGCGATGCGTACACAACCACGATCACCGTGACACCCACCGGCAAGAATTCCGATCGCGAGATCACCGTGACGACCAACGACCGTGCGACCGGGCCGGTGACCGCGGTCCGTCGGAGCCTCGGCCTCGACCGACTCACCACTGGTCGCTACCTGCTCACCGTGACGGTCACTGCCCATGGCACGAGTGCAATGCGCGAGCAGGATGTGGTGGTGGTCGACGAGAAGTGAGAAGTGAGAAGTGAGAAGCGAGAAGTGAGAAGCGAGAAGTGAGAAGCGAGAAGTGAGAAGTGAGAAGTGAGAAGCGAGAAGCGAGAAGCGAGAAGCG